>JAFDWZ010000047.1 GCA_018268195.1 Bacteroidota bacterium | reverse complement strand
AATGCGGTAAACAGTACAGCCTGTGTTCGGTTTGTTCCTTGTATGTATTGCATGCAATAAATATACATCAATACGTACGTTCGTGGTTACCTTCCTTTTAAAAAGTATTCAACAAATACATGCAGAGTTTTTAGACAGTTTGACGGTTCGGGGCTTTGCGTTCGGGCGGGTTTCGGAGCACAAGGTTTCAATTTATTACTAAAGTTCATTAGAAGTACAAAGCTCCAAGTTTGCACGTCAGCCCGCCTGACGCAAAACCCGTGTTATATGCCGTTTTTCTTTCCATTGTTCTGTTAATTGAAAATGTCATAAAATTTCCAATATGCAAATAGTCCAATGAGAATAATGTAAATAAGATTGTTTAAGGTAAATAGTCCCTCTGCTAAGAAACTCCAACTATTGTCTTTTAATAGTCTGTAATTAACCACAGAAAAAGGTAGTATAAGCAGTAGTAATAGAAATGGTATGTATGAAGTCAAACTTACAAAAACATTTGTCGGGTGTTTGTATGGTGCAGGAAAGTAGAATACATTTACACTACCGCTTAATACAATCATATAATAAAACAAGATTATACCAACTGGAAACAACAATAATTGAATATAAGAATACTTTTTATTCTCTTTTCTTCTGAAATATTGAATTAGAAAGAAAATTGAAGTCAATAAAAAAAATCCAGCGGAAGCAACTATAAATACTCCTATTAAATTACTGTCTTTGGGGGTTTTGAAATTGCGTAATTTTTCAAATTCAGGGTTATGCGGAAATAGTGTTTCTACCGCAATAATGTGGTCGCCTTTTTTTAACTCTTCACTTAGGTTGAATTGAACGGTTGTCCTATAGTCGTGATAGAAATACAAGTTCACCATCCCATTATTTAAGTCCCAAATAGAAGAAAGCAAAGTCCCATCACCAATTTTTTTTCTACAAACGTGCATAGTATCTGATAAGGCGGTGCAGTACTCAAGTGTAGTGTCAATACCGTTCTTTATAAATGCTACTCCGTTTCGGTATCTGTCAAGTTTATTGGCATTTTGTCCTGGCGTTATGGAAGGACAAAAGTTGGCTATAACGTAGGTTGGTTCATTTCCTATTGTCAAAGTGTAAGGCTCAACAATCAGATACTTGCCCGATTTGTCAACGTAAATAAATACGTCTTCAATAAAATAACTGTGGTCGTATTTACTGATATACTCTTTAACTTCATCTACTGTCTTGCAAGTATGAAGAATATCCTTTAAATACTTTGTCGGGTTGGAGATTGTCTTTCTGTTTGTAAAATTTTCTTGTACTGGGTGGTAGGCAACAAGTCTTTCAAAGGCTAAACCCATTTCATTCATTCCTGATTGCGGTGCATATCCGTTTTCTCCGTCAAATCTTGCTCCTGTAAATGCTGCACCGTATTTACCACTTGTTGTGTTTTCAAACCAAATATGAGGTGTTGTAAACCAAGCATCGTGGTTACTTCCAAAAAATGTTCTGTTGCCAATTGTTATTTTATATCCACTGCAAGCAATACTGTCTTGAAAAACGGCAAAAATTATAATCGTCAGTAAAATAAGTCTCGCAAATTGCATTTTTTTTATTCTGGTCATCATAATTTGTCTAACGTGTCATTTGATTTTTGATTGTTCAATTTTATAGTTGCACGGTCGTCCTAAAATGGCATATAACGGTGGGCGGTATGAAAAGTTGCCGATTGCGGGCGATTTCCTGTCAAGTTAAACAAAAGTTGAGGCGGGCTACAACCCTTGAATAACTTACTGTCCCGGCAATTTTTTATACCGCTTGTTAGCGGTTCGTTGTTTTTCTTTTTTTTCATTGTCTGCTGTCCCAAAGCGAAGCTGACTATTGGCCTTATTATTTTTCAATTGTTGATATATTTTTCACACCCTTAATTAAAAACCATAGAGTTATTGAAATTTCTCCAATTGCTACTAATAAAAGTGTAGGTTGGTTCACAAATGTACTGTATGTAGGAAAAAGTAGAGATACAAAACTGTCAAATATATATGCTATTCCTGCAATGACGAGCAGTATCCCAAAAATACGGGGAATAAATCTTGACTTATATACCAATAGTCCAAATGGCAAAAGCCAAAGTCCCCAAAACATTTCCATTGTCAAAGTGCCGTTGTCGTTAATTTTAAGAAATAACATTGCCAAATCTTGTTTTTGATTAAGTTCAAATGTTTGCAATATTTCTCCTTTAAAAATCATAAGGGAAGTAATATTTAATGCCTCCATAATAAAAACTGCGGGAACTTGCACAATCACAAATGCAACCATTAATTTAGCCTGATACTCATTTACCTGTCTGAACATCCGGTACAGAACCAATACCAAAAGCACAAAAATAGTGTTGCTGATTAAATCATTAATTATGCCTGTCCGAAATAAAAATTCTTTGGCGAGGATATTTTTGGCAGTGGTGATAGCATCACCCTGTACAATAATTTGTGATGATACATACATAATACTGTAAACGCCTGTTATTACAAGTATAAGATAAAGTAATCCGGCAAGTTTTGCGGTCTTTCTGAGTGAGTTCACTTTATTTTCCATAATTGCCTTATTTATTTGGTTTTAAATATCTTTCACTGGACTGTCTTAGTAACTTGAAACAATCGTATCTGCTTTCGTTTTACAATGACCGCTAACGAGCCGGGGCTTGGCGAAGGCGGGGACTTTTAGCACTGCACTTTCTACGAAGCACCACACTTCAAATATGCACAAAATTTTCCACGAAGCACTGCACCCCCCGCTTTCGCTAAGCCCTTGTTATACGCATGCCCGGCTGCGCAATCGAAGTGATGTTGATGCAAATTTGCAGAAAAGTTTTCAGAAGCTGTGTGACATTCAAGGTGATTTCGGTTGAAGTTTGCACTCTGTCGTGGTCGCACTGGCGCGTGTGTCGGCTTGCATACTCTATTAAAAGCTTTGGTTGCGCTGTGGGCTTGCGCGGCTTTTAATTGTGTATGCAAATGCGTTGGCGTTTGGAACTGTGCCGGTTTGATATGCTACTATATTATAGACATGGCTCTATGTTCCGGCTGTTTGGGCTGAGTGGTCATCTCTTCGTTAAGAGTAACTATCTCTTGGTGCTGAATAACGGTCTCTTTGTTCAGAGTAGTGGTCTTTTACTACCGATTGGCGTTCTCTTTGTCAAGAGTGGTCATTTCTTTGTGCCGATTAGCGTTCTCTTTGTGCCGGGTAATTGTCTCTTTGCGCTGAGCAGCGTTCTATTTGACGTGAGTACTTATCTCTTTATAATGTGATTGTTTTTTTCCGACAGGGATGAAAAATAAATGTGTAAATTTTTGTAAGATTTTCTGCACAGGATGAATGATTTTTGATAAGGCACAGGGGCTTTTTAGCAGGTTGGCAATTAAATTTTCGCGCTAAGCGGGTTGAAAAATGATGTAAGTTTTTTTGTGGTATAGTTATATCTGTAATTTTATTTATGAGGTTAACAAGGATAAATAATCTTAATTTATAATGACATGACTTTAGTTCAAATTAACAGGATGCGAATGATGAAGGCGGTACTCGCATATCTTAAAGAAACGCCTGCTTCTATCTTGTTGTTACTTCCTATATTGTCGAGTTTAACTTCGGCACTTGAAGCCCTTGTAAATGCTATGCTTGCTGCTGAACAAACACAAGGCACTGTTGCAAATGGAGCCGGTGCTACTAAAGCAGCCAAGAAGTTAGTGTTGTTTAATGCTGCTTCATCTGTAGGTAAAGCTTTGTTATCGTTTGCTAATAGTAAAAATGATACGGATCTTGCAAAACTGATGACAGATATGCTTGAACTATTAGACCGCAAAGCGGATGCTACTTTTATTATGCGATGCAAAACTGTTTATGAAAAAGGCGTGACGAACGTTGCTTCACTGGCGCCTTACGGAATTTCAGATGCTGTGCTGAATGCCCTTGATTTGACTATTACCAATTATGAGGGACAGGAACAAAGTGTGAGAAACCGAGTGGTTCAAAGAGCAAATGCAACTTCTGCAATTGCTACACTGCAAAGAGAAACTACAGCGTTGTTGAAGAAACAAATTGACCCCGCTGTGGATTCTATTCCTACTACTACTGAGACTTATCCATATAAGTTTGAGTATAAGAAAAACCGTTTGATTATAAATTTAGGTCATAAGTTTACGCAGTTTAAAGGTTTTACTTTGAACAAGGAAACACAATCATCTTTGAGCAATGTTGAACTCGAATTTAAAAATGCAGAGCGTAGTGTTAAAATTAAATCGGATAATGATGGTAAATACAGAGAAGTGTTAAACCCTGATGTTTATGATATTATTGCTACCCATCCGGATTTTGAGCCTTTTATTATTGAAGGTGTGAAAATTCAAGCTGGAGAAATTAAGGTTGAGAATTTTGAAATGGTGCCCAAGGTGTAATCAGCAACGAATACGAATTTGTACAAATGGAGAACGCTTCGATTTATCGAGGCGTTTTTTTTGGGGGGCTCACCCCTGACCCCTCTCCTTCGGAGAGGGGAAACGGAATAAATATTTTATTTTGAAAATGAAAAGTTTGATTAAAGAAAAACACGCTGATTTTTTTTTCAGTGTGTTTTTCTTTGTGGAAAGTCTGATTGAAAAACGGAATTGCGTTAGCGGTTGCAGCGGTTATCCTTTTTTATTTCTCGTTCCTCAAAATAAAAAAGATATGAGCGAAAAACGCGACCATTTGATGCCGCCGGTTTGCGGCATGAAATGGGAACCCCTCAAAAATATTTATTAACTTTTGCCTGAATGTTGTTTTTATTGTTTTATTTTGATGAAACTTTAAAACCGAGGCTATATGGAAATGATAGATACTCCCCCAAGTGTTTGACTTTTTTGCCTGTTGTATTGCAGGATTTTGTTGTTAGAAAACAACATGTTATTTTTTTATTTAATCTAACTAAAAGTCAAACCAAAATGAAAAAACTTATTACTGCCCTATTTACTTTAAGCATTAGCTTATTAGCGAGTGCACAATCATTAATACCGGTTCCAAATTCATATCTGACGCCAGCAAGTGCCACTGTTTGTGAAACAACAGCTGGTTTTGGGGTTAGGAATTTACATGCTCCTACTTTACCCGCCAATACAGGTTGGCCGACAAATTTTACACTTTACCTACAAGTATTTGTAGTAGGGAATATATCCTATCCCTATAACTCGAGCCAAATACCATACCCCTGGCCAGGAGGATTTCCTAATTGTTACGCGACCAATCCAGGTGGTAACCATAATCCAATAGATATAAAGAACATTACTTTTGGCGGGCAAGGTTTTAATTTTCCTAATGGTGCACAATGGAATGCAACATTCAACATGTTTGAATTTCCTATTTCTTTGCACGTAGCTCCTAATTTCAGTGACATTGAAAATATTAATTATTCGGTTTATCTTGATTGCTCTTTAAAATCCATATTAGGTGCAAACCTGAGTGTGGTAGTAAAGTGGTATTATCCCGGAGGATTAGTAACAAGTCCAACATTGTTGACACCAGTAAATCCTACTGTAGCTGTTCCTGTTTACAGTGCGAATATAGTACCAGTATTACCCATACCCAACAGCCAGTTTATAACCGTTAGCGCCCCGTATAATCCAACGGGAACTTCTGATTGGTATTTTGCTTTTCAAAACAACGGAACAGCCGATGCAAATATAGCAGTGGGGCAATTTGCAACAGACCTTTGTAACAGCTATAGCAGCGTACCGAGCGTACCGGTTAAATATGCCATTTCGCCAACTGCGCCAACTGTTGTAAATTCCATTATAGCGCCTCTGGGTGGTTTGAACTGGGTTACTTTACCAATAGGGCAACCGCTGCCATTGATAGGAGTGAATGATTATTTATATATAAAGAAAACTGTAACCATTAACGGCTGCATAGACCATTGCCTTCATCCGCCTGCTGCCACTGCGCCACAGGTTCATTTTAGCTGGCATTGTGCCAATGCAGCAATACCACCTAATTGTAATGAATGCCAGCAGGATTATGATATTGAACTTCACTTTAATAAGGGATTGGAGAGTTTTGAGATGAAGAGAATTACGCCAACGGATGCGGTCGCGCAACAGAATACGGAATGCCAGGGTGATAATGAAACATGGCAATTTGAAATTAAAAACACGGGTAATACTACGTTAGATGAGATTAACGTAACTTTTAACAATCCCTATTATTTAAGTTCATTTTCTATTGTTTCCCTGCCAAGTGTAAGCTCAATGATAAAACCGGGGACTGTTTGTCAAAACTGTTTAACCCAAGTAACCAACCCAGCCAGTTTTACACCTACATTTACGAGTTGTACCGGAAGTTTTCCAGCCAATCCTGTGTATTCATTTAATATTAAAATTGAGGATTTTGTTCCTGGCGGAATAATTCAAATCAATTTTGATATAAAAAATACTCCAAGCAGTGATGAAGGAGTTTTCCTGAACAGTGAAAAATTTTATAATCAATGGAGGGTACAGGCCGTGTGTACAACCAAGTGTGGCACTTTAATAACCCCAGATTATACGAATAGCATAATTGGAATAAGTAATGGGATTAGCGGGTACTCAACAGCGAATAATAATATTTATGGAATTGATGATATAAACCTAATTACCAATTATTATCCCACCACCACCGATATAACAGTACCTAATCAGGATCCGTTAAACCCCTACTTTGCTTATACAGCACAATTTTACAGTATGGGATTTTCGGGTTTATTTGGAGATGACATGAAAGACATACAGGCATTAGGAGCAGGTACACAGATTGGAGGGTATATTAAAGCTGAAATAGAATGCCATGATGGGTTAAGCATAGCTAATCCTTATGATGTTGTGATGGCTATGCCTTATAACGGTGCCTGGTCGCAAATAAAGTGCATCAGATATGACCATTTTACCTGTGGGCCATATACTCAAAATGTTAATATTAATCAGCCAAATCCTGTTGATGTAAAGGGAGTGATGGTTACGGATTATGAGCCAAAGAATTGTATTTGCGATGATAAACTGTTTGTTAATAATACTCATTATATTTTATATTTTAAAATAAGTGATTTTGCCCTTCAAGGAGTACCGGGCGCAAGCCTGAAAGATTTATTTACATCAGGCAAATTTATTTTTGGTTTTACATCTTGTTGCCCTTACAATTCATCGCCCAGTCATTATACAGTTAAATTAAGCCTTTTACCCAATGAGACCTGTTTTAATGTACCCGCATCAGGAAGTGATTGCAACGGGCCTGGTACCGGAGCAGTATGCTGCTGGATTCCGCTGTCAAGCGAGGAAGGATTTATAAATGTACATTGCCCAGGATGTAAATCACCAGGAATTATTGTTGACCGATATACAGTAGAAAGAACATCTTTAGGTTTTGAAGATGGAAATAACAATGGCCAGCTACCCAACGGCAGTACAGGTACCCAGATTGTGCATTCGCCCGCACAAAATGCGGGGCAAAATACATATTCTCAATATGGTAATGTAGAATTGTATAAATCAGTTTATGGAGATGAACTTGAAGATTATTTGCTGGCCCATTTTGAACCAGGTGATAATACCAATGGGGGATATACTTATACTACCATGATGACCAGCCTTAATATAAACTTAGGTTATATACAACTTTATAAACGATTTGGCAAAACGGGAGCAGCAGACTATAATGTTGATGTAACAGGTTTTGATTTTTATATTGATGATCCTAATATTACAGGTGTGTGTGATGAATACGAATTTTTTGAGGGATATACCAATCAAAATCCGACTGCATTGCACCTGACAGTTGATAAAGCAACTGTTTCGCAGGCAGTATGGAATAGCCTGTTTGAAAGAGGAGTTGCACCTGATGATGATAAGATGCTGTTTACATTTGGTGAAACTCAATTGACAAACCTGACAAACCAGACAGGACTTAGCATAACTGTAAAGCCGGGATGGACTATTAATTTCCTTGAAAATCAAAAATACCGGCTGAGGGTGCGTTACAAAGTTTGCGGAAATAAAACACCTGCAAGTGATAAAAAAGATGATGGGGTTGTTGAAAATTTTATGTACTTGAGAGGTTTACCTGTGAATATAACCTACCTTAATAGTAACCCAAGCGCTATTACGAATGAAAAAATGCCTAATTCGCGAGCAGACTTATGTGCATTGACAACTCCTTACGTTCCATTGCAATTTCCGGGTACGGGATACGCATGTAACCCACCAGCTACGCAGGTAACCCAGACAAACCTGGCAGATGCTTTTTTCTTTTATTGTGAACCATTTGGAAGCATTCATTACTTTTTGTCCACTTCGTGCAGAAATACCACAACTTATATAAGAAATACAGCACCACCCTCTACTTTGTGGGCAAGTACAGATTGTGAAGCGATAGTTGAAATACAATGTGCCACATCATTTTTGAAGAGCAATTACGCCAATACGAATTTTCAATACGAATTTAAAGCCCCACCGATTATTCCCAAAAAATTTACTGAGCTGCTTCCCAGTAGTGACTGGCAATGGAAAAATAATGGCAGCGGAGGTATAAAAGCAGAATGGGTATCGACTTATTATAATTTTTATAATGTGGGATATTTTCAAACTAATCCCGGCATACCTATCCAGGGGATTGGGATTACAAATCCTGCGATAATAAATATTGCATCAGCACCAACACTTAATTGTTTTTATGAGAGTTATTCAGCCGCTAATGGTTTTATAAGCGATGAAGCCAGCTTTCAGCACCTAAGGTTATACATGGAGCCTGTTAATTGCAGCAGCTTTAATCCACCAACGGGTATAACTGCAAACCATTCGCAAATTGAATTTGGTGATAATACTGTTTCCTGTGCACCTGCCATATCGTGCTCGATGACGCAGCCAGTAGCTACTATACAGAATGAGCTTACACCTGATCCCATATTAAATCCACCAAACCCTAACCTGCAATTTAATATTGCCCCGGGAGTTTACAGCGCCAATTCAGGAACTGTGACATGGCATTTTATATTGAGCAATTTTGCTCAATCACCAAGTCCTTTGAATCCAACAGAAGCAAAAAATGTATATATTGCTTTTAATAGCGCTAACTTACCGGGTTTTTTAGGAGCACCATTTCAGGTTAATTATGGAGATTACCTTGCAGGTACAGTAGTTGTGCAGCTCCCTCCTCCTTATCCTTTAACCACAGCGATAAATGGAAATTATTTTTGGCTTACACCTAATGGCACAACATTAAACCAACTGGCACCCGGCCATTTTTTTGAAGGCGATATTACCGCCAACGTGATTAATTGCAGTGCATTGCCGAGCCAGGTTGATTTTGCCTGGGGCTGGAATTGTGACAATACACCATTACCACCGCCACCACCATCAGCTAACTTGTGCCAGCTTGGAACAGCTACTGTTGATTTAAACAGCGTGCCCGGAACGATTTCGACCTATACCAGTGCAGTACCGCCTAATTATACTGCCTGCGACCCCACAGTACACCAGGCAACAGCATGTTTTAAAAATTTATCGCAGGTTGAATTATTGTCTCTGCAAACGGTTACTATTCCACAAAGCGGATATAATGTACAATTTAGCGGGGCAACATCAGTTACGGATTTAACAGGAGGAACGGGTATATATTCCATAAGCGGAGGATCAGGTACCTGGAATGTTAACAGCACCAATCCTACTCTTGTTATGAATGATGGCTTTTGTATTACTTATAATTTTGCAACCAACGGCTGTAATGTGGGCGCATTGCAGTTACCGCCAGTAACAGTAAGCGGAACGGATGTTTGCGGGAATGGCTATGCTATTACCTATACACTACCATTTGTACCCACATCAGGAACAAGTAACTGTACCGATTGCTACAGCATAGCTAAAACAGCAGGAAGTGCCAATGCTGCACCAGGCGACCCGGTAATGTTTACCATAACCGTTTGTGGTAATAACGGACCTAATGCGCTACCGGCAATTTTAACAGATGTATTGCCGCAATATTTTACTCCATCGCCTGCCGTTACATTTCCGCAAACGATTACTTTGCAAACGGGGTGCACTGCGGTATATATGACAGGAAGCTATAGTGATGCCGGTTATTGCAGTGATGTTAATAATATTAATACGGCTACTATAACATGTAATGGAACCAGCCAATCGGCAACGGCATGTATAAATGTTGATTGCCCTGATCCGGCCACGGGAAATTATCATGTTACAGCAAGCGATTTTTTAGCAAGCTCTGTTTTTGGAGGATCGCCACCGCCACAAAGCCTTATTTTTGTTGATGATTTTGTTCAGCTTATTATTGATGTGCCCATACTATTTAACCATTGCACTTTTGTAATGGGAAGCGGCAGCAGCATTTATGTACAAAACGGATTAAGCCTGAACTTAGTAAACAATACGTTGTTGTATAGCTGCCCGCAAATGTGGGCCGGGATAAGGGTAGCAACAAATGCAAATATTAATATACGAAGCTCTACGCTGAAAGATGCTGAGAGTGCAGTGCTGCTGGAGGATAAGGCTAATTTTGATATACGCGATTCATACTTCCTGGATTGCGTGGTGGGATTAGAAACAGAAGCAACAGGAGCCATAGGTAATACTACGGGCAATGTAACAGGCACACAGTTTGGCAAGGTGGCTTATATGTTAAAAGCCGGATACCCAGGGCAGCAGTACATGCCGGGAACTGTGGGGCGTGCAGGAATATTGCTTAATGATGTGGCGCTTACCATTGGCGACAATGCACTAACCCCAAATGAATTTTTTAATATTAATTTTGGCATTGAGGTTTACCACAGCGATGTTACGGTGTTGAATGACCGGTTTCATGATATTGTGGCAGATGCCTCATACGGACAATTAGGATTAATGAAACCCTTTGGCTGTGCTGTAACTGCAAGAGGAGATGATGACCCTGCCACGATAGCTGTTTTTCCGCTTGCCAGCGGAGCTACCACTATTGATAATGCACCTATTGGCATACATACTTATTTTTATAATGCAAGAATACAGCGAATAGGAATGACCAATGTGGTGCGGGGCGTAAACTCGGAATGGAGCCTTGCCCGTAATGTGAATGTTGCCGCATGTAATATTCATGCAACGTACAGGGGAATAGATTTTAAAGAAAATAATAATGCTTTTAATATGTACGCATCGGGCAATATCATTGTAGTGGAACCATCGGGTTTGGCAAAAGGAACAGCCTGCATTTTTATGACCGAATCGCAACAGGGAAATAATGCACACTATAATATTTCTGATAACTATCATTTAGAAACACGCTCCGGACATATAGGTATAGGTACATTGGGAGTTGAGAATGCGTGGATTGGCTATAACCAGGTGTTTACCAACCAAGGTGTGCCTGCTGCGCCTGGTTCCACAGGTATAAGCTTAAACGGTGGGGGGCGTAACAGGGTTAGCTGTAATGCTGTAACCAATACTATACCGCACACCAATGCGGGAACAAGGGGTATGGATGTGAACCTGAGCGTAAACAACAGGATAGACTGCAACAATTTTACAGGCGGTACTACGCAAAACCCGACAGGGCCTTACACAGGCATGCGGTTTGGCGGCACGTGCGGAGGCACTGTTATGCGCGGAAATGCCATGCGCAACAATTTTGAAGGATTGCATTTGAATAATGTTGGGGCTATAGGAGCGCAAACAGGTACACAAACACATAATGGAAATGTTTGGATTAACTACCAAAGTATTGACGGGGCTGTGAATGATAATGTGGGGAATGAAGCAGCCTCTGCATTTAGAGTTCATACTACAATGGGGTTCAATATGTCAGCTACTCCGCAATTCTACCCTCATTTGAATTTAACAAATCAGCTAAACGGTTGGTTTGTCCCTCAAGCCGGAACTCCTTTTTCCTGTTCAACCAGCCAGACGTGCATGGCGGCAGTAGCAGGAGGCGGAGGCGATGATGAGCTGGAAAAAATGATAGCAGCAGGACAGATTGAAACAGCCGTTTACACCGATGAAACCAAAAGCATGGGCAAGCAATACCTGTTTGAAAAGCTGGCGGAGGATACCACGATACTTGCTACCGACACATTGTACCGGCAGTTTTATGATGCCAGCCTGAATGCGCCTGTGGGCAAATTGCAGGAGGTGAAGCAGGATTTGAACGCTGCCGAAAGCTATACCCCGCAGCAAACAGCCACACTGCTGCTGGCAGACAGCCTTATTACAAGCAGGATGGACAGCATTGCCCTGATTGACAGCCTGAATGCGCTAAATTCTATGAATAATTACACTGCGCTGAGAGAAAATTTAATAAACGGCATTAATACACTTAATGCAGCAATAGCCGCCATTATGCAGCAGCATGAAACAGATGCAGACAGCTTGCGCAACGCGGCATCTCTTAAAAACAGCGCAGTGCTGCCTGTGGAGCTGCCTGAAACCAATAATAAGCTGATGAATGAAATGACGCTACAGTTTAAAGCCAACGGCATAGCAAGCATAAGCGGCAATTATGTCGCACTGCTTGCCTTAGCTCAGCAGTGCCCATACGCAGGGGGACCGGCTGTTTACCAGGCAAGGGCAATGATAGAAATGGTGGATGAAACGGCAGAATATTTTGATGATGCTGTATGCCTGCAAAGTGGTATTTACAGGCAAGCAGGAAGCGGGAAAGCGAATAAAGTTATGTTACCTCAAATAACAGTTATTCCTAATCCTGCCGACCAGCAGATTGAAATAAAAGTAAGCGGTAAGCTGGCTGGCTTATGCCATATTTTAATTGTAAATATGTTGGGCGAGCAAACCTTAGCCGAACAAATGGCATGCGAAGAGAAGGATAAAAAAATAGATGTGAGCACGCTTACGCCTGGCGTATATACTGTTAAAATATATAACAGTGAAGTGACAAAAACAACTAAGCTCATTATCAGCAGATGAGAGGAGATGTAAAAATTTTAAGCAGGGTGAAGCATTACTTCGCCCTGCTTATTTTATTTTTGGCAGGCAATAAAGTAATAGCACAGGGTTATAATCATAATTGGCTATTGGGTTATGATGTGGCATTGTTTGATACGAATGTAACATCAACTAAAGCTTGGCTTCAATTTGATGCAAACAATGTAACTGTTACGCCTGCTAATTTTAAAATGCCATTTTGGGCGGCACAGGGGAATATTAGCGATGCCAACGGCAATTTGCTGATGGTGAGCAATGGCTGCTGGATTGCAGATGCTACTATGGATACCATGCAAAACGGAGGAGGACTGAATCCCGGGCAATTTACTGATGACTGGTGTGATAATGTTACAGGTATACCTTATTTCCATTCAAATATTATTGTGCCTTTCCCTGGAGATAGTTTGCGTTACGTGTTGTTTCATCAAACAGGGAACTATAATGTTAACAACTCTAAAGCAACCGAAGTATATTATACGGTTATTGACATGAACTTAAACGGA
This sequence comes from Bacteroidota bacterium, assembly GCA_018268195.1. Classification (GTDB taxonomy): domain Bacteria; phylum Bacteroidota; class Bacteroidia; order AKYH767-A; family OLB10; genus OLB10. The sequence goes on along the minus strand of JAFDWZ010000047.1, from coordinate 7,226 downwards.
GGCCTCGGAGGTGTGGCTGCTGGACAAAAAAATCTTATAGCGGTAAATGATACACTCATACCCGGCATGGCGGCCTGTAAACATGCCAATGGACGGGATTGGTGGATAATAGCTTTTGAAGACAGTACAAGCAATATTTATAAAATACTCCTGACACCTTCAGGAATAGCCTCTGTTACCAAACAAACATTAAATGTTCCATTACATTATTATAATATGGGGCAGGCAAATTTTTCACCTGATGGAAAAAAGTTTGCTTATCATTACCGCGATTTTTATAATGGCGGCTTACCTGTAACTCATCAAATTAGATTATTTGATTTTGACCGATGCAATGGAAATTTTTCAAACGGACAGATGATTACCTATTTGGACTCTACTTTTTCGGGGAACGGATTAGCATTTTCATCCAATTCCAACTATTTATATTTCACAACATTTATAAAAGTGTTCCAAATGAATACTGATACCAGCAATATACAGGCAAGCCTGCAATTAGTAGCCGAGAATGACACTTTTTATTCTCCCTACCCTCCGTTTTTAACCAATTTCTGGATGATGTATTTAGCAGCCAACGGTAAAATGTATATATGCTCAGGAAATGGTGTGATTGATATGCATTATATCAATTATCCTGACAGCGCAGGCATAGCGTGTGATGTACAACAACACGCTTTGCATTTGCCTTGTTACTATGTAAGAGGAAATGTTTATCACCCTAACTATTACCTTGGCTGCGATACCACACAAACAACCTGCCCGTGCTTAATAACAAATATGAATGAGTTATCGCCACCTGATTTTCGTTTTCGTGTTTATCCAAACCCTGTTATAAATAATATTTTAAACATTGGATATTTGCTGCCGCAAAATAAAAGCGGAGTATTTGAGATTTATGATGTAACGGGCAAGGTGGTTTTTAAATATACATTGCCGCCCTGGAGCAATGAGCAGAGCTTTGGATTGCCTACGCTGGCAAATGGGGTTTATAATTGTGTGGTAACGAGTGATGGGAAGAGAGTGAGTAAAAAAGTGGCGGTGATACATGAATGAAATAACAGCCAATACCTTATTGCAGGGCGAAGGCTATGCACAAAGCCAAATACAAAATGCGCTTGCCATAGCGCACCAGTGCCCTTATGCGGGTGGCAATGCCGTTTACCTGGCACGGGCTTTTGTGGAGAAATACTACAGCGAAACAGAGTGTGCAAACTGCGGGTTATTGGGACAAATGTGCCTGACGTGGGATGGTGTTACAACCTGTCTAAACAAATTTTATAATTCCACAGATACTATAATTTTTTTAAATTGTACTAACTCTCCGGTAAACATTCCGGAGGTTAAATCTGAAAGCGATTTAATTAAAATTTTTCCTAATCCGTGTTATACTAAGCTGTTTTTTAATTCACGCTTAAATAAAGTTTTTTTTGAAAATTTTACTGATGATGTAAACATTAATATTTACAATATTTTGGGGAAATGTATTAAAACATATACTGTAAGCGTCAATGAATTAAACTCTTATGCAATTGATGTGAAATTTTTAAAAGCCGGTATGTATCCAATGCTGATTCAACATTCAACATTCATAATTTCAATTAAACTTATTAAACTCTAAGCTATGAAAAAAGAACTTAACCTTCGTAAAAGCATTGGCGTTTTGAAAATTTATTCCCTGATCATGAAAAATATTTTCTTGCTTTTATTTTTCTTATCTTTTTTTAGTAATTTAATTTATGCACAAAAAGAGGGTTATGTTTGGTATTTTGGAGATAGCGCTGGTGTTGATTTTAATTCAGGCGTACCTTCCGCGCTTCTTAATGGAAGTCTTAATACAATTGAAGGATGTGCAACTATAAGTGACGCTAATGGTTCGTTATTATTTTATTCAGATGGATTTTATGTTTGGAACCGCTTACATGACCAGATGCCAAACGGAAATTGGCTTGCAGGAGGAGTATCATCTACCCAGTCTGCTTTAATTGCACCTTTTCCTAATAATAATACCCTCTGTTATATTTTTACGGTGCAAGCCTCGGGAGACAGTGGAAATTTTAGTTACTCTGTTGTTGATATGGCTCTGGATAATGGTAATGGTGATGTAACCGTAAAAAATTCGTTAATAGTTTCTGGGGTAAGTGAAAAACTGACAGCAGTTCGCCACTCGAACAATATTGACTTTTGGGTAATGGTTCATGCAGAAAGCAGTGATAGTATTTTCGCATATTTAGTTAATTCAAGCGGAATCTCGCTATCACCGGTAATTAGTAAAATCGGTACGGTTTTTAATACTGCTGATGCTTCACAGGGCTATATGAAATTCTCACCTGACGGGTCTAAGCTCGCTTATGCCGCTTTTGGAGCAAATTATGTTGAGCTATTTGATTTCAATTCAACTACCGGCAGTGTTACCAGCTTAAAGCATTTAAATTTACCTTCTGCCGCTTATGGAGTTTATGGGATTGAATTTTCAGCTACCGGTAATTATTTATACTCCTCTTTTGTCCAACCTGGGAATATTTATCAATGGGATATTACATCAGGCTCCGAGCCAATAATAAACAGTTCAATTCAATTAATCGGAACTTCAACTGCTATTAATGCAGGCGCTTTGCAATTAGCACCCGATGGAAAAATCTATGTTGCTCAACTCTATGAAAGTCATTTGGGTGTCATTAGCAATCCGGAATTACCGGGTGCTCAATGTAACTACATTGATAATGCGGTTTCGCTTGGCGGAAGAACCTGTTTAACCGGATTACCTAATTATATTCAAAGTTATTTTCTGCCAACCGGGATTAACGAAGATAACTCTCATTTAAGTTTTTCTGTTTTTCCTAACCCATTTGTAAATAATATTTCTCTTGTAATTCCAAAACAAAGTTTGAAACAACTGACATTTACAGTAAAAAATACTTTAGGGCAAACTGTTTTAAGCAAGTCGGAAAATACTGTTGGCAGCGCTTGCACACGAACAATTGACACCGGCTTTCTTTCATGCGGCATTTATTTTTTTGAATTAATAATTGACGGTAAGCGAACAGTGGTAAAGGCTTTAAAAAGAGAAAAATAAATTTAATCACAAAAGTTCTGTTCTTTGTGAATACAAATGGTTTTCTATATCTATTTCTTAATTCTCATGACCCATCTTTAAACTCTTATCAAAATGAAAAAACTATTTTACAGTCAAGTATTAACGTTAACAATTCTCAATTGTTTATTTGCATTAACTACGATTAAAGCGCAGGTTATTCCTTACATCCCTGAAAATTATGCTGCTTTGGCTGGCGGAGGCAATCTTGAAATATTTGATGTAAGCGGAAGGTGTATTTACAAAAGGAATTTATCAATGTGGAGCACATTACAACAAATAAGCTTGCCGGATATTTGCGAAGGACTTTATAATTGGGTGGTAACTTCGGGTGATGCAAGAGGGAGTAAAAAGGTGGCTGTCATAAAAGAATAATAATTTTAGAACGTTTTCTTGTTTTCAAATGAGCATAAAAAATGTTTTTTTACAGCCAATTAAATTTTTAAGAAAATTTCATTTCCGGTAATATGGCAAGTCGGTTCACGATAAAAGAGATGCACGAAATAGCGCATCTTAAAGGCGGCAAATGCCTCAGCAAAGAATATATTAGCAATTACGGCAAGTTAAAGTGGATATGCAGCCAGGGGCATACCTGGGATGCATCTTATTCTATCATTCGGCAAGGCGGATGGTGCATGCAATGTGCGAAACATGAACGCCTTGATGAGCTTAAATTATATGCCGAAAAAAGAAAGGGAAAATGTCTCTCTTTAAAATACACAAATCTTCTTGCAAAATATAAATGGGAATGCGAAAATGGGCATGTCTGGAAGCAACTCTTTGGTAATTTGAAAAAAGGCGGATGGTGTGCTATTTGCAAAAAGCAGAAAGAGCAACAAATACATTTTGCAAAACTGAAATCATTCGTAGCAAAGAAAGGAGGCCGATGCCTTTCTTCTGAATATAAGAACGGCACCTCCCTCATGACATTTCAATGCAAAAATGGTCATGTATGGAAATCGCCTCCGCAAAATATCAAATTCGGATATTGGTGTCCGTCCTGCGCAGGAAACACGAAACTTACATTAGCACAATTTCAGAAAATTGCGAAACAAAAGGGCGGCAAATGCCTTTCAGAAAAATATATAAATAAGGATACTCACTTAAAATTTCAATGCTCAAAAAAACATATCTGGACTGCCAGCCCGCGCAATATTAAAAACGGCACATGGTGTCCTGTATGCGCCAAACCAATAAAATCTGATATTGATAAGTTCAAAGCCGAAAACAAAAAAATAAAAAAGCAATATTTATTATCCCTTAAAAAAAGTTTTCCTTTGCATCCTGCAAAAGGTTCGGTTTAACTTATGCAGGCATTTGCAAAATTAAGAGGCGGGAAATGCCTTTCAGAGAAATATATAAACAGCAGAACAAAGTTCCAATGGCAATGCGCTGAAGGACATATCTGGCAAGCAGTTCCTGATCAAATTACCGCAGGCTACTGGTGTCCGGCTTGCGCAGGTAATTTAAAAAGAACAATTGAAGAAATGAAGGCCCTGGCAAAGTCAAAGAATGGAAAATGTCTTTCAACAACCTATTTAAACCAACATGCAAAGCTAAAATGGCAGTGCTCTAATAAGCATCAATGGGAATCAACACCCTCTCACGTTTTAAGAGGCAGCTGGTGTCCTCATTGTGCAAACAATCTTAAGAACACTATAGAAGATATAAAAGATTTTGCAATATCGAAAGGTGGAAAATGCCTTTCATCAATTTATGTAAACCGACAGGCAAAACTCAAGTGGAAATGTTCAAATGGACATGAATGGGAAGCTTCTTTCGTACATGTTTCAAGGGGTACATGGTGTCCCATTTGTGCACGAATAAAAAGAGGGCTTTCAAGAAAAGCTGATGTAAATAAAAATCGTTTTCAGCATTCCGTTAATGAGTAACTTTTACAGCATTATGGAAAATTTGATGTAAAGCGGTTTTGTGCGGTTGGGTAAAATAAAAAGTGAAGCAATTTTACGGTTGGTTGTGCGGCAGGGTTGCTTCACTTTTTATTTTACAGAAGGGATAGCTAAAACGGCTTTGCCGGCTTTCGGAGGGGTGTCTTTTCGAGTTAGCAGAATGTTTAATCGGAGTGACACGGGTTGCGTATAACGTTTGCCTCGCTTGGCGAAGGCGGCACATTTTACCACTAAACTTCAACCGAAGACGAGAACGTAAATTTAGCAAAAAATTTTCAATCGAAGACGTTTATTGCCGCTTTTGCCAAACGAGCTGTTACCTGCTGTATTTTTTCAGAGTTCAATCGTCCGTTCAACATTTACTTGCTCTAAAAACGTTTCATCGTGCGACACAACAATCAGCGTTCCTCTATATTCATTAATTGCCATTGTTAATATTTCCACATTCTGAATATCTAAATTATTCGTTGGTTCATCAAGAATAATGATGTCAGGCGATTTGCTGTTAATGGTCAAACAGCATAACAACAAACGCATTCTTTCTCCACCGCTCAATGCAATACAAGGTTTATCCCAATCGTTTTTGGTAAACAAAAAACGAGTTAAGCGGATTTTGATTTCGTGTTCTTGCAATGCGGAACTATTGAATTGTTGGGCTTGTTCATAAACTTTCAGCGTGTTGTCGAGCAAAGAATAATCTTGGTCAATATAAACTGATTTATTGTCCGCTCTGTAAATTGTTCCTGTTTGCGGTTCTAAATTTCCTAAAATCAGGTTGATTAAAGTTGTTTTTCCTGAACCATTTTTCCCTTTCAAGGCAATGCGTTCGCCACTTGTCATTTGGAAAGCCAAGTTGTTTTTCCAAAGCGGTTTGTTATCATAACCAAAGTTGATGTCCGTTGCAGTAAACAAAACTTTCCCTTTATGCAAGGCTGAGTTGTCAAAGCCGAATTTCATTTTGTCAATGTCAGGTAACGAAGAGCGAAGTTCTTGTAAATCTTGCGAAAGTCCACCAATTTTTTCTGCGTGAACACTTTTTAGTTTTGAAGTGCTGTTTTCTGCATTGTTTCGCAAAGTATTCATCATTATTCGCGCAACGCCAGATTTTTCTTGTTTGCCTTTACCACGACTGTCTAATTTTTGTTGTCGTTCCATAGTTTCCCGTTCTTTCTCTTTGGCTTTTCGCAATGCTTTTTCTTTACTTTGTATGTCTTGGCTCAAAGCATTATTTTCTATTTGTTTTTGCTCTTTGTAAAAGTCGTAATTGCCGCCATAAGCTTTAATTCCATTTTTGTTCAATTCGCAAACGCTGGTTAACAGATTTAATAACTTTCTGTCGTGGCTTACAATGATTAAAGTGCTTTTTGTGTTCTGAACAAAGTCATATAAAAGTTGTCGGCTTGCGATATCCAAATGATTACTTGGTTCGTCTAATAAAATCAATTCGGGTTGATGAATGGAAATCCCGGCAAGGAAAACTTTGGTTTTTTGTCCACCACTCAGCGCTTCCATTTTTTGTGATAAATCCAAATCGTTGAGTTGCCAATAGCTCAATGCTTCGGTACAACGGTCTTCGATTGTCCAATCGTCATTCAACAAATTGAAATTTTCTTCGCTTGTGTTTCCTTTTAAAATTTCTTTCAAAGCGTTCAATTTGTCTTCAATTCGCAACGCTTGTGCGATAGTCAAATGATTGAACTGCCCGAAAATTTGCGGAACATAATACGGCTCAATTTCTACGCAAATTTGTCCATTGGTTGGTTGGAGTTCTCCTGCAATAATTTTAAGCAGAGTAGATTTTCCTACTCCGTTGTTGCCGATTAACGTAGTCTTTTCGTGATTGTTTACTGCCAGATTGATGTCGCTAAACAGTAAATCTTTGTTTGGGTGTGTATATGAAATGTTTTGTAAAGTAAGCATAATTCCTTTCTTTAAAGATGAAACAATACAGCAACCGCTTTGCGGTTATTGTTCTGATTTGTCTGAAAGAAATTATATTTTACATTTCGTTTTATTTAAATTAATGTGTTTGCAAATGTACGAAATTTTCTTTTAGCACGGTCTTTTGTAATATAGCAGGTAACGTTTTCGGGCTTTGCGTTCGGGCGGGTTTCGGAGCACAAAACTGTAAACAAGCACTGAACTTAAATAGAAGTACAAAGCTCCAAGTTTGCACGTCACCCCGCCTGACGCAAAACCCGTGTGTCTGTTGCACAACTCAAATA
>JAFDWZ010000046.1 GCA_018268195.1 Bacteroidota bacterium | reverse complement strand
TGTTCCACAATTATCTATGAATGCAGTTCCGTTAAAAACTCCGTTACAATCTATATTACAATTTGGATATACACTTTTTTCATCATAACCACTAAGTCCTCCATCATCCGTAACAGTCAGCCTGATACGATAGTAGTAAATTTCTCCATCGCATCCCACCGGTAGCAACGTTGCCGAAGTGACCTTATTGGTATCTGTAGGTTCAGGATGTTCATGTTGATTGTGATGAAAATAAACATTCCATTTATAATGCAGTTGAGAAGGCCCGTGTTCTGCATCTGTTACATTCGCCTGCAAGGGAAGTATTGTACTTTGAAGCATTGAATATAAATCACCATCATTAAAACTGGTAATGTGTACTACAGGGGGAGTGTTATTAATCGAAATCAAAACAGAATCTTTGGCGCTGTTCCCTGCAGTATCAGTAACTGTTAATACTGCCCAGAAACTCTGAACCCCACTTCCCGGAACAGTATAGGTATGCTGAGGATTGATTAAAGTAGATGTAAAACCATCACCGAAATTCCATGAATAAGTCAATGGATCATTGTCCGGGTCATAAGACTGACTTGCATCAAAGTTTACTGTTAAAGGAGACGGACCATAACTGGTATCTGATGTTGCAATGGCATAAGGCACGTTATTCACATGAGCAGTGTAACATATTCTGCGAATCTGATCCGGATAACGGACATAATAAATACAGCCATCCTTTTCATTCTCTTTCATATATACTACAGCTCCCATATTATCACCAAAGCCTCTTGCCAAAGTTGCCGTATCTTTATTGTTAAAGTCAAATCTTTTTATCCATTCTCCTGCGTAGTCGGCATGAAAATAACTTCCCTGCATATCAACAGGGAATTTTGAACCTTGATAAAATAAGCCAGCCACGGAAGTATATCCGCCAAACCTTACACCATCCACAGGGGATGCCGGGGCATCAATATCAATTTGTGATGCGTTATTACCAACAAAGATACCTGTTCTAGCTTCGTTACCATGAAAATAATCTATAACCGGCCGTGCGTGTACAAATGTTCTAATGTTGGACGGAATAGATTGAGAAGCATCGCATGGATTATTAAACGGAACAATTCCATTTTGTGTTGGATTTTGAATCAGATCGTGGAAAGTAAAATATTTTTTTGTACAACCACCAATTCCATATAGTGGATTGGGAGCATAAAAATTATACTGCTTGGAGCCATAGTAATTAGGGTCTAAATCGAAACCCTGATAAACAGGCCATCCGAAATTCATACCGGGAGCATTACAAACATTGATATCCTCCCAAAATTGCCAACCTACATCACCAATATATAAAGTCCCCGGGTTTCCTGCAGAAGCATCGGATTCTCCGGTTCCGGGTTTCAGAACCATCCTGAAAGGATTTCTCAAACCTAATGCCCATACTCTGGATTGTGCAGCGCGAGGATTTGATGGGTCATAAAAGGGATTAGAAGGAAGTCCATCACCGGTAGCAGGATCCAATCGCAAAATTTTTCCATTAAGCGACTGAATCATCTGTGTTCGATAGGCGCCAACATTTTCCTGAGGAGTAATAATACTGTCAGAGAGAGCCTGAGGCCAATAGCTTAATGCAGGTGAAATTTGTCCGCTATCAGCAGTAGCAGGCGATGCACCATCACCAGTTGAGACGAAAAGAGTACCATCAGTTGCAAAAACCAGTGAGCCTCCACTGTGGGTGTCATATAATACAGGAATGCCTGTTTGTTTAGTTTCGCCAAGTAACACGAAGCGGCTTCCTGGTATTGTAGTAGTAAAGTTTGTAGCCGGATTAGCGGTGTATCGGGTTACTCTGGCTATTGTAGCGGCATTATACAGATTGGCGTTGGGATTATAATTTGGTGTTCCATAGTAAAGTAGATAATGCAAATCCACTACATAAAACAAATAGAAATATCCATTAGTCCTGAAATGAGGATCAAGAGCAAAACCATTTAGGCCATGGTCGCGCCAGTTACCCACCTCTTGGCTTATATCAATCAATGGCTGGGCTAGTTTATTTCCATTGGTATCAACAACCCACACCACACCGGCTTTTTCCCAGACGTAATTCTGCCCTGTGGAGTCATTGACAAATCCTTCCATATCATCCCATCCTGAACTTACAAGCTGATCAATAAATAACGGGGGTAGTGTTTGCGCAGTTGCTGCAAAAGTTACTGAAATAAATAAGGTAACTAATTGTAAAAGTCGTTTCATGATTTTGCGTTTTTGTTTGCTTCTATTTCGTTGCAAATCTAAAACTATTCAGAAAATGAATTCATTTTTTTTTCAACACCTTTACTAATTCGATATTAAAAACAAGAGGTGTAAATGGCGGTACAGGGCCGTAACCTTCTTCCCCGTACGCAGTTGACGAAGGTAACACTATTGTAACTTTTCCCCCTTCATTCATTCGCTGAAGGGCTTCATTCCATCCATCAACAAGTCCACTACTTCCAACTTTACATTGCAATGGCTTTTTATCCTTATTACTGTCAACAAGGCGACCATCCAAAAAGTAACCGCTGTAATTGACAAGAACTTCATCTTCATAATTTGCCTGAGCGCCCTTGCCTTTAACCTGTTCAGAAAAAAATGTACCGGTAGAAAGAAATTCACCTTTCAACTGATGAGTGTTCACGTAATCCTTTATTTCCTGTGATTGTTTTTCTGCAACTATTTTTTTTGCTTCTGACAACTCCTTTTCATACTCCTTTAAAGGTGTAATTTTTAAAAGTCTTACATTGAAAACAATTTTTGATTCCTTCGGAATATAGAGGGGTAGCGTTTGCTTTATAGTGTTTTCATAAAACTTTTCCGCATTGAGTTTAAATCTTGCACTATCACCTGTTTTTAACATAGCCAAAGCTTCATTAATATCTCCCTTATATTGCGGTTTTTTCAAAATCAGCCTAAAAGAATCAGATATCATTTTGGAATTAAATAATAAGCAATCCTTCTCTGTGCTATAAGACATTCGCAGGCTAAGTATATCTCCGGGTTTTGCTTTAACTCCCTTTTCATTTTCCTGAACAAATAAGTAACTCAATCCATCAGGAGTGTCTTTGAAGCCCGGCTTGCAGGAAGCAAAAAAAACAAGTATCGTTATCGCTGAATAAATATTTATCTTCATCTCTGATTATTTTTTTATTACCCGAAGTAATTTAACATCGTAAAAAAGTACTGCATTGGGGGGAATCTCAGCTCCATCACCTGTGAGGCCATAACCTAATTTTGAAGGAGAGATAAAAATAGCTTGCTCACCGGTTTTCATGAGTTGCATTCCTTCCTGAAGTCCTACGGGCAAATCCGTTTTTCCTATCTGAAATTCGAGTGCGCCTAAACTGTCAGAGGAATAACACACTGTTCCGTCCAGTAACTTCACATTATAATTTATTTTTACAATGCTATGTGCACCGGGCTGTTCTCCCTCTGTTTTTTTGTAGATATAATATCGCAATCCAGTGGCTGTAGTATTTACAGGATATTGGTATCTTTTCAGAAAATCATCTATCTGGCTGTCTTCATTATAGGTTTGAACCTTATTCACTCTTACCATCTGCTCCTTTAAATTTTTACTATCAGGAACAGGTGTTTGCTTTGTGTTTTCATTGCTACTACAAGCAATGAAAAAAATTACAACCCATAAAAATCTAAATCTTCCTGATAACATGGCGGCAAAATTACATATTCTCCTTACAACGTGATGCAATAGTTAGAGCTGCTGCCATTGAAGTAGCCCATGCAGCCTGAAAATTAAATCCTCCTGTCACACCATCCACATCCAATACTTCACCGGCAAAGAACAGGTTTGAAACCAACTTACTTTCCATTGTCTGCATGTTAATCTCTTTTAATGTTACTCCTCCGCTGGTTACAAATTCATCTTTAAAAGTTGTTTTACCTTTCATGGTCAACTCAAATGCAGTTAGTTTTACTGCCAATTGATTTAATTGCACATTGGAAATACTGCCTAATGCAGCATTCGGATTCACGTTAACAATTTCGCAAATTCTTTGACGTAAACGTTGAGGCAATGATGGTATCAGTTGTTGCAAAGATGTGTGTGGAGATTGCGCCCGCTCGCTGATAAGCTTCTGTTTGAATGTTTCTGTATTTTCCTCCGGAAAGAAATTTATTTTTACCATACAGTTATAATCCTTTTCATAAAGTTCGCGTGCAGCCCATGCCGACAAACGGATTATTGCAGGGCCACTCACCCCCCAATGAGTGATGAGCAAAGGCCCTGTAACATCGTGTTTAATTCCGTTTAAGCTCACTTTTACAGCAGGAACCGAAACTCCTTCAAGACCGAGGAATGGTGAGTCAGGAATATTAAATGTAAACAATGACGGCAAAGGTGGTACTATACGGTGGCCGCTGCAATCTGAAATCCATTTATAATTGCTCAGTGCCGGACTGCCTCCTGTAGAAATTAAAAGATAGTCACACTCCAGAGTTGTTTTATCAGTTAAAGTCAAAGTAAAACGTTCATTTTTTTGAAATGCGGCAATGCCCACACCGTTTTTTATCTCCACCTTATATTTTGCAGCTTCGTTAAGATAACAATTGACAATTGTTTCACTGCTATTGCTGACAGGGAACATACGTCCGTCTTCTTCCGCTTTCAGTTTTACATTTCTGAGCGCAAACCATTCAATGATTTCTTTCGGACCAAATTTTTGTAATGCACTCCTAAGTTCTTTATTCCCTCTGGGATAATTTTCAGCAAGCAATCTGTTGTCATAACAAGCATGAGTAACATTACATCTTCCTCCTCCTGAAATTCGCACTTTAGCAAGCAGTTTATGTGTTTTCTCGAGTATTATTATCTTCAACTCCGGGCATAAAATTGCAGCATTGACAGCTCCGAAAAAACCTGCTGCACCTCCACCAGCAACTACCATTATTCTTTGATAACTCATGCTCTCGGATGGTGTTTCATAATCTCTTGTCGCAGATAATCTCTGTCGAGATGTGTGTAAATTTCTGTTGTTGTAATACTTTCATGTCCGAGCATTTCCTGAACTGCTCTCAGGTCGGCACCACCTTCAATGAGATGTGTTGCAAAACTATGCCTGAAAGTATGCGGGCTGATTTTTTTCTTCAACTGTATTTTTTCAGCCAACTGTTTAATTATGGTAAATACCATTACACGTGTAAGTTTAGCTCCTCTCCTATTCAAAAACAATATGTCTTCATTCCCTGTTTTTACTTTCAGATGATTGCGGTAAGAAGTTTCGTAAAGTTCAATATGTTTTATGGCAGAACTTCCCAAAGGCACCAAACGTTCCTTGTTTCCTTTTCCGGTAATTTTTAAAAAACCAATGTCAGCATGTGTATCGGATTTGCGCAGTGTAACCAATTCGCTCACCCTCAAACCTGAACTGTATAGCGTTTCGAGCATAGCGCGGTTGCGCTGCCCTTCAGGTAAACTCAGGTCAATAGCTCCAAGTAAAGCATCTACTTCCTGAATGGTAAGAAAGGAAGGTAGTTTTCGTCCTAGTTTGGGTGTTTCAAGCAAGGTTGTAGGGTCGTCATTGATGGTGTTTTCAAGCAACAAAAATTTATAAAAAGCTTTAATGCCTGAAATTACTCTTGCCTGTGTTCGTGCACTCAAACCAGTTTCGTTAACCCATTGAATGAATTCCTGCAAATCTTCAAGCGTTACTGCCAATAATCCTTTTGATGTAACTTTTTGCTGAAGGAAACTGCTTAACAACTCTACATCATGTACATAAGCTTCGTTGGAATTTGCCGACAATGATCGTTCGAGTTTTATGTATGCCGAAAATCCTTTGATATATGACTGATCACTCATCACGACAAAAGTAAACGATATTATGCAGCTTAAAATATTTGTTGTGATAAAACTAAAAACATTAAGAGCGATAATTTTCAATTATAAAGGATAAACACCACTGTTTTCGTTTATTTTTATTATCATTGCTTTTTAAGGTGCTGAATATTGACGGAATGAAATTGACAAAAGAAATAAGTGATTTTCTGGATGAAGCGGGACAGGTTGTTGCATTTACACTACGGTTCCTTAAAGAAGGATTCAAACCTCGTTATGAATGGCATGAGTTTCTGAGACAATCCTACATCAATGGGTACAAATCACTTCCTCTGGTAGGCATAACGGCTTTTATAATGGGGCTTGTACTAACGGTGCAATCACGTCCTACGTTAGCCGAGTTTGGTGCTACTTCATGGCTCCCGGCAATGGTTGCCATTTCCATAGTTCGTGAAATAGGTCCTGTAATTACTGCGTTAATCTGTGCCGGAAAAATAGGCTCGAGTATAGGTGCCGAATTAGGCTCTATGCGTGTTACCGAGCAAATTGATGCCATGGAAGTCTCAGGGACTAATCCATTTAAATATCTTGTAGTCACTCGTGTATTAAGCATTTCGCTGATGTTGCCGGTTTTGGTTTTACTTGGCGATTTCATTGCCATTTACGCATGCTATATAGGAGTAAATCTTAAAGACGTTGTAAGTTGGGATTTGTTTTTCAATAAAGTATTTCGCTCACTGCGCTTCAGTGATTTCATACCTTCTATTATTAAATCGGTATTTTTCGGTTTTGCGATTGGAATTGTAGGATGCTTTAAAGGTTATAACTCACAAAAAGGAACAGAAGGTGTAGGTCATGCGGCCAACTCTGCTGTAGTGGTCTCTTCACTCATCGTTTTTGTAATTGATTTAATTGCCGTACAGATTACGGATATGTTAGGACTCAACGTATGACAAATGAAAATCAAGTAGTATTGAAAATTGAAGGTCTGCACAAATCATTTGGCAGTAAACATATCCTCATTGACTTTAACTTAGAACTAAAAAAAGGTGAGAACATTGTTGTAATTGGAAAATCAGGTTCTGGAAAATCGGTTTTAATAAAATGTGTTGTCGGATTACTGAAGCCTGACAAAGGAAACATACGGATATTTGACATCAATATGCAGAAGTTGAATCAGGAGGAGATGGATCGTCTGCGTGTAAAAATAGGTTTTTTATTTCAAAACAGTGCTTTGTATGACTCTATGACAGTACGTGAAAATCTCCTTTTCCCCATGCGGAGACACTGGATGGGCATCAGTCGTGAAGAAGAAGAGCAACTGGTTGATGAAGCTCTTGAGAATGTTGGATTACTTCACACAAAAGAAATGATGCCCGCAGAACTTTCAGGAGGTATGCGTAAGCGTGTAGCCATAGCACGAACACTTATTATGAAACCCGAATTGGTACTCTATGATGAACCAACCACGGGCCTCGACCCTATTACAGGAAGAGAAATAGTTCAGTTGATGCTCGACCTGCAGAAAAAATATCATATTTCTTCTATTATGATTTCGCATGATATGACCGTGGCTAAACTTACCGCCAATAAAATAATTGTTCTTTACGATGGAACCAATTATGCCACGGGCACCTATGAAGAGTTAAAAAAATCCAACGATAAAAATGTCCAACAATTTTTTGAATTTGCAACATGAGAGATTACAGAATGAACAATATTAAACTAGGCGCATTTGTATTGGCAGGAGTGCTGGTGCTTATAATAGCGTTCTATATGATTGGCAGCAAAAAGAATGTCTTTGGGAATACCATAGAAATAAGTGCTATCTTTTATAATGTCAACGGCCTGATGCCCGGCAACAATGTTCGCTATGGTGGCATTGATATAGGTACGGTAAAAAAAGTAGTTTTTGAAAATGACAATACCATTTTGGTAAAGATGGTAATTGAAAAGAAAATGATTCCTTACATTAAAAAAAATGCAATTGCCAGCATTGGCACAGATGGTTTGATGGGAAATAAATTAGTTAGCATCAATGCCATTTCTGAACCTTCAAATCCTATTCAGGCAGGAGACGTGCTGATGTCCGTACGTCCTGTTGAAAGTGATGAAATGATACGCACCCTCAGCAAGACCAATGACAACCTTTTTGACATTACCTCCGACCTGAAAAAATTAACAGGCCGGCTTGACAAAAATGATAATCTTTTAAGCCTGATAACCGATACCTCCGTAACCGAAAACCTGCGACATGCCATTCTATCTATCAAAGAAGCTTCTGATAACGCCAATGCAATAACTCACAAACTAAACAAAATGCTCAGCGATATTGATAACGGACAAGGTGTAATCGGAAAATTAGTTGCCGATACAGCAGCAGCAAACAAAGTTGATCTTTTGGTAAATAATCTTCAGATATTTTCTGATACCCTCAATACCGCTGTAGATAAAATAAATGTTTTTGCAAATAAACTGAATAGCGATAGAGGCACTGTGCATGCAGTCTTAACTGACACCGTAATGAAAAACAATTTGCAGGAAGTGATGAGTCAACTAAAGGTAAGCTCCTATACTTTAGAGGAAGATTTAAAAGCACTGCAAAAAAACTTTCTGTTCAGAAAATATTTCAGGCAAAAAGAAAAAAACGAGAAAAAATAAAAGCGGGTATTTTACTTTAAATCATCCCAAAACTCAGCAGCTCTGCGAGTATGCGGAATAACAATGGTTCCTCCTACTATATTGGCAACAGCAAAAACCTCATAAATCTGTTCTGCAGTTACTCCGCTATTTTTACATTGTATCAAATGATATTTTATACAATCATCGCATCGCAATACCATGCTGGCAACCAGCCCCAGCAATTCCTTGGTTTGAGCTGAAAGTGCTCCCTCTGCATAAGTATTGGTATCAAGGTTAAACAATCGTTTCAGTACTAAATTATCAGATGCGAGAATACGATCATTCATCCGTTGACGATAGTCATTAAATTCATCGGCAGCTTTACTCATAGCTTCTTAAGTTCTGTTAAGTTTTTCTTCTTTCTTGGCAACAATCACCGAAACTAAAATACTAAATTCATACAGTAATAATAATGGTATGGCAACCAAAAGCTGACTGGTTACATCAGGTGATGGTGTTATTAATGCTGCCACTACGAGATTTACAATAAAAGCATGTTTGCGATATGTCCTCATAAATTTAGGGCTGATAATGCCTACTTTGGTGAGAAAAAACACTAAAATGGGTAACTCAAAAACGGCTCCGCAGGCAAGCGTCATAATAGTCACAATGCTGATATACGAATCAATAGTGATAGCATTTTTCACCTGTTCACTCACCTGATAACTTCCGAGAAAATTAATAGATAAAGGAGAGAGAATAAAATAACCGAATGCCACACCACAGAAAAATAAAAATGATGCTGAAAAAACAATTCCTCTTGTATATCTTTTTTCTTTCCCAGTAAGTGCAGGCTTCACAAAACGCCAGATTTCCCAAAGCAGATAAGGAAACCCAAGAATTAACCCGGCAATACCTGCTGCCACCATGTGCGTTGTAAACTGTCCTGCCATACTGGTACTGATGAGTGTAAACGGAATATCCGTTATGCACATATCAATTGAAATTTTCTCTGAAAGTTTGCACAACAAGCGATAAGTAATAAAATCAGGACGCTTTGGGCCGAAAATAATTACATCAAAAAGTATTTCCTTATAAATAAAAGCAACAACTGCCAAAATAAAAATCACTAAAGTTGCCCTTACCAGATGCCAGCGTAATGCTTCCAGGTGGTCAAGAAAATTCATTTCCGTATTCGGGTCGGGATTCCTATTGAAAAACTTCACTTAATAATACTTTAACCTTTTTTAAAAAATTCCTTCCCTGAGTAAATCATGCAAATGTACAAAACCCACATATTTTCCCTTCTCTTCAACGATAACCTGAGTAATATTATTAGATTTCATCATCTGAAATGCATCTGATGCCATCGTATCAGGTGTCACTGTCTTTGGCGTCTTACACATAATGTCCTTAGCCGTAACATTGTTGTCAATTCCCTTTTTCTCCAACATTCTCCTCAAATCTCCATCGGTAATGATTCCCTTCAACTTGCCTTTTTCTACCACGGCAGTTGCTCCAAGCCTGTTGGCTGAAATAGTGATGATAACGTCCTTAATTGAGTCCCCCGGTTTTACTTCCGGCTTCGCATTATTCACATAAACATCACCAACTTTCAGATATAACCTCTTTCCTAAAGAACCTCCGGGGTGAAACCGTGCAAAATCTTGTTTGGTAAAGCCCCTGTACTCCAACAGACAAACAGCCAGTGCATCGCCCATAGCCAGTTGCGCTGTCGAACTGCTTGTAGGTGCCAGATTGTGCGGACAGGCTTCTTTTTCTACAGTAGTATCTAAAATAAAATCGGCATGTGCGGCCAGAAAAGATTTAGTGTCGCCTACCATTGCTATAAGTTTGTTGCCGGCCGATTTCAACAGAGGTGCCAATACCTTAATTTCCGGGGTATTGCCACTTTTTGAAATACATATAACTATATCCTCTTTCTGAATAATGCCCAAGTCGCCATGAATGGCATCAGCAGCATGCATATAAACTGCCGGAGTTCCAGTGCTGTTAAAGGTAGCGGTTATTTTTTGAGCAATGATGGCACTTTTGCCAATACCGGTGCAAACAACCCTTCCTTTTGAAAAAAACACTAATTTTACAGTCTCAAAAAAATCACTTGTTATAAGTTTTTTCAATCCGGAAATAGCGGATGATTCAATATCAAGCGTATTTTTAGCCAGTTTAATAATTTGTTGTGCCGATTTCAAAGTGAATTATTTCTGTATTAAATTTAAAAAAAAATTACCATATTTGAATTGGACAAAAATACCTATTTTAGTTAACTGAAATTTTCAAAGTTTTTTTATTATATAAAATGTTAGCAGAAGCAAAGAAAAAGAAAGCAGGCAAGTCTAAGAAGACTGAGACCAAAACTACACCTGCCGAAAAAAACTCAAAGACGGAGACAGCCACAAAAAAGAAGGCGACCACTTCTGAGGGGAAGCTAAAAAATGCTCTTGTGACCAAAAAGCCTACAGATGCAAGGCTTAAAGATGCCTTATTTAAATATTTCGGCTTCGATAGTTTTAAAGGCGATCAGGAAGAAATTATTCAAAATGTATTAAAAGGTGAAAACACTTTTGTGATAATGCCAACGGGTGGTGGTAAATCTATGTGCTATCAGTTGCCGGCATTGATGCTGGAAGGTACGGCCATTGTGGTATCACCTCTTATTGCACTGATGAAAAATCAGGTTGATGCCCTGAGAGGTTTCAACACCGATGAAGCAGTGGCGCACTTCCTCAACTCTTCACTCAACAAAACTGAAATTGCTCAGGTAAAAAAAGACATAAAGTCCGGCAAGACAAAAATGTTGTACGTGGCACCTGAGTCGCTCACCAAAGAAGAGAATGTAGCTTTTTTCAAAGAAATTAAAGTTTCTTTTCTGGCAATTGATGAAGCACACTGTATCTCTGAATGGGGTCACGATTTCAGACCTGAGTACAGACGTTTACGCCCTATTGTTGAAGCATTAGGAAACATACCGGTTATTGCACTCACTGCTACTGCTACTGAAAAAGTATCGCTTGATATTCAGAAAAACCTTGGTATGATGGATGCCCGCTTGTTCAAAGCATCATTCAACCGTCCGAATTTATATTACGAAGTGCGACCCAAGGTGGAAGTGCTTAAGGAAATTATCAAATTTGTAAAACATCATTCCGGAAAATCAGGAATCATATACTGCCTTAGCCGCAAAAAAGTGGAAGAAGTGGCAAGTACACTTAACGTCAATGGTATTAAAGCACTTCCTTACCATGCCGGTCTTGAAGCTGCCGTGCGTGCCGAAACACAGGATAAATTCCTGATGGAAAAAATTGATGTCATTGTTGCTACTATTGCTTTTGGTATGGGCATTGACAAACCCGATGTGCGTTTTGTGATTCACCATGATATTCCAAAATCACTTGAAGGTTATTATCAGGAAACCGGCCGTGCGGGGCGTGATGGTCGCGAAGGTCGCTGTGTGACTTTCTACGCTTATAAAGATATCGAGAAGCTCGAAAAATTTATGAAAGGAAAACCTGTTGCCGAACAGGAAATCGGAAAACAGATGCTTCTTGAAACAGTATCATTTGCCGAAACTTCCGTGTGTCGCAGAAAATATCTGCTCCACTACTTTGGCGAGCGCTACGAAGAGGAAAATTGCGGCAACTGCGACAACTGTCTTCACCCAAAAACACAAATCGAAGCACAGGACGAAGTGCAATTAGTACTTGAAACCGTGTTGGCTGTAAAAGAAAAATTTGCTGCCGAACATATCATCAACGTATTAATCGGCAAAGATGATAAAGCCATAAAAGATTATCAGCATAATAAACTTGAAACGTTTGGCGAAGGCATGGATCAGGATGCAAAATTCTGGATGGCCGTTATTCGTCAGGCATTACTTGCCGAACTCCTGTATAAAGATGTGGACAACTATGGTCTGCTCAAACTCAGCGAAAGCGGTAAAGAATTTATGGAAAAGCCTCACAGCTTTAAAGTAACTCAGGATCACACTTATGAAAGTGACAACAGCGATGAAGATGATGAACCGGATGGAGGTGGCGGTGGCGCAGCTGCTGATGAAACTCTATTTGCTATGCTCAAAGATTTGTGTAAGCAAATGGCCAAACAAAAAAATCTTCCACCGTTTGTAATTTTTCAGGAACCTTCACTCGAAGAGATGGCGATTCAATATCCCATCAACATGGAAGAAATGAAAAATATTACCGGTGTTGGTGCAGGTAAAGCTTCTAAATATGGTAAGCCATTTATTGATCTGATAAAAAAATATGTTGAAGAGAATGAAATTGAAAGACCACAGGATTTTATCGTTAAATCGGTAGTAAACAAATCAGGTCTCAAAGTTTACCTCATTCAGAATATTGACAGGAAAATTTCGCTTGATGATATGGCTGATGCCAAAGGCATTCCTTTATCAGACCTCATCACCGAGTTGGAAAGTATTGTAGCATCAGGAACAAAAATTGATTTGAACTATTATATCAATGAAGTAATTGACAGCGACCGTCAAAAAGAAGTGTTTGACTTTTTCAGATCTGCCGAATCCGATAGTGCGGAAGATGCACTCATTGAACTTGGCGAAAACGATTACACCATTGAAGAAATACGACTCATGAGGGTAAAATTCATGAGTGAATTAGGTAACTAAAAAAAAAGCCGGCTTAAGCCGGCTTTTTTTATTAACGTATATTTTATAACAACAAATTATCGAAAGATATTACATTTAGTCCTTAAAACGCAACCGTTTTAAAGACATAAATAAGTAAATCACTTAGTTGCCGTTTTCTTTAATTTTAGAATTGAAAAATCAGAAGGTATTCTCCTGATGGTATTTTTCAATACGCCCAATCCTGTAATTTCCATCTCCACTACATCACCATCCTGAAGCCATTGTGGTTTATAGTCCGGATTATTAAGAAGTCCTGTTCCGTTAAGTTCGAGAAAACATCCTGTGCCTACAGTGCCGCTGCCTATCACATCTCCCGGTAAAATATTCACTCCATAAGAGCATCGTTCAATAATTTCTGCAAACGTCCAGTCCATATCACCCATATTACCTTCAGAAACCTGCACACCGTTGACCTTGCATGTCATTTTCAGATTATAATTTTTCCCTGTATGATTGGTTTTGGGTTTTATTTCATAACCCGACAATTCATCAGGTGTAACCAGGTAAGGGCCTATCACTGTTGAAAAATCTTTTCCTTTGGCAGGGCCAAGGTTCAGCTTCATTTCCTCCATCTGCAATGTGCGTGCACTCATATCATTCATAATCATATAACCTGCAATGTAGGCATCAGCATCGGCAGCTTTTATGTTCATCCCCTTTTTGCCAATAACTACTGCTGCTTCGAGTTCAAAATCCAACTTATCGAAATGATCGGGCATACACATTACATCGCCCGGTCCCTGAATGGCATTATGATTTGTAAAATAAAAAATAGGATATTCATCAAATTCAGGAATCATTTCCACTCTGCGATTACGTCTTGCAGCAGCCACATGTTGCCTGAAGGCATAACCATCGCGGCATGATGTAGGTGAAGGTACCGGAGCCCCCAATTCTGCATTGCTCTCGTCAATACCACTTATCTGAATTTTTCCTTCGAAAATTTGTTGTTCCGTAAGTTCTGCTATTTGCATATTGGATTCAAACCCTTTCAGAAAATCCGCCATATTATCAGTAAAATTCTGATGACCTGCTGCAGCAGCTGCTTCGCTTAAATCATAAATCTTTTTACCGATTACAATTCCCAGCTTAGAGGTATCTCCCTTAATAATACTTACTAATTTCATCTTTGTAATAATAATTTTAACTGCGCAAAGTTAATCATACAAGGCACATAATACACTTAATAAAGCAATGTTGAAAAATCATTAGTATTATTAATAAAAATATCATTTGCCTACTGACAGAAAAAATTACTTTTGAAAAAATAATATTTAATATTCGGAATAATGAAAAAGATAATTCTCATTGGCGCATTTTGCCTTGGTTCATTTACAATATTTGCTCAGCACACATTAGTATTGAAGAGTGGCGAGAAAATGAATGGCACATTGCAACAGGTGGTTGATAATAAGGTGAGTTTTAAATTTAAAGGAAACGTGATGAGTTTCCCTCTGAACGAAGTAAGCAGTATTTCTTTTTCAGATGCTTCCAATGAAATGAAGGTGCAGGAATCAGAGATAAAAAATGCTGAGGTAAGAGGAGTAAAATATGAAATGGCAGGTCGCACACTTACAAAGCAACCTAAAATAGAAAATCTGACTATGGAAAAAGGTATTGTAGTGGTTGAAATTACGATTGATAAGTATGGACATGTTACCAAAGCAAGTCCTGGCGCTGAAGGAACCACCACCACCAGCAATTATCTTCTTACCAAAGCTAAGCAAGCTGCCGAAAGTGTGTTGTTCGATAATTGTCCGAAATGCCCTCTTGAAACCAAAGGTACTATCACCATTCCCTTCTGACAAAAAACTATTTTAAAGCGATGTGCCATTGCATACAGGGCATAAAAATAAACTCATAGTTATTGCAGGGCCTACAGCTGCCGGCAAAACAAATCTTGCCATTCAGCTTGCCAACAGGCTGCAAACTCAAATAGTTTCTTTTGATTCGCGTCAGTTGTATCGCGAAATGAAAATTGGAACGGCTGTACCTTCCGTTGTTGAATTATCACAGGTAAAACATCATTTCATACAGTCGCATTCCATTCATGAGAATATGAATGCCGGCATTTACGAAGTAATGGCTCTTGAAAAAATAAATACCCTTTTCAAGGAACATTCTCATCTTATTTTTACCGGTGGTACGGGATTATATATGGATGCCGTACTCTATGGAGTGGACGATTTGCCAATTGCCGATAATGATATAAGAAAACAATTGTCTGATGAGTTCTTTCAATCAGGGCTGGATTCGCTCACTGCAAAACTTAAAATTATTGATGCTGAATCATATCAGACAATTGACCTTAAAAACCCAAGAAGAGTAATGCGCGCTCTTGAAATATTTTACACAACAGGAAAACCATTTTCAGCATTAAAGCTCAACATACCGAAAGAGCGTAATTTCGATTATCAATTGTTTATCGTAAACAAAGACCGTGAACAGCTTTATGAGCACATCAACCTGCGTGTGGACAAAATGATAGAGCAAGGCCTCATGCAAGAAGTAAAACAACTGCTTCCTTATCGCAATCTGAAAGCTTTGCAAACGGTAGGCTATAAGGAGTTTTTCGATTATTTCGACAACAAAACTTCTTACGAAACAACCCTTGAAAAGATAAAACAAAACACTCGCAATTATGCAAAACGCCAACTCACATGGTTCCGGAAATATAAGGATGCCGTATGGGTAAATGCTGATGATTTAAACAGGATACTGCAACACCTCGAAAAAAATTAGTAAGAGCCGCTTCGTTTACGCAGAAACCATTCAAGTGAAAGCAATAATAGAAGAAGAAATAAAATCCATTTCAGATTAAGTAACTCCGAAAGTATGGTGTGATAGTAAGAAACGGGTTTCACCGATTCGTCCGATTGAATGGCTTTTACTATAGGGTCAATATGGTCAATGTCTGACATTACACCTTTGGTAGAAGCTGCAATGGAATATAACAAAGCATAATCAGCAGTAGTTTCGGTGGTTTCAAGCATCAGTTTGCTCACTGCAAATTCGCCTCTGTCGGTATATACTTTATCTCCTGATTTTACCTCAGCGCGAAAATTATATTTCCCCGGGGTAAGATATCCAGCGTTGAGATGATACGTATTGGCAACACGTGTGAATATGAAACTGTACTCCTTTTCTACATCGTTGGTAATAACCATTTTTAGTTCCGGTTCATTAGTAAGTTCTCCGGCAGGGTTCAATAATTCTGCATCAAAAACTGCTTGCTCATTTTCGTTCAGCGATTTCTTATAACGTACTCTGAAAGGAACCTTGCTCTCCTTTACAATCAGATATTGAATAATTTTTCCAAACAAATCATCTATCTCTGTAGTTGACTCTTTCTGCGCATATTCATTTAGTCGCCAGCGCCAAATGCCTTCACCTGCCAGAACGGCTTTTCGTATGTTATCTGCATTGGAGAAAAATAAAAGTGGTTGCCCTGTTTCAACTGCGCCAATACGCTGAGTAAGCAAGGTGTATATTTCCTTATCGGCCTTGTAAGTTCCGAATGGCGAACTTAAAGGAGGATATGTTGCAATCATTTTTTTCATATCGTCAGTGATTGAAAAAAGTGAAAACTGACCGCTCACTGACGCATATACATCACTGTTCTTAGAAATAGGCTGACTGATACTGACACCGGTTCCCAACTTGTTGAAGTCAGAAATTGATGTCTGCGCACCTGCAACTACCAAGTATGGCAATTGTGATGTTTGAAGTTTTTTAATGATATCCGCTGACTTTATGGAAGGAAGTTGATGAAGAATAATCAGATTATAAGGAGAAAAATTATCATGAAACTCATCGGCATAAGCCACGGTAAGCTGATACTGACTTGTTTTTTCGAGCATGGCGCGAATAGCTGCAATATCAGGATGAGGCGATTGAGCAATGAGTAATACTTTGAGTTTACTATCTGTTACTTCAACAAAAATATCGGCATTGTTATTCTGAATGTTTTTTTCACCTTCAATGGTGCTTAATTTTATTTTATAACTATGTACTCCTTTTGTTTTAGCAGTAAGAAATACAGGTACTGTAGTAAAAAAATTATTTCCGGTGATGGAAACGGGTTTGGTAAACAGCACGTTCTCATTTTCAGTTACCGTCAATAGGGTATTAGCACCGGCAGACTGTTTGGCGGCAATACGTATTTCGACAGGGAAATTATTTCCGATGTTCACGGTTTTATTATAAGAAACTCCTGCTAATGACAAATCACGGTGCACCGTTGTATCGCCTACTGCAAGAATATTTACCGGCACTTTTAGCTCTGAAGCTTTATAAACCGGGTTGCTTCCTGAGTTGTAAATTCCATCGGAAACCAGAACAACAGCACCCAAATTGCGACCTGCATACAGTGACTGAATATACTCCATGGCATTGGAAATATCTGTTGATTTCTCTGTAAAATCAAACTCACCGGCTACCTTGGTTGCCGAACCGAAGGAATATAATTTAACGTCATAATTTTTCTGCAATTCAGCGTTAAGCGATTCTATGGATTGCCTTATTTGCTTGGGCGAATGGTGCAAAGAATCCAGTTGCATTGATTCGGAATTATCAACGGCAATGGCAATAACAGGTTTTTCTACTTCACGAAAATTTGTTTTTACAAAAGGTGACAGTAAGAGAAAGCAGAGAAAGGTTACAGTCAGAAAACGAACTATTGTCATCAGGCGTTTGAGCCAGGGTTTAACCTCATCCCATTCTGAGGTGCGTGCATAAAGCAGCCAGGCAAAAACCAGCCCGGTGAAAACACAAAATATCAGAAACCAATAAGGCGTTGAAAGTAAAATTTCCAATTTTTTAACTTATCGGGCAAAGATAAAATATTGATGGTATTAGTATTTTAGCGGCATGAGTATATTCATTGAAAACATACACAAATCCTATAATGACCTGAAGGTGCTTAAAGGAATCACGCTTTCCATTACCGAAGGCGAAGTGGTGGCAATAGTAGGCCCCTCTGGAGCAGGTAAATCAACCCTGCTGCACATTATGGGCACCATAGACAAACCTGACTCCGGTACAGTGATGTTGATGAACCAAAATGTGTTGAAAATATCAGAAAAAAAACTCGCTGACTTCAGAAATAAAAATATCGGATTTGTTTTTCAGTTTCATCACCTGCTGCCAGAATTTACTGCTTTAGAAAACGCCATCATTCCGGCATTAATACAGGGCGCAAAAGAAGATACAGCACAAAAAAATGCGAAAACATGGTTTGAGTATCTGAATTTAAGCCATCGCTTGAATCATAAACCATCAGAACTTTCAGGAGGAGAACAGCAACGCGTAGCGGTTGCCAGAGCCCTCATAAACAACCCTCCTATTCTTCTTGCTGACGAGCCTTCAGGAAATTTAGACTCCGCCAATGCCGGTGAATTGCATCAGTTGTTTTTTGAATTGAGAAACAAATTCAATAAAACAATAGTGATTGTAACTCACAACAATGATCTGGCACAGATGGCTGATAGAAAAATTGTAATTCGTGACGGGCAGATTGCCGATGAATTTAATTTAAGTTAGGATCATCAGGAAAATTTGCCAGTAAAGAGTATTTGTTCTTCATACTTCTAAGCACCTGACTCCACAAAACCTCAGGCTCAGGGTAAAAAGTAAATTGCTGATTGGCAGTTCCCAGCATCCATGCATTCACCTGTAACTCCTCTTCTAATTGTGTGGCACTCCATCCTGAATAACCTGCATAAAATCTAATTTGATTAGGCTTTATCTGTTTGGTGTTAATTAAAAATTTCAACCTGTCATAATCGCCACCAAGAAAAACTCCCTCAATTATTTCTTGGGAATCAGGCAGTAAATGACCTACCGTATGGATATAAAATAAAGTATCGGTTTCCACAGGGCCTCCGAAAAACAAAGGTGCATCGAACAGAGGAAAATCTTCAACTGCATCATTGATTTTTATATCTGTAAGTTTATTCAGAATAAAACCTAAGGTTCCTTTGCTATCATGCTCACTAAGTAATATGACCGATCTCTTGAAAAAGTTATCACTTAATTGTGGTTCGGAAATAAGTAATGAGCCTGTTGTTGCGTTTAATTCAGTGCGTGCCATAGTTCCAGAATTTTAAAGTTTATATTATTTACGTTTCCTACTGAAAAAGTTACTTTATTCAATTTTTTTCTTTCCCTTATGAAATGCTAAAAATATGCCATGCAAAATAATTTTGGCGCTTACAACTGAACTATTCACTAATTTTGGTAAATTATTGATGAATTTAACGAAAAACTTACATCAATTAAGAATACTAAATTTCAATTGCAATGGATAAAATCAAAGATTTACTTCAAACGGTGAGAGATGAATATGCTAAAGATAAATTTGATATTACATCAGCAGATGATAGTCCTTTTGAACAATTTGAAAAATGGTTTTCACTTGCAGTAGCTGCCAACATTCCTGATGTAAATGCAATGAATCTTGCAACATGCGACAAAAGCGGACGCCCATCAAGCAGAATTGTACTGCTTCGTGATGCAAGTGAAAATGGTTTTACTTTCTTTACGAATTATAACAGCCGCAAGGGCAGTCAGTTACTACAAAATCCATATGCTGCATTAAATTTTTTCTGGCCACAATTAGAAAAACAAATTCGAGTGGAAGGAAAAGTAAGTAAAGTAAGTGAAAAAATTTCTGACGACTACTTTGCATCACGTCCTGTTGACAGCCAGATAGGCGCATGGGCATCCAATCAAAGTCACAGCATAGCATCGCGCAATGAGCTGGAAGAAAATTTCAAATCATTAAAAGAAAAATTCGCAACAACAGTGCCTCGCCCTCCTCACTGGGGTGGCTTTGTTCTTCAACCTTATTATTTCGAATTTTGGCAGGGGCGACAAAGTCGAATGCATGATAGAGTAGCCTATGAGCTGAAAGAAAATTGCTGGAACAAATTAACTCTTGCTCCTTAGTACAAAATCAATCGTCAGGACTTTTTGTCCTTCTTTTCTTTCTTCTCCTGAGTTTCCATAACAAGGTCAATGAGCTTGCATTTGGTTTTATAATTACCAAATACGACCGTAGCATTGTTGCCTTCAATCTGTTCAACAACTCCTGTTACCCTGCCATTATATAGTTTCACTTCCGAGCCGGCAACTATTGCAGGATTAATGACACGTTCAGGCTCCTTATTTTTTTTCTCGCGTTTTAGTCCCAGTTCGCTGAGGAATTTATCTATTACCTGCTTTTTATTTTTCGCCCCCTTCAAATCCTTCGCAACACGCTTCATACGGGTTTCGTATTTGGCAATTATTTTATCTTCTTCCTTCTTCAGAAAAATCTCCATCCCTGTTTTTATCTTTTCATTCTCTGCAATCAGGTTTTCACTCGAGTTCATCAACCTCTTCAATTTTTTTTCTTTATCATCAAGCTCCTGTAATTTTTTCTGAACAAGGTTTTTATCTCGCTCCAATTTTGTGAGAAGTTTTTCAAGAGCAATATGATTTTGTGAAACTTTATTTCGTGCTTTACTAATCAGCGATTGCGACAATCCGCTCCTTGCAGCCACCACAAAAGTGTAGGAACTGCCTGGTTTGCCCACTTGCAACTGAAACAGAGGTTTCAGATTTTTAGAGTCGAACATCATACTGCCGTTAACCAATCCCTGAGTTTTATCGGCCAACGTTTTGAGGTTCATAAAATGAGTAGTGATAATGCCTGTACATTTTCTCGCATTCAGTTCTTCCAGCAATGCTTCTGCCAATGCTCCTCCCAAATCAGGGTCGGTTCCGCTGCCAAACTCATCAATAAGAAACAAACTTTGTTCATCTGCCTGTTCAAGAAATACTTTCATGTTTTGCAATCTTGAACTGTAAGTACTCAGTTCGTACGCAATAGATTGTGAGTCGCCAATGTCAACAAAAAGTTTTCTGAAAATTGTCATTTGTGAACCTTCAGCAACGGGTACCAACATGCCTGACTGAAACATCATCTGCAACAGGCCAACTGTTTTCATACAAACAGTTTTTCCTCCTGCATTGGGTCCGCTGATTACAAGAATATGATTGCGTGCATCAAGTCTGAGAGAAAACGGTACTGTTAATTTTTTTAATGATTTATTATGCAGAAAAAGTAACGGATGATGAGCCTTCACCAGGTTAAAAGAAACAGATGGTGACATGGTGGGAAGTACTGCGTTCAAAGATTGGGCAAACATTGCTTTTGCTCGGCTACAATCCAACTCAATGATGCTGAAAAAATAAGCTTCAATAAGAGGAAGATAGTGGCGCAGAAAACTTGTCAACTCTCGTAAAATCCTGATAATTTCAATACGCTCTTCCTGCTCCAACTGCCATACCGATGTGTTGATGCCAACAACTTCTTCAGGTTCGATAAAAGCTGTTTTGCCGGTGGCAGATAAATCGTGTATGATTCCTTTAAGAGTTCTTTTTTGCTCAGCCACTATTGATAAAACTCGTCTGCCGTTGCGCGATGTTTCTTCACTGTCGGTAAGCCATCCGTTTTTACGATATTTACTCATCACACTCTGATACACCCGATCCGCTTCGGCACGCTGACGTTGCAATGTTCTGCGTATGTGTGTAAGTTCAGGTGATGCAGAAGAGCGTACAACACCATATTCATCTAATATTTTTTCAACAGACTCAACAATTGATTTTTCATAATGCAACTCACTCACTATAGAAGCGAGCATCGGAAATCTCTCGCTCCTGTTTTTGAAAAACGAAATAATCTCGCCTGTTGATTTTGTTAATGCTGCAATATTTAAAGCATGCTCCGGTTGAAGTATGCTGTTTTCAATACGTAACAGACCTATCTCTTTCGAAATGTCTTTAAACCCTGAAAGGCTAATACTTTCACCTGCTGATAGCAGTTGAGAAAATTCTTTTGTTTTACCTGTTTCAAAAACAATCCAATCTTTATCAGCCACAGGCTGCAATTGAAGAATACGATTCTGTGCTGACGATGTAAGCGCTAATCCCGATGTAAGTTTTTTAATTTCATCAAACTCATCAGTGAGCAACGAAGCAGAAGGAAAAACAAACATCTATAAACGGTCAATAACTGTTAACTTAGTATTAAAGAACTTCTGATGTTTGCAATATTTAATGCTGCCTTGATTATTTCCCTTTGAAAACAGGAGTTCTCTTTTCTTTGAAAGCTGCAACACCTTCCTTATTATCGGCAGTTGTAAAACAATAGCCAAAAACTTTTATTTCAGACTGAAAACCTTCCTCGCCATTTGCAAAATCGTTGACACATTGAATAACCCCAGCCACAGCAAGTGGTGCTTGTGCCATAATTTTTACAGCAATTTCTTTGCATTTATTCATCAGTTCGGCTTGCGGAACCACATAATTGAGCAAACCTAATTCCAATGCCTGCTGAGCATTTATCATGTCCGTAGTAATCATCAGTTCCAAAGCCTTGGTGCGACCAATCAAACGGGTCAAACGCTGTGTGCCGCCATAAGCAGGAATCAACCCTAACTTTACTTCAGGTTGGCCAAAACGAGCATTGTCAGAAGCTATTCTCAGATGGCAAGACATTGCCAGTTCGCAACCGCCTCCAAGTGCAAAACCATTGACTGCTGCAATAACAGGTTTGGGGGAGTTTTCTATTGATTTAAAAACTTCCTGTCCGGTGGTAGCCAGCGACATAGCCTGTTGTTCGGATAAACCCTCAAATTCACCAATATCGGCTCCGGCAACAAACGACTTCTCGCCTGCTCCTGTAATTATAATGACTTTTACTGAAGAATCGGCATTGGCAGCAGCCACTGCTGCGCCTATCTCTTTAACGGTTAAAGCATTAAGTGCGTTTAACTTATCGGGGCGATTGATGGTTATGGTAACTAAGCCTTGCTCTACGAAATACAAAAGGTTTTGATAGCTCATTTTTACTTTATCTTTATAAAATGCGAAAGTAAATAAAATGCGTATGAAATCTGTTTTTCTGTTATGTAATACCCGTCTTTTAGTACCATTCAGACCAAGAAATAATACTATCTTTGCCGCCCATAAATATTCAAACTTTGAATTTTGCAATGAAATTTCAGGCAAAAAAGGTATTGATGCCATTGGTTATCATACTGTTTTCGATGAGTGCTTGTATCCCATCCAGAGAATTCTCTTACTTTCAGCGAGATATAAACAAAGCAGACAGCTCCTTAACTTTCAGCAGTTATACCCATCATATAAAAACGAATGATATCCTTTCCATTCAGGTTACCAGTATAAGTCCGGAGGCCAGCAGTTATTTCAACCCTCCTATTATTAGAGACAATAACATAGATCCCGAAACTCAAAAAGTAATACAGGGATATCTTGTTGATAGCAATGGAGACATCAGCATACCCTACGTTGGAAAATTACAAGTAAAGGGATTAACCATTTCTGAAACCCAAGATCTTTTAAAAACACAGTTGGAGAAATATCTGATGAGTCCTTCAGTTCAGGTACGATTGCAAAATTTCAAAGTTATTATTTTGGGAGAAGTTACCCGGCCGGGAGTATATTACTTGAGCAATGAAAATGTTTCACTAACCGAAGCCTTGGCCATGGCCGGTGACATGACCGTATATGGAAAAAGAACCAACATTTTGGTTGTGAGAGAGTCCGTAACAGGAAAACCGGAATATGGAATGTTGGACATTACCTGTCCGGAAGTATTTAATTCTTCTTACTATGTCTTACATCCAAATGATATTGTTTATGTAAATGCCAGAAAAACCAAAATTTCATCAGGGGATATGTTTTTCAGGTTAACACCTATTATTGTAAGTATCGGTACACTTCTGACATTAATACTCATCAGAGCCAAAATAATTTAAAGCTCAGTAAAAAAAATAATGCAAGACGAATTTCAGCAAACAGATAAACAAGAACAAAGTTTTAACTTAAAGCAGTTTCTTTATGAAAAGGTAGTTGCTTACTGGATTATTTATGTAGCATTTATTGTTGTTGCCATTACAACAGCACGCTATTATTTGTGGTACTCAACGCCTGTATATACATCATCCACCTCGCTTATGCTGGGCATGGATGATAAGAAATTCGGTGAGCAGGATTTGTTGGCAAAATTGGCATCAATGGACAATAATGGAAGCATTGAAAGTCAGATTCAGATTATTAAGTCACGAAATATTGTTTCACGCACCATTGAACAACTGGACTTCAGATTCACATATTGGTTGGAAGGCGATATTAAAACATCAGAGCTTTATAAAAACAGTGCGATAGAACTGATAACCGACTCCTCGGAAAGTGTTGAAAATGTCCCTGAAATTATTGTAAAAGTTCTTAGTCCCGATCATTTTGAGCTTACCTATAACGACTCCAAAACAAATAAATTAGTAGCAGTAAACGGGGAATTCAATAAACCTATCAACACTTATTTCGGTAAAATACAATTGATTTTACGAGATCCAAACCGTTTGAAGATTTACAAAAATTCAATCAATGAAAAGAATACCTACAGAATAACTCCTAATTCCACTGAAAGCCTGGTAACCAAATATAGCCAACAAATGACTATTACTCAGGTGAAAGGTACCCGTATGGTTATTATTTCAGTTGATGATGCAGTGCCACAAAAAGGGTGTGACTTTTTGAATAAACTGACAGAAGTTTATCTTGCATACGGAGTAGAGCAAAAAAATGAAGACACACAGAGCTCGCTGAAGTTTATTGATCAACAACTGAGTATAATTACGAATGAACTATTAAGTTCGGAGGGGAAACTTGAAAAATTTAAAACAGAAAATGGCATTATTGATATAATGGGCACTGCCTCACTCTCTCAGGGTGAAGTATCAAGAATAGAAGGCGAATTAAACGGCATCGGACTCCAACAAACTTTTCTGAAATATCTGGATGATTATATCAGAAAAGGAAATAATGTAAAGTATCTGGCACCGGCTTATGTGAATGTGACGGAACCCATACTTCAGCAATTACTCACCAATCTGAGTGCTTTACAAGCTGAGCGAGAGAATGCGTTGAAATTTACTACTGAAGACAACCCGCTAATTCAGAAAAAAAATATCCAGATAGAAAATACCAAAGCTGAAATTTTAGAAAAAATTAAAAGCTTAAGTGATGTAAGTAATATTTCCAAACTTCAGTCCTTAGACCAGTTAAATAAAGTAAAAGCTAAAATCAAAGAACTGCCAAAAGAAGAAAAGGAACTGTCGAGTATTGTACGGCAAGCTACCATAACCGAAAATTTATATACCTACCTCTTACAAAAACGAGCTGAAACTGCAATTATTCTGGCTTCAAGTATTTCGGATTGCAAAGTGATTGACAATGCACGAACGGCATTACAACCGATTAAACCTGTAAAAGGTATCACCTACACTTTAGCTGTTTTATTAGGACTTGTAATTCCTTCTACCATAGTTTATTTAAAAGAAACACTGGATGACAGAATTAAAAACAAGCAGTTACTTGAAAGAAGTACAGCTATTCCTGTATTGGGACTGATAGGCCATACCGATATTGAGAATAATATAGTAGTTAACTTCAAACCTCATTCTCAAACTACTGAAGCATTCCGATCAGTAAGGAGTAACCTTCAGTATTTTCATGGCGCAAAAACAAATAATATTATTCTGATTTCTTCATCCATAAGTGCTGAAGGTAAAAGTTTTTGTGCAATCAACCTGGCAGCAATACTTGCCTCAGGCGGTAAAAAAGTTGTAATGGTGGGATGTGATTTACGTAAACCACAACAGCCGGCAAATTTCAATCTGACATCAAATATAGGTCTGAGCAACTACCTTATTGGCTCTGCTACAATTGACGAAGTTATACAACCAACTTCTGATTTGGGTATGGATCTTATTTTATCCGGACCGAAACCTCCCAATCCATCTGAAATTCTTCTCAATGACAGAATGCATCAGTTAATAAATGTATTAAGGGAAAAATATGACTATGTAATTATGGATTCACCTCCTATCGGGATTATAAGTGATGGTCTTGAACTTGCCCGTTATGCTGATGTGACAATTTATATTGTAAGACAAAATTATACCCGAAAACACCATCTTGATTTTATCAATAAACTCTATTCAGATGGAAAAATTAAAAACATCTGTATCCTGTTTAATGGTGTGAAAGCCGGCACAACAGCTTACGGTTATGGTTATGGATACGGTTATGGTTATGGATACGGTTATGGATACGGTTATTATGAAGAAGATAATAAACCAAAAACCTTAATCGGTAAAGCATTGCAGTTTTTTAAACGAAAAAATTAAGTTGATTTATAAATCGACAAAAGGTGCTGCTGATATGAAGAACAATTCCAAATCAAAATATGAATTCTGGGAATACTTTAAATACTATTTCAGTATTTTAAGAGGGCAGTTTATCATCAGCATTATACTTAGTACCGGAGTGAGTTTGTTTGATGGTATTGGTATGGCAATGTTTATGCCTCTTCTGCAATCAGTAAGCGATGACGGCAATTCTGTAGTATCCTCCTCCAACTCATTAGGCAAGTTGCATTATTTTACTGACGCACTTGCTATGATCGGATTAAAACTTAATCTGATTACTATTTTATTTATTCTATCCTTTCTCTTCATCACCAAAGGATTTCTGAAATTTCTTCAGATGTATCATCAGGTAAAGATGAGACAGCATTTTATGAAAACCGTTCAGCTTAATTTGACCAACAGCATACACAATCTGAGTTACGAAGGATTTTTAACTTTTGATGCCGGGAAAATTCAAAATAGCCTGAATACGGAAGTAGCATTGATGCGCAATGGCATCATGCACTATCTGAATTCCTTTCAGTCAATTATCATGTTGCTGATATATATGCTGCTCGCTTTTACTACCAACTGGCAGTTTGCACTTTTGGTATCGGTAGGAGCAATAATCTCTAATTTTGTTTTCAAGAAAATTTTCAGCCTTACAAAGCAGGCATCTTCATCGCTTTCCAGAAAAGGTGATCAGTTTAACTCTTACATTCTTCAGGCGGTACATTATTTCAAGTATCTGAAGTCAACCAACTACTTTTCTTTCTATTCTAAAAAACTAAAGAAGACTATTGACGAAACCGAAACACTGAATAAAAAAATCGGGCTATACCAAAGTATAACATCAAGCGTCCGAGAGCCTGTACTCATTATTATTGTTTCATTGGTAATATTGATTCAGGTTAAATTAATTGGCACAGGGCTTAATACCATTATTCTGAGTTTATTGTTATTTTACAGAGCATTGGTTTTTCTTCTCTCTTTGCAAGCTTCCTGGCAAAGTTATTTGCAGAACATAGGTTCGTTTAAATCCATAAATGCTACACTCGATAAAATGGATTTACATCAGGAGAAAAATCCCGGAAATTTATCATTTGAATTTTCAGACAATATCAAGTTAAATAAAGTCAGTCTTCAATATGGTTCGAAGGTCATTATAAATGATATCAGCCTTGATATTCCAAAAAACAAAACGGTTGCTTTTGTTGGTGAAAGTGGTTCGGGAAAAACAACATTAGCAAATCTTGTTTCATCACTGCTCACTCCAACAGCTGGCGAAATAGTAATAGACAACAAGTCAATGGCTTCTTTCGACATAGAAAGTTACCGAAATAAAATAGGATATATTTCACAAGAGCCTGTGATATTTAACGACACCATCTTTAATAATATTACCTTCTGGGCAGAACCAACAACAGAAACTATTGAGCATTTCAACAAAATTATTGCACTCACACATCTTACTGATTTTATCAACAATCTTCCTGAGAAAGAAAACACACAACTGGGCGACCATGGAATTTTAATTTCGGGAGGTCAAAGGCAAAGAATATCAATTGCCCGTGAACTTTTTAAAAGTGTTGAAATACTGATATTGGACGAAGCCACCTCTTCTTTAGACTCTGAAACCGAAGCTATAATTCAGAAAAACATTGATTCCTTACACGGTAATTTTACAATTATCATCATTGCTCACCGATTGTCAACTATCAAAAATTCTGATATTATTTACCTTATAGAAAAAGGCAAATTAAAAGATTATGGCAAGTTTGATGATCTGGTTGAAAGGTCGCAACGCTTCAAACACATGGTTGAATTACAGGAGTTTTAATTTTTCTGTTCCTTTTTCCGATACAATTTATTCCGCCATTTCATTCCACCAATTTGATTGAAAGTTGCTGCACACCTTGAGAGTTCCTAAGCAGTATTTTACTATTTTTGACAAACTTCATGATACTTTATTTTAATCATTAATGAACATCTCAGTAGCCGGAGGGGGAGCCTTTGGAACAGCACTTGCAAATGCCTTAAAGAAGGAAAATCAGATTACTATCCACACAAGGAATAAGCAGGTTATTTCTGAAATAAATTCGTCCCGGAAAAATCCACAATATTTTCCCAATAAGATATTGAGCAAAGCCATTAAAGCTACTGACGATTTAAAGTCCATCAGTGCTGCGGACTTTTTGTTTTTGTGTATTCCATCAAATGCCATCATGGATTTTGTAAAACAGTTATCCCTGAATAAAAATTGTATCATAGTAAATGGCGCAAAAGGTTTTGGTCAAAAAGGTAAATTTATTCCTGACGCGCTTGCTGAAATTACTTCTAACAGGCTTGCATCAATTAAAGGCCCTTCATTTGCCAATGAGTTTATTTTTGAAATACCTACTTCATTTACCATTGCAACAAAGGATAAATCAGATTTTCATGGTATAAAATCACTCTTCAGAACAAATCTTGCCGTATTTGATTATACGGACGACATACGAGGGGTAGAGCTGTTGAGTATTCTTAAAAACATTTATGCAATTATTGTTGGTATTGTTGATGCTTACTATAATTCTTCCAATGTACGTTTTCTTGTTTTCACTAAAGCGCTTAACGAAATTAAAAAGTTACTTGAAATATTTTCAGTTCAAAGTGATACGATATTTCGTTATGCAGGCATTGGCGATTTCGGGCTAACCTCTCTTAATGACCTTAGCAGAAACCGCACTTTAGGACTTTTGATAGGAAAAGGTTTTTTTGGTCAGAACCCGGGAAATCCGATTGTGCTGGAAGGAGTAAATGCCATTGATCACATATACGGCAGACTTGAAGCAAACCAGCTGACAGAACTCCCCTACTTTTCTAAGTTACATGATTTATTTAACAATCAGATTAGCGTAAAGGATTTTGTAAATTGTGTGATATATAACTGACATCAATTACAGAGCATCAATGAACAACATTCATTCTTAAAAATAATATTATAATCATAACAGCAGAGTTTATATTTTATGTACAAAAGAACACTTGATAAACTTATTTGTCCTAATACAGGCACTTCCGATTTAAAAGTTTACAGTATTGAGTTAACAAGACAAAACAAAACTGAAAAGAATTTACAACAGGATAAAATTCTTCCGGATGATGATATAAAATCGGGACTCATTTTTACTTCCGACAAAAAATATGTTTATTTTATCAGTGAGTATATTCCGATTATACTTAATGATGCTGATGTGGATATGGCGCATCTGAAGATTGTGGCTGCACAGATGAACGAACTCCTTCCGGAAGATTTGAAGGCAGATGTAAAAAACACCCTCGATAGAATTTCATCGCAGCACACCTCCGGTGACGGTGATTGGAACCGCGAAGAGATGAAATATTACGATGCTGCTGTTGATACCGAAAAACAGCGACAGGATATGCTGAAATCCATTCAGAATGATAATTTATGGAGAATATTTCTTCCCCGTAAAACCAACATGATTAATTATCTTGAAAAAAACTGCAAAGACAAATGGATTTTTGAAATTGGATGTGGCAACGCCCGCACTATTGCGCGTATGTTTAATCCAGCTGAGTTTAAATATAACTATATAGGAACAGATATTTCTTTTAAAAGACTGCTGGTAGCAAAAATGGCTATTCCCGAATCAGACTTTATTCAAGCCAGTGCTCTCAATATTCCGCTTAAAAATAATTTTTTTGATGCAGCAATAAGTTTTGGAATGTTGCATCACCTGCCCCGCCCTACTGATGCTTTAAGTGAAGTAGATAAAAAACTAAAGCCCGATGGGATTTTTACCTTACATGAACCTGTTTATACAACCAGAAGATTTACTGAAAAACAGACTGACCTTGTGCGTAAATTATTCCGTACCTACGAGCATAGTGATCATGACAATAAAATTAACCTTAAAGAAACAAAAGACGAACTCGAGAGACTTCAATATCGCATTCTAACTATTGCTCCTTACAACTCACTTTTCAGAGTTGTGTACGAAGCTTTTATGAATCGTATTTACAAACCCTGGCATAAGAACAAAGCGGTTATGAAAACCGTGTTGGCCGTTGATAATATATTTTTAAATACCGTTGTGAAATTATCCAATAAATTAGGACCTCAGGCAATTGTAATCACATCGGCCAAAAACAAAACATCCTGAAAATTATGAGCAGAAGCAGCTTTGATAACATAAGAAAATATTTTAAAACGGGTTGCTTTTCCGGTGTTGACAGGTTATTAAGTTTCATTGACTTCAGAATTCCTTATCTTAAAAATTCAAAAAAAATATTTCATTACTATCAGATTACAGTAGAAAATAAGCAAGCCGCTAAAATGGATATCCAAACAGAAGAATATCATTTTAATAATAGCTACGCACTGGAAATGAAACATTTTTTAGAAATCAATCTTAAAAATAATTTGTCAGGGGCCTATACACACGGCAGCCTTGGTACAGATGAAATTATCAACTACAGTGATTTCGATGGGCTTGTAATACTGAATAACTATACATTCCGGTCGGCAAGTGAAATTTTTAAAACGGCTGTGGCGCTCAGAAAATCAGAAAGGATAATGAGAAAGATGGATCCGCTACAGCATCACGGATGGTTTATCATTACGGAGAAAGAACTTGAAGACTATCCGTCAGATTATTTTCCACCTTTATTATACAAACACGTTAAATGCCTGACCGGTAAAAATAATTTCAGCATAAAACGTAATTTAACTGAGGTAGAATCTAAAAAACATTTTTCAGGATTCTGCAAGCATCTTATTCAGAATATTCAGAAAAATACAGCGACTACAAATTATTATGATATAAAAAGTATGCTGAGCGGCTTTATGCTTTTACCAGCCATTTATCTTCAGTTAAAACATCCCGAAGGCGTATTTAAAAAAGATAGTTTTGATTTGCTTCGCAAGGAATTATCTGAAACAGATTATAAGGTGATGGATGATATATCACAAATTAGAAACGATTGGAATTACACCCCTCCTAATCGTTACAGGATGTTGTTAAAAGTAGATAACGCTTTACTGAATCATTACTTTCATAAAAAATGGTCAGGTGTAGTTGAAACTTCACTGGCAAAAACCATTGACACGCTGAAACCGGAAATGCTTCGCTTAGTAAATACGTTATTATCAAAAGCTGAAAATGAATTATAAACTCATTGATTATCCGAAATACGTTGAACGGGATACATATCAAAAATATACCGATAAACTTTTAACATCTCTAAAAAAAATCAACGAGGTGGTTGCAGTATATACCGTTGGTCATGTGTCAAACCCCGGAATATCTGATATTGACTTGCTGATTTTGGTGAATAACTCTACCCCACTTTTGCAAAATTTCAGAGCAGAAATGACCAATGAAGAGAAATATTTGTTTCTTCATCAGCCTTACGCTTGCTCGGTAGATGATTTCAAGAAAACTGAAATGTTTACTTTCTTGCATAATTATAATCTTGCTCATGGTAAAGAATTGCGCACAGGAGAAAAACTGAGTGACAATGAAATTGAAATTTTAAAAAAACAGACTGCATTGGAATTTCTGTTAAAGATGTATATTCAACTCTATGCACAAAAAAAATACAAAACCATTAGAGTGCGCGATTTATTGTTGCATGGCAAAGCATTGATTTATGATCTTGAATTTCTAAATATTTCTGAGGGCAAACTATTTCAACTAGTGCAAACCGTTATTGAATGGCGAAATAACTGGTTCCGGAAAGCCCCTTCTGACAACGAAATTATAAACTGGTTCGAAAATCTATTTGCAGAATTACATCATTCATTTACTACAGAAAGTCTGTTCAGTGAATTATATTTCCCTGAACATAAAACTTATCAGCTATCAAAAAACGTACGTTTAAAAGCAGGAAGCCAAAAATTTCACGTTACTCAAAAAGGGTATATCTTTCCTTTTATTCAATTCATCAAATCAAAAAAAGCAGTTAAACTGCAGAACCGGTTATGTAGCTTTCAATTCAATGTGCCCGCAACCGATTCGGCCATACCTAAAGTAATAAGCGAGCGTTTTGAAATTGAAAAACAAATACGTGATAACGGAAGAAAATATCTTCCTCACTTTCTTGCCATGACCTCTAGTTTGAACCTTCGATAAATGGTTTAACAATCAGTCACTTACATGACTTAGCTGAATGATTTAATTGACTAAATTTGCAGATTCAAATGCAACAGGTCAAATTTTCATATTTTCTCAATGTCGGCTAAAATTGTGTGGCAAACAAAAGCACCGGTAGTTATTGAGAATTTTCTTCAAAAAAGAATCACATCGGTCACTAAGGGGGGAAATACTTACAACCATTATGCATTAATGGCGTTGTCGCAATGCTATGATGTTTCTTTTGACAAAAGCACTGTTAAATATAAAAATCAATCGTTTCTGAATTATTTTTTCAAAAATCAATTCAATATTGCAAAAGCAGATGTAACCATTAAAGAAATTTATCCCGCAGCAGTAGCTAAACTAAACCAGCGTTCAAAAAACGTAGCATTAATCCATCACATTGATGAAAATTTTTCAGGACAAACCTTTGCTCATAAAATGTTTTTTAAGTTGCTTTCGAAAAAGTTACCTGAGATGGATCTGGTCATTGTTGTTTCGGAATATTGGAGAGAACAAATGCAGAAACTGGGATGTAAAAACATTCAGATTATTTACAATTCCTTTAATCCTGAGGATTACGAAATAAGTGAGACAAAGATTTCGTCATTCAGACAAAAGTTTAAACTTACTGAAAAGCCGATTATCTATATTGGGAATGCACATCGGCAAAAAGGAGTTTATGACACCTATGAGGCTTTGAAAACACTTGACGTGCAACTCATCATGACCGGTGCAAATAATAAAGCAGAAGATATTCCTGTGCGGTTTCTTTCTTTGAATAAAGAAGATTACGTTATGTTGCTTCATGCTTCCTCTGTAGTGGTATTAATGAGTAAATTAAATGAAGGATGGAACCGTGTAGCCCATGAAGCATTGTTATGTAAAACACCGGTTATTGGTTCAGGTATAGGTGGCATGCATGAACTATTGACCAAATCAGGTCAGATAATTACTACTAAAGACGACTTGAAAGATAATGTAATAAGTACCCTCCAATCAGGAAAAATACGATCTGAAAAAGGGTATGAATTTGTCAAACAATTTGACATGAACTATTTTAATACTTCCTGGCAAACAACGATAAAAAATTTACTGGAAAATTAAATGTGCGGAATTAACGGAATATTCAACTATAACAATTGCAACATTGGTGACGGAAAAGCATTAGTCAATTTAATGAATAATGCCATTCGGCACCGGGGACCAGATGATAACGGAATTTCAGCAATTGAAGGAGACAAACTTTTCTTCGGCCACCAAAGACTTAGCATTATTGATTTATCATCTGCCGGACATCAGCCCATGAAGAATAATTCCGGATATGAAATTGTATTTAATGGTGAAATTTATAACTATCACGAGTTAAAAAAATATTTGCCGGAGTATCCTTTCAAATCTGACAGTGATACAGAAGTGCTTTTAGCACTGTACGAAAAATATGGCGAAAAATGTTTGGATTACCTTAACGGGATGTTTGCATTTGCTATCTGGGATCCGAAAAAAGAAATAATTTTTATGGCAAGAGACCGCGTAGGAAAAAAGCCACTCTATTATTCTTTTCAGAATGGGGTCTTTGCATTTTCTTCGGAAGTCAAGGCATTGCTAAAACTTCCATTTATCCAAACCAATCTTGACGAAGAAGCATTTTATCATTTTCTAACATTCAATGTACTTGCGCCCCCTTCAACCATGTTCAAGGGAATAAAAAAATTTCATCCCGGCTATTGCATGACCATTGATAAAAACGGCAATAGCAACTATACCCAATATTGGCAAATTGAATATCGTGATTTAAGAGCTAAGAGTGAAAACGAATTAAAAGAAGAAACGCTGGAGCTTCTTAAAAAATCTGTGCAATACCGAATGGTTTCTAATGTTCCTGTAGGAGCTTTTCTGAGCGGAGGCGTGGATTCAAGTGCATTGGTGGCGCTAATGTCTACCATGACCAATAAGCCGGTAAAAACCTATTCCATAGGATTTGAAGACCAACCGGATTTTGATGAACTGGAACATGCAAGAAGGGTTTCGGAACTATTCGGAACACAACATTTCGAAAAAACAGTTAACCCTGAAGAATTTAAAAACTTTCTTCCTCATGTGGTTGATATTTTTGATGAGCCGTTGGCTGATCCAACCTGTGTACCTATTTACTTTCTTTCTCAAAAAGCCAGACAACAAGGAACTATTGTTGTATTGACAGGTGATGGAAGCGATGAAATTTTTGCAGGCTACAGAAATCACTTAAGGTATATTCAAAATTACAATACCTTTAATAAACTCAAACGATTACCCACTGCTATAAAAAAAATAATTTCGAGAACTTATTCTCTCTATGACTCCAATTCTCCGTTGAGTGAAATGCTCAACCGTGCTGCATTAAATCAAGAGTTTTATTGGGGAAGTGCACGGAGTTTTAAAGAGTCTGTTAAGAACAAATTTTTAAATGTTGATTTTAGAAATAAACACCATCAGTTAAACTCCTATTCGGTAGTAGAATTATTTAAAAACGAATACGATAAAATTAAAAGACCATATCACCAACCAATAGATTGGATGTGTTTTATGGGATTTAAACTTACTGACCCAAACTGGTATTTATACAGAGCCGATAAGTTAGGAATGGCTCATTCTATTGAATTACGTTCACCGTTTTTAGATTATGAATTAGTTAACTTTGCTCTGTCGGTGCCGGGTGAAATGAAAGTGAAAGGTAATGAGCCAAAATACATTCTGAAGAAATCACTTGAAAGTGTGTTGCCGAAAGATGTTCTTTATAGAAAAAAAATGGGATTCTGCCTGCCTCTCAAGAAATGGGGCTATGAAATTATGGTTGACTATGTGGAGTCAAATTATAAAGAATTTTGCAAAAATTTTCCTTTCTTGACTGAAGAAGGATTAAAACAAATATTAAATGACGTGAAAGGCGGAAGTGAAAAAGCAGTAAACGATTTGTGGACTGCCTATTTCCTTATTTCATGGTTTAAAAAATGGATGAATGCGTGAGATAAAAAAAGTACTTATTATTACCAACGTCCCCCAGGATTATCGCATTGCTATGCTAAACAGCCTGAATGAAACGCTGAAAGAACAAAACATTCAACTCAAAGTAGTTTTCGCTGCAGCAGGCTACAAACGAAGAAAGAGCAAACTCGACTTCAGTAAGATGAAATTCGATTATGTCTTTTTAAAATCTTTTAAATTCCATATAGGGTCTATTGAAAACACCATGTTTACGTATCCGGGAATAATACGATTTCATCGTAAGTACAAACCGGATGCAACATTTGTCATTGGTTATAGCCCTGCAACTATTAAGCTATGGTTGTTTTCCTTCTTTATGAAGATCAACTATTTTATTTGGTCAGGCTCTGTTAAATTCAAAGGAAGAAAGGACTCCACATTGAGAATAATGATGCGAAAAACTTTAGTAAGAAGAGCAAAGGGGTTTGTAGCCTACGGTACAATGGCCAAAAACTATTTAATGTCCTTAGGTGCTTCAGCCGACAAAATATCAATTGCAATAAATACTGTAGATACTGATTTTTTTAACAACATTGCAGTAGCACGAACAAATCGTCAAGTGTCAACCACTAAGCAATTATTATATTTAGGTTATCTTACACGCGGCAAGCGGATTGATGACTTGATACATACAATTTATGAATTAAAATCATTACGAACAGATTTTCATCTAAGAATAATAGGTGACGGACCTGATCGAGAGTTGCTTTTTAATCTGGTAAATGAATTACATTTAAATAGTTTAGTATCATTTGAAGGTTTTATACAAAAAAAGAATCTACCTCCATTCCTGACCCAAACTGATTGTTTTCTGTTTCAGACAGGCTGTGATATTTGGGGGTTGGTGTTAAACGAAGCAATGGCCTCAGGTTTGCCATGTGTTGTTTCGCCAAATGCAGGAGCAGTAATTGATCTCATTCAGGAAAATGAAAACGGGATAGTCCTTGATTTTAGCCAGCATGAAATGGCTGCCCAAAAATTAAACAAGCTACTGAATGATGAAAGCTTATTATTAAAATTAGGGAATAATGCCAATCAATTTATCAGAGGAAATGTAACTCCGGCAAAAAGTGCACAAGGATTTATTGATGCCATAAACAAATTCAATAAAAATGCTTGATTTAATTTTAGCGATAGTTGCTTATGCAGGACTGGGAGCACTGGTTGTGGTTGGAATATTTTTTAACCGCAATTTTTTGTACAGCCTTTTTCTCATTAAACCCTTCCTTGATATGACAGTAAACATTAATGTGTTTGCTGAATTTAATGCTCTTGAAATATCAGGCATTTTCATATTTATTATTTTCCTTATTAAATATCTGAATAAACCCGTATATTATCCTACAACCAACGAAGTTCTTATTTGGCTATTCCTCGGACTGCAAATTTTAGCATACTTCTTAAATCTATCGGAAAACAAAAGTTCTTTTTTTGCAAGCATCAAATTATACCCCAGGCTCATTGGATCTTACCTGCTTTACTTTATTGCAGCTCGGGAAATTATGGAAGATTATATGAGCAGAACAAAGTTGGTAAAAACAATATGGATAACAACTTTAATGGCCGGCATAATCACTATATTAGTTTACGTCTTGGGCCTTTCTAACTTTGACACAACACGGG
Source organism: Bacteroidota bacterium (assembly GCA_018268195.1). Classification (GTDB taxonomy): domain Bacteria; phylum Bacteroidota; class Bacteroidia; order AKYH767-A; family OLB10; genus OLB10. Next base: position 15,042 of record JAFDWZ010000046.1, on the reverse strand, counting down.
GAGTAGTCCGATATAATGGATTATATAATGACCCGGGTACACCATCCTATTTATCCGTTATTTGTTTACTCTACTGCAACCTTTTTTTCAAACTTTATAAAAATAAAATCAGTGATTTTTACAAGGTACTTAGGTGGTTGACCTTTGTTGTAACAGCTATTATTCTGGTAATCACCATGACCAAAAGTGCACTGATTATGTTTTTAACCTATGTGATTATGTGGTATGGCATATTTGAAAAAAGATTATTTCTTATAGTTCCTGCCCTTGCAATTACAATTTATCTCTCCTTTTCATTATCAGAGGACCTGAACACACGTTTTGAAACAGAGATTAACTATATTGACTCAGGCGGTGATGCTGATGCAGCTAAATCAATGGGCACAGGGCGAGTTAATCGCTGGGAAAATCTGTTAAATATGTATTTTGGAGAATTCTCTCTCTTCAAACAATTACTCGGCACTTCAAAAAATTTCATTGCTCATAACCAGTTCCTTGCTTACCTTCTTCAGGTAGGAGCTATAGGCTTAACAGTATTTCTAATGTTTATAACACGATTTCTTGTCAGACTTATTTCAATCTATCAAAATACCCGTAATCCTTCTATTTTTGCTGCCTTAACATTTTTAGTTATGTTTTTAATTTATGCTTTTACCGGACATCCGTTTGACTATACTACCTTACTCTGGTATCTGATGATTTTACTTGCAATGGTAAATGTGTATGATGCTGCAAGTGAGAAGAAAAGGATAAATAACCTTAATGAAATAACACGAAAAAATAAATTAGCTGGAAATAATCTTATCAATTAAACAACTATTGAATCAATGAAAAATATTTTAGTTACAGGAGCAGCCGGGTTTATCGGATCACACCTTACTGAACGCTGTGTGGAAGAAGGTTATAAAGTAAAAGCTTTTGTCCGATACAATTCCAAAGGAAATTTCGGATGGCTCGAATCTTCTCCTTACAAGAAGGATATTGAATTTATCACAGGTGATATTCGTGATTATGACAGTGTGTATAATGCTGTTAAAGGTTGCGATACCGTTTTTCATCTTGCGGCATTGATAGGAATTCCGTATAGTTATGTGTCACCTATGGCATATATCAAAACAAATGTTGAGGGGACTTACAATATTGTTCAATCATGCCGAGAACAAAACACCGAAAATATTCTGGTAACATCCACGAGCGAAACTTATGGTACTGCTCAGTATGTGCCCATAGATGAAAAACATCCATTGGTAGGACAATCTCCTTATTCAGCATCAAAAATTGGTGCTGACCAAATGGCACTCAGTTACTACCTGTCTTTTAATTCACCGGTAAAAATTGTTCGCCCGTTTAACACCTATGGACCCCGACAAAGTGCACGTGCTGTCATTCCAACCATAATCACTCAGTTGCTTTCAGGAAAAACAGATATTAAACTAGGTCACACAACGCCTACACGTGATCTTACTTTTGTTAAAGATACAGCAAACGGATTTCTTGCAATTGCAAAAAATAATGCTTTAAACGGTACTGTAACCAATATTGGAATGAAAGATGAAATATCAGTGGGCGATCTTGCGTTGATGATTGCAAAACTGATGAACAAGAACATCAACATTATTACCGACCAACAACGTGTAAGACCGGATAAGAGTGAAGTTGAAAGATTGTTTTGTGATAATACTAAAATAATTTCCAACACTGATTGGCGACCACAGCACACGCTTGAAGAAGGTTTGAGACAAACTATTAAATTTTTAGAATCAAATTTGCATCTGTATAAACCGGATGTTTACAATGTTTAATTAAAGAATATGATAGCAGTATTATTAGCCGGAGGAAAAGGTACACGCCTAGCTCCATTTACCATCAGCCTACCTAAACCACTGATGCCCGTTGGCAACAGACCCATTCTTGAAATCCTTATTAAACAACTGAAGGATGCAGGAGTGAAAAAAGTAGTTATTTGTGTAGGCTATCTTGAATCACTCATTCGTTCTTATTTTGGCGATGGTTCAAAATTCGGTGTGGAAATAATTTACTCCAGTGAAGATGAACCATTGGGAACTGCAGGCCCAATGAAGCTGATAACAAATCATCTTACCGATACTTTCTTCTTTATGAATGGTGATTTGTTTACAGATATCAACCTGGATGAAATGCTGGAATATCACAAAAAGAACAAAGCCACAGCGACCATTGGTTTAACACGCAAAATGGTAAATATTGATTTTGGAGTTATTAAAATTAATGAGGCAAAAGAATTTACTGAGTGGAAAGAAAAACCTACACTTGAGTATCTGGTAAGTATGGGGATTTATGTTTTTGAACCATCAGTAATCAAACACCTGCCTGATGGTTTTTATAATGTTCCGGACCTGATAGTAAAACTTCATGACGTAAATGAAAAAGTTATAGGCTATCAGTACAACGGAAACTGGCTGGATATTGGCCGACTGGAAGATTACCAACGTGCCTGCCAGGAAATGGAAGAACAGGAAAAGAAAAATAATGCTCGCTAAACGTATAGTTGTCACAGGCTCATCCGGATTTTTGGGGACAGCAATTATTAAACTGCTGACTTCAAAAGGTCATACGGTAGTTCCTGTTTCGCGTAAACTCGGATTTGATATTTGCAAACCGGAAACACTAAAGACTGTTGAACCATTTGATGTGATGATACATCTTGCAGCACACACGTTTGTCCCCGATTCGTACAACCGCACTGCTGAATTTTTCACCATCAATATCAACGGAACACTGAATGCACTCGAGCTTTGTAAAACACATCAGGCTAAAATGATTTTTGCAAGCTCCTATGTTTATGGGCAACCCTCCTACCTACCTGTAGATGAACAGCACCCTGTAAACATGTGGAACCCTTACGCTTCGAGTAAAATTATAAGTGAGCAATTATGCCATGTTTATCATCGCGAATTCGATGTGCCTATTGACGTTTTGCGAATTTTTAATATTTATGGGCCCGGACAAAATCAATCATTTCTTATCCCTAAAATTATTAAAGGAGTTTTTGATGGTCAGATAAATCTTGAAACGCTAATTCCTAAACGCGATTTTGTACACGTAAATGATGTGGCTCAGGCCTTTCTTAACTGTGCTGAAAATAATTCAATACCAACGTATACTACTTACAACGTAGGAAGCGGAGTTAGCTACAGTGTTCAACAAATTATTGACAAGACCGAACATATTGCCGGACGCAAAGTGCAAATAACCTGCTCTGAAAAACGAAGAGCTAATGAAGTGCTGGATGTGGTTGCCGATTATTCAAAAATTAAACATGAAAAACACTGGCATCCACATATTTCAATTGATCAGGGATTGAAAGAAATGATTGAGGTTTACAAAGAGAAGAACAAGATTTAATTTTCAGAAACTTTTTCCCACTCCGTAAACGAATAATCGTAAGCATTCTTTTCATCAGCATAGCAATCCGTTTTCGAAATCATTTTCCATTCCGACCTGTCAATTTCAGGAAAATAAACATCTCCTCGAAATGTGTAATGAATAAAGGTAAGATACATTTTATCTGCACGGCTCATCATCTGAGTAAACAATTCGCCACCTCCTATTACAAACAATTCTTTTTCACCATGACTCCTTGCCTGCTCAATGGCTTCGTTAATACTATGAAAACATCTTGCACCGGGATATTCACAATTTCTTTGTCGTGTTACAATTAAATTTACTCTTCCGGGCAGGGGTCTGTATTTTTCAGGAATACTTTCATAATTTTTTCTTCCTGTAAGAATGTGATGCCCGATTGTTTTTTCTTTAAAATATTTCATGTCGGCAGGCAGATGCCAAGGCAATCCGTTATTAGCGCCTATCAGTCTGTGCTGATCCATTGCTGCTATCAATGATATTCTCATACTTAGCCTATACTGCTACCGGAGCTTTTATTGCCGGATGCGACTGATAATTTGTGATATAAAAATCTTCGTACTTAAAATTGAAAATGTCTTTCACCAATGGATTCATCTGCAACACAGGAAGCGGATAAGGTGTGCGTGTAAGTTGTAGCTCCACTTGTTCAAAATGATTTGAATAAATATGTGCATCGCCAAGTGTATGTATAAACTCTCCTACCTGAAGATTACACACCTGTGCTATCATGTGCGTTAGCAACGCATAAGATGCAATATTGAAAGGTACTCCGAGAAAAATATCGGCACTCCTCTGATAAAGCTGACATGACAATTTTCCATCAGCTACATAAAACTGAAATAAAATATGACATGGTGGCAAAGCCATCTTTGAAATATCAGAAACATTCCATGCACTCACCAGCATCCTGCGCGAATCAGGGTTTTCTTTTATTGTTTTTATCAATTGTGAAATCTGATCCGTAACACTGCCATCAGGATTTGACCATGAACGCCATTGTTTACCATAAACAGGACCAAGATTTCCATCAGCATCGGCCCATTCATCCCAAATGGACACTCCATTTTCTTTAAGATATTTAATATTGGTTTCTCCTTTTAAAAACCAAAGTAATTCATGTATGATGGATTTGCTATGCAGTTTCTTGGTTGTCACCAATGGAAATCCTTCCTTCAGATCAAAACGCATTTGATACCCGAATACACTTCGTGTGCCGGTGCCTGTTCTGTCTGATTTATCTGTGCCATGCTGCATCACATGTTGCAGCAATTCCCGGTATTGTTTCATTCAATAAAATTAAACATATTTCAGGTTTCAAAAATACCGCAACATCTGACATAAAACCACGAATCATAAGAAAAGTTATTGACCAAATTGGGGCAATGCACTGAATGAATTATGAGTGCTTCAGGTCAGGCAATTTCCATGTAATCAATCCGATTAATGGCAGAAAAGCACATACATGATACACAAAGTAAATATCAGTGGCATCGGCAAGCATACCCAGTAATGCTGACCCTAAACCTCCCATCCCGAAAGCAAAACCAAAGAACAAACCTGAAATCATACCTATTTTCCCCGGCATGAGTTCCTGTGCATAAACTATTATAGCAGGGAATGCAGATGAGATTATAAAACCTATAAAAACACTCAAAATTGCCGTCCAGAATAAATTTACATAGGGCAACAAAAGTGAGAAAGGTGCTACACCAAGAATAGAAAACCAAATGACATATTTTCTACCGAATCTATCGCCCAAAGGACCTCCAAAGTAAGTGCCCAATGCTGAAGCTGCAAGAAAAGCAAAGAGGAAAAACTGCGAATCTCTAATACTTACATGAAATTTTTCTATCAGATAAAAAGTGTAATAACTACCTATACTTGCCAGATAAAAATATTTTGAAAAAATTAGAATCAATAAAATTGCAACTGAAACCTTCACTTGTTTGCTTGACAAAGCAGTATGATATTCTGTTAATTTCCCTCTTAGTTTCTGTGCTTTCAACCGAAGCATTTTGGGTTTTGCCCATCTACCAACATAAATTAATATGGCAATAGCCAGTAGAGCAAGAATCCCAAAATATGCCACATGATTTCGTCCGAATTTCACAACAATCAATGCAGCCAGCAATGGGCCTAAAGCTGACCCTGCATTTCCACCAAGCTGAAAAACTGACTGTGCAAATCCTCTTCTGCCACCTGATGCGAGGTAAGCAATTTTTGAAGACTCAGGGTGGAATATTGAAGAGCCGGTACCAATCAAAGCAACAGATACCAGAATACCTGCATAACTGGTCGCAAAAGAAATAAAAATCAAACCGATTAAAGTGAAACACATTCCTGCAGCCAACGAAAATGGTTGCGGATGTTTATCAGTGAACGACCCTACCATGGGTTGAAGAATGCTTGCTGTTAACTGAAACGTTAATTGTATTAAACCTATTTGTGCAAAATTTAAACTGAAAGAATCTTTTAATAATGGATAAATGGATGGAATTAAACTTTGCATAGTATCATTCAGCATGTGCGAAAAACTTATACTGAATAATATACTGTAGGCTGTTACTTGCAATGCTCCCTTGGAAACATCATTTTTAAAAGAAGCCTTGTCCATATGAGGTTGCGAAATTAATAAAGTACGAGCTTTTATTAAGCACTAATTCTAATCATTCTGTTTTCTTTTTCATGTTTGCTTAATATATCAATCACTAAACTGAAGCGTACTTTTATTGTTAAGTTAAAATTGTCTTATTAAAAATAGTTATCTGTCATCAGCATAAGGCTTTATCTTAAATTTGTGTCCATTTTCAAAAATTATCATCTGTGAACATCTTACTCAAATATCTTAAACAACACTGGAAACTTGTGGCTCTGGCATTGCTGCTTGCAACCGTTAATCAGTGCTTCTCCCTTCTCGACCCATTGATTGCCGGAAAAATGCTGGATAAGTTTGCTATGAACGTTTCTGTATTCGGGCACGATTTCTCTCTGTTTTTCAGTGAAATTATATGGTATCTGCTTGCATTGGTAGGTGTAGCACTTATATCAAGAATTGCGAAAAATCTGCAGGACTATTTTGTGAATGTAATTGTACAACGAACCGGAGCACAGATGTACAGCGATGGAATTAAACATTCATTGGAATTGCCTTACCAGATGTTTGAAGATCAGCGAAGCGGTGAAACACTCGGAAAAATTCAGAAAGTACGAATTGACAGCGAAAAATTTATTACCTCTTTTATTGGAATTTTGTTTCAGTCGTTGGTAGGTATTGTGTTTGTTATGGTTTATGCCATCAGAATTCATTGGGCCATAGCTCCTGTTTTTCTTATTACGGTTCCTTTGCTTGCTTTAGTCAGCAATCTGTTGAGCAAAAAAATTAAAAAAATTTCTAAAACTATTCTTGGTGAAACTACTGCTCTGGCAGGTGCCACTACCGAGTCACTTCGGAATATTGAACTTGTAAAAAGTCTTGGACTTGCGCGGCAGGAAGAAAACCGATTGAATTCAGTAACGAATAAAATTCTGAATCTGGAACTAAAAAAAGTAAAGTTTATCCGCAGTTTGAGTTTTGTTCAGGGAACTACTGTAAATTTTCTACGAACAGCTTTTGTCTTTTTGCTCTACTTTTTAATATTTAAAGATGACATTTCACCGGGCAACATGATGACATTGATGTTTTATTCATTCTTTATTTTCGGCCCATTGCAGGAACTGGGAAATGTAATTGCCGTATATCGCGAAGCAGAAGCTTCATTGAATAATTTTAAAGAAATCATGGAAATGCCTCAGGAATATAAACCCTCCTCCCCTTTGCGCCTTAACGAAGTAACCCACCTCGAATTTCAACAAGTATCATTTAAACACGCTTCCGCTCCCAATCATGCCCTTGCCGATATCAGTTTTCAGGTAAACAAAGGCGAAACCGTTGCATTTGTTGGACCTTCAGGCAGTGGAAAAAGTACATTGGTAAAACTTCTTGTCGGATTGTATCAGCCATTATCAGGAAAAATAAGATATAACAGCACTTCATCATCCGACATCAACCTGGATGATTTACGCATACAAATTGGTTTCGTAACACAGGACACACAATTGTTTGCAGGAACTATAAAAGAAAATATGTTATTCGTAAAACCTGATGCTACTGACGAGCAGATTATGGATGCTTTGCATAAAGCATCATGCCATACCTTACTGGCACGTGCCGATAAAGGTATTGATACCATGATTGGCGAAGGCGGTGTGAAAGTTTCAGGAGGAGAAAAACAACGACTTTCAATTGCAAGAGCCTTATTACGTAATCCCAAATTGCTGGTATTGGATGAGGCTACCTCTGCTTTAGACTCCATCACAGAAGAAGAAATTACTTCAACCATAAAAGACATTAACCGTGACAAAAGTATCATCACCATACTTATTGCCCACCGCCTTTCCACCATTATGCATGCTGATAGAATTTTTGTTCTCGAAAAAGGACATATAGTTGAACAAGGAAAACACCAATTACTGATTGAAGAAAAAGGACTTTACTATGCCATGTGGCGGCAGCAAATAGGCGAACGTAAATTATCAGATTATGCAGTTGCTACATGATTTTAACAGCCTGGCGCATTTTCTTGAAGAGCGACTTCAACAACCACTTCCCGGGCAAAAAGCACAATTGCGATTGGTGCCTCCTTATCGTTCAATAACACTTCCTGAATCAGGCTACAGAAAAAGCAGTGTTTGCCTTTTGATTAAAGCTGTTAACAACATTCCTTTTGTTGTTATGATAGAACGAACCGATGATGGCAAAGTGCATAGCGGACAAATAGCCTTCCCCGGAGGGAAAATGGAAAATGATGAAACCATTGAACAAACTGCACTCCGAGAACTTGAAGAAGAAACCGGACTGCATGCCCGGGAAATTAAAGTAGCCGGACTGCTTACCCCATTGTATATTCCGCCAAGCAATTTTATGGTTTACCCTGTTGTTGGTTTACTCCTACACGAACAAACGTTTATTCCCAATACTGCTGAAGTAAAAACCATTCTTCAAATACCGCTACAATCGTTTTTTAATCCTGAAATTATAAATATTAACTCCAAACATAAAACCCTTCGGGGCATAGTAACTTCACCGGCATTCCATGTGGGAGGAGTGGTTATCTGGGGAGCTTCGGCTATGATTCTTTCAGAATTTCTCGCTCTGTTTGAAAAAAACTGATTGGCTTTCTAATTTTAAAAGTATTTCTATTATTTTTACAAAATAAAACCATATATAAGATATGAAGAGACAACTACTATTTCTTGCTTCAGCAGCTTTACTTACTGCTGGTACTTCTGACGTTAATGCACAGCGATTTCTTTCAGAGGTATTCCCTTCTGTGAACGTGACCACGAATGTGGTTTATGCTCAAAATTATGAAGTGTTAACAGGTACTCCTGTGTTGAAAGATTTAAAAATGGATATCTACGAGCCTGCAGGTGCACCTGACCCAATGACTACGCGTCCATTGGTAATTTACCTGCACACCGGTAGTTATATCCCGGTAATTATTAATGGAAATGCAACAGGTTCACGTAATGACAGTGCTTCTGTTGAAATTTGTAAGCAAATGGCGCGCAGAGGCTATGTAGCTGCCAATATTGATTACCGCTTAGGCTGGGATCCTACTAACAGTAACCTCGACATCCGCAGAGGAACCTTGCTGAATGCAGTTTATCGTTCTATTCAGGATGCAAAAGCTTGTGTTCGTTATTTCAGAAAAGATGTTGCTACTAACAACAACTCATTCGGTATTGATGATAATAACATTTTCCTCATCGGACAAGGTACAGGAGGATATATAGCTCTCAACTATGCTGTACTTAATAACCCGGCAGAAATTGCTCTTCCAAAATTCATCAGCAGCACAGATGCTCCTGCTTACGGTATTTTTGCAGGACAACCTTATGTAAATCAAGCTGCGCTTGGTGATTTTGACGGATTTGGAGGTGTTGCTCCTTTTAATAATGTAAATAACCCCGGCTATTCAAGCAATGTACAGTTTGCAATAAATCTGGGCGGTGCAATGGGCGACAGTTCTTGGATTGCTGCAGGTGATGTACCTATGATAGGTATTCATTGTGTGGACGATCCATTTGCTCCTTTTGGTGTAGGAATCGTTTATGTACCTACATCACCTCCACAATCAGTAGTGGATGTAATTGGCTCCGGTGAAGTTTTGAAATGGGCAAACTTCTATGGCAATAACAGCTGTTTTATTAATAACGGATTTACGGATCCTTATACCGTACGCGCTAACAGCATCAACAATGGTTTGGAAGGACTATTCCCATTACAACAGGGAATCAACCCTGTAAATCCACAGTTAGGACATGCAGGACCTTGGGAATGGTATGACTTACAGTCAACACGTAACCTTGCAGTTGCCATGGGATATCAGCCAACCCGAGGTGATACTTGCTATGGAAACTCAATTCTTACCAATCCTGCTATGAGCAAAGCTTATGCACTTGCTTATATTGATACGATTATGAATTATATCAACCCACGACTGGTGTTTTGCCGTAATTTACCTACCGGACTGAATGAAGTGAGTACCAACAGCAGCAGTGTTACCATTTATAATAGTTCTGCAAAAGATTATTTCACTATTGCTTCTACCCAAAATACACCTATGAGAAATATTGAGGTTTATGATATTAAAGGCGCGTTGCTTACAAGAATTGACAATGTGAACAACTATAATCAACGGGTAAATAAATCCTCTGTTAATATGAACAAAGGAATGATATTGGTAAAAATCACATTCGATAATAATGTAATTACCAAGAAGGTATTATTAGATTGATAAAACCATTTTTCTTTAAAAAAGCTGTCTGCAAGGCAGCTTTTTTTATTTTTATCAATTATTCAATTTATTTCACAGTTTATTCCGACAGATAAAATTAAACAGATATGATTTTTGAATTTAACGGATTCCGTCCTGTAGTGCATGAAAGTTCTTATGTGCATGAGCAAGCAACTGTAACCGGTGATGTAATTATTGGAAAAGATGTGTATATAGCTCCCGGTGCAGCACTGCGTGGCGATTGGGGAACCATCATTATTGAAGATGGATGCAACGTTCAGGAAAACTGTACCATTCACATGTTTCCGGGAGTTACGGTGTTGCTAAAAGAAGGTGCCCATATAGGGCATGGAGCTATTATTCATGGTGCCACCATAGGGCGCAATGCTTTAGTAGGTATGAATGCCGTAGTGATGGATAATGCAGTTATTGGCGATGGTTGCATAATAGGTGCCCTTTGTTTTGTTCCTGACGGAATGGTGATTCCTGAAAGGAAAATTGTGGTGGGAAACCCTGCGAAAATTATAAAAGATGTGAGTGATGACATGTTGCAGTGGAAAACCAAAGGCACACAATTATATCAGCAGCTGCCTTCGCAACTACATGATACGTTGAAACCGTGTGCGCCTTTACGCAGTTCGGAACCCGGTCGTAAAAAACAGGAATCGTTTTATTCGACCTGGAAAAAGTAAATCATAAAACTGATTATTTTAATCTCAAATCGTAAACACCGTTAAAAATCGGTCTCTTCCCGAATCTGACCGTCACGCATTTTACCTAGTATTTTAAACTCGGTACGTCTGTTCAACTGGCGACCTTTGGGATTGTCACTACCATCAGGTTTGGTATTGGGAGCTACAGGCATAGTTTCGCCATAACCTTTTGCTCTTAAACGGTTGGCATCAATGCCTTTTTCCACAAGATAACTCACCACACTTTCGGCACGTTTCTGTGAAAGTATCATATTTGATTCATCACTGCCAATAGCATCCGTATGTGAGCGGATTTCAACACCGAGGTCGGCATTTCTCTGAAGGAAAATTACCAGTGTGGTATCCAGTGCCTGTTTGGCTTTTTGAGTAAGCAAAGGACTAGCAAACTCATAATAAATATTTGTAAGCAGCAATGGCGCTTCAGGTATTGCCCTTATATGTATATCTATAGATATATCGCCTGAACGATTTTTCCCCATAGTGTTTACTGCAATAACTTCGTTCAGATAACCTTCTTTACGTGCAGTGATTCGATACTCCTGATTGGGATTAAGATCTACATTAAAATGACCGGATTCATCGGTACTGCTTCGTCCTAGTGAAATATAGGTTGAGTCCTCTTTGTTACGCATTTCTAAAAGTATGCTTGCTCTTCGTACCGGTATCATCGCTGGCCTTTTACCTTTTCTTGCCGATGGTTCCAATTCGTATAAAAAACCTTTGCCTTTCAGATGAACTGCATCCAAATAAATATATTCAAAAATGTCATCGCAGCATGATCCTCTGTTAACACCATTTTCGCTCACCGGTCTGTTGGATACCAGCAATCCGTTATCCTTATTATCAGGTGCGGTAACGAAATACAAGTCATCATAATTTGAATTTATAGGCATACCCAGATTTTGTGGATGTGTCCAATTCTTTAACTCACCGTTGGTTTTAAAAATATCCAATCCGCCAATACCCTGCCATCCGTCCGAACTGAAATAAAGAGTTTGTGTTTTAGGGTCAACAAATGGAGACACTTCATCTCCTGATGTATTTATTTTAGAACCGGCATTAACCGGTTCTTTGTATGTTTTTGTTTTATTATCAAATGAAGTGTACCAAATATCTATTCCTCCCTTACCTCCATCTCTGTCGCTCACAAAATAAATTATCTCCTCTCCCCTTTTCTTCGAATTGGCACCGATTGCAGGTTGAGTAGATGTAAACTTCGGATTATTGACCTCACTGCCCAATGAAACCGGCTCTGTCCAAGTTCCGTTATTGAAAAAGCTCACATAAATTGCGCATATCACTTTATTGCGATTGTTCCGCTTACATCGGGTAAAATAAAAACGGAGTTTGTCCTGAGAGTAAACACCATTGAGCGTATGCTGTCCGGGTACATTATAAAATCCGGGTAATTCACCTTCATCACGCCACTCATTGCTATCGCGAATAGCTACATATATTTTTCTCATTGGTTCATCCGATGTGGAATCTTTCGCATTAAAATCAAAAGTTGTTTGATCTGTTTTCAGTGAACCATAAATAATGGTAGTGTCGTTTATAAAAAATGGTGATGACTCCACATGAATTGTATTGATGCCATCAGGCAGATGTTCGATAGCAATTTTCTGCGCATTACGACTCATACTGTCAGCAAATTGTGCTGCAAGTCCGTTGTTTTTTATCAGTTTGGTATAATCACCTTTGTCTGCACCTTTATATTCCTTTTTAAATTTTGAAAAATACTCATCAGCTTTTTTATAATTACCAAGTGATTTCTGTACGTTGGCATAGTGGTATAGCGCCAAAGCATTTTTTGTGGGATTCAGATTATAAGCTTTCAGATAAGCATCCTGAGCATTTCTGTAATCCTTTGCCAAACGGTAACTCTCTGCCAATTGATAGGTAATTTTATAATCGGCAGGTTTACGTTTGCAGTATTCTTCAAAATACATTGATGCACTGCTGAAATCATTCAACTCAGCAGATTGTTTTCCTAATCGTTTTAGCTGCTCGAGGCCATACTTACCCAATACATTATCCTTCTCAGCTTGCCCATCAACAGCACACCAAATGAAAGCAAAAGCCAACACACACACCAACGTTTTACTAATACCTCTCACAGGGAATTTTTATTTTAAATAATTTAGAACTTAAAGCAGTGTAGATAACACTAATTTCAAAACCTCCTCTGCCGGATGTAGCTGTATGCAGGCCTGATATGTTTATGTCGTAGCTTAACGCAACATCAAAAAGGTCGTATTTCACTCCAAGAACAGGTATTATGGCATCCGTTCCACTTCCTGCTGATGTCCGCACATACATTCCTGCACTTACTTCCGTAAATTTCGAATTTTCAATACTCAGTTTTCTTGTTGCTGTTACACCCGGAACCCATTCGTTGGCTCTCACCTGCTCCATGAAAAGCAATCGTCCTGTAAGTGTATATTCATCATTCAACAAATAAGCATCAGACAATGAAATACATTTTCGCCATGGCAATTTGTTATTGGTATTAAAAAAAGTATCCTTCGGTTTATTAAGGTGAAACAATGCAAATCCTACCCTTGCAATATGCCGGTCAAGGTTTATCTGATATCCGATTCCGGCATTAAAATCACCGTACATTCTTTTATCATCAAGTAAACTTTCATTAAATGGCATTCCCGGATCAAAATATCCTGAGTTCTGATTGAACTGCTCCGGCAGGGTTATCTTACTTCTGTCTATAGATTTAAAAATAAAATTCTCCTGTATGCCTATTGTTATACTATGAATATCGAACTGCTTATTCCATGCTGCCGACAAACCAACTCTTGCCGATTTTAAATAATTAATCCCTGAACGGTCATACACAAATAAAAATCCTCCGCTGAATTGTTGTGTGCCTATGCTAAACTGCTTATCGAACGAAAATGCATTGCTGAGATAACCAGGGTCGAGCCTCGACCACTGACTGCGATAAGTATTGGCAACTCTGAAATCACCATCATACCAACCGGTAAATCCTGCATTAAGTGTGAGTGGCGAATTATAATATTGCGAAAAATGAATATCCTGACCTTTCAAGCATGTGCTGAAAAAAAAAGCCGCCAGAAGCCAGATTACTCTCATTTTTACTTTTTGAATTTCGGTCATAAAAAATCGGTTAAAAGTACTTCATATCCACCAAATGCCAAAGCAAAAAGTTCATAATCCGCAGAATATGTTAATTAGTTTTTTGCTTATCACTGTTGAACAAAATAGAATTCTTCCGTAAGCAGGAAAATAAATATTACAAGAGAATAACATCTGAGGTATGTTTCACATCTTTTCTAATTTTTACTTTTGCACACATGACTGAAAATTCAAATGCTAAAAAAGTTGTGGAGCACATGATGCATCACGATCGCTTCAGCCAGTGGCTTGGTATTGAGTGCTTGGTGATGGAAGCGGGAAAAAGTGTCATCCGATTAAAAGTAAGAGATGAAATGGTGAATGGTTTTGGTATTGCACATGGCGGCATTGCATTTTCATTAGCCGACAGTGCATTGGCATTTGCTTCCAATGCTTATGGCAGACTTTCCGTTGCCCTGGAGTGTTCCATCTCCTATCCTGCACCGGTACATGTTGGCGATGTGCTTACCGCATCGGCAGAAGAATTGTCTATGACCAATAAAATTGGTCTGTATCACATCACCATTATCAATCAGAAAAATGAAAAAGTAGCCTTTTTTAAAGGTAGCGTTTACCGAACCAGCAAAGAATATTTTAAATAACATGATGAACGAAGCGTATATTGTAGATGGTATTCGTACCCCTGTCGGAAATTATGGGGGTTCTCTGTCGGCAGTGAGACCCGATGATATGGCTGCTCTTACCATAAAAATATTGTTGCAGCGAAATCCGTCTGTAGAACCCAAAATGATTGGAGATGTAATACTCGGCTGCGCCAATCAGGCCGGAGAAGACAACAGAGATGTGGCACGCATGGCATTGCTACTGGCAGGTTTGCCGATTGATGTTCCGGGAGAAACTGTGAATCGTTTATGTGCCTCAGGAATGTCGGCAGCTATTAATGCAGCACGCGCCTTAAAATGCGGAGATGCTCA
>JAFDWZ010000045.1 GCA_018268195.1 Bacteroidota bacterium | reverse complement strand
TTACTCTGATTAACCAACGTAATTCAAAAAAATTACTCGTAGTCCCGAGCAAGAATCCCTGCCCGCCTTTTTTCTTTTGTTGTGCTGGCGGGGAACTGCTATCAAAAGTTTACTCTGATTAACCAACGTAATTCAAAAAAATTACTCGTAGTCCCGAGCAGAATCGAACTGCTATCAAAAGTTTAGGAAACTTCTATTCTATCCGTTGAACTACGGGACCATTTCTGCGCAACAAAAATACATTTTGTAAGGTTAACTTTCAGCTACTCCTCAGGTTTTAAAATATTGTCCGCTTTATTGACATCAGCGTCATACACATCACCCAGTTTAAATTCCTTAACCTTTTGTGTTGTTCTGAATTCAACTTCAATTTCCCTATTTGACTTCCATACTTCAACTGTACGATGTTGCTTAAGCACTGTGCCATCGGCCAGAGTAGCATATAAATTTACAGGAACGGGTTTGTTTCCTTTAGAAACAATGGTTACTTTATAGCCTTCGGGTGTTCTGTCAGCTCCTGTAATAGATAAATCAGCAAAACCAAAATCAAAATACCATGCCTTCCAAAACCAGTTTAAGTTAACACCGCTTGCTTCGTTCATACAAAAAAAGAAGTCCCATGGTGAAGGGCTTTTATCCATCCACGTAATGATATAGTGCTGAAGCGATTTTCTGAATAACGAATCTCCGAGCATATCCCACACATACAAAAATGTAAGTGCCGGTTTGGGATAACAATTTATAAACATTGACTCCGCCAATTCAGTTGTTGGAGCAATAATAGGCACATCCCAGTCTTTTCCCATGTCGCGATTTGTTTTTGGCATGCCATAGTCATCCACAATGGTTGTATCAATCAGCGGACTGATATACCATTCACCGATAGTAGCCCACCCTTCGTCCATAAATGCATATTTACTTTGATTGGTGCACATCAGAAATGGAAAATACTGATGGAATATTTCATGTGTAGTGAGTGTGATACCGTCAAAGCGTGTAGGAGTAGGATTATCATTAACCATCATAGGATATTCCATCTGATCCAAACCATCAACTACAGTAAGGTGGCTGTAAGGATAAGGTATTCCCGGAAAATCAAAACTCATGGTATGAATAGTCTTTGCAGAAAAATCATTCACCTCATAAAAATCTTTATGAATAGGATTAAATGCTGTAGTAATGGCAGTCTTCCTTAACGTAACACTGTCAACCACCATATTTCGCATCTGCCATAAATAATGATTGCTTACTGCAAAAACAAAATCAGGCGCTGTGGTTTTAAAATTAAAAACATTTTTTTTGTTCTTTAATGTTACAGCACGTTTTGCAATATCGGCACTGTCAATTACAAACACAGGAACATCTGATGCTAATGCCTGTGTCCATTTTTTTAAAATTTCAGGTTGCAGCACTTCAGCAGGATTTTGCAAATCGCCTGTTGCCCACACCATAAAATTATCGGGTACTGTTATAAAAACATTGAAAGAAACATTGTCGAAATATGTCTCCTGTCTCCCGAGATATGGAAATGCATCCCACCCTTGGAGGTCATCATACACAGTGATGCGCGGGAAAAAATAAGCTATAAATGCCGTGCCATCATCAATCATTCCTGTGCGTTCATGAGATGTTTTGTTTAAGGTATAACTCCATTTCATTTGAACGGACAGTCGTCCTCCTCGAGGTGATAATGGTTGGATTTTTAAATCCGCGATAGTACTTTCCCTCTTTAGTATTTTATTATCTGCAATGTTTACAGGTTCTGCATTTACTGAAAGTGAAATTATTTTCAATCCGTCATCAATATCTTCTGGGTCAACACTTTTATTTCGCTCACTTCCTTTCTTATAATGATCAGGTGCAGTCCTGAAAACAAGCTTATGCAATGTATCCGGTGAGTTGTTATAGTAAATAATATTTTGCTCTCCTTCTATCTTGCGTGTTTTGGGGTTAAACGAAACCTGAATATAATACTCTGCATAATTTTTCCAGAAATGTTGTCCTGGGGTTCCATTTATATTTCTGGTTCCTGAATCATAGGCTTTCTGAATGTTTCGGGGAATATAAAGTTGCGAATTATTCTGCGCGAACAATACATTGGCTGAAACAAGAAAACTAAAAAGTATTGAATATTTATTTATCATCAACTTTTAACAGATATAAAAATTAACCCCGATTATTTTTCAGGAATTTAAAAATGAAACAATTGTCTGAGGGGGTCTGCCTATGATGGCGCGGTCGTGATAAATAACAATAGGTCTTTCAATGAGTATAGGATGCTTATGCAAAATTTTTATCCACTCTTTATCTGATATATCGCGTCCCAAATATTTTTCCTTATACAACGATTCTTTTTTTCTTACCAGTTCAATAGGTTTTATGCCAAGCATTTTAATTATTTCTACAATTTCCTTTTCAGAGGGCGTGTTTACAAGATACTGAATAGTTTCTAGTTTCTCCGAAGAGTTTTCTGCAATCAGTTTCACAGCCGTTCTGCATGTAGAGCAATCCGGTTTTATGTACATTTTAATCATCTGCAATAGCTGGTTTTGAAATTTATTTACTGTCTGCTCAGTTAAAATATTTCAGGAAACATCTGCGGGTTTACAGAATGCATAAGTCTATACACACCATCAAACACATCTTCTGCATTTGGTTTTGAAAAATAATCTCCGTCACTTCCGTAAGCAGGTCGGTGTGCTTTTGCAGTTATGGTTACAGGTGGTGCTTCAAGATAATCGAAAGCCTTTTGCTTTTCCAGAACTTCCTGCATCATGTATGCAGTTGCGCCACCGGGTACATCTTCATCAAGGAAAACTACTTTATTGGTTTTTTCTACTGATTCAGAAATGATGTGATGTATATCAAATGGAATGAGTGATTGCACATCAATCAACTCAACGTTGATACCGCATTGCTGCAATTTTTTAATAGCATCCTGTGCTATGCGCACACATGAACCATAGGTTACCAGTGTAACATCGTTGCCCTCCTGCAAAATTTCAGGTACGCCCACAGGCACTCTGAAGTCACCGAGGTTAGATGGTCTTTTTTCCTTAAGGCGATATCCGTTTAATGGCTCAATAACCAAAGCAGGGTCATCACAACAAAGCAAGGTATTATAAAATCCTGCTGCCTGTGTCATATTCCGTGGTACCAATACCAACATACCGCGCAGTGCTCCGAGTATAAACTGCATAGGTGATCCTGAATGCCAAATACCTTCTAGGCGGTGCCCGCGTGTGCTGATGATGAGTGGAGCTTTTTGTCCTGCCTTGGTACGATAGCGCAAACAAGCTAAGTCATCCGACAGAATCTGAATAGCATAAGCCAGGTAATCGAGATATTGAATTTCGGCCAATGGTCTGAGTCCGCGTAATGCCATGCCAATTCCTTGTCCGGCAATAGTTGCTTCCCGAATTCCTACATCGAATACACGGTGTTCTCCGTATTTCTCCTGCAATCCGGCAAAAGTCTGATTTACTCCTCCTATCTTACCTACATCTTCTCCAAAAGCAATATACTCAGGATAGCGGCTAAACAATACATCATGATTGTAAAGTAAAACTTCTCGTCCATCAATCATCGGAGCATCGTTATCATAAACAGCCTTTACTTCGTCAATGCGCAATGCGCTGCCTTCACCTTCTACATATAACTGAGAACTATATCGGTCAAAATTTAATTCCTTCCATTGGTTAAACCATTCTGTAAGTCGCGTTTTTGCCTCTGATATTTCGGTGCGAAGCATAAAAAGCACCTGATGCACAAATGTTGCAATATCTCTGCGCTCACTATCGGATTGAGCAACAAAATCGTCATATTCTTTTTGCAAGAACACTCCATTGCTACTTCCGGTAATCGCTTGTTGGGCAAGTTGTAATGCCTGATTCTTCTCTGATTTTATTTCTGATACAAAAGCATCCCACGCTTTTCGTTTACTTTCCAGAACTGTTCTTTTGGCTTCTGCATCCATCTCTTCCAGTTCCTTTTCTGTTGCAATAGCAGATTGCAGCATGAACTCACGCATTTTTTTCAGACAGTCGAACTCTTCTTCCCAGGCAAGTCGCTCTTTTGATTTATAACGTTCGTGCGAGCCTGATGTTGAATGACCTTGCGGTTGTGTCATCTCCTGCACATGTACCAACACAGGAACATGCTCTTTGCGTGCCAGCGCTGTAGCTTCTTCATACACTTCGCAAAGGCCCGGATAGTCCCAACCTTTTGCTTTAAGAATTACATAACCGGGTTTTTCTGCTGTACGCTCAAAACCCTGAAGTGCTTCACTGATATTTTGTTTGGTTGTCTGAAATTTATTTGGCACTGAAATACCATAACCATCATCCCATACACTCATAACCATTGGCACCTGCAACACTCCGGCTGCATTAATCGTTTCAAAAAACAATCCTTCTGAAGTACTTGCATCGCCAATGGTACCAAAAGCCACTTCATTTCCATTATCAGAAAAACGAGCATAACGCTCATCTTTTAATTCTGGATTGTTGCGGTAAAATTTTGATGCCAATGCAAGGCCGAGCAAACGAGGCATCTGTCCAGCAGTAGGTGAAATATCGGCAGAAGAATTTTTTGTCTGAGTAAGATTTTTCCAGCTACCATCATCGTTTAACATTCGTGTAGCATAATGACCATTCATGGCACGACCGGCAGTTGCAGGTTCTGCCTCTACGGAAGGGTGAGCATATAACTGTGCAAAAATTTCCTGTACTGTCAATAACTCTGAGGCAAGCATAAACGTTTGATCGCGGTAATATCCCGAACGAAAATCACCATTACGGAAATATTTCGCCATTGCCAGTTGAGCTACTTCTTTGCCATCTCCAAAAATGCCAAATTTTGCTTTTCCTGTAAGTACTTCTTTACGCCCCAGTAAACTTGTCTCCCTACTGATACGACCAATCAGATAATCTTTTTTAACCGAGTCTTTAAACTCTTCAAATGACAAATTTTCGTTCTCTGAAATTGCTTTTTGCTCCGACATTGCTCTACAGTTTAGTCATTTACAAAACTAAACATTCAAAATTAATTCTGAAAGTAATTCTATAACATTCACATTGGCTTCTCCCCTTCTTTGACCTGTTATTTTTGGTACTTACCCACCTTTAACAGCAGGATGAGTTTTGCTTTAACAATTTTAAAAGTATTCCGGTACAAGAATCCTCATCAAATAAGGTTCATTTTTTTAAAGTGCATTATTTTGTGAGTTTTAAACTCTATTTTTGGTATTTCATATTAAAGTTCAACAAAACTATTTTCACTAAATTTGACGGTATTAAATCATACAAAAGATTTATGAAACGACTTACATTATTCATCTTGCTCGCAATAGCTGGAGCTGCCAAAGGTCAGGACAAACCTGAATATGGCAACAACATAATTACATTTACTCCTATGATGGCCATATCCAATGATGCAATGGATAATGAATCTGATATTGGCGTTGGTTTTAACTATGAAAGGATATTAAATAACAGTTTAATCGGAATAAAAGTTCCGTTTTCTTTTTCGCTTCGTAACCCGGGATTTTTTTATTTCATGCCAACTATAAAATTATATCCTACCCATCAGGGTGTAGTGCGTTATGCTGTTGGTCCGCAATTTTATATTGCTTCAGGAAAAGCTAAACACACTTACTCTCAATCCTATTGGGATGGCTATCAATACACCTATCAAGATACAAGTTACAGTGAAAGCCATACTCAATTAGGCTTTATGATCAATAATAGCCTTAACCTTACCATTGCAAAAAATCTGTACATGGGAATGGACCTTGGTATCGGAGTGAGATATTTTGACTCCAACAAAGAGAACAGACATAAATACAACAGTTTTGAAACAGATGTTGTCAGCCCCAATGTACAATTCAGCTTTACGATGGGCTACCGTTTTTGAAAGTTTAAACTTGATTTAAAAAGTTTGTAGAAATAATATTACCTGCCTGCTAACGTGTAAGTATCATTATAACTTTATTCTTGACCTACATTCATCATTTCTGAAATTTTGTTTGACGATTGTTTCATACCCAAACTAACGAGATTGACAATAAAAAAAGGAGCGATAATTACCGCTCCTTTCCCTATGAAAAAATTTCAATCAATTACATTGTTTTTAGCTCTGCCACCACTTCGGTAAGTACTTTCTTAGCATCACCAAACAGCATACTTGTTTTGGGATCGTAAAATAACAGGTTATCAATTCCTGCATATCCGGCATTCATTGATCGTTTGTTTACAATAATATGTTTTGCTTTATCTACTTCCAGAATGGGCATTCCATAAATTGGTGATGAAGGATCTGTTTTGGCAGCAGGGTTCACCACATCATTTGCGCCTACCACCAACACAACATCTGTCTGTTCAAATTCAGGATTGATGTCGTCCATCTCTACCAGTTTACCATAATCCACATTACTTTCTGCAAGCAACACATTCATGTGTCCCGGCATACGTCCCGCAACAGGGTGAATAGCATATTTCACTTCCACACCGCGCTCTTCAAGTAATACTTCCAACTCATGAATGATATGTTGAGCTTGAGCAACTGCCAAACCATATCCCGGAACTATAACTACTTTCTTGGAATAGTTGAGCAACACTGCAACGTCAGCAACTGACATATCTTTAATACTACCTTTTACATCAGGGCCATTACCTCCTGCTGCTGAATCACCGCCAAAAGCTCCGAATATTACATTGCTCAGAGGGCGATTCATGGCCTTACACATCACCAGTGTAAGCAAAGTTCCTGCAGAACCTACCAGAATACCTCCTGTAAGCATTACCTTGTTGTCGTACAAAAATCCGCCAAAGGCTGCTGCCAGCCCGGTGAATGAGTTGAGAAGAGAAATTACAACAGGCATATCTGCACCACCGATAGGAATAGTAAACAGAATTCCATAAACCAATGCGGATGCAAAAAGCAAATACAATAATGTGGTGCTTTGAGTACCGCTGAAAATCATGTGTGCACCAAATGCAAACACACCAATCATTACCACTGTATTGATAATATTATACGATGGTAAACGAATCGGTTTGTTCATGGTGCCATTCAGTTTCAGGAATGCTATGATACTACCTGAAAAAGAAACACTACCTATAATCAATCCTAAAATAATTGCAATAAGCGCACCTGTGTTATTCAGATTATGATGAAACTCCATCAATCCTATAAGTGCTGCACAAGCTCCACCCATACCATTGAACATGGATACCAGCTCAGGCATTTTAGTCATCTGAACCTTCTTGGCTGTAAGCCATCCTATGACGGTACCGATGACGATAGCTGCAAAAATCAGGGTATAAATGAAACCCGGAGTTTCAACTGTTTCATAACCTTCAGGAGTTTTGTTTACATGAATAAAAATAGATGCGATGATAGCGAGGGTCATACCTACAGCAGCAATCAGATTTCCGTTGCGGGCAGTTTTTGCATTACCCATTCGCTTAAGGCCGATTATGAAAGTTGCTGAAGCGATGATGTACGCTATGGTTCTTAGACTATATAAAAATTCAGGTTGCATTTATTTCTTTATTGAGTTTATAAAAACTGCTATACTTTATTTTTTCTTAAACATCTCGAGCATTCGGTCTGTAACTACAAATCCACCAACCACATTGAGAGTTCCGAGTACTACAGCAAGAAATCCGAGTGTAAGTGCCAGATAATCTCCCGGATCAGCATTCAACATTACAATAATGGCACCTACTATCACTACTCCGTGAATAGCATTTGCGCCTGACATAAGTGGCGTATGCAATACCGTTGGCACCCCGCCTATCACCTCTACTCCTACAAATACCGAGAGGATAATAAAGAATATTATCTCCTGATGATTTCCGATAAAATTGATTATTTCAGTCATATTTTAAATGTTGAATTATATTTTTTCGTCACTGTTTAATTTTCGGTTATGCGCTTTTTACAATCAGGCTTCCCTTTGTAATCTCTTCTTCCATCTCCCACTTAAAACCATCCTTTGTGGTAAGATGCAACAGCAAGGTCTGAATATTTTTGGCATATAAATCACTTGCATTCATTGGAAGTGTACTTGGTATATTGCTTTCGCCAATAATGGTTACACCGTTTTTCTGTATCGTTTTATTCAACTCACTTCCAGCAACATTTCCTCCTTGTTCAACTGCCATATCAAGAATTACAGAGCCATTTTTCATACTTTTCACCATGTCTTCAGTTACCAGCAATGGAGCTTTTTTACCCGGAATCAATGCTGTAGTAATTACAATATCAGCCTCGCGAATGTGTTTGGCAACCAGTTCCTGTTGTCTTTTCAAAAACTCTTCCGATACACCTTTTACATATCCACCTTCAATTTTAATACTGTCGTCACCTTTTACTTCAATAAATTTTCCGCCTAATGATTGCACTTGCTCCTTGGTTTCAGGACGTATATCACTTACTTCCACTACAGCTCCAAGGCGCTTTGCTGTGGCAATAGCCTGCAGCCCTGCTACTCCTGCACCAAAAATTACAACCTTTGAAGGACGAATAGTTCCTGCAGCGGTAGTCATCATCGGAAGAATTTTTCCAATGGTATCAGCACACATTAACACGGCTTTGTATCCGGCAAGGTTTGCTTGCGAACTCAAGGCGTCCATCTTCTGGGCACGTGAAATACGAGGTACAGCATCCATTGAAAATGCGTTGATACCGGCTTGTTTACATGCTTCAACAAGTTCGGGATTGGTAGCAGCCCACATAAATGAAATGAGTGTTGCTCCCTTTTTCATTTTACTGATTTCTGCAGGCTGAGGTGCGTTTACTTTTAAAACCACATCACTGCCGTAAACATTATCCTTATCAACAATTTCAGCACCTGCTGTTTTATACTGCTCATTGGTGTAAAACGACTTTTCTCCCGCATCAGTTTCTACTTTCACCTGATAACCTGAAGCAATCAGACTTTTAACAACGTCAGGAGTGAGCGCTACTCGGCTTTCACGTTCTTTCAACTCCTTTGGTACACCTAAAATCATATAGTTAATTATTTAATTAACAATTTTTACTAAAGCGGTGCAAAGAAAATAATTTTAGCCGTAATTGCAATGTAATTTAATGCTTCTTCTTTGTTGAAAATTAAATGGCTTTTGAACAAAATTACTTTGTTCATGTTGTTATTTTTGGCGGCACAGAACCTCCAAAAACGATATGGCTAAATTTACTACACAGTATCTGAAAAAATTAGAAGATTACCTCGAAGAGAATGGCTTTGAAGTGCGCTATGAAAAAGGCAACTTCAAAAACGGATATTGCCTGCTGGAATCAAAAAAACTGGTTATGGTAAACAAGTTTTCAGCTATGGAAACACGCTGCAGTGCTTTGCTCGAAATAATCAACATTCTTGAGTCGCAGCAGAAACTCAGCATGCAGAGGCAGGAGCTTTTTGCTGCTATGCAACCGGCAGAGCCGGAAACAGTTACCGTTTTAAACGAAAAGATTCAGAAAATATCTTGAAAATAACGTTCTTAGGTACGGGCACATCACAAGGCGTTCCGGTAATAGCCTGTACATGTGCTGTGTGCCTGAGTACAGACGAACGCGACAAACGCCTTCGTACCTCCATTCATATTGAACATAAGGGTAGTAGTTTCGTTATTGATTCAGGACCTGATTTCAGGCAACAGATGCTCAGAGCTAAAGTCAAAGACCTGACGGCTCTTCTTTTTACTCACGAACATAAAGACCATGTTGCCGGTATGGATGATATCCGTGCTTTCAATTATGTTTTAAATAAGAAAATTGACATCTATTGTACTTTAAGAGTGCAGGAAGCTTTGGTAAGAGAGTTCCCTTATGTTTTTCACGATTTTAAATATCCGGGAGTTCCTGAAATAAACTTACATACCGTAGAAGACCAACCTTTTATGATAGAAGGATTGCAATTTACGCCCATTGAAGTCATTCATTATAAATTACCTGTAACGGCTTATCGCATTCATGATTTCACCTATATCACTGATGCTAATTTTATTTCCGATAAAGAAAAAGAAAAAATAAAAGGCAGCGAAGTAATTGTCATCAACGCTTTACGCAGAGAGGAACATGTTTCGCATTTTAATCTGAAAGAAGCGTTGGAAGTGATTAAAGAACTTAAACCTGCAAAAGCCTATCTCACGCATATCAGTCATCAGCTGGGAAAGCATGAGGATGTACAAAAAGAACTGCCTGACAACGTATTTCTTGCCTATGACGGCCTGGAGATTGAAGTATCCTGACAAACTTATTACCTCATTAAGCGTTTTCTCTTTAATTTTGTCGAAAATTAAATCTTTTACATGCAAGTAACTATTCATGCCCGCTCAGGTTTTTGTTTCGGAGTTACCTATGCTATTCAGCATGCCGAAGAAGAATTAGAGAGAAGCGGACAGTTGTACTGCCTTGGCGATATTGTACATAACAATATGGAAGTGGACAGACTGAAAGCGAAGGGATTGAAAATAATTAATCATGAAGAGCTAAGCAAACTGAAAGACTGTAAAGTACTTATCAGAGCGCATGGAGAGCCGCCATCCACCTATGAAATAGCCATTAAAAACAATATTGAATTGATTGATGCATCGTGTCCTGTAGTGCTTAAATTGCAACATCGCGTGCGCGACAGCTTTGATGAGATTTTGGATGAAGGCAAGGGGCAAATAGTAATTTATGGCGAAAAGGGACATGCCGAAGTCAATGGGCTGGTAGGACAAACCGGTGGTGCAGCTATTGTAGTGAAAACAGAAGAAGATCTTGATCAGATTGATTTTACCAAACCTGTGCATTTTTTTTCGCAGACCACAAAAAGCACTTTGGGCTTTGAAAAGATGGAGCAAATGATTCAGGAACGCATAGTAAAAGCTAAAGGCTCCCTCGAAGAAAATGATTTTGTTACGAACGATACTTTGTGCCGTCAGGTAAGTAACCGCGAACCTCAAATGCGTGAATTTGCTTCGCAGCATGAGGTAATCGTGTTTGTAGGAGGTAAAAAATCTTCAAACGGCAAAGCTTTGTTTGCAGCATGTAAAGAAGCTAATGACAAATGTTATTTTATTTCTTCTGCCGAAGAACTTGATGCTTCTTGGTTTACTAATATAAACACCGTAGGAATATGTGGCGCCACCTCCACACCGTTCTGGTTGATGAATGATGTAAAGAAAGCTATTGAAGAAAATTACGCTTTAGCAGGATAAAAAACTCACAGATAATATCACAAAAAAGGGGCAGAAAATTCTGCCCCTTTTTATTATTCTTTTTTATAATTACTGAACAACCAACCTTCTGCTTTCTGATTGGCCATCTTTAAAAATAACCTTACAAATATAAATTCCATTGTTCAGGTTACTTAACGCAAGATTAATTGAGTTCTGTCCGTCAGCACTCTGAATCATAGCCTGCTTACCGAGCATGTCATATAATACAACTGTACTCACCGGTTGCTGGCAACTGATGGTTACGTTACTGATAGCCGGATTGGGGCTTAGTGTAACATTTGAGGCAATAGGTTGCTGTGTTTCATCAGCCAGACGAAATGGTAATGATACATCCTGACTGTTTAAGCACATTTTTTCTATTGCATGACTGGTATAGGTATTAGCTACATTTTTTAGTAATACAACATCTGTTCTCAAAGGATTTATAGCAATAGCTTCTGTTTTGTAACTGCTTGTAAAATTACCGCTCACATCCATATTTCCAATATTCTTAAATACCACCCCATTGAGTCCGAATTTTGACAAAAACGATGCACCATAAGTTCCTGCCTGAGATGAACAAGTTACCGTACCGGCCACATAAGCATTTCCACTGCTTGACACTTTTATATCAGCAACAGAAATACCGGTAACTGCCAAATAATCAGTAATTGGAGTTGGTGTGTAAATTGCCTTTGTATTGGGTGTAAGATTAGATGAATTTAATTTACTTACTGTTACTGCACTTGCGGTAGAAGAAACAAGATAAACGTAGCCAACAGGACCATTGGCAATTCTCCAGCCTGTATCATCTGTACCAATATGTACTGTTTGTAACCCTCTGCGTGCACCTGTTGTGCTGTAAAGTATAGCTATAGCATCAAAACCATTGGTAGCATTAGTATAGACAGTACCCGCAACATAAACCATTCCATTAAGACCAATCATAATATGATTACCAATATCATTACCGCTGGTCGGAGTGTTATTGTCGAAATTCTGTTTCCATATTAAACTTCCTGCAGAGCTTATTGAAGCAACAAGAATAGATTTAACTCCTGAAGTCACTGTATATCCGGTTACAAAAACCTCACGTGATGTAATTGCTAGTGAATTGATAACCTCACTATTCATAATAAAGTTATAAAAACTTACAGCAGTGCTTGAAAAATTAGTAGCATGCACAAGTGCATAAGTCGTATTGGTTCCCGAGATAATTTTCACTAACGATGTAATCTGACCACTGGCTGAAACTTTCATGTCAACCCCATAATCATTAGCCGGAGTAGCGTAGATGCTGTTCCAAATTTCAGTAGTTAGTGTGTTGTTAAATTTTTTGAACACCACATCTCTGTTTCCTAATGAGTTTACATAATTATATCCAATGTACACGTTATTTGAAGCATCCAACTCCAAACCAAAACTCCCTACATTTTCGCCTCCCCCCAGAGCCAAAAGACCATTTACAATAAAGGTTCTCCAATATATAAGTGTTCCCAGATAATTATACTTCTGCAATCTAACGGTGTATTGCGTAGCACCTCCCGACAGCATATTTCCAACCGAATCACGGTCAGAACTGAAATCTCCAAGAACAAAGGTGTTACCCATAGCATCCACTGCTACTTTCCGCCCTTCGTTACTAAAATTTTGAGTCCCTGTTGCCTGATAGCGCACATTCCAGTTTTCAGTAAACTGAGCATTTGTTATCAATGCTGAACACAAAATCATCATTACTAAAATTAACTGTTTCATGTTTTTGTGTATTTAATTTAAAGTGAGAAGAATTAATCGGATGACAATATTACTGTTTTTTCTGAAAAAAACAACCTTTATCTGCTGTTTTTTACCAGAATTTTCCTTTGATTACCATTTTGGGTATATACAACCATCTGATAAAGCCCATCAGCCACATCTGATAAATTAACCCTTGTAAATTGACCTTCAACCTTGAATTGCTTAACAAGTTGTCCCTGTAAATCAAATATTTCTATGTTTTTTGATTCATTACCGGCTAAGCGTATAGTATACTGACCGCTTGATGGATTAGGATAAACTTCAAAGTAATTGTTATCATGATTGGCAATTCCAACCGTTGATCCAAAATTAGCCCGAATCATCAATGAAATTGGATATCCTAAGTCCTCGAACTTCGACCATCCGTCAACAGACAGTGGCATGGTATTGCTATTAAAATAGACCCAACAAGCATTGGATGAATAAATGTTGTTTGAATAACCAACAGCAAGCATATCTGCATCCTCGTGAAATGCTACAAAATAGAGTCCTGGAGAAACCGACAAACTGCTACCGGAAATTTTAAAATTAAACCACTGTCCTCCCGGAGCTATCATTCCCGGCATCAGGGTGATTGTGTCGGTAGTTGCAAGTATGTTGTTATCGGGATGAACGGTATCATTAACTTGTGAATGAATGGTAAGATACACCGGAAGGCCCGAAGGCGAAATCCCATTGGTATCACTCAAATACATACTCACTGAAGTAATTACATCATTGGTATTTACTCTGAATTTATTACCTGCCATACCGTTTTCACCGGCACCGGCACCTACACCTATAAAATCTGTCCACAGACCATTATCTCGTGCATAAACCGAATCACTGCAAGTCATGGTCACTGATTCTGAAACATCATTCAAAGAATTGCCGTCACCTGCTGCGTTTACAGTCATCCGTAATTTATACTGACCTGTAGCAATAGGGGCAAATGTTGTAGTAGAAGTTATGTTTTGGGAAGTTCCGGGGGCTATTGCAGGAATATTAACTATTTCATTGTGCACCACCCCTGAAGTTGCAACATTTACAACTTCAAATAAAGCTGTAGCATTGCTTACTGTATTGGTTCCTGTATTTTTTACTTTACCCTTCATTGTTTGGGGTAAACATTGAGATAAAGGAACTGAAGTATAAGATCCGGCTAAGTTATCAGCTCCCATTGAAGCCAAATCAATTGATGATGGTTCATACAATGCAACATCATCCACAAACCACCAATATTCATAATCCGCAACATAGGTAAATCTTATATAAACGGTTGCTTGATTAGCAGCTACACTACTGATATCTATATCCACTAAATTAGGATTTGCAGTTGTTGAATCAGGGGCTATTCCGGCATCGGCATGATGAACTGCCGTCCAGTTGGTGCCGTCATTGCTTACCTCAACTGTTGCAGTACTTACATCATATTGTACAAAATACTCTGCAAATGATAGGTGTACTACAGGTTTTCCACTGCAATTAATAGCCGGAGTAGTTAACGAAGTATTTACCTGCTCTCCAATAGCCGAATCACTGTCCACTTTTACGTAACCATTGCTTGCTGTTGTATTTACAGGGTTCAACTGGTAACCAAATGGATAAGGATAAGAAGCACCTGTTGTGGTGTACTCCCAAATCACACCACCACCTCCAAGATTATCGGTTACTGTCCAACTTGCAGGAATGCCACCACCAAAGTTTTCAGAAAAGAATGGAGGCGACATTAAAATCTTGTTTGATAGATTGTTTGACTTTACAGAAATATTTGATTTCCCTTTTGATAGTATATTATTTTTTACCGTTGACATTGATCTCTGATGCTGAGCCTGCGCCAATGCAACCGTTGCAATAAATAATAGAACCAACTGTAATTTTCTAAGCATGTTATGATTGTTTAAATTTTTGAAGTGCAGAATTAATAATAATTTGTGAAAAACACAAACCCCTGCCAGTAACAGGCTGATTCCTTTAGCTTAAACTCATATAATTGAGAGCGATAATGCTCAGTAGCAAAATAGTTAACAGTTCAAACCACCACATTTTTTTAATGGTTAAGAAATAATACGACAAAAACAATGCAACAGGAGTGATTAGCAGACTGTAACGTGCGGGGGTATGCTGAATGGGGAGCATTACAATAACAAAAACAAACAACAGCAACAGCATAAAACATAACTGAAATTTTCGCGTCCTGATGATGTTCTTAAAATAATTTTTACTGAGTTTGAGCATTGACAATACAATCATGAATGTTATTGCCAAAGCGGTTATCAGATATTTTGTTTCAAGCATATTTAGTTTTAAAACGGGTATCCACTCATGATCATGGTAGCCTGCCTTTAAAAACTGTAATTTATCCATCACTGTCAACACCGTTATCATCAGCACAAACGGAACAGCAATACCGATTAAGGTTGATATCCATTCGCGCGAACTGAAAGGTCGTAAAATAGCAATGCTTATAAACAGGAATGGCACTAAAATAACTGCGGGTGTATAAAACAGTATCATCATGGCAAGTACAAAACCTGTATCGAAAGCGTGTGCTAAGGGGCTTTCCGATTTGTAAATTCCAAATAAACTATAGAGAAGAATCGTTAAGAAACTATTTATTATAAGAAAAGGACTGAAAATCAAAAAATCTGGAATACAGGCATAGAGCAAAAAAAATACAATTGCAGGGATATTGCTTTTTTTGAATAACACTTCATATCGGTTGACTACATAATTGAAAAAATAAATCTGAGTGGTAACCAAAAAAAACACCAGCGATAAAATCACCCACCTTACCTGTAGCACCGGTATCTCTGTTAATAAAAGGTAAAGCGGCCCATGGCTTACATCTTTTATCAAATGTAAATCATTTATCCTGAACGACATAAACACTATTATGAGCGATAATAGCGGTACCAGAAACAAAGGTGGCGTTTGAGCAGATTTAAAAAGTCGGATAATCACAGGCCGGAAATTAAAAAAAATTAATGGTGCGAATATCCGTATTCTAAAAATATTATTTTTGCCAAAAAATTATCAAGATATGTTAAATGCTATCTGGCAAGGAATTGCAGCTTTTTTTAATTTCATCTTTAATCTGATGAAACCCATAGGTATGATGGTAGATGTTATCTTTATCATTATAATAGCCATTGGTTGTATCTATTGGCTTGTTTACGAGCAAAAAGTAAACAAAGGAAAGACCCGTAACTATCTTGCCGACCGGGTAGAAGGAGACAAAGAATAAATTTTTTCGTTTTAAAATATTATTTAAAAAAGACGAAGTCATGACTTCGTCTTTTTTGTTTTGAAGTAAACGACAATGTCATTCGACAGTTTTAGTATCTTTGCACTTCGTTTTTTTTTAAATCAATGTCAAAGTTTTCCATGACTATGAGCCATCGTACAGCAATAAGTCGAATTTATGACTATGGCTTACTCTTCAAATTTCGCCTTTCATTACTGGTAGTACTTTCTGCGGTACTCGCATTTCTCATAGGTTCAGAAACGGTAAATTATACCCAACTTTGGATGCTAACTCTGGGAGGTTTTTTAATTACCGGTTCATCCAATGCACTTAACCAAATATACGAGCGCAGAACCGATAAACTTATGAAACGAACTCGCCTTCGTCCATTACCTGACGGAAGAATGAGCGTTTCAGAAGCACTCATTGCAAGTATTATTGCAGGTTTAGCAGGATTCTTCTTGCTGACCTATTTTCTGAACGTAAAAAGCGGTTTACTGGGTCTTTTCGGCTTGTTGAGTTATGCATTTGCTTATACACCTCTTAAAAAAGTAACTCCATTTGCGGTATTTGTTGGGGCAATACCCGGAGCAATACCTACCTTACTTGGCTGGGTAGCTGCAACCAACACCTATAGCTATGAAGGATGGGTATTGTTTGCCATACAATTTATGTGGCAGTTTCCTCATTTTTGGGCAATTGCATGGATTATGCATGATGATTATCAGAATGCAGGATTTCAGCTTTTGCCGGCAGGTGGAAAAAATAATGCTTCAGCACTTCAAACTACTCTTTATACCTTTACACTGATACCCTTAGGTCTGCTTCCATATTATTATGGGATGGGAGGGAAAATTTCTGCCATCGTTATCACACTTGCAGGGTTGGTTTTCTTCTGGCAAAGCTTCCGGTTGCTGAAAGAGTGCTCGGATGCCGCTGCAAAAAAGCTTATGTTCGGTTCGTTTATTTATTTACCAGTAGTTTTGATTGCTTTAGTTTTTGATAAAATACATTAATCATGCATTCAACAGCACCTTCTCATCAGGAAAATAATTATACCGGTATTCCCACAGCTAAAATACTATTGTGGGTAGCAATGGCAAGTATGGTCATGTTATTTGCCGGGCTTACCAGCGCTTACGTAGTAAGAAAAGCAGAGGGAAACTGGGTAGATTTTAATCTGCCTAAAATGTTTACGCTGAGTACCATCATTATTATCATCAGCAGTTTCACCATTCAATATGCGCTTTATGCCGTAAAACGTAACAAGCTGAATATGGTAAAGACGGCAGTTATAGTTACGCTTGGATTGGGCCTTGCATTCGTATTTATGCAGTTTTATGCATGGACCATTCTGGTGAAAAACGGAATTTATTTTGTCGGAAACCCCTCCGGCTCATTCCTTTATGTTCTTTCGGGACTACACTTGGTGCACTTATTCGGAGGCATCATTGCAATGATAGTTGTGGCCACCAAGGCAATTCTTGAAAAATATACCCCACAAAATTATCTCGGGTTACAACTTGGTGCCATATTTTGGCATTTTCTTGATTTGCTGTGGGTCTATCTGTTTCTTTTCGTTGCCTTTATCGCCTGAAAACGATAAATTTTCCTGCATTAAACTAAGCAGGTAATCATCAATAGCATTTAAAATTTTACAATAAATTGATGAATTGAAAAAAAAATTAAATATTTGCAAGCTCTAACAATACAAGTTACTTAAATAATAATATGTCAACAACAACTGAAGTAAAGCCAAAGTCCATTTGGAGTGGAGGATTTTCTCCATTCAATATAAGCTGGGGAAAAATGTTTATGTGGTTTTTTCTGGTATCTGATGCCTTTACATTTTCGTCACTTCTGGTAGCTTATGGCACCATGCGTCACCGTTTTACAGATATATGGCCTGCACCCGGAGATGTGTTCACGCATTTCCCGTTTATTCACGGACATGTGCCGTTGGCTTACGTTGGTCTCATGACCTTTATTCTTATCATGAGCTCCGTAACCATGGTGCTCGCTGTAGATGCAGGGCATGCCCGTAACAATAAAAGTGTGGCCACCTGGTTAGGATTAACCATTATTGGCGGGTTGATGTTCGTAGGTTCTCAGGCATGGGAGTGGTATCATTTTATTAAAGGTTCTGAAGAAGGTACTTACATTTTGGCCGATGGACGATTTGCACGTACTGATGAATATGAACCGGGGAAATTATTTATCTGGCACGACCATCACAAAACAGTAATTGAAGGAGCTGAAGCAGAAAAACTTAAAGCCTCGGCCGTAAAAAACATCAAAGGAGCTAACTTGATTGAAAACGAGTATGGAAATACGCCTTTGTTTGCCAACTTCTTCTTTTTCATTACCGGATTTCACGGATTTCACGTTTTCAGCGGTGTAGTCATCAACATCATCATATTTTTCAATGTATTAGGTGGTGTGTACAAACGAAGAGGACACTATGAACAAGTCGAAAAAGTAGGGCTATACTGGCACTTTGTGGATTTGGTATGGGTATTTGTGTTTACATTCTTCTATCTGGTTTAACAACATTAAAAATATATTTGAGTTATGAGCAACGATATGCATAATCAACCAAAGCACGGATATTACACTGGAGACATACACAATCAGTTTGTAGAGGAGCATTATGATCCGAAAAGTAAAAAAATCATCTGGCGTACCTTTTGGATTTTACTTATAGCAACCATTGTAGAAGTGGCAATTGCGTTTATTCCTGTGCATAAGGAAATTCTGCAATGGACATTTGTGGCACTTACTATTTTTAAATCAGCTTATATTGTAGGTGTGTTTATGCACCTGGGTAAAGAAAAGAAAAGCATGCAGTATTCTATCTTATTGCCATTTGTGCTAATCGTTTATCTTATTGTGCTGTGCCTTATTGAAGGTATGTACCTTCACAATATAGGCTAATAAGCTTACTGTCTTGAAAGGCTCTAAGGCAACTGTTATATTACTTATAATATTTCTGTTGCCTTTATTTTTTTATCTGCTTGTTAAGGAAGGCACACATCGCTATCGCTTTCCTGAATATTACGGACCTAAACATCTTAACACTGCCGGTACGGATACGGTCTATCATACCATAGCAGATTTTTCAGCAACCGACCTTAATAAAAATGAAGTAACATTTGAAAAATACAATCCATCCTATTGGGTGTTTCAATTTTTCAATACCGGTTGCAAAGAACCTTGCACTGATGTGTTTTACAACCTTAACAGCTTGATACAGGATTTTTCAGAAGCGCCTAAGGTGAAATTTGTTTCTATATCAACACATCCGTTGCTCGACATTGCTGATTCT
The DNA here is from genome assembly GCA_018268195.1 of Bacteroidota bacterium. GTDB lineage: Bacteria > Bacteroidota > Bacteroidia > AKYH767-A > OLB10 > OLB10. The sequence goes on along the minus strand of JAFDWZ010000045.1, from coordinate 21,487 downwards.
TTAACAGCATTAAAAAATAAAATAAGAATTACCTCACCACAATGGTATCTCTGTACGGAAGATTCCATGACGACAGATAAACTCATGCGCGAATCATTCTTTTTGCATGGCAACCTCAATGATGCCGCTTTGAATTCCGTATTTTTAGTTGACAGTTACCGGCATCTGCGTGGTATTTATGACGGTGCCGACCCTATGGAAATGCGGAGACTGAAGGATGATATTAAGATGTTGAGTTATGAAACCAAACAAAAGGAGAAGAAATGACCAAATTACTTCTTGGTGAAAAAACCATATTCAGAATTGTAACTGCAGTAACAGCCATAGTGTTGCTTCTTGTTTTATTTCTCAACAGGCGGGTTTTTCCACGCCCTGATGCAACACCTGAAATTATTTACGTACTGCCGTTAATGAATGCTTTCATTAACGCTACCTGCTTTATTCTATTACTGGTATCCTTTTATTTCATTCGTAAAAAACGTATTGACCTGCATAAAAAAATAAATCTTACAGCTTTTTTCCTGAGCGCAATATTTATTGTATCGTACATCACCTATCACTATTTTGCTGAAGAAACTCATTTCCCAAAAGAAAATCCATTAAGAGGATTTTATCTTTTTATTCTTATCACCCATATTATTCTGTCAGCAGCAGTACTGCCTTTGGTTCTTCTGTCTTTTTACTACGGATTGAAAATGGATGTTAAAAAGCATAAGCGAATTACTCGTTTTTCGCTTCCCATTTGGCTGTATGTCACGCTTACAGGTGTGATTGCATATCTGATGATATCACCTTATTATCCTCATCATTTCTGAAAGTAAGCAGTCTTATTTTCCAAGCTCATTAACAATCTGCTGTGTCATGGCAGTAAGTTCTTTGACGGACTGAGTAAGTTCAAAGTTCAGTTTCCCATCCTTTGCCTTCTTTTCAATTTTTTCAATCAAATGAGTAAGCAGATTATTCTTAAACAACATCAGGTTAGGTTTTATTTTATGTGCAGCCTTGTATAAACTTTTTGCATCACCTGCCTGCACACTGTTGTTCATATCATTCAGCAATTCGGGGAACTGATTTTTAAACATGCCTATCAGGTTTGAAGCTTCTTTTCTGTCACCGGCCATCAATGCTAATAGGTTATCGAATATCTCTTCAATGTCAAACTCAAACAAAGGTAGTTTTTCACTATCCTGATTCAGATGTTTTGCAATCATATCATTGAGCTGTTCAGGCAGATATGGTTTTGTCAAAAAATCTGTCATTCCGGCTGCTTTGGCCTTTTCCTTCTCGGCAGTTGACTCGTATGCAGTAAGCGCAATGACGGGTATATTGCATAAAGGCGATGGAAACGCAGTGCGTATTTGCGTAGTAAGCTCATAGCCATCCATTCCGGGCATTTGCACGTCTGTAATTATTATATCATACTGTTGCTCTTTAAGTTTACTCAAAGCTTCTTCGCCATCTGATGCAAGCTCAACTGTGTGGCCGCCCTTCTGCAACATGGTGCGCGCCAGAAACTGATTAATTTTATTGTCTTCTACTAGAAGAATGAATGCAACCGTCTTAAGTTGTTTATGACTTTTCTCTTCTTGTTTCTTAACTGATGGAGTAAGTTTATAAGGCAACTCTACTACAAAATTGCACTTCATACTCTCCAGCTTCACTGAAATCTTTCCGCCCGCAATCTGAGTAAATGTTTTTGCATTAATCAAAGACAAACCCAATCCATATCCGTTTAATCCTGCTTGTGTAAAATGCGGATTGTTTAACTCGAAAAATTCTTCGTCCTTAGGAAATGATTTTTTACTATGTATGTTGAAACGGATATTGGCAAACAACTTGTTTTGCGAATGATAAATTGCAAGATTCAGTTTGTCGTTACTTGAAAATGCGCTTCCGAAAAACAAAATATTATAAATAATTTTCCGGAACAAAGAATCGTCAAAAATCAGTTCTTCCTCTTCCTTCTTGAAATCCGTGTCGGTTTCAACAATTTTTTCGGGATAACGTTCTGCCAGTTTTTTTATGGTTTCTGTAATTGCATGATTCAGATTAGCAACATGCTGCGATGAAACCACCTGTCCTGTGTTTAATCGTGCATAATCAAGAATATCATCAACAATATATACCAACTGATATGCTGAATTTCTGATGGTAGCCAAATATTGTTTTTGCTCGTCAGGAAGATTGGCATCGTTTAAAAGATTGGCCATGCCAAGAATTCCATTTAAAGGTGTACGAAACTCATGACTTACATTTGCCAAAAAAGTATCCTTAAGTAAGAGCGATTGCTCTGCAAGCATTTTTTGACGCTCGGTTTCTTCGAGATTATATTTTAACTGTAACCCTTTTGTTTTTAAACTTACTGTTTCACCTTGTATCTCGCGCGACAACTGATGATATGCTTTAAAATATTCAAGCGCCTTATTATGTTGCCCAATAGCTTCGTATGAATCCGACAGAAATTTATTTACCAGATGATAAGGTTGTTTTAAGTTCAGTTGCTTACAAATTTCACCTGCTTCCAACAATACTCGTATCGCATCATTATAGCGCCCCATCTGATTATACAAATTACCGAGGCTTTTCAGCAAATCACTTTTAAGGCTGACATTTTCAACCAGGCTGCAGTTATCAATAGCATCAAAAAAATAATCTAATGCTTTTTCGTAATCTTTTTGTTTGGTAAATAATATTGCAAGACTTCCCAGAGGTTTAATTTTCAAATCGGGACTTCTCAACTTCTCTGCTGTTTTAAGTCCTTTAATCAGGTAATTGTAAGCAATATCCAATTCATCAGCCCAGTTATAACAGTTGCCTATATAATAATTTGAAACTGAAACTTGCTCTTTATTATCAAGCTCTTCAAATATTTTCAATGCTTTTTCATGCTGTGCTATGGCTTCAGCATATTCACTCAGCATTTTATGTGTTTCTCCAATCTTGTTCAGCACATGCCCCAACTTTGATTTATCCTTTACAGAAGTGTAGGAAGCGGCAATTTTCAGCAGATGCTCCAGTGCTTTATCATGTTGTCCCAGTCCTGAATAAATTTCGGCTGCAAACTCATGCAGCGGAATGCTGAGTTTGGCGTGTTCTGCAATAGATTTTTCATTAAGGCATTGTGTAACTATTTTCAATGCCTTTAGTTCTTCTTTACGTTTATGATATACTGTAGCCAGCTGTAAACCACATTCGGCAAGTGTTCTCTCGCTGTCAGGTTCCCTTGTAAGCAGCATAAATGCTTCTTCCAGTGAGTGCAAAGCATTTGCCGGGTCAACCGTCATCATTGTTTCGGCTTGCTCACGCAGGTCGTTTATTTTCTGTATTTGTGCGATGTTCAAAATTTTCAGACTTTGATGCAAATTTAGACAATAGGGTAATGGCAAACCTTATTACTCTACAGGAAGGCCATTAATTAATACTCGTATAACTTCAATATATCGCAGTGATGAAGCAGCAGGGCTATACACAGAATTGCGTGTATCTTTTAAATCGTCACTGATATTTTTTCCGGCCATGTCTTCACCTACAGGCTCTTCAACAACCTTCAATGTTCCGTTGCTGATGTACTTATACAGTTTTCCGTCATCAAATATTTTCCAGTAGTTCATCACACTGCTGATTCTTCGTTTAGAAAGATTCTGATTATAATTGCTGGCTGCCAATGGGCTGGCAGAACCTCTCACTGCTATTTCTATTTTATCTCCTGCCTCTAATTGTTTAAGCAATAATCCGGAAAATCTGTCGAGGTCATTAAAACTTTTTCTGACCGTATTGGCAAAAAAGTCTGACATTCTTTTCTTTGCTTCCTGCATTTTTGAATTATCCGCTATTCCTGCAGAATAATTCTGAACAAATTCAGGTTCTCTGGCTACGTACTTAGTATATAATTCAACATAATTATGTCGCGAAACGGTAAGCATGGTTTTAGGGTCAGGCTGATCGTTGTCGAAATAAAGTTTCATGGGTAATAACGGGTCCATCTGCCTGGCTGTTTCCTGCCTTGCAGAGTCAAGCGCAGAAAGCGGTTGAAGCACGATTACTGAATCTTTTTTCTTTATAGTATCACGATAAACACCTTCGTAAATATCATAGCAGCAAGTGCGTGCTTTGATATACATAGAACCGGGGCGGTTTGAAGACAACAAAAACTTATTGGGATAAGCTGTGAAATATAAATCATTGTAGCTGGTGTTAATAGGATATCCTACATTGATTGCCTGCTGTTGTGGGCTTGCTAATGAAACCTTATAAACATCAAATCCTCCTAAGCCGTGATGGCCGTCACTTGAAAAATAAAGTGTGTTATTCAGATTATCATAAAAAGGGGTGATATCATCATCAATGGTATTTATTACAGCACCGGCATTCACAGGGTTTGAAAAATGAAATTCAGCGTTTACATCGCTTTTCCATATATCAAGTTTCCCCATTCCTCCCGGGCGGTCGCTCACAAAATAAAGTGTGTATCCGTCAATGCCTCTGTTGGCAATACATGGCATTGTAGCAGTAAAACCTTTAAGGTTGATAGAATCATTTAAGCGAAGCGGTTTTGCCCACTCTCCGTCCTTATTGGTGCTGAGATATAATTCACACATCAGTTTTCCTTTTACCTGATTACACTGTGTGTAAATCATAAAAGTGTTATTGCTGCTCACAGCAGAATTGCAGGCATGCAGTCCGTCAACATTAATGGTTGAACTGAGCAATTTAGGTTTACTCCAAACCATTTTTTCATTTTCTGATGCTTGAATTTTTGCAATGTATTTATTCCGTTTTTTAGTTTTCTTATTTTCATTCAGAAAACGAAGTGAGGAATAAACCAAACGTGTTGAATCGGTGTATTGCGCAGCAAAATCAGAGTAAACGGAATTAATTTCAGTGCCGAGGTTTTGTATGTCTGCTTTTACTGTATCCTTCAGAATTGCGTTTACGTTATTGCAGCTTTCCATCTCGAAATGAGCTTTATAGGTGTAATAGCTGCTGTCCTTGCCAAACATCTGAAGGTAGTTTGAATAAATTTTAGCTGCTTCAGCATAATCGCCCTGGCGTTGTTTCATTTCAGCCAGATAAAACGAAATGAGCGGATACTGATGATCGCGATCCAATGCATAAGCTTTGGTATAATACTTTTCTGCATTTTCATAATCATTAAACAGGCGGCAGGCATCGGCAAGTTTATAAGTAACTTCCGGAGATGCAGTATTGGCAACATAAGCGGAATAATAAAATGAGGAAGCAGAATAATAGTCAGCTTGTTCCATGGCATTATCGCCTGCGCGCTCAAACGCTGCCGGAGTTTGCGCAGTAGCAATTAACGCACTGATTATAAAACATGACACTAAAAATATTCTCAACTTCATTTATCTCCGTTATTATTTAAAATTAGTAAACCGGGCAAGGCGGATTTTTTTGCAGTGGCTTCACCGTATGGATAATATAGGTAAGTGCAATCTCATAAGCTCCTCTTCCATTGCTTGCACGCTTTAAATCTGAAATATTAAAATCATAAGCAAAACCAATATCCAGGTTGTTATATCCTGCACCCAGTCTTCCTATGATGGCATCCTTATTACGATAAAATACTCCGCCTGTGAAACGATAATCTTTTGTGTCGGCTGAATGGAAAGTAACGTTAGCTCCCCCGTTAATCTGATTAAATTTATTCTGGTTGTAATACAACAACTGCGGATGAATAAAAATTCGTTCACTCATACGTATATCAAACAGCGCAAGTGCTGTAAATCGCATGTTCAGTGGTGATTTATCGCCATAATATGAAAGGTTGGGTTTGTTAAGATGATTAAACCCTAACACCAGTTGCATATCCGACATTTCAGAAAATATGTACTTATATCCCAAACCGGCATTCAGATTAAAATTACTGTGTTTAGTCTCTTCAGGATTTTCATTGTTTGGTAAATTGGAATTGAAACTGCCGTTATCATACTGATTACCGAAATAGAGTTCTGAAAAATTCAATCCATTCTGAAACCATCCGGGTTGCAGACCTATTGTGATGCGATGCTTTTTATCATTGTCCAAAAATTTGTTCCATGCTACGGATAGTTCTATATCGAGCGTAGAATAACCGGCATCGCCTGTCTTATCCTGCTCAAACATAAGTCCTGAACTCCAGTAACTCATTTTATCATCCGTAAGTTTGTGATTCATATCCAATGAAGCACCTACCGATTTATACGGAACGGTAACGGAACGATACTGATTGCGGTGAATGGCTGTGAAACGATAGTCGCCATTGAAGTTTCCGGTGTTGGCTGCACTTTGATGCAAAGGTGAAAAATCAAACTGTGAAAAATGCACATCCTGCGCTGAAGCAAATTCAGCAAAAAGAAAAACGATGGCTATATGTAGGAATACTTTTTTCATGCCTTAATGTATAACCGTGATATTTCCTTTTTTGAAAAACTTTTCATTATTGTAGCATGTTGCCTCCACATAATACACAAATACTCCCGGCATCACTTTTTTCCCTTTATAGGTTCCATCCCATCCTTCACCGGGTGTGGTTGTTTCAAATACTTTCTCTCCCCATCTGTCATAAATACGGAACAGCAGTTCTTTTATCTGTCCTCCGTAAACATACACCACATCATTTTTCTGATCATCATTAGGTGAAAAGGCATTGGGGATATAAATTTCAGGTTCATCACAAATGTAAATAATCACTTTAATAAAAGACGTATCACTGTTGGTACATCCTAACTGATCGGTAATGGTAAGCACATACTGCACATCCTGTGTGGGCGTGCTAACGGGGTTGGCAATTGCGCTGTTATTTAAAAATGCAGAAGGTTGCCAGCTATAAGTATAATTGGAAGCAACGGTAGCCTGCAGGTTCACACTTTGCCCTAAATAAATTACAGATGAATCAGGAGTAACCGTAAGTGGCGGAATTGAATCAGAATAAACTACCGTAACTGTAACAGGTGGTAATGTGCAACCATGAGCATCTGTAACCGTAACTGTATAATTACCTGCACATAAATTCTGAATTGAAGAAGTTGTGCTGCTATTGCTCCAGTTATAATTGTAAGGTGTTGTACCGCCACTGACCTGCGCTGAAGCAGTACCTATGCACAGACCTTTGCAATAATCAGGAGTTGATAAAACACTTTGACTAAGCGGTGATGGTTCAGTAATGGTAAGTGTGGCAGCTGCTGTACATCCTGCCGAATCGGTGACTACAGCGTTATAAACCCCGCTGCACAGATTGCTGATAGTGTCATTGGTTTGCCCTGGCGGATTGGTCCATTGAATGGTAAAAGGTCCCTGGTTATTTACCACCTGAATATTTCCTGAGGCGTCACACATACCTGCACATGAAATGCCTTCAATAACCTTTGTTGTTGCCGATAACAGCGGCAATGCCGTTACCGTTTTTACAACAGTATCCTTACATCCATCTGAAGATGCTATCAGTGTAACGTTATAATTCCCGGCCGATGAATAAGTATGCTGGGGGTTATGCACCGAAGAAGATGAATTATCTCCAAAATTCCAGCTGTAAGAAACATTTGAAGGATTAAATGCTGTGAGAATGGTATCATTAAATTGAAACTGATTCGTGCAATAGTCTTTAGCAAAAGTAAAATCTGCAATCATTTCCGGACGTACATTCACAATACCGGTAATGGTATCTGCGCAGTTGAGATTAAAATTGGAATAAGCCAAAAGTGTAACCGTATAAGTTCCCGTATCGGGATAAGTAAACACAGGGTTAACAGCGTTGGAAGTATCATCCGTTGCACCAGGAACTCCAAAATCCCAGTGAAATGCTCCCGCACCAAAACTTCCGTTTTGAAATGATACTGTATTGCTTCCACAACTGGTTATCGGATTTAAAAATGCAGCTACCACCAAGGAAGGGCAAGGCACTACATTCAGCTGATAATCTCTTCTTGTTTCGCCCAGATAAATATTATTGCGATATTCCTTTGCACAAACACCAATTACAAATTGTCCATAGGTATTAGGTGTTGCCGTGAGCAAACCGGTAATGGAGTCAATGCTCAACGGCTGAATACCGGGAGTACCATTCAGCATATTATTCACTCCATAAGGCGGAACAAAAATCACATTGTTGTAAGGAGGAGGAGCAGGTGGTACAGGAGCAGGATTCAGAGTATCACCTCCTATCAATGGAGTGCATAAAGTATAACGTATGCTGTCGCCATCAGGGTCGGTTGCCGAATGATCAAATACCAGTGGATAATTGAGACAGGCAAATGGAGGAGGTAATGCATTGAATCGAGGGCTTGAATTGGGAAAAAAACTACTGGTTTTGATTTCGCCAACGTAGGTTGCACCGGTCTGATCGGGATTCAGAATGTTGTTAATCGAATTATTTCTGCAACAACGCTGATAAGCGATATAATAAGTTCCCGAAGTGGGAGGCAGATTTACAATAAAAGAATAATACGCTTTGCGGTAACAAATGTTGGTAGGCGGAATAAAACAAGGATTGTTAATGGTGGGAGGAATAAGTACGGAATCAGGATTTACATTTACTGCAAGTTGCCGAACCAGATTATTATTTTGATCATAAATACCTATAGAGGCCGGATTGTCGAATGGAGGAACACCATTGTAACAATCACGGTAGATAATCATGGTGATGCGGTAATTGTTGTTACCTAAATTATCGTAATAAATTTCACCACCAACAATGTGTGTAGCCATAGCCTGTGAAAAACACATCAAGCACAACACAAAAACAACAAACCTTCTGAAAATATTTCCAATGCTCATACTTGTGCGAAAGTAAACAAAGATAGTGAATCGCTGAACCGTAACTGCAGTAAAACCTGATAACTAATTTTCATCAGTTATTCTGAATCAATTCTACTGTTGATGGCTTTTCAAGGTCGAAATCCTGAAGACTGAAATTACTGCTTCGCAGCGGATTGTACTTAAAAACATCCATGCCCTTACCCGGCAAATCAGGATAGAAAGCAAAGCTTAGCTGAAAGTTACTGAGTGCCAGAAAGTCATTTCGGATAAGCAAGCCCAAGCCGAATAATGAATATATACGACTTCTTGAAAATGCTTTGCCGTTTTCACCCAACATTCCAAATGAAGCTACCAGATAAGGCCCAAATCTGAAACCATAAAAATCAACCGGTGCATAAGATTGAGTTTGAAAAGACATGGTTATTCTGCCGGTGCCATAAGGGTAGCTATCAAACCCGTTCAGTTCATCTTTAAAAGTAATTACTTCTTTCGATACCCTGTCAATACCGATTACAGATTCCATGCGGAAAAACTGCCTGAGTTTCCATTTTCCTGCACGGAGCAACGGGGTGAAATAGCTGCCATTTAATTTCACGGTTGATTCGCGTGCATTAGCTTCGTAAAAATAAGTTCCATACTGCCCAATTGCACTGAAGTAACCCAAAGGAGTATAATCACCAATACCTCCAATAACACCGGCATACCATGTACCGCTTCCGTTTTTTTCGCGATAGCCTATGGTGCATCCCAACATTCTCCCTGACGGCACATCTTCCGTCTGACCATATTTGAACAAATATTGATCTGTATTGTAAATACGTGAAGAATATCCTATTCCGGCAAGATAAAAATTCTGATTGGTGTAAATTCCCAATGTATCATACAGCGATGCGGGCAACAGCGGATATTGCTCGCTGTACATACGTACTGTTGTCACCAGACGTGAACCGCGCTCATAAGCAGCATTACCTTTCATCAGTTTCATGGCATAACCTACCCACACATCAGTAGTGTTCTGGCGATAGGCAGTCAACTGAGTAGTGTCGTTAAACAAATAGTGCGCCTTTACATAATTCTGATTGTAGGCCGCGCCACCGGCAAGACGGGTATCGTATGAGTAAAAAGGCCGCTCCACAATGATGCTCTTATTTTCACCATTATAAGCATCATAGGTGTAGGCTACTTTAGCCATAATATAGGTACTAAGAATGTCCGGAACCATATAACTTGTTTCGTACACATCTGCCTTTCTGTTGTAATACCACTTATACGAATTCTCAAAAGCATGACCCATACCTGCGAAATTTCTCTCCGAAATTCCAATGCGCGAAGATGTTTCAGAAGTGCTTCCCGTAACAATCAGGCTCCATGCATCCAGCACGTACACATCCAAGTCCACCGCTCCCGTGCTGTCGTTTTTATGAGGTAAAAATTTAACATCTCTAACATAAATCTGTTTTCTGATAAGCCTTTCCGATTCTTGAATATGCAATGAGTCATAAGGTTCGCCCGGCAAAACTCTGAGCATGCCGAGGATTTGTTTTCTTGTAGTTTTTTTATGGATAAAATTTCCTGCCGAAGCAAGAAACCCTGAAGGTCGCCTCAGCGTGTCACTCAGCGAATATCCGAAAGGATCATAAACAATGACATGAATATTGCCAACGGGCAAATCCTGCAAAGCAGGGTTTTGAAAATCCACAGCCTCCGTATTGCTTTGTTTTACGGCTCGGCCTGCAGGCCTGAATAAAAGACGGTAAAATTGTTTCAGGTAACGATTGCCTGAAGTCTTCCTTTCTATCTGCTGATACAACTGTTGTGATTTCTTTACACTATCGGTTTGTGCAAGTAACTTACCATTCAGAAAAAACATACAACACAACAGAAATATTATTCTGCAGATTACAGCACCGCACCTTGAATTTGAAAACACTTTTGAAGTATAAATGATTATGCAAAGAAAAGATTTGCTTTATGAAATCAGAATTACGCAAACAAATGCACTTGAACCATTTGAAAATGATACTTTTCAGAAATAACAGAAAACGTTTTTAAAATTAAACGAAATTTCTTTTCTTTAGGGGACGAAATGAAACCGGAAAATTATGAATAAAGGAATTTTTCTGAGAGCGTATGATGAAAAAAAACGATCCCTCATTGCTGGGGACCGCTTTAAATGTTTTCACAACGGAATAATCCTTATTGTGATTTGCTTTTTGAATTTCTGATGCAATAATAGAAATAACTTAATAAAAATACAAAACATGAAGAAAATAATTTTAGGATTAGATTTAGGAACAAACTCTATCGGTTGGAGTTTGATTGAACAAGATTTTGAAAACAAAACAGGTAAAATACTTGGAATGGGCAATAGGATTATTCCGATGGAAGGATATGTTTCAACAACTAGTGGTTCTGCAAGCAAAGACCCTCTGAGCGATTTCGCATTAGGTAATGGCATATCAAAAAATGCAGCTCGTACCAAGTTCAGAGGAACGAGAAGATTATATGAACGCCATCATCTTCGCAGAGAACGCTTACACAGAGTATTAAACGTATTGGGATTTTTACCCGAACATTATGCCAACGATATTGACTTTGAAAAACATTTCGGAAAATTTAAAGATGAAATGGAAACCAAATTAGTTTGGAAGAAGAACGGAAAAAAAGAAAACGGAAAAGATAAATTTGAGTTTGTCTTCCAATCCACATTTAAAGAAATGATTGCGGAGTTTAAGAAATCGCAACCTGATTTATTAAAACGAAAAAATAAAAAAGGACAAGATGTAAAAATACCTTACGATTGGACAATTTACTATTTGCGTAAAAAAGCACTTGAAAAAGCAATCTCGAAAGAAGAATTGGCATGGCTGATTTTAAACTTTAATCAAAAGCGAGGGTATTATCAGTTGCGTGGCGAAGAAGAGGTTACCAATACCAATATAAATGAATACGTTATTCCTCTCAAAATCATCAAAATTGAAAAAGGTGAAATTGATAAAAAGAATGATAAAAAAACTTGGTACACTCTCACATTAAGCAATGGTTGGACTTATTCTGCAACCTTCACAGCCGAACCCAAATGGCTTGATACAGAAAAAGATTTTTTAGTTACCGAAGAACTTGATGAAAATGGAAATATCAAAATTGTAAAAGATAAAAAAACTGACATAACAGGAAAAGAAAAACGTAAGATTACACCTTTGCCTTCGTTTGATGAAATCAATTTGATGAGTAAAAAAGACCAAGATAAAATTTACAAAAAAATTAAAGCTCGCACAGAAGTTACAATTACAAATAGTGGTAAAACCGTTGGCGCATACATTTACGAAACATTACTTAAAAATCCTACTCAAAAGATAAGAGGAAAATTAGTTCGCACCATCGAACGTGAGTATTACAAAGATGAATTAAAAGCCATTTTAGAAAAACAAATTGTGTTACAACCCGAATTGTTTACAGAGGATTCATACAACGCTTGTGTTCGTGAGTTGTACAGAAGCAACGAAGCACATCAAAAACAACTGAATAGTAAAAATGATTTTGTGCATTTGTTTTTGGATGATATTATTTTTTACCAACGTCCGTTGCGAAGCCAAAAATCAAGTATTGGAAATTGTAGTTTGGAAAGTAGAAAATTAAAGGACGAAAATGGAAAAGTAATGCTTGATAAAAACGGAAAAGAACTTTGGAAAATCTTTAAAGTCATTCCAAAATCAAATCCATACTATCAAGAATTTAGAGTGTGGCAATGGTTGTATAATCTTAAAATTTATACAAAGGCTAATGACAACGATGTAACAGTAGAGTTTTTGAAATCTACCGAAGATTTGGAAAAACTATTTGAGTTTTTGATGAGTGAAAAGGAAGTTGACCACAAAAAGGTTTTAAAATATTTTTTCAAGGATTTAAAAGGTAAAGCACAAACGGCTGAAATTGCCAAATACCGTTGGAACTACGTTTACGATTCGGAAAAGGACGAATCAAAAATCTATCCGATGAACGAAACAGGTTACGAAATCCGCAGACGCTTAGAAAAAGTTGAAAACGTTCCTGCCGATTTTTTAACGAGAGAAATTGAGCAACAACTATGGCATATCATCTATTCCGTAACCGATAAGAATGAGTATGAAAAAGCGTTAAAAACGTTTGCTGTAAAATACAAATTAGACGAAACTTCTTTTTCAGAAGAATTTAGAAAATTCAAACCATTTCCAAGTGAATATGGGGCGTATTCACAAAAAGCCATTAAAAAGTTGTTGCCTTTAATGCGTTTAGGAAAAAACCAATGGAACGAAAACGAAATAACAGGAGCAGTAATAAACAGAGCAAACTCAATAAGTGAGCGATTGAAAACAATTAAAGAAGAAAAAGAAATTGAAAATATTGCCGATGATGATATTCCGAAACAAATTTTGAAAAGCTTTTTTGGTGTAAGCAATTTGACACAAGGATTACGATTATATCAAGCGAGTTATTTGGTTTATGGTCGCCATTCGGAAGCTGCCGACATAGGAAAATGGAATTCTGTTGAGGATTTAAAAACGTATTTAAACGAGTTTAAACAGCACTCATTACGCAATCCGATTGTAGAACAAGTAATCACCGAGACACTTCGTGTGGTAAAAGATATTTGGGAAAAATACGGAAACGGAGCAAAAGATTTCTTTGACGAAATTCATATTGAGTTGGGCAGAGAAATGAAAAACACGGCTGACGAGCGGAAACGATTGACAAACGTTGTTACGGATAATGAAAATACCAATCAACGTATCAAGTTGTTGTTAATGGAATTGAAAAACGATAGCAACATTGAAAATGTGCGCGAATACTCGCCCATGCAACAAGAGATTTTGAAAATTTATGAAGATGGAGTTTTAAATTCAGGTATTGAAATTCCAGATGACGTTTCTGAAATAATTAAAAAATTCAAAGAGAACGACACTAAGAAACAGCCAACAAAAACTGAAATAAATCGCTACAAACTTTGGTTAGAACAAAAATATCGTTCGCCTTACACAGGCGAGATTATACCGTTGAGCAAGTTATTTACAACGGCTTACCAAATAGAACATATCATTCCGCAAAGTCGCTATTTTGATGACAGTTTAAGCAACAAAGTAATTTGTGAAGCTGCTGTAAACGGATTAAAAGGCAATCAACTTGGCTTGGAGTTTATCAAAAATTATTTCGGTCAAAAAGTAACTGTTAACGGAAATAAAGAAGTTACAATTTCGACTGAAGATCAATACAAAAAATTCGTAGAAGAACATTACGCTAAAAACAAAGCCAAGCGTGCAAAATTGTTACTGGAAGACATTCCTGAAAAAATGATTTCCCGCCAACTAAACGATACACGCTACATCAGCAAATTTGTATCGCAAATTTTGTCAAATATTGTGCGTGAGAACCAAAACGATGACGGAGTAAATTCAAAAAATATTATTCCAGGAAATGGTAAAATAACCGACAAATTAAAACAAGACTGGGGACTAAACGATGTTTGGAATGGGCTAATTTTACCACGCTTTGAGCGAATGAATAAATTAACTAACTCTACTGTATTCACAACTAAAAATAAATCCGGGCACACCATTCCGGCTATTCCATTTGAGTTATCAAAAGGATTTCAAAAAAAGCGACTTGATCACCGCCATCACGCTATGGACGCATTGGTGATTGCTTGCGCTACAAGAGACCATGTGAATTTGCTGAATAATCAGTCAGCAAAATCGGATAATTCCCGCTATGATTTGCAAAATAAACTGAGAAACAAGGAAAAATGGATTGATAAAGACGGGAAAGAACGAGATAAATTCACTGAGTTTAAAAAGCCATGGCAAAACTTTACGGTTGATGCAAAAAGTGAATTAGAAAATATTGTGGTGAGCTTTAAACAAAACCTGCGTGTAATTAACAAAGCAACCAATCATTACGAAAAAATTCAAAATGGCAAAAAAGTAGAAGTTGAGCAAAAGGGTGTGAATTGGGCAATTAGAAAATCAATGCACAAAGACACTGTTTCGGGAAAGGTAGAATTGCCAAGAATAAAAGTTCCGAAAGGAAAAATATTAACGGCAACAAGAAAGAGTATTGATACAAGTTTTGATTTAAAAACCATTGAGTCCATTACTGACACAGGTATTCAAAAAATCCTTAAAAACTATTTAAAAGCAAAAGATAATAATCCTGAATTGGCGTTTTCTCCAGAAGGTATTGAGGATATGAATAAAAATATATCGCAATACAATAATGGCAAACCACATCAACCAATTTACAAGGCACGGATTTTTGAATTGGGTAGTAAATTCCAAGTCGGGCAAAAAGGAAGCAAAAAAGAAAAATATGTAGAAGCTGCCAAAGGCACAAATTTATTTTTTGCGGTTTACGAATATGAAGAATTTGATAAAAAAGAAAATAAGCACGTAAAAAAACGTTCTTTTGAAACTATCCCTTTAAACATTGTAATTGAACGACAAAAACAAGGTCTTAGTTCTGTACCTGAAATAAATGCAGAAGGTTATAAATTGTGTCCCGATTGCCCTTACCTTTCACCAAATGATTTGGTTTATGTACCAACCAAAGAAGAAATAGACAATAATGCTAAAATTGATTTTTGTAATTTGACGAGAGAGCAAATGAAAAATATATACAAAACGGTTAGTTTTTCAGGTTCTCAATGCTTTTTTGTAAGACAAGATGTTGCAACTTCCATTGTGAATAAGGCAGAATTTTCCACTTTAAATAAAATGGAAAAAAGCATTGATGATGTTATGATAAAAGAAGCATGCATCAAACTAAATGTTGATAGATTAGGCAATATATCATTAAATAAAAAAACATATACAAACACCATAGCTCAATCATCTCATGAAATTTCAGAGCCTGAATCTTTGTATAATAAAATGTCATTAAAACTATTTGATTCATTCGAAGAAATGGAAGATGACCAACTGAAACAGTTTGCCTCTTTAACACCGGAAGAATTACTTAGAAACCACAAGGCCCTCTCTATGGCGGCTTATGGCATAAAGGACGAAGCTCTTTTAAACAAAACCGACAGGAAAATTAAATTTGATTAATAGTATGAATATATTTTATAAAGAACATCGAATTTTACTCGAAGAGCTTTTGAAAAAGCAGGTAAAGTTTATACTTATTGGAGGCTATGCTGTAAACTATTACGGTTACAACCGTGTAACCGGTGATATGGATATATGGCTAAAACCTGATAACGAAAATAAAATTTTACTTCTTGAAGCATTATCCACACTCGGTTTTGATGATATTGGAATTGAAACCATACGAACTTGGGATTTCACAAAACCACAAAAGTTTAGTATCGGCAGCAATAAGCAACCGGACAGAACGGAATTTATGACTCATATATCCGGAATTAAATATTCAGTTGCAGATGAACAAAAAATAAATGCAACTCTTGAAAATATGAGCCTGCCTATTATTTATTATCATCATCTTATTCAAAATAAAAAAGCAACCGGTAGATTAAAAGATAAGGCTGATATAGAATACTTAGAAAAAATAATGCATCTGAAAAAAGGAAATCCATGATTAAACGCACCTTATACTTCGGAAATCCTGCTTATCTGAGCCTTAGTAATGGCCAGCTGCTGGTGCGCCTTCCCGAAGTAGAAAAAAGTAATCAGTTGGATTTATCTTTCAAGAAGCAGGCACAGGCTACCATACCTGTTGAAGATATTGGAGTTGTGGTTTTAGATAATAAACAAATTACCATTACACATGGGTTGATGGATTCCTTAATGGAAAACAATGTGGCTGTGATAACCTGTAATAGCACCCGACACCCCACAGGGTTATTGCTGCCGCTTCATGGCAATACCTTGCAGCATGAGCGCTATCGAGAACAAATTGAAGCAAGTGAGCCTTTACGCAAACAATTATGGCAACAAACCATTATTCAAAAAATAAAAAATCAGGCAGCAGTTTTGCGCTCACAAAAAATTGATGCTGGTTACTTATTTCCAGTGTATAAAAACGTAAAAAGTGGTGATAGCGAAAATGCTGAAGCTACGGCAGCTGCATTTTACTGGCAAAGGGTTTTCAGCAATCTGCCCGAACCTCATAGCAACAAACTAAAAAATGGTTTCAAGCGAAATCGGGGCGGTGAGCCACCTAATCATTATCTCAACTATGGTTATGCGTTACTGAGAGCCACAATGGCACGAAGTATTGTAGCTGCAGGATTGTTGCCTACACTTGGCATCCATCACTCTAACCGTTATAACGCCTATTGCCTGGCTGACGATCTGATGGAACCATATCGCCCTGTTGTTGACAAAGTAGTACTTCAAACCATTATTCAACATGGTATTGAAGATGAACTTAGCAAAGAAATTAAAGCTTCACTTTTAAGCATCCCTATTGCTGATGTAAGTATTGATGGCGAATCGAGCCCGCTCATGATTGCTACACAACGAACGGCTGTGAGTTTAGTAAAATGTTTTGCAGGAGAGCAACGCAAACTTCTCTATCCTGAATTATCCGAATAAACTCCGCTATTATCTTTCCGAATCTTTTTCTTAATTGAGTTTTAAAAAATAAAACTAAATTATACGACTGTGAACTTTATTTAGGTAGTCAACATCGCATTTTATTGTAAAACCAATAACCAATTGTAACATTTTACCCTTCAAATTTCGTATCACAACTTAGTAAAAATTAGTTGCATGTCAACCTCCCGCTTTAATGCCTATCGGATTATGTGGACTATTGTGATGTACGACCTGCCTACGGAAACAAAAAAGCAACGCAAACTCGCTGCACAGTTTCGCAAAGACCTGTTACGGGATGGGTTTCAGATGTTTCAATTCAGCATGTATGTGCGCCACAGCAGCAGTAGCGAGAATGCAGAAGTACACCTCAATCGCGTAAAACGCTCATTACCTCCCGAAGGGAAGGTGGGCATTTTACAGATAACAGATAAACAGTTTGGACAGATGGTGATTTTTTATGGCAAAAAAGAGCAACCCCGTGAAGGTGTACCGCAGCAACTGGAACTTTTCTGAATAGGAATTTAGGTATGAAAGCGGGATAAAAAAAATCCCGCCAGATAGGCGGGGATAAGTTCTTTTGTGGTTGATTTTTTAATCCTGAACAGCTCTTAAACCATTTACAATCAATTGCATGAATCAAAAGTATTGAAAGAACTTAATCAAAGATAGAAATTCGAAAGTAAATCACAACCTAAAGCCGTTTACGATAGCAAAGGATGGTATTGAAAGAACTTAATCAAAGATAGAAATTCGAAAGTAAATCACAACACCTAAGAAAAGATGTGGCGGGTCAAATAATTGAAAGAACTTAATCAAAGATAGAAATTCGAAAGTAAATCACAACGGAACAAGTAATGTTATATCGGCCATATTAATTGAAAGAACTTAATCAAAGATAGAAATTCGAAAGTAAATCACAACTGAGAAGAATTAGGGAAGAATTTGAAAAAGATTGAAAGAACTTAATCAAAGATAGAAATTCGAAAGTAAATCACAACCTGCTACAACGTATTCGATAACCTGAAGAAATTGAAAGAACTTAATCAAAGATAGAAATTCGAAAGTAAATCACAACTGATTCCAACTCATCATTAGCAGCCTCAACATTGAAAGAACTTAATCAAAGATAGAAATTCGAAAGTAAATCACAACGAAATATGGATTTGCCTGATGAAACATTTAATTGAAAGAACTTAATCAAAGATAGAAATTCGAAAGTAAATCACAACTGCCGTGCTGTTTCAGAGTTCAAAACTTCATTGAAAGAACTTAATCAAAGATAGAAATTCGAAAGTAAATCACAACAAAATCCGAATCCGTTAAATACGTGGTACAATTGAAAGAACTTAATCAAAGATAGAAATTCGAAAGTAAATCACAACAATCTATGTAAATAATACAATTTTTTAAAATTGAAAGAACTTAATCAAAGATAGAAATTCGAAAGTAAATCACAACAGGATATAAGCTATTACAAAAGATTGGATATTGAAAGAACTTAATCAAAGATAGAAATTCGAAAGTAAATCACAACTTAACTGATTAACGATATCGGTATCTCCGTATTGAAAGAACTTAATCAAAGATAGAAATTCGAAAGTAAATCACAACAGTAGTCATCATCTTCCCCAGCCTTCTTTAATTGAAAGAACTTAATCAAAGATAGAAATTCGAAAGTAAATCACAACATTCGTTATACTCATAAAACATCAATTTTAATTGAAAGAACTTAATCAAAGATAGAAATTCGAAAGTAAATCACAACATCAATAATCAACTCAAACTAATGTCAGAGATTGAAAGAACTTAATCAAAGATAGAAATTCGAAAGTAAATCACAACTGCTGATAGTGCATTAATGTGATCTGAATAATTGAAAGAACTTAATCAAAGATAGAAATTCGAAAGTAAATCACAACTAAGAACAAGACGGTTAACGGCAAGATATATTGAAAGAACTTAATCAAAGATAGAAATTCGAAAGTAAATCACAACATACCATCGGCAGAGAGATAAACAGGAAGGATTGAAAGAACTTAATCAAAGATAGAAATTCGAAAGTAAATCACAACAGCACTGCTCCTGATACCAGCGTGCTGTGCATTGAAAGAACTTAATCAAAGATAGAAATTCGAAAGTAAATCACAACGGTTGCGCTATTTATCTGAGCCTGAAGATATTGAAAGAACTTAATCAAAGATAGAAATTCGAAAGTAAATCACAACGGTGTGAAGCAATAATAAAAAAAAATGGAAATTGAAAGAACTTAATCAAAGATAGAAATTCGAAAGTAAATCACAACAGGTGCCGGCATCATATCCCTCATAATAAATTGAAAGAACTTAATCAAAGATAGAAATTCGAAAGTAAATCACAACTGAGATATACACGTCAGGTAATTTCCTTAATTGAAAGAACTTAATCAAAGATAGAAATTCGAAAGTAAATCACAACCAAGGGAAATGCATAAACATTTTAAAGGTATTGAAAGAACTTAATCAAAGATAGAAATTCGAAAGTAAATCACAACACACACAAAACAATTAAAAAACACAAAACAATTGAAAGAACTTAATCAAAGATAGAAATTCGAAAGTAAATCACAACTACATCTACTTTAGCCTCCGTTTGTTTTCCATTGAAAGAACTTAATCAAAGATAGAAATTCGAAAGTAAATCACAACCTCAAAAGCATCAACAAAACTGTCATCCAATTGAAAGAACTTAATCAAAGATAGAAATTCGAAAGTAAATCACAACAACATTCCTAATATCTGATTCAATCATGCATTGAAAGAACTTAATCAAAGATAGAAATTCGAAAGTAAATCACAACGTACCTCCTTGTCGGCTGCTGTCGAGTAGCATTGAAAGAACTTAATCAAAGATAGAAATTCGAAAGTAAATCACAACATACTTATCGCGGGATGGCGCAGAGGTCAATTGAAAGAACTTAATCAAAGATAGAAATTCGAAAGTAAATCACAACATCAATAATCAACTCAAACTAATGTCAGAGATTGAAAGAACTTAATCAAAGATAGAAATTCGAAAGTAAATCACAACTACATCTACTTTAGCCTCCGTTTGTTTTCCATTGAAAGAACTTAATCAAAGATAGAAATTCGAAAGTAAATCACAACAGAACAAGCATCTTTGTATGCGCAAAATAATTGAAAGAACTTAATCAAAGATAGAAATTCGAAAGTAAATCACAACAGTCACTTTAATTAATTCCCCAGAGTTAAAATTGAAAGAACTTAATCAAAGATAGAAATTCGAAAGTAAATCACAACATACTTATCGCGGGATGGCGCAGAGGTCAATTGAAAGAACTTAATCAAAGATAGAAATTCGAAAGTAAATCACAACGAAACTGGAGAGGTTGAACAGATCAAAGATATTGAAAGAACTTAATCAAAGATAGAAATTCGAAAGTAAATCACAACAGCTAAACCACCGGCAACACTCGCAACTGCATTGAAAGAACTTAATCAAAGATAGAAATTCGAAAGTAAATCACAACATTGCCGGGAGGTAAATTAAGAAAAAAATTATTGAAAGAACTTAATCAAAGATAGAAATTCGAAAGTAAATCACAACACAGGTGGCAATATAATGACCTACTGCCCATTGAAAGAACTTAATCAAAGATAGAAATTCGAAAGTAAATCACAACACACCTCCCAACACACTTACCCTCCTAATTATTGAAAGAACTTAATCAAAGATAGAAATTCGAAAGTAAATCACAACTCATCTATAAAATCATAAAAAAATGTCACAATTGAAAGAACTTAATCAAAGATAGAAATTCGAAAGTAAATCACAACATCTTTTGAAAAATGGCAAAATCGGCCATTATTGAAAGAACTTAATCAAAGACCCCGATGGGTCGGGGTTCGAAAGTAAATCACAACAATGAATCTAAATAACAAATTTATTCGGCTATTGAAAGAACTTAATCAAAGACCCCGATGGGTCGGGGTTCGAAAGTAAATCACAACTGTAAAGGCATTGAGTAACCAAACGAGCTGATTGAAAGAACTTAATCAAAGACCCCGATGGGTCGGGGTTCGAAAGTAAATCACAACCGTCGCCGTAATGGTTGTAGGCATTGGAAATTGAAGTAACTTAATCAAAGACCCCGATGGGTCGGGGTTCGAAAGTAAATCACAAGTGTGTGTGTGTTTCTGGTGGCT
>JAFDWZ010000044.1 GCA_018268195.1 Bacteroidota bacterium | reverse complement strand
TATGGTGATGGATTACCATTAAAAGTAGTTCCCGGAGGACCATCCCATGTGTACATCGTAGCATTAGCTACTGCAGCAACACTCAAATTTGCTGTTGTTCCCGGACATGCATTACCAGGCATACCTGATATTGGTACTATCACATTTTGTGTTGGGGCAACTGTGTTTATGTGAGTCAACGATGGTGATATAGTTGACAAACATCCGTTGGCATCACTTACATATACTGTAGTAGGTCCTTCAGGCAGATTGGTAAATGTTGCCTGTGCAGGATCGTTGATGAAATTTGAAAAATCTACAGTGAAATCATAATTCGCCAATCCTCCACTTGCTCCAATGGTTATTGATCCATCGCTGCCACCAATACATCCTACATTCTGATAACTTAATAACGTAAGTGTAGGATTCGGATTTACGCTCACATCTGTTGTGCTACTTCCGGAGCAACCAAACTGATTGGTTACAACCAAAGTATAGGTTCCAGTATATGCCGGACTTGGGCCGGAGATAATCGGATTTTGTTGTGTACTGCTGAATCCGTTAGGGCCTGTCCATGCAAAGGTATTACCGCTGGTTTGTCCCGGATCTACGTTATCTCCTGTAAGATAAATATCTGCTCCTTGACATACATCACCACCTGATGATGCTACAGGAATTGGTGATGGTTTCAAACTAAATGACCATACCTGTGGTGTTGTACAAGAACCACTGCTATATAACGGAACTACTTTCCAATAGAATGGTCCTGTGCCTGTAAGTACACCGGGATTATAAGTTGTTCCCGGTTGATTAGGAGATACCAATGTTGAACCATTTACGTTGTCAAAATACACATCATAACCGGTTGCTCCTGCTTTGGGTGCCCATGAAAGTGCTAATGACGGATCGGGACAAACTAAACTTGCATTGGCCGGTGCAATCGGACTAAGAACACAATTGGGGTCTCCCAAAATAATTCCGTAATCTTCTGCTTCTCCATATCCTGATGTTGGACATGGTGTTACTGATGAACTATACTGTACAATTGCACGCATTTTGGTAGAACCTGAAACTGCCGTTAATGGTACTGTAAAGGTGGCTGTTGCAGCTGTACCTGAAGCTGTATATATAGGCCCTAACACCAAATCACCAGGATTATCGAATCCATCCTGATTCCAATCTATCCATGCTGCTACATATTCAGACCAGCCAGTACTACCATTTGTTACGCTTATGGTATATGTCTGACCCTGAATTAAGGTTGTTTGAATTGTACCGGAGTAATCAGTATAACTTGGATTAGGAGTATAACCGGTTGTGTTATTGATGGTGTTTAATGTTACATTCGAAATGTAATCATCATCATATGAAGTATATGATGGAGTACAATAACAAACAGTCATTCCCACTTGTACAGGTGTTGAAGCTGCTGAAGCTCCACCATTGGCACAAGTAACAATACACTGATACCAGGTTACAACACTCTGTGTTGCGGTATAGGTATTTGCGTTGGTACCTACGTTTGTCCACGGACCGGTAGCGCTTACTGTGGATTTCTGCCATTGGTAAGTATAACCTGATAAAATTGGGTTATTCTGTAAGCTCAATGTAAAGTTATCCGTTGCACAAGCATTTGCTTTTGTAGAAAGTGTGTTGCCGGGAGCAGGTGTGCCCGCACATGAAGGAGCTGCAGTAATATCTATCAGATAATCTTCTGTTTCGCCACTTACTGCATTGTCACTACATGAGTTAATAGCTGCACTTACGTTGGCACTTCTTACACGCATGAGGTGTACTCCAGGCACTGAGCTTAATGGAATGGTAATATTTCCTGTGAGTGAATTGTTAGTTGCAGTAGCTCCGGCTACACTTGATAATACAAGTTCCCCTGCATCTTCAAAACTGCCATTATCGTTGTAGTCAATCCATACGCCATACCACTGGTAGTAGCCTGTAGCCTGATTAGGTGATGATACTGAGAATGGATACACTCCTCCCTGTGTTACAGAAGCTGTCTGTGTTGGGAAGAAACTGTAATATGGATAGGTGTAAGGTACCGAATTATAACATCCGCTGGTGTTGTTAATACCTGCAAAGGTTACGTTATTGATATAAAGTCCTAATCCGCATCCATCGCTAACTACGGTTGGTTGTGTACAGTAGCAGTTGGTAGTAAAATAAACCATAACAGGGGTTGAAATTCCTGTGTTGCCTCCGCAGGTTACCAAACAACGATAGTAAGTTGTAGCTGTCTGTGTAGCTGTTTGTGTGGCTGCTGTACCCAGATTGGTTGGAGTAGCAAAGCTTGCATCAGGTGCTGACTGCCATTGGTAAGTTACTCCTGTACCCGGAGTTGTATTCTGAAGACTCAGATTGACAACTGTAGATGCACATGCTAATGGCTTGTTGGATAATGTGGCTCCCGGTGAAGGTGTTCCTGAACATGCAGGTGCAGGGTTGATAGTGATGTTATAATCTTCAACCTCTCCTAAATATCCATCATCTGAACATGAGTTGGCATCAATACCTGTGTTCAACGGATTGGTGGACCTTACACGCATACGATGTGTTCCTATTGGTGCTGTAATTGGAATATAGATGTTGCCGGTTGTGAAATTGGTTGCAGTACTTATAAATCCTGAAGTGTAAACCATTTCTCCTGCATCATCAAAACTACCGTTATCATTAAAATCTATATATACCTTATACAACTGGAAGGATGCACCACCCGGAGTAGCTGATATTGTTACAGGATATGTTCCTGTCTGGTCAACGGTTGCTGTCTGTGATGAATAATAGTTGTAATAAGGAGGCGTATTAGAACATGTAGTGGTGTTATTGATACCTGCAAAGGTGAAATTACCTATGTAGTCATAATAAGCACACATATCATATGTGGCATTATAACTGTAAACAGGTGTTGTGCAAAAACATATTACCTGTGTCACATATACCGGTGTTGATGTAGCGCTTAATCCGCTGTTGGTACAGGTTACCACACATTGATAATAGGTAGCTGCTGTCTGATTAACGGTGTATGTTGGCGTTGTTACTCCCGTAGATGTCCAGGTTACTCCATCCGGTGAGGTCTGCCAGTCAAATGTCAGACCTAAATCTGTCATTGCATTAGAAGTACTCAATACCAGGTTATCAGTTGAACATGCAGGATTAACACTGGCAACGGTATTTCCAGGTGCAGGTGTACCGGCACAAGGCAATAGAGCAATCGCATCAAACTGTATAGCATTTATTGCCGAAGTAGGTCCATAATTTGCACTAGGAGGTGATGCCGGATCAGGATTTGTACCGTCAGAGTAATATAATATACCTCTATTGGCACTTGCAGTCCATGAACCCCAGTAAGCTGTACAGTTATAACCTGACACATTTTCATCCACTGCCACCACTAAATTACTTGAGCCATCCCAGTCAAAAGGTGTAGTTAAAGTTATTTCCATCCAGTTGCCTGCTGCAGGAATTGTTAATGCTCCTGAAAATACCTGTTGAAGTGAGGCTAGAGGAACCCAGTCTGCACTACTGCTGAAACTGGTTTTTGAAGTGTTTCCTAAGTACACTGTCCAAGTGTTCCAGTTAGTAGTGGTAGCTGCTGTTGCATAATAAAATCTTATTTTAGTAATGTGAGTTTTACTTGCACCTACTGCTGCCGAATATTCGCTTGCCAGATAAATCTGCTGTGAATAACTATACCCATAACAAGAATATATTGGGAAATAAGCAGTAGTTGACCCTGTTGTACCTATTTGATTAGGGATAGGGGTGGCAAATACAGCGCTTGTTGACCAAGGGCTATAATCACTGCCGCCACAATAACTTCTTACATGCAAATAATAATTGGTATTTGGTGTTAATCCACTCACACTGGTGCTGGTGCCGGCAAAAGCAGTTCCTGATGCAGGTGGTGTAGATGATGTGGTTACTGCATACTCATATCCATTTGCAGGTGCAGGGCTTGGGGCTGTCCAACTTACATTAGCTGTGGAAAAACCAGTAGCGACTCCTGATAAGCCTGTAGGAGGTAAACATGTTGGAGGAATACTAATGATAATATTATAATCTTCTGTCTCACCCCAACCATAAGTTCCACAAGGTGATACAGTACTTCCTTCTACGTAAACAATACGCATTCCGGTAGTACCCAAAGTTGCTGTATAAGGCACAGTAAAACTTCCTGACCATGTAAAACTTGGTAAAGTACCTGCACCATAAGCCTTGGTAGCTACCAACTCAGTGCTTGGGTCATAAACTCCATCCTGATTATAATCAATATACATGGCTGCGATATTACTATACGCATAAGTTCCACAATAACCTAACGTAATATTAAATGGTACTGACACTCCCTGGCTAACAGTTGCAGGTGTTACATATCCCTGATAATTGCCATACATATTAAGGACTGATCCCGGACCGGGTGCCGGTGTACTGCAATTAGAGGTATTATTCATACTTCCAACCTGCACGCCTAATATATCTTCATCAGCGGTGTATTGCGCACTGGAAGCACAATAGCAACTGTAGAACGGATTCACATTCACTGTAACAGGTGTGCTGGTTGTACTCAGACCACTGTAAGTACAGGTGATAACACAGTGGAACATGGTATTTGCCGATATTGTTGTATTGGCAAATGGATCATTGGTGCCAAAGTTTACCCATGTTGTACCGCCATCCGTACTTCTTTGCCATTGGAAGGTTAAACCTGATGCAGAGTAAGCAGTTGAAAGTGAAAGGCTAATTGATGTACTTGGGCACACATTGGTAACATTTGATAGCGTAGTGCTTGCTGCAGGTGCGCCCGTACAGTTAGTTGAAGCTACAATGGTAATGTTATAATCTTCTGTCTCACCCCAACTATAAGTTCCACAAGGAGATACTGTACTGCTTTCTACGTAAACAATACGCATTCCGGTAGTACCCAAAGTTGCTGATAGAGGCACAGTAAAGCTTCCTGACCATGCAAAACTTGGTAAAGTACCTGCACCATAAGCCTTGGTAGCTATCAACTCAGTGCTTGGGTCATAAACTCCATCCTGATTATAATCAATATACATGGCTGCAACATTACTATATGCAGTGCTTCCACAATAACCTAATGTAATATTAAATGGAACTGACTGTCCCTGGCTAACAGTTGCAGGTGTTACATATCCCTGATAATTGCCGTACATATTAAGGACTGATCCCGGGCCGGGCGCCACTGTACTGCAATTAGAGGTATTATTCATACTTCCAACCTGCACTCCTAATATATCTTCGTCAGCAGTAGATGTTGCACTTGACGCACAATAGCAACTGTAGAACGGTGTCATCGAAACTGTAATAGGTGTAGATGTTGCAGAAAGTCCGGAATTGGTACAGGTAACATTACACTGATACATGGTTGAAACTGTTTGGGTCAATGTTTGAGAGCCTGCGTTAGTTCCGAAATTATTCCATGTTGTACCACCATCTGTACTGCTTTGCCATTGATAGGTAGTGCCGGTTCCCTGACTGTTTTGTAGAGATAAAGTAAATAATGCAGAAGGACATACCGGACTGGCAGTACTCATGGTATTGCCGGGAGTTGGTGCTCCTGAGCATGCTACAGCGGGCATAAAAGATATATAACCTACAAATCCTCTTGGACTATTGGTTGGCGAACTCAATGTTCCTCCATAACCATAATTTGTGCATGAGTTTAAATCAACACCCCCACCTGAAAATAAACAGGTCTGAGCAGCCACGGTAGAATACCTGAGGCTACCTGAAGTAGAGGTAAATGCCGGCATCCCTGCTCCTGTTGCTAATTGCAAACAAAACCGCACATGAGTCATTGCCGGAACCGTATAGTTCATTCCGGTAATAAATGGCGTTGCAGCCAATCCTGTACCTGTTAAATTTGCGGCTAAGGGAAGGTTCGTATTGGAACCTGCTACAACCCAACCATTGGCAGCACTTACCGCTCCAACAGCTCCTGGAGCAACGTTATATGTTGCTGTTTTAGCATAAAGATAACAAGAATATGTTGCTGCCGAACCTGCAAAACTTCCTATGTCCGTTACAATAACATCATACGTATTGTTATTCTGAAAACTGAATACTACAACTGATGACCCATTGTTGTTAGCCAATGTGGTAGCAATTGTAGTTTGCGCATTTGCGCTCGTTGTCCATAGCAATATTGCTATGAGGCAACACAATAAGGAATTGAAACGCTTCAAAAGCGTTCGGGGGTGATGTTGCACCCATGTTCTGTTTTTGTGTACCATGTTTAATTTGATTTTGGGTATAAATAATAATTTGATAATAGAATCCATTAATTTCAATGGAAAAACATAAAATCATAGCCTTGAAATATGCTAAATTTTATGCATAATGTTCAGTTTTTTAAGATGAGTTCATATTCGGTAATTTGGTTTTAAATTAATGATTTATTCAGAAATCCGCTTCAATGTTATACAAAGAATTTCTAAAAAGCAAATACCTTTAACATTTTTTTAAGAGTTTGTTTAAAAATAATTTTTCAAGATCATGCGTTATTAAGTGTTTTTTTCTTTAACAAATAACACTTAAATCATTACTATTCAGCCTAATAAATAAAATCAGCGTGTTACAAACCTCTTATTTTAATATTTATTTAATCTGTTCGCAATAAATTGGACAAATTGGACAATTTGTCAGAACCGCTGCTTCATTCAGCTAAAGGTTCCCGGATTTGTGAAACGAAAATTATAGCCTGCCTGTATTATTTTATCTGCTTTAGCTTTCTGACTTGACAAAAGCATTTCACACCTGCTACCTAAAATAATTTTAAGCAGCCATGAAGGTATAAATATTCTGATTCCGGGTTTTCTGAGCGATAACTGAATTGAACTAAGCAAATCTAAAGCCCGCAACGGTAGTGGTGCCACGGCATTGTATGTTCCGTTTAATGAGTCGTTATCTAAAAGATGAATAATAATACCACATAAATCGTCTATATGTATCCAACTTTGCCATTGTCGTCTGTTACCAAAAACAGGTGCAATATATAAGCGGAGTAGTTTAAGTATTTCTTTCATTATTCCCCCTGCAGGGCTCATCACCAAACCGATTCTTACAACCGAAGTGCGGATATTCAAATCGGCCATTCTTAATGACTCCCGCTCCCATTTTTTACACAATTCACTCAAAAAGGAATCGCATCCGCTGTTGTCCTCCGTTAGATTTTCACCTTCAGGATAAAAACCTATTGCTGATGCTCCTATGTAACACTTCACATGGTGCCTATGCGATTGCAAGGTGTTGTATAATAAGCGGGCTGCATTTACCCTGCTGCTAATTAGTTCGGCTTTTCTCTTGGCTGTCCATGGTTTTTCAGCAATATTACTACCTGATAGGTTGATGATAATATCTGCTTCGTTTAAACAGTTATAATCTATTTCCTGTTTTTCAATATTCCAATAGTAACTTTTAGCATGTTGAACCTTCAGAGGATTACGTGTTAATATGGTTACAGCATATCCTTTGGCAGTAAGCATCTTTGTCAGTCTGGTTCCTATAAACCCGCTTCCTCCGGCTATCAATACCGTTATTGACATTGGTTAAATTATTAACATCAACTCATCTTACAACCATTCCATTACAATTTAGTTGGATCATCCAAATCATAATAATCCAAACGCTCGTCATTGAGTAAAAAATTATCACCGTTTCTCTTCCATCGTGTATCACCCAACAATATTCTGAAAGCAAATTTCACATAAGGAGCAGATTGCAAATCTGACTTAAAAAAATTGGTTTTATCACTGATTGCACCTTCCGTAAAAGTCAAACTCCTATTCATTGCCAAACCTGCTTCCGGCTTTATAAGCAAACGGTTGCTCAACCCTATTTCGTAACTGACGCCTGTTTTAAAACTACGGTAACGCATGCGCAACGACAAAGGATCATTACCTGCAAATAGTGGCTCGTTATAACCCGAAAATATATACTGATCGCCATCCGGTCTGATGAATACCGAAAGCATATCAAATTCATTGGTCTTATAATAAAATGAAACACTTACAGGAAGTGAAATTTTAAGTTTTGATTTATCGGAAGTGCGGATAACGCATCCTAATAATGGCAACAATGCAGGACGTGAATACACATAAGAATAAACAGCTCCCAAATGATAGGAAAAATTACCACTGACCTTTCGTTTGAATAAAGCATGACCTGTAAAACGAATTGAAATTTCAGAAAGAATGTTCACATCCTGAGCAATGCCTGCAGCAAATCCAGCAAGCCAGGTGTTTTTATTTCCACTGTTAAAAATGAGTGATGGCCCTGCAGTAGCACTCAGAAACTGATGTTTGTTTTCGAGAAATGATATTTCGGGTAAAGTATAATTGGTATTGGCATTCATAAGAAGCACCAAAGATTTGTAGGTTAAATCATTGGTAAGTGCATACCTTCTGCTGATTACCGGAAAAACAAAACCGGCATACGCTTTCATCATACTAAGTTTACCACCGGAAGTGTCGTTCTTAAATTTAACTTCTGGAATATACTCGGCACTGAACTTTAACTGAGGGTTCAGAAATTTTCTGTCCTGGCCATAGGCAACAGCAACCGTCATCAGCATAAAAGCAAAAAATAGTTTTCGTATCATATCAGATGCTAAAATTAGTATTCATCGAAAAACGCAGTTTCTTTTTTTATATTTAAAATTATCTATTTTTGAACACTCAGCCTGAAGATAAATCTTCATCTAAACATGTTTAATCAGACAAAAAATTTATGGATCGTTTTTTCGGAATTTTCGGTTTCATTTTTATCCTTGGTATTGCTTTTTTGCTTTCTAACAACAAAAAAGCGATTAACCTCAGAGTAGTGCTTAGTGGTTTAGGATTGCAGTTTGTGCTGGCAGTTTTTATTCTCAAAACCTCCATCGGACAGTTAATCTTCCATAAGATTGCCGATTTTATCACCAAAATTCTGCATTATGCTTTAAGCGGTGGTGAGTTTGTTTTTGGTGCATTAATTAAGAAGGATATAATGGATCAGATTTTTGGCCCTGCTAACAGTTTTATTTTCATGTTTCAGATAATGCCTACCATCATATTTGTTGCTGTATTGGTGAGTATAGCCTATCACATCGGGTTGATGCAACGTATAGTTTCCATTTTTGCAAAAGGCATGAAAGCCATCATGAATGTAAGCGGTGCTGAAGCATTGAGTAATGTATCGTCAGCATTTGTGGGGCAGGTTGAAGCACAGATTCTCATCAAACCCTACATCAGCAAAATGACCATGAGCGAATTGCTGGCATCCATGACAGGAAGTATGGCTTGTATTGCCGGAGGTGTAATGGCTGTATATATTTCAATGGGTGTTCCTGCAGAATATCTGCTTGCTGCAAGTATTATGGCAGCACCTGCTGCATTGGTTATCGCCAAAATAGTTTATCCCGAAACAGAAGAATCTGAAACCAATGGAACTGTGAAACTGGAAGTTAAAAAAACACACAGCAACCTGATGGATGCCGTATCACACGGAGCAAGTGATGGGTTAAAAGTTTCGCTGAATGTAATTGCCATGCTTATTGGTGTAATAGCACTCATTGCTTTAATAGATGCTACACTTGGTTTTTTCGGAAGACATTTAGCTGATTGGGGAATGAGCCTAAGTGCCATACATATTGATTTGAATAAACTAAGCCTGAAAGAAATTCTTGGCGCTTTGTTTTCGGTGTTTGCTTACCTCATGGGTGTGCCCTCTCAGGATGTTCACACAGCAGGGCAATTACTAGGAACTAAATTTGCGGTGAATGAGTTTGTAGCCTATGTTGATTTTACTACTGCCATGAAAAGTCTTTCTCCAAAATCTATAACCATTCTCAGTATTGCACTTTGCGGTTTTGCAAATTTCAGTTCAGTAGCTATTCAGGTTGGAGGTATTGGCGAACTTGCACCTTCGCGCAGAGCCGACTTGGCCAAATTAGGACTCAAAGCTCTTATTTGCGGAACGCTTGCATCTTATTTATCTGCAACACTTGCAGGAATACTGATGTGATTTTTTCAGCTGATAATTTTATCGGGATTATCATCAATAAAAGATTTCCATCCGCCTTTTTTTGCAACCGCAGTTTTACTTCCGTTGGTGTTTTGAAAATGATGACATAGTGCAGCTGCAAGGCCGTCAGTGGCATCTAAATATTTCGGCATTTCTTCAAAATGAAGTAACTGCTGCAACATGGCAGCAACCTGCTCCTTGGTTGCACTACCGTTTCCGGTGACTGATTGTTTTATTTTTTTAGGGCTATATTCAAACACGGGAATATTTTTAAACAAGGCAGCCGCAAGTGCCACACCCTGCGCACGCCCCAGTTTCAGCATGGACTGTACGTTTTTCCCAAAGAAAGGCGCTTCAATGGCCATCTCATCAGGCAGATAGCTTTCAATCAAACGTAATGTTTTTTCGAAAATGTGTTTCAGCTTCAATGGATGATTATCTATCTTTTCTAAATGTATGATACCTGCCGTTTCAAGTTTAAGTTCTGTGCCTTTTATGTGCAACACACCATACCCCATAACATTGGTGCCTGGATCTATTCCCAGAATTATTTTTTCTGCTGATGTAATTTCGTTTTTAGCCAAAATATTTTTTTAATCTTGCAACAAATAGACTGTTGTGACCCAACAACCAAAAGTACATATAAAAAAGTTGCTGTTGAATGTTTTAAAAACAGCTACTGCAATTTTTGCCTTATGGTTTATCTATAAACGTGTAATTGAAAAAGATCAGTTCCATGCATTCATGGAATTTATCAGACAAAAATCACATTCAACGCAAACAGTTTATGCTATAACGGTAGTTATACTTCTCATGTTTGTGAACTGGGGTATTGAAGCCATCAAATGGCGAATATTGGTAAAACAACTATGGCCTATCACTTTTAAAGAAAGTATTAAAGCAATTTTTGCAGGTGCAACGGTTAGTTTTTTTACCCCTAATCGTGTAGGCGACTTTGCGGGGAGAATATTCTTTCTACCCACAAGGGTTCGTCTGCCTTCCATCCTATCCACTTTTATCGGCAATCTCAGCCAGCTGATTATTACCTTGAGTGCAGGGCTTTTTTGCCTTTCCTTTTATCTGCATTATTATTTCAACTGGGAAACGCATTGGTTGATGGCTGCAAAAATATTAGCTTGCTTTATTGGAGTTGCATTACTCATACTTTTCCCTGCAATAAGACGTATAGCCTATTTACCGTTTTTACAAAGTCTCAAAAAAAAATATGACAGCTATGTAATGCTTCTCGAAAATTATTCATCACGCCAATTAGCAATAGCACTCTTTCTGTCTTTTTTACGATACACTGTTTTTAGTATTCAGTATCTTATTCTTTTCAGGATTACCGGTATTCCTATAACCTTTACACTGGTGGCAATGGTGTGTATTATATTTTTCGTGCAGGCTGTTATTCCCACAGTTGCTATCACCGAATTTGCTTTCAGAGGCTCCGTAGCCATTTTGGTAACCGCTCCATTTCTCACTGCCGATAACGAAATTATTATTGCATCCTTTGCCTTGTGGATTATCAATCTGGCATTGCCTGCAGCCATTGGCTCACTGATGATTCTTTATACTAAAATTCAAAATCCATCCAGTTGATATTCTTACTCGTTATACCGATAATTTATACCGTCCTGTTTGTTTGGATATTATCAGGGTTTAAACAATCGCTGAAAAAATCACATCAACCTGAATTATCTGTACATATCAACGTCAGCATAGTTATTGCAGCACGTAACGAAGAGCACAACATTCCTATCCTCCTCAAATCAATATCGCAACTGAATTATCCTTCAACACATTTTGAAGTAATTATTGCTAATGACCACAGCGAAGACAATACTTCAGAAGTGTGCAATAGGCTACTTCAGCAATACCGCCTACGTGGCAAAGTAATACTATCTACAGGTGAAGGCAAAAAGCATGCAATTGCTGATGCTGTCAAACAAGCTTCAGGCGCTTTAATAATTACCACCGATGCAGATTGCACTTTTCATCCAGACTGGCTGAATTGCATTTCGGATTTTTATCAGGCTAAATCGTCAGGCATGATGCTGATGCCCGTAGTTTTAACGGGAACCTCGTTTATTGCGCGGTTACAACATGTAGAATCGGTAGCACTTGCAGGTGTTTCGGCAGGTTCGTTGCAAAATGGATATCCTATGCTTAGTAATGGGGCAGCTATGGCTTTTGAGAAAGAAGTATATGAGCAAATCAGTAAAATAGAATTACGATACGATTTAGCCAGTGGAGATGATATGTTTTTAATGCTGAATTATTATAAAAATCATCCTGGCAAAGTGCATTTCATCAATCATAGTTCAGCTATGGTATCTTCTAAAGCACAAGGTTCCGTCTATGAGTTTCTTCAACAACGAATCCGTTGGTCATCTAAAACAAAATATTACAAGCAGACATATATTAAACTCACAGGCTTACTCATCATTTTATATTCTTTATTAATCCTTGCAGCGTTTGTCATATTCATTTCACATCCTGTACTTTCCTATTTATGGTTACTCGGCATTCCACTCTTCAAAATGATTGTTGACTATTTTTTTCTTAAAAGAATTGCCTCAGATTTGCAACAACCATTATACGGGAATGCATTTTTGGTGTGGCAATTGGTATATCCTTTTTATATTGTTATTACCGGCCTTCTTTCTGTATCCGGGCATTATAAATGGAAAGGAAGGAGTTATCGTGACTGAAAAATTTCATTTTCTATAGAAAACAAGATTTGTAATTTTGAAAAAAAATAAAATATGGCACTTATAAAATCAGTGAATGGAAAAACACCTGTGATGGGGGAAAATTTTTACGCTGCTGAGAATGCAACTATCGTAGGAAATGTGGTGATGGGTAATGATTGTACCGTTTGGTTTAATGCTGTTATCAGAGGCGATGTCAACTCAATAGTTATTGGCAACAAGGTAAACATTCAGGACAATGCCGTAATTCATTGCACATTTGAAAATCAGGCAGCAGGTCAGAAAGGCGCCAAGACAGTAATAGGCAACAACGTTTCTGTAGGACACAGGGCCATTGTACATGGCTGTACGTTGGAAGATAACGTGCTTATAGGTATGGGTGCTATTGTGATGGATAATGCAGTTGTCAAAAAAAATTCTATTGTAGCAGCAGGTGCTGTAGTTTTGGAAAACACGATTGTGGAATCGGGTTGCATATATGCAGGAGTGCCCGCCAAAAAAGTAAAAGAAGTAAGCCCGGAACATTTCAGAGATTTAAATGAACGAATTGCCAATAACTATGTAATGTATGCAGGTTGGTTTAAATAAACTTCTCCCTTTATTAAAAAACTATTCAGGTTCAAATTATTTTTACAGAGCAAAAAATCAAATTATGAGAAAGTATCTGCTTATCATCTCCTTATTTTTTCTGTCATGTAATAACGGGCCAAAGACCAATCCTTCAGCATCCGCTCCCACAACAGCGCAAGACTCATCACATGCTATTATTTATGACAAAATAAAATGTAATCCTGGCGAATACAGCTCTGTTCAATCACAAACAAATCCTGCAATATCGTTTACCGTCTATTGTCCGAAAAACTACATCGAGTCACAAAATTTTCCGATAATTTATTTTTTCGACCCTCATGCTGACGGCAAACTGCCACTCGAAAAATACCGGATACATGCAGATGAAATGAATATTATACTGGCAGGCTGCAACAGTTCCAAAAACGGAATGAGCATGGAAGAATCGGAAACAGCTGCCAAAGCAATGATAGCAGACTGCAGAAATCGCCTGCCCATAAATTCCGAAGTGCAAATAGTTGCAGGATTTTCAGGAGGGAGTAAAGTAGCTTGCGTAACTGCCATGCAAAATCATTTTCTTTCAGGGCTTATTGCATGTTCGGGGTCGGTATTCGACAAGAACTCCTTTTCAGATTCATTGGCCATAGTATCAATGGCCGGGCAAAAAGACTTCAACTATCATGAAATGACAGCTTTTAACAATGCTGTAACCAACAACCCACACATCTATATCGAAACCGAAAACACACATGAGTGGCCTCCTGCCGATGCTATGAAAATGGCGTTTCAGTTTGAAATACTGAATGCTATTTCAAAAAACAAAATTCCAAAAGACCAACAACTTCTGCAGCAATGGCATAACGAGTGGAACACTACCATTGCACAACATGAAAAGAAAAACGATGTGTTTATTACCTATCAGACTTTACAAAATGCGGTGGAAGCTTTTAAAGGATTAAGTGATGTTGCATCATGGCAAAACAAATTATCCGCCATTGAAAAATCAGCTGACTATTCACGCTATGTCACTAAACAACGCAACCTCATTTATCAGGAAAAAGAAATGCAGAAAATGCTGAATGATGCATTCGTAAATCAAAATATATCGTGGTGGGAAAAAGAAATAACCGATTTAAAAACCGGAGAAAAACAAACAAACGACCCTTTGATTGCTGCGCTCAACGGAAGACTTCTTGGATACATTGGCATTGCTGCTTATTCTTATTCCAATCAATTAGTAAATGAAAATCTTCCGGATGCCGATAAAGTTTTATCTATTTACAAAACTGCTGAACCGGAAAATGCAGAAGCATGGTTTCTTTCAGCAGTATATCATGCCAACAATAATCAGAATGAACTGGCGATGCAGGATTTTCAAAAATCATTAACGCTGGGCTTTAAAGAACAATCGCGGATAAATGATTACCCGCGATTGAAAAATCTGATTGCTCCTTAGAGCGAATTTTATTATCCTTTAAGTGCCTCGGCACCTGCAACGATTTCAAGAATTTCGTTGGTAATTGCAGCCTGACGTGCTTTGTTGTATTGCAGTCGCAAATCTTTTATCAACTCGCCTGCATTATCAGTAGCTTTGTTCATAGCCGTCATACGTGCACCATGTTCGCTGGCATGTGAGTCGAGCACTGCTTTGTAAAGCTGTGTTTTTACTGCTGTAGGCAGCAAGTCATTAATGATAGATGCTTTGTCAGGTTCAAAAATATAATCGCTCACTGTTTTGCTTTTTTCAGTGTTAGCAGGTGGAGCAATTGGGAGCAGTTGTTCGGTTTGCAAAATCTGAACTGCAGCATTTTTAAACTGATTATACACCAAAATTACTCTGTCCCACTTCTCCTTTGCAAACTCATCCATGATGCGTTCTGCGATTGCAGCAGTATGTGCAAAATTCAGGTTGTTGTAAAGATTGTTTTCATTTCCGTAAAATGCGGAAGGATTTTTAGCAAAAAAATCACTTGATTTTTTACCGATAGCCAACACCTTTACTTTTCCTTCTTTTGCTTGTTTGCTGTAAGTATCGTTCAGCAACCTTGAAGTAGCTTTTATGATTGATGAATTAAAAGCTCCTGCCAACCCTCTGTTGGAAGATATAGAGACAATAAGAATATTATTTGCCGGACGATTTTTGGTAAACGGACTTCCGTCAGAAGACAAACTCTGAGAAAGGTTCTCCAGAATTTCGCGCAGCTTGGCTGCATAAGGTCGCATTTGCAGAATTGCATCCTGTGCTCTGCGCAACTTTGCTGCCGAAACCATCTTCATGGCTTTGGTAATTTGCTGTGTAGAGTTTACTGATGCAATGCGTAAACGTACTTCTTTTAAATTAGCCATTTCTTACTGATATCTTTATTCTATTCTTAGCTGTTATTTGCTTTAAACTGTTACGCGTACTTAACAATAAGATCCTTCGCTACTTTTTCAAGTACGGAGGTGATGCTGTCATCATATTCACCTTTCTTCAAACGATCGAGAATCGGTTTCTGTGTAGCTTCAAGCACACTCAGGTAATTTGCTTCAAAGTCTCTTACTTTTTTCACATCCACATCGCGCAGCAAACCTTTGGTACCTAAATAAATGATTGCAATTTGTTGTTCCACTCGCAGAGGCGAAAACTGACCTTGTTTAAGGATTTCAACGTTTCTAGCACCTTTATCAATCACATTCTTTGTTGCAGCATCAAGGTCTGAACCGAATTTTGCAAACGCTTCCAGCTCACGATACTGTGCCTGGTCAAGTTTCAAGGTACCGGCTACTTTTTTCATGGATTTAATTTGTGCATTACCTCCTACACGCGATACGGAAATACCTACGTTGATGGCAGGACGCACACCACTGTTGAACAGATTAGCTTCAAGGAATATCTGACCATCGGTAATTGAAATTACGTTGGTAGGAATATATGCAGATACGTCACCAGCCTGAGTTTCGATAATTGGAAGTGCGGTTAAAGAACCTCCCCCTTTTACTTTACCTTTCAGTGATTCAGGAAGGTCGTTCATCTGACGTGCAATTTCATCAGAAGCATTAACCTTAGCAGCACGCTCCAGCAAACGGCTGTGCAAGTAGAATACGTCACCCGGGTAAGCTTCACGTCCGGGAGGTCTTCTCAACAGCAGTGAAACCTCACGGTAAGCAACTGCTTGTTTTGACAAGTCATCATACACAATCAGTGCAGGACGACCTGTGTCACGGAAATATTCACCAATGGCAGCACCAGCAAATGGTGCATAAAACTGCATTGGCGCAGGATCGGATGCAGAAGCCGAAACAATTACGGTATATGGCATAGCACCACGCTCTTCAAGTGTTTTTACAATATTGGCAACGGTTGAACCTTTTTGACCAATAGCAACATAAATACAATAAACAGGTTTACCTGCATCGTAAAACTCGCGCTGATTGATGATGGTGTCAATACAAACAGCTGTTTTTCCTGTCTGACGGTCGCCAATTACCAACTCACGCTGTCCGCGACCAATTGGAATCATTGAGTCAATCGCTTTGATACCTGTTTGCAACGGCTCATTCACCGGTTGACGGAAAATTACACCGGGAGCTTTACGCTCCAATGGCATTTCAAAGGTTTCGCCTTGAATAGGTCCTTTACCGTCAATAGGATTGCCAAGTGTATCAACAACACGACCGAGCATACCTTCACCCACGTTAATGGATGCAATAAGTCCGGTACGTTTTGCTGTATCGCCTTCTTTAATGTCGGTAGATCCGCCAAGTAATACGGCACCTACGTTGTCTTCTTCAAGGTTTAATACAACCCCCTTAAGTCCATTTTCAAATTCAATAAGTTCACCGGACTGAACATTTGTTAAACCGTAAATACGGGCAATACCATCACCCACTTGAAGTACAGTTCCAACTTCCTGCAAATCGGAAGATGTTTTGAATCCGGCTAATTGTTGTCTTAATATGGCTGATACCTCATCAGGTCTTATCTCTACCATTTTATTTTTGTGTTAAGTGTTTTAAAATTATTAATAGTTCTTTTCGTAAAGATTAATTTTCAGTTCGCGTCTGATTTCTCTCAACTTCGATTCAATACTTGTATCCACCTGACGGTTATTCATTTTTAAAACGAAACCACCTATCAGATCTTTATCAATTTGTTCAACAAGTTCTACTTTTCCTTTTGCTGCTGCAGAAACAATTTTCATGATTTCGGCACGAAGTTTTTCATCCAGTGCAAAGGGTGTAGTCACATAAGCTGTTTCTATACCTACATATGCTTTGTACATGGATATAAACTGACGTGAGATATCTTCCAGATAAAGCTCTCTTTTCTTGCTGATGATAATATTCAAGAAAGCAAGTGTGAGGTCAGAAACTTTGCCTTTGAACAAAGCAGAAGCAATGTTTAGTTTTTTGTCAGTATTCACTATCGGATTACGCAAAAGCAATGCAAGTTCGCGGCTTGCACCAACAGTTGAAGTGATAAGCTGCATATCGCCAAAAACTTTTTCTTCAGTTTTTTGCTCTATGGCTAACCCCAAAAGTGATTTTGCATAACGTCCGGCTACTTTTGATTCCATTTTTCTATCAGTTCATTTTAACTTCTTTCAGCAAATCAGCTACCAGTGCTTTTTGCTTATCGTCATTGGAAAGTTGCTGTTTCATTACTTTCTCGGCAATTTCAACAGAAAGTAAAGCCACTTGATTTTTCAAATCAGTAATAGCAGCCATTTTTTCATTGTGTATGCCTTCACGGGCTAATGCCAGCAAGCGGTCAGCCTCAAGTGTAGCCTTATCACGGGCTTCATTAATGATATTGTCCTTGGTGATACGAGCTTCTTTAAGAATTTTATCGCGTTCCTGACGAGCTTCTGCCAATAACTTTTCATTATCAGCTTTCAGATTGCTAATTTCTTCTTTTGCTTTTTTGGCAGCATTCAGAGCTTCGTCAATCGACTTTTCCCTGTCATGCAAAGCTTGCAGAATAGGTTTCCATGCAAACTTGGTTAAAAGAAACAGGACAATGAGGAATCCCAGCACCATCCAGAAAGTTAAACCAAAGGCGGGTTTTACTAACTCCATATATCTATTATTTTTTTATTTCGTTTTTTAATCCGGTACGGACAACCAATCGTTGTCCGTACCGGAAATTAAGTTTCGGATTACTTGAAAACAACAAGAAGTCCAACAACCATTGCAAAGAAGGCAGCACCTTCAACAAGCGCAGCAGTAAGAATCATATTTGCGCGGATGTCATTTGATGCTTCAGGCTGACGAGCAATTGCTTCGACTGCGCTGCCGCCAATACGGCCAATACCTACACCTGCTCCTAATGCAGCAAGTCCGGCACCTAATGCAGCAATACCCCAACCAATTCCGAGGTTGCCTGCCATTTCTAATAAAACTGATGATAACATGTTATATATATATTTAGTTAAAATTCAAATTA
Source organism: Bacteroidota bacterium (assembly GCA_018268195.1). Lineage (GTDB taxonomy): Bacteria > Bacteroidota > Bacteroidia > AKYH767-A > OLB10 > OLB10. The sequence continues at coordinate 24,160 of JAFDWZ010000044.1, read as the reverse complement.
TACAATTAATGCTTCTTCTACATGAGCATCATAACCTTCTGTATCGTGATCATGCTCCTCTACGGCTGCACCTATATAAATAGCTGAAAGCAATGCAAACACATAAGCCTGCAGAAATCCTACCAATAGCTCAAGCAATCCCATAAACACCATGAACACTAATGACACAATGCCTATACCTGCCCCCACTGCTGCATGCATTTCGCCAAATATGAATATGAGTGCAACAAATGACAATGCAATAATGTGACCGGCCATGATGTTGGCAAAAAGTCGGATCATAAGTACGAATGGACGAAGAAACACTCCTAATATTTCAATAGGCGTAAGAATGATTAATACCCAAACAGGCACTCCAGGTATTGCGAATACGTGATGCCAATAATGTTTGTTGGCACTGAAAATGGTAATGAGTAAGGTCATTACAGCCAGGGACATTGTGATTGCGATATTTCCAGTCAGGTTAGCTCCTCCCGGGAAAACAGGAATGAGACCAAGTAAATTATTCAGCCAGATAAAGAAAAACACTGTAAGTATATAGGGCATGTATTTTTCATATTTAGGACCAATTGATGACTTGGCAACATCATCACGCACAAAAATGATTAATGGCTCCATTAACGATTGTAATCCTTTTGGCGACTGATTGGGTCGGGTCCTGTATGCTTTAGCTACACTGCCGAAAATTACAAGCAGAAGGATAATACTTACCATTAACGACACCACATTTTTGGTAATTGAAATATCATAGAGTCCTTTTGTGAGCTCTTCATTAACGGTTGCTTGATGTGCATCTGTAGGTTCAATTTCATTTACTGCTACAATTTTGTTTTCGTCCAACATGTAACCATTATAGGTTTTATGTCCGTGTTCAAAATTAGAAGAAGAAAAAACAGCCAAGCCTCTTTCTTTAGAATACACAATAATTGGAAGCGGTATCTCAGTATGACCCCATAGATGCCATCCATGCTCATCCGAAATATGTTCTACAATCATTTTTCCGGGGTTGAATTTATCAAGGCTTGCTTCTGCCTCTGAATGATTTTCCACAATAGTATCTTGTGCATTCAACAAGGTAGGCACTCCAATGAAAACAAAAAATAACAGGAGCAGTATTTTTAACTTATTCATTCGCATTTTATCTAAGGCAATAAGTCCTTTTTTTAACGGCTGCAAAAGTAGAAAAGAATCGCTAAAAAGCAACATAAGTTCTTAAAAGTTATTCCACAGCTATTTTAACTTAATTTTGACCAAATTTTTAATATGAAATTAGACATTTTGGCCTTTGGAGCTCATCCTGACGATGTTGAGCTGGCTTGTTCGGGAACCCTGGCAAAACATCAGGCAGCCGGCCTTAAAACAGGCGTTGTGGACCTTACACGTGGCGAATTGGGCACCCGTGGTTCTGCCGAACTCAGAGATCAGGAATCGGCTGACGCTGCTAAAGTGATGGGGTTGAGTTTCAGGAAAAATCTTGGGCTAAAAGATGGTTTTTTCCTTAATGATGAATATCATCGTTTGAGAGTTATCGAAATGATAAGGATGTTACAGCCCGAGATTGTAATTACAAACGCTCCTTCTGACAGGCATCCCGATCATGGCAGAGGTCATCAACTGGTAAATGATTCTTGTTTTCTGTCAGGTTTAAGAAAAATAGAAACCACTTATGAAGGTCTAAAACAAGAGCCATGGCGACCCCGTCAGGTTTTGCATTATATTCAGGACAGGTATTTTAAGCCTGATATTGTAGTTGATATTTCTGATTTTTTTGAAGTACGAATGCAATCTATTCTGGCTTATAAATCACAGTTTCACAATCCGGAATCAGGCGAACCGGACACCTATATTTCCAAACCTGAGTTTCTGGACTCACTAAAAACCCGACAGGCTGAATGGGGTCGTTTGATAGGAGTGCAATATGCCGAAGGTTTTTTATTCAGCAGGATAACAGGAATAAACACGCTCACCGCTTTAATTTAATACCTCATTAATAAAACAAAAAAGGCTGCCTTTGGGCAGCCTTTTTTGTTTTTCAATAATAACTACTGAAAAGATTATTTCACTACAAACAGTCTTGTAACTCTGTTACCGTCAGTATTAATAGTGTACAGATAGGTACCACTTGATAAGCTTGATACATCAAGTTTCAGTGTTTGATATCCTGAAAGTTTACCATAATTGAAAGTTGCAACAGTTTGACCAACGATATTAGTTACATCAACACTTACATTTGAAGAACTGATAAAGTTTACAGGAATGTTTAACATGTCGTTTGTTGGGTTTGGATAAGCAACACCAATAACTGCTTTGTCAATATTTTTAACAGCTGTAACTGTTGTTAACTGCACTTCTAAAGTAGGGTCAATAGCTTCAGTAAATGCAGCATCGTCAACCTGTCCGCAAACATAATTGTGAATACAAGGAGTTCCAACACTTGGAGTACCGGCAGTACCATTTGAAAGTTCCTGATAAGTAATAGGAATATTTGTGGTAGAACCATTGGTCACAGCCTCATTAGCTACATTCGCAATCAAACAAGCACTTTCAGCTAATGATCCTGCAGTAAGATTCATCAATGGAGTTTGCATTCCGGTGGTCATATCATAACCAATACACCACGCATCAGGAAGTAAATTAGAATTAGCAGCACCTACTGTTGGATCATAAGGATTGGTAATGGTATCGGTATCGAAATACACATAGAACAGTTTGTTACCTGCAACATTTTTAGTTACAGATGTACGCAATCTTTCTCCAACGGTTCCTCCTGCATTATCATCAAACACTCCCATATAAGTTTGTGTTGTTGTTAAAAATTTAGCAAACCAGGTAGTTCCACCATCAGTGGTATAAACATCTGCTATTCCGAATGAGCCTGGACCAATAAGATACTGGCCGGCCACCGCATCCAGCTGGTGGATGGCACCTACAATATGTAAATTATTTTGGCTGTCTAATGTCATGTCAACATCATAAACAAAAGACCATGCATAGCCTGCCTGTGGTGCCCCAAATACAGCATCAAGGTTGTTAAAACTTACCATATAAGGATTTCCCCAAGTAGCACCACCGTCAGTAGTTTTAATAATACATGGGAAATAACCATTTTGGCTGCTGGTAAATGATGGATCATTAATATGTGATAATGTTACTACATATCCAATCATTCCGTCCGCTGACCAATAAGATTGAACATCATTACGGAAAATTGCTTTACCATCTGTAGGATCGATGTCAGCTGCAAATGGCAAGTAAGTATGTGTATAATCATACTTGTTTGCTCCACCATTCCAGGTTCCTTTTGTAAGGGTAAGATTGGCATTTCCAAAACCGGGTCCGCCCACTACGTCAGTCTGAAAATCGGCAACGTAAACATTTCCAACCTGATCAGCTTCCATAGAACTTGGGATGTAACCCATGAATCCGTTTGCAACGAAGTCTTCTATTTCCTGATTGGCATTGCTACCATCTAATTTAGATGTACAATGAGCCTGGCTTAACCAGCCTGAACCTCCTGTACATGCACCAAAGCCTGCAACCCATGCATTAGCAGGGTCAGTGTTACCGCTTGGATTATAAACTACACCCATTGGATAACGACCATTATTACCATTAGCAGGGGTGTAAGATGGACCCTGATTTATATTCCAAGTGCTACCACCATCTGTTGATACATCCCAAAAATACTGACCAGAACTTGTTCCTACTCCTGAGGAAGGATTCCCACGATGGATAAATGCAATAGTATTAATTGCCGGACTATAAAACAGGTTAGCACGTGGTCCGTTAATAGCCGTAAAACTATTTGCTGAGCTTCCTAATGTAGCTTCGCAACCTGCGGTAAACGTAGTATTTGCTCCGGCTCTCATTGGTGTTGGCGAAGTCACCTTCGTGATTTTTGCGCCACTTGGAATCGCCTGTAATTTAATTGCTGCAGGCATTCCGTCTTGTGCATTAGCTGCAATAGCAGTACCTAATGCCAACATGATTAGTAAATTTCTTTTCATTTTTCGAATATTTATAATTGATACATGATTTGCTGGCAAAGTTAAAAAATCTAAACTAATTCCAAATATTATGATTAAAAGTTCATGCTATTTTAAAAATGTCTTTCTGAAATCTTTAGAAAAAAAAACAGGTTGCCTGGTTCAGACAACCTGTTTTGAAATAGTAAGTTTAAAATTACTTCACAACAAACATTCTGGTAATCTTCGCATCATTGGTATTGATGGTATAAAGATAGGTACCTGCTGCGATAGAAGAAACGTCAAGCTTTAATGTTTGTAATCCGGATAATTGACCAAAATTAAAGTTGGCAACATTTTGTCCAACTATGTTAGAAACTGTAACGAAAACATTGCTTGAAGTTACAAAGTTAACAGGGATATTAATTACATCAGATGTAGGGTTTGGGTAAGCCGCTCCTACAACAGCATTGTTCTTATTATTAATACCTGTGACAGTGGTAAGCAATGTTACATTTAATGGATCAATAGCCTCTGTGAATGCAGCATCATCAACCTGTCCGCAAACATAATGGTGAGTAGCCGGTGTTCCAAAACTTGGCACGCCAGATGTTCCATTTGATAATTCCTGATAGGTGATAGGAATAGACGTTGTTGTTCCATTTGTTATTGCTTTATCAGCAACATTACCTACAATACAAGATGCTTCAGCTAAAGAACCTGCTGTCATATTCATTAAAGGGGTTTGCATTCCTGTTGTGAGGTCATATCCAATACACCAAGCATCAGGCAATACATTCGTAGAACCGGGATTTACAATAGTATCTGTGTCGAAAAACACATAAAATAATTTATCTCCTGCAGCATTTTTAGTAACTGCTGTACGGTTTCTTTCGGCTACAGTAGCTCCTGAATTATCATCCCATACACCTTGATAAGTTTGAGTAGTTGCTAAAAATTTACCATACCAGGTAGATCCACCATCAGTGGTATAAATATCGCAAAGTCCGAATGCTCCGGCTCCTGCTAAATAAGTACCGGCAACAGGATCTAGCATATAAACCGCACCTACAACATGTGGATTGCCGGCATTATCAAGGCTAAGGCCAAATTCAAACAACATAGTCCAATTATATCCTGCCTGAGGAGCTCCTAATACAGCGTCTAAATTATTAAAGCTTACCATTGTTGGAGCACTCCATGTTATACCACCATCAGTAGTTTTAATAAAACATGGCAGATATGCATTTTGACTTGAAGTAAAGTTAGGATCATTTACGTGTGAAATGGTAAACACCCATCCTGTAAGTCCATCATCAGACCATGCAGTTTTAACTTCGTTTTGAAACAATGGTGTTCCATCATTAGGATCTAAGTCAGCTACAAACGGAACAGCAATATTTGTATAATCATATTTATTGGCACCGCTATTCCATACTCCTTTAGTTACCCAAAGATTAGTGTTTCCATAAGCCTGAGAGTTTACAGCATCATCCTGAAAATCGGCAACGTAAGCATTACCAACCTGATCAGATGTCATACTACTTGGGATATCACCCATAAATCCACCATTAACAAAACTTTCTACTTCCTGATTGGCATTTGAGCCATTTAATTTAGATGTACAGTGTGGCTGACTTAACCATCCTGCACCATCAGTTGCTGTTCCAAAACCTGCAACCCATGCATTCGCTGGGTCAGTGTTACCACTTGGGTTATAAATAACTCCCATTGGATAACGGCCTAAATTACCCGGTGATCCTGACACTGAATAAGCAGGGCCCTGATTGATGTTCCAAGTAGATCCACCATCAGTTGAGATATCCCAAAAATAATCACCTGAACTTGTTCCTACACCTCCGGACGGATTACCGCGATGGATAAAAGCAATGGTATTTAATGCCGGATTGTAAATCAGGTTGGATCGCACTCCATTTATTGAAGTAAAACTATTAGCTGAACTTCCTAATGTATTTTCACAACCTGCAGCAAATGTGGTGTTGGCTCCTGCTCTTAAATGTGGGCTTTGATGAACTCCGGTGAGCTTGGCATTGTTGTTAACTGCTTGCAGTTTTACTGCCGGCCGCCTTACTTCCTGTGCATTGGTCAAAATAGATGCACCTAAAGCCAATGTGACTAGTAAACTTTTTTTCATTTTCTTTTAATTTAATTATTTATTATGTTGACAAAGGTAATTATTTTTTAAAAAATCAAAATTGAACATTTGTCGTTTTCAACACCGCACAGATTTTATGACAGGTTAGATACAATCTTCATTCATCTCAAATAATTATTTTGCTATTTTGTGAATTCATTTTTTCCTTTACTTTTGCTCCTCGTTTTCAAAACATCATTTTTGAGTAAAGGAAGTAACCCTTACTGTTTTGAAAATAACATGGTGAATGTAGCTCAGCTGGTTAGAGCATCAGATTGTGGTTCTGAGGGTCGTGGGTTCGAGCCCCATCTTTCACCCTTATTTTTACTCTTACAAGGAGAAAGACCTCTTTTTACTTTTTCCTGAATCACCACTTGATTGTTACATGGAATATAACACCCAGCGATCTGATTTAATTATTTCTGAATACGGGCGCAACATTCAACGCATGGTTGACCATGCTCTACAGTTAGAAACACGTGATGAACGAACCAAAGCCGCCAATGCTATTGTCAATGCTATGGTTGTGCTCAATCCCCAGATTAAAGAATATAATGATTACCGAATAAAACTCTGGGATCATTTATTCATCATGTCGGATTATAAACTGGATTGTGAATCACCTTTTCCAATGCCATCGCCTGAAAAAAGAATGCTCAAACCGGAGAAAATACCTTACCCTACCTACAACATTAAGTACCGCCACTATGGCACTATTGTTTTAAAGATGATAGAAGAGGCTTCTGCAATGGAAGAGGGTGTTACCAAAGATCAGGTTGCTCTGATGATTGCTAATTTCATGAAGCAATCGTATGTAAATTATAATCGCGATAATGTAAATGATGAAGTTATCATGGACCATCTTCGCAAATTATCAAATGGCAAAATTACCCTGAAAGACGATGTTCGTTTGCGTTATGTTTCAGAAGTAAAACCGGCAGCATTCTCAACAGGAGGAAAAAAGAAAAAGAAAAAGAAAAAAAAGCACTCTTCTCAATAAACTATGGCTGATAGTTTTGAAATTATTGGTGGTCAACCATTACATGGTGAAATAGAACCTCAAGGCGCAAAGAATGAAGCCTTACAGATTTTATGTGCCGTTCTGCTGACTAGTGAGAAAGTTACAATCCATAATATTCCTGATATCAGGGATGTGAATAAACTGATTGAGCTTTTGCAGAGTCTTGGAGTAAAGGTTGAAAAAATAAAACACGGCAGCTACACTTTTCAGGCCGATGAAGTAAATCTCGATTTCATGAAAACCGAAGATTTTCTTAAGCAGGCAGGCTCCTTACGCGGCTCCATCATGATTGCAGGTCCGTTGTTATCCAGATTTGGTATTGCCTATGTTCCAAAACCCGGAGGAGACAAAATAGGTCGCAGAAGGTTAGATACTCACTTCATTGGTTTTCAAAATCTGGGAGCTAAATTTGATTTTGACACCAACACCAAAATTTTCAGTGTTTCAGCTAAAAAGCTTAAAGGCAGCTATATGCTCCTTGATGAAGCATCTGTAACAGGAACTGCCAATATTATTATGGCAGCTGTGATGGCCGATGGCGAAACTACCATCTATAATGCAGCTTGTGAACCTTACATACAGCAACTTTGCAAAATGTTGCTGAGCATGGGTGCCGACATCAAAGGTGTAGGCTCCAACCTTATCACCATCAAAGGTGTAACAAAACTGAAGGGATGCACCCACACCATGCTCCCTGATATGATTGAAGTGGGTAGTTTTATTGGTCTTGCTGCCATGACACAGTCAGACATTACCATTAAAAACTGCAGCATAGCAAATCTGGGTGTAATTCCATCAACCTTCCAGCGATTAGGAATTAAACTCGACATTAAAGGAGATGATATTCATGTTCCGGCACAAAAGCATTATGAAATAGAAACTTTCATTGATGGTTCTATTCTCACCATTGCTGACGCAATATGGCCCGGTCTTACTCCCGATTTACTCAGCGTAATTCTGGTAACAGCAACTCAGGCAAACGGAACAGTATTAATTCATCAGAAAATGTTTGAAAGCCGTTTATTCTTTGTGGATAAACTCATTGACATGGGTGCACAGATCATCCTTTGCGACCCGCATAGGGCTACAGTCATCGGTCTTAACCGCAAAAACTCACTGAAAGGTATTCAGATGACTTCTCCTGATATTCGTGCAGGTGTTGCTTTGCTCATTGCAGCACTTTCTGCCAAAGGCAAAAGTGTAATACACAATATTGAACAAATTGATCGCGGTTACGAAAAAATTGATGAACGCTTAATAAAGTTAGGCGCCAAAATCAAACGTATATAAAACATTTATCTATTTTAGCGTTAATTAAAATTTAAGTGAAGCCGTTGGTGAATGGTATGCAAATTGACTAACGTTTAAATTAAAAAAACAACATGAATAAAAAACTCAAAGCGGTATTAGTTTTAATTGCCCTCACAGGTACAGCGTTCTATGCGCAAGCACAAAAACTTATTGAAGGCACTGCATTAGGAAATAAAGCTCCTGAACTTGCTTTCACTTCACCTGAAGGAAAAACCATTGCATTATCATCCCTTAAAGGCAAAATAGTTCTGATTGACTTTTGGGCATCATGGTGCGGGCCTTGCCGCATGGAAAACCCCAATGTGGTTGCTGCCTACAATAAATACAAAGACAAAAAATTTAAAGGCGCCAAAGGTGGCTTTACCATCTATAGCGTATCACTCGATCAGGATAAAAACCGCTGGATGGCAGCTATCAAACAGGATAATCTGAGCTGGCCTTATCATGTTAGCGATTTAGGAGGATGGTACAGTAAAGCTGCACAGATTTACAGAGTTAATTCCATTCCAACGAATTGGCTTATTGATTCCAATGGAGTTATAGTTGGAAGCAACCTTCGCGGACAAGCCTTAGATGATGCATTGGAAAAATTAGTAGTTCAGTAATAAAAATTTTTTATACCCTAAAAACAGTCCCGCAGCACTGCGGGACTGTTTTTTTTATTTCCCACAAGATAAACTGACACCTTCCTGCAAGAATATTTACCTTTGTCTGCCAATTTGACCCATAGAAACGATTGGCAGTGTTTTTGAAAAACAAAATGAGAATTTTTAAGAAAAAGAAAATGCAGAACAACAAAGAAGTTGCTGATACCAACGAACCTACTCCTCAGGATGAATTAATGAACCAAACTGAAGAACAGCAGGCGCCTGTTGCCGACCCTGCAGAGCTGCTGAAAGAAGAATTGGCTATTGCCAATGATAAATACTTGCGTCTGTATAGCGATTTTGAAAATTATAAAAAACGAATGATGAGAGAGAGAGTTGATTTAATAAAATCGGCCGGTGCAGATGTAATTGCTTCCCTATTGCCCGTGTTAGACGATTTTGAACGCGCACTGAAATCAATGGAACAAACAACTTCAGGAGTTGAAGCAGTGAAAGAAGGTGTGTTATTAATTCACACCAAATTAAAAAATCAACTGTCGCAGCGTGGACTTCAACCAATTGAATCTATTAACAAACCTTTTGATACCGACCTGCATGAAGCAGTAACCAATATTCCTGTTGACGATGAAAGTAAAAAAGGCATTGTCATAGATGAAATTGAAAAAGGATATATGCTGAACGATAAAGTTCTGCGTCATGCCAAAGTAGTTGTAGGCGGATAATATTTAAAACAAAATGGCAAAGAGAGATTACTACGAAATATTGGGTGTTTCACGCAACGCTACTGAAGCTGAAATAAAAAAAGCTTACAGGCAGATGGCGATAAAATACCATCCTGACAAAAACCCCGGCAATAAAGAAGCGGAAGAAAAATTTAAAGAAGCAGCAGAGGCTTATGAGGTTTTGAGTAATGCTGAGAAAAAAAGCAGGTATGACCAGTTTGGTCATCAGGGAATGAACGGTGCCGGTTATGGAGGTGGTGGTAACCACATGAACATGGAAGACATCTTCAGCCAGTTTGGTGACATTTTTGGCGGTCACAACCCATTTGAAAGTTTTTTTGGTGGCGGACAGCAGCGCTCAGGTGGTCGCAGAGTAAACAAGGGAACCAACCTCCGTATAAAAGTAAAACTCGACCTGAAAGAAATAGCTAATGGCGTAGAGAAAAAAATTAAAGTAAGTAAGAAAGTAGCCTGCCACACCTGCCATGGCAGTGGTGCGCAAGGCAACAACGCATTCAACACTTGCCCTAATTGCAAAGGGTCAGGACAGATAAGACGTGTAACCAACACCATACTTGGTCAGATGCAAACCGTAACAACTTGTAATGTTTGTAATGGCGAAGGACAAGTAATTGCCAATACCTGCAAAACGTGTCATGGAAGCGGAATTGAACAAGGTGAAGAAACCATCAATATACCAATACCTGCAGGAGTAGCCGATGGCATGCAACTAAATGTAAGCGGCAAAGGAAACATGGGTGAAAGAAATGGCATACCCGGTGATTTGTTTATTGTTATAGATGAAGTTGAAGACCCGAATCTGAAACGCGATGGCGATAATTTGCTCTATGATTTATACATCACCTTTGTGGATGCCACTTTAGGAACACAGGTAGAAGTGCCAACAGTGGACGGAAAAGCAAAAATTAAAATTGATGCCGGAACACAAGGCGGAAAAGTATTACGTTTGAAAGGCAAAGGACTTCCTCGTGTAAACAGTTATCACAAAGGAGACTTGCTGGTAAACATCAATGTGTGGACTCCTCAACAATTAAGTGCTGACGAGAAAAAAATTCTTGAAAAACTCCGTGACTCTGAAAATTTTAAACCGAAACCCGGAAAAGGCGACAAGAGCTTTTTTGAAAAAATGAAAGAGTTTTTCAATTAGAGCTAACATACCTTTTTGAAAATTTCTGAGGCATATTTTGGTAAACCATCTTAGCACTCAGTTCAATTTACAGATTGTTTAATTTTTTTGAGTTAATACATCTCAAAGCAATGTTTATTTCTTCTATTTTCACACAGTAAGAAAATCATTCTTGCTGATAAATTTGTTTAATGTGTTTTTTGATTTTTCTGTGCTATCAATTATCAATGGTTTTTTTCAGAAGACTTTTTTTACGGTTAAATAATTTCTTGCGTTTATTATGAAGGTTATTCACTATATATGGTCAGGTAATATTGGCGGCATTGAAAAGCTTACTATCTGGCTTGCCGAAAATCAACTTAAACGCTCAAACCTCTCCAACTTTATTCTTGTAGGAACCAACAAAGGGCCTCTCTTTGAAACTTTGAAGCAAAAAAATATTGATTATGATATTCTGGGTTTGAACAGTGGTTGGGGGTTTAAGCTTAATGCCTGGAGTAAACTGCGCAAACATTTCAAATCTGCTGATATCATACACATACACACCTTTAACCCATGGGTTTTGTTGGCAGCAATATTTTCAGGCAAAAAAATTGTTTACACACTGCATGGTAATTTCGTGTATGGGCGTAAAGTAAAATTAACCGACAAGGTTAATCAGTATTTTATTCGTCTTGTCCTTAATCGTTTTGTTGACAAGGTTACTTTTAATTCAAAGTTTACAGAATCAACAGCACATAAAAAATATGGATTGAATTCTGTAAGAACGCAATTAGTCTATAACGGTGTAGATTTTACAAATCTGATACTGACTGACAATAATGATATAAAGTTTTTCAGAGATAGGCATAGCAACAAATTTATTGTTGGAACAATTGCCCGATTTGCCGGTGTCAAGCGTATTGACCGGCTTATTGATGCATTCGAAATTTTTTCGAAAGACAAGAACGATGTATTGCTGTTGTTAACCGGTGATGGGCCATTAAGGCAATCATTGGAACAGAAGGTAAAAGACCATAATATGGAAAGTAAGGTGATATTTACAGGATTTCAGAAAAATGCAGCTAACTGGGAATCCTTGATGAATGTGTGTGTTTTCCCCTCTCAAAATGAATCGTTCGGACTGGTGGCTGTGGAAGCCCTATATCTTGGCAGACCGGTTATGGTGTTTAATGATGGTGGTGGTTTGGTAGAAATTACTGAAGGTATTTCTCCTGATGACATTGTTGACTCTGTGGAACAAGCTGCTGTAAGAATGAATGAATACTACCGCCACAAAGAACAATCTGAACAAACTGATATCATACAAAAAAGAAAAACCTATGCCATGAACTTTTCAATTGAAAATATGGAGCAGCAGTTTTATAATATCTATCAGATGTTATTGAAATAACTTTCGCCATTGACAATTGCCTGATATTTCAGGCCCTAAAAATATCGAAGTCAGAGAAAGTTAATATTGGAAGTAGTTGAAATACGATGACAAAACTTTCCTTTACGTAATCACTTAAATTAAGGTTACATTTTTTTTATTGATTCCATTCATAGAATGAACGAGATGTAACCCTTTTGCCAAAAGTAAAGTATAGATAGGCAAAATTAAGGGAAGATGACAACTACATTTTGGTCACAACGCATGATGCTGCTGATTAAAGCGCATCGTAAATTTTTAATCTTATGCCTTGCAGCAGGCTCACTTTGTGCAGCAGCTTACATTTATTTTACTCCTAAGGAGTATGAATCCAAAGCACTGCTCAAACCGGTTTCTGATGAATCGAAAAATATGTATGCTGAAGCTGCAGTAATTCAATCACCGGCAACCATAGAGCATGCTATTCATAACAAAGGGTTGAACGCTGAATATTTTCGCAACCGCATGTTTAAGAAACAGGAGTTGTTTACCGAAACTCCCGTAAAAGTTTCTTTCAAGCAGAAAGATGATGGTTTTAGCAAGCAAAACTTCTCGATTACATTCGAAAGTGACAAGGCTTATATACTTAACTATGAGTATAATTATACTGCTATGCAAAAGCGCGGTAACTATGACGAGCCTTTGGATTTGAATTTTGCAGAAGTTACGGTGAGCAAAACACCTTATATGAATACCGTTCAGCAAAATGATGAGTATTCATTCGTGATTTATTCCGATGCTGCTATGGCAAAAAGAATTGCAGAGAGCAAACTCGTGTCGCAACCTGTGAGAGGGGATAATCTTGTTGAAATTACTTATCGCAATGAAAATCCGGTTAAAGCGTATCGTGTAGTTCATGCACTTGCTAATGGTTATGGCCAAAACGGTACGGTGATGAATGAAGAGAAAATGCAAGCCAACGTGCAACTCATCAATCAGCAATTGGCAAGAGTATCGCAAGACCTTGATGATGCACAGCAACAGTTATCAAAATTTCAGACAGAGAACAATGCTTTTGAAATACCACAGCAAGCCGGAGCAGCATTACAAACCGTAAGTCAGCTGCAAATACAAAAAGTAGAAGCTGATATGCAACTGGCAGCATTAGATAATTTGAGCGACTACCTGCGTAAAAACAGAAATGTAAATACCATATCACCTGAATATGGAACTATAAATGACATTGTGTACACCGAAACCTATCTGAAATTAAATGATAAGGTTGCCGAACGTCAACAACTGAAAGAACAAGGTGCCGATGTGAGCCACGTTGACAGAGAGATTAACAGCCTTAAAGATATGCTTGCAGAAAGCATTCGCAACACCAGAAAGAAAGTGGTGATAAAGCAGGAAACACTGGCTGATGCCATTGCAAATGCAAAAATGCGTATGCAAAATCTTCCTGAGGCAGAAAGCAAAATGCAACAACTGAGCAGAAATATTTATCTGTATAACAAACTTTATGATTTTCTGATTGAAAAACGTGCAGAAGCCATGGTGACAGCACCGGCTATACCGGCTTCATCTTATCTGGTAAATGATGCTTCCATGCCATTAACTCCTATCAGTCCTAATCCGCTTCAAGTGTGGCTTTCGGCACTGGCAATGTCACTGGTTTTAGGGATGTCATATATCAGCCTTAAGCCTTATTTCAGAACAAAAATTACCAACAGAAAAGACTTACAGCAACACAGCAATATCCCATTCCTTGCAACTATTGAAAACAGTGGAAGAAGGGATGAACTTACCGAGTCGTTTATGAATTTAAGCACCAAGATACTGATGTTGGGCAACAGCCAGCCTGTGAAAACCATTACCGTAACTTCCATAAAAGCTGAAGAAGGTAAAACAACTGTATCACAAAATCTTGCAAGAACCTTAGGTAAATTAGGTAAAAAAGTGCTGCTGGTGGACATGAATCCGGTAAACCCTACGCTGAGAAACAACCATTCTTCAGAAGAAGAGCATACCATGGCCGAAGTATATGCTGAAGAAAAAAATCTTCATCAGGCTGTTCAGATTACACAAGATGCCAATGTAGATTTGCTCACAGCAGGCTACCTGCCACATGGAATTAACACGTTATTGGTTTCGGATAAAACTGGCAATATTCTTGCAGAGATAAAATCGTTGTATGATTTTGTAATATTCGATACCCCTGAAACCAGTAACTACATGGATGCAGTGCCTTTAATGAAAATGAGTGATTTGAGTTTCTATGTGCTTAAAGCCAATGAAACATCACTGGAGCAACTGGAGCAAGCATCTGTTATTAAACAGGATTACAAGATTGAAAACCTGTTTATGGTTATCAATGCAACTCAAAAAGTTGACAATTTTTCTGGATTGCAAACTACAGGACAGTATAGAATATTGAAAAATCGTGAGCAAGCTGATGCAGAAATCAAACCATTGCCACGTATGCTGAAGAAAGTCGCATTGTGGTTCTATTAATAAACGAATGAACGAAAGGACATCTTTTTTAACTCATTTTTTTAAGAAAATTTCAGTGCTGAATTATGCCGCTCTTGGTTTTACAGCTGCTGAAATGAAAGAGTGTAATGACGAAACACTGCAATTAGTAGTAGCCAAAAAAGATGTGAGGAAAGTTTTATCGGTAATAGAATTATCGCCTTATCTGCGAAGGGTAAGGCTATTTGAAAAACCTTATCTAAGCACGCTCCAACTAACGTTAAGTAATGAGCAACATCTCAATCTGCATTTAATAAATCGTTTTGTACGCAAAGGCGTTTGCTACATGAACGAAACTGAAGTTTTGCAAAATGCCGTAACAAATTCACTGGGAGTAAAAGTGGCTGAGCCGAGTTATAATTTTGAATATGTATGGCTCATACATTGTCTAAATCAAAGAGGAGTTCCCGATTATCAGAGTGCTTATTTCTCTAAGTACGATCGCGAAACACGCTCTAAAATATTTGCTCACATTCGGGGTCGGTATTTTCTTGAGCTTAATACGCTTGATGAATTATTTCCTTTTCACCGCAAGTTTTATAAAAAAGTGACTGAAAAAATTCTTCGCAGAAAAGAAAACAAATGGTACAAGCAAATATTTCGTAAATCCATTTATGTAGCTTACGGCATTGCCAATATCATGCGGAATAATAAACTGAAAGTTCAGTTCAGGCCTCCAGGTTATGCCAAATCCTTGGGAACAGAGGAGCCTATCAGATTACTTTAATTATTCGGGACGATGTGTTTCGACCCATTTCCTGATATAATTCACTACTTCATCGGTATTAGTGCCCGGAATAAACAGTTTGCCTACGCCCATTTCATTCAGAGTTTTTATATCGGCATCGGGAATAATTCCACCTCCCGTGAGCAACACATCAGTCATCCCTTTTTCTTTTAACAGTTCGATAAGCTTGCCAAACACGGTCATGTGTGCTCCCGAAAGTATGGATACACCTATCACATCAACATCTTCCTGCAATGCAGCATTTACCACCATTTGGGGTGTTTGCCTGAGACCGGAATAAATGACTTCCATACCTGCATCGCGCAGAAATGAAGCAATCACTTTAGCACCCCTATCGTGCCCGTCTAAGCCAACTTTGGCGATTAGTACTCTGATTGGTCTGTTCATGGAGCACAAAGGTAAGAAAGCTATGCTTTAAAAAAATATAACCACGTTTGAAAAATTGGTTATTAAAACAGAGCCACAAAGTAAAAGGTGTTCTTTTACAATGAAGTTTAATGTTTTAATTTATTTTTGCGCGACAAAATAACGACAATGGCAAAAGACAGATTTCAGGCACCCGACTATTATTTGTTAGACGAGTTGCTTACCGATGAACATAAACTTATAAGAGACAGTGCGAGAGAATGGGTAAAACGCGAAGTATCACCAATTATTGAAGATGCCTGTCAGAAGGCTGAATTTCCAAAACATCTGATTAAAGGACTTGCTGAAGTAGGTGCTTTTGGGCCTTATATTCCTACTGAATATGGAGGTGGTGGCCTCGACCAGATAAGTTACGGACTTATCATGCAGGAACTGGAACGTGGCGATAGTGGAATTCGTTCCACAGCATCGGTACAGAGTTCACTGGTGATGTATCCCATATACACTTACGGCAGCGAAGAACAACGTAAAAAATATTTACCCAAATTGGCCACAGGTGAGTGGATGGGATGTTTTGGACTTACAGAGCCTGATCATGGCTCCAACCCTGCCGGCATGGTTACCAACATAAAAGATAAAGGAAAGTACTTCTTGCTCAATGGAGCTAAAATGTGGATAAGCAATGCACCCTTTGCCGATGTAGCAGTGGTGTGGGCCAAGGACGAAGAAGGTGTAATTAGAGGGCTGATAGTGGAGCGAGGAATGAAAGGATTTACCACTCCCGAAACGCATGGAAAATGGAGTCTGAGAGCAAGTGCTACAGGCGAACTTGTTTTTGATAACGTGGAAGTTCCTAAAGAAAATTTATTACCCAATGTGAAAGGTTTAAAAGGTCCTTTGGGATGCTTGAACAGTGCGCGTTATGGTATTGCATGGGGAGCTTTAGGTGCAGCTATGGATTGTTACGACAGTGCCTTGCGCTACTCCAAAGAACGCAAACAATTTGGAAGACCTATTGGAGGATTTCAATTGCAGCAGAAAAAACTTGCTGAAATGCTTACTGAAATTACCAAAGGGCAACTGTTGGTTTGGCGATTAGGTAAGTTAAAGAATGAAAATCGTGCAACACCTGCACAGATAAGCATGGCGAAACGAAACAACGTGTACACTGCACTATGGTGCGCACGCGAAGCAAGACAAATTCATGGCGGAATGGGTATTACAGGCGAATATCCGATTATGCGTCACATGATGAATCTGGAATCGGTTATCACCTACGAAGGTACTCATGACATACACCTGCTTATAACAGGTATGGATATTACCGGTGAAAACGCTTTTGGCGGATAACCTTTATCTGAAAGCGTACAGCGTAGCAGCTGTTATTCTTTTTGTTTGCTTATTCTGTATGTAAGCGATTAATGCAAAACCATGGTCGGGGCGTAGTTTCGAAACAGGAATTTTTACTACGCCTTTGGCAGCATTCAAAGGAAATATCTGCAACAATCTTACTACATTTTCCTGTTCAAGAGTTTTACCCATGTTTTCACCTTTGGTTATTCGGGTAGAAGTTTTGTTTTCAGAAATAATAAAAACCAGGCTGCTGTTATTATCCGCTTTTGCGGCAGTATAATTTACAGAGAGTGTATCGTTAATGAGTGGCGAAACATGCGTAAGTTCAATGGTTTGCTTTGAAGAAGTTTCAAGTGCCTTATTCACTTCAGCATTGAGCTTAACTTTGTCGGAACCAACAAAACCGGTATTACCATTTACAAAAACCTGAGGTGTATAAACCTCACTGTTGCTCGTAGCACTCACATAGTTATTCTGTCTTCGTGTGTAGCTCATGTTGCTGTAAGGGTCATGCCATCCGTATTTATTCCAATAGTCAACATGGTAAGCTAATGAAATTACCTGTTTGCCTTCGGATTGGGCTTTATCCACAATTTGTTTGATGATATTTTCAGCATTCGGACTCTTGCCGCACCCCTGCGAAGTAAACAACTCTACTACTGCAAAGCTCTTTTGCGTTTGAGTGTTTTGTGCAACAAGCACACTGCTAAATGCTACAAGAAAAAGTGAAAGGAGAATTTTATTCATCATCAGATGGTACTAAAACGCAAAAGTGATTAAAAAAATGCGATGCAACGATGAAAAAAACATAACGATTCACTAAAGGTTTAAACAACAAAACTGTTTACAACACACATTATTTCGTATCGCGCCAGCTCCACAAATACATGCAGGCATAGGTGCGGTAAGGTTTCCATCCTTCTGATAATTTCAGAATTTTAGCTTTCAGCTTCTTTTTGTCTTTTATCCGAATGCCATACAATCCAATGACTGCCTGCTGAATACCATAATCATCATACGAGAAAACATCTTCACGTGCCAGAGTAAACATCAGTATCATTTCTGCTGTCCACTTCCCTACTCCTTTAATTTGTGTCAGGTATTCAATCAGTGCTTCGTCTGATAACTTACTCAGCTTTGCATGACCTAACCCTGAAGTAAGTGCAAAGGCTGCTACATTTTTGATGTAATCAGTTTTTGAATTGCTCAAACCTATTGCTTTCAGTTCGGGAGCAGAAATGTTTGCAATCTTTTCTGGAGTGGGTTTACCATCAAACAAATCATTAAATCGCTGATGAATAACTGCAGCAACTTTTGTTGAGAGTTGTTGCGACATAATAGATCCGCATAAACTCAAAAACACATCATTTCTTTTTTTCAGTTGCAAACGTCCTACTTGTTTAATAACAGGAGCTAATTTTTTATCGGCAGATAAATGTTTGATGTAAGGCATAAGTTGATCTATGTTAGTGAGTGCTAAGTTACTTTATTCGTAATTTTACAGCCATCATAACTGAAATATTACTTTAATTTTAACATCCGCCATTCGTAAATTTTCACATGCAGATTCAAAAATTCACCTTCAACCCTTTTGATGAAAACACTTATGTGGTTTATGACAATACAAATGAATGTATTATCATTGACCCGGGTTGTTATATGCCTGAGGAGAAAGAAGCGCTTTTGTCGTTTATAAAAGACCAGCAATTAAAACCGGTGATGCTTGTAAACACGCATTGCCATGTAGATCATATTTTCGGCAACAAACTTATTTATGATACTTTCGGATTGAAACCTGTATTTCATCGCAATGAGTTGGTACTGCTCGAAGCAGCAGGCGAATACAGCAAGCAATGGGGAATTTTTCCCGAACCTTCGCCAACGGCAGAAAAATATATAGACGAAGGTGATATAATCAGTTTCGGAAACACTTCTTTTGAATTGCTGTTCACTCCGGGTCACAGTCCCGGAAGTTTATGTCTGTATCATGCAGCTGAAAAAATAATCATATCAGGCGATGTGCTTTTTCAGATGAGCATAGGCAGATATGACTTGCCCGGTGGCAATGAGCAAACTCTTCTCGAAAGCATTCGCACAAAACTTCTGGTGCTACCTGCTGATGTAAAAGTTATGCCGGGTCATGGACCAACCACAACTATCGGTTTTGAAAAAATGTATAATCCTTTCTTGGTGTAATTATTTTTTACACTCATCAAGCAACATCATTGCACGATCTTTACCCCATTCAGGCATCAGCTTGCTCTTGGGTTTAAAGTTGTTGAACTTTTCAACTGCTGTTTCCAACACTGGAAGCGCCTTGTCCTTTCCTCCACCAAACTGTTCAGGTGTGTAAAACAGTCCTGAGCCTTTAAGAAAATAAGGTCTTGGATTTTCGGGATCAAGTTCAATAGCATGAGCGGTAAGCATTGCTGCTTCCATTCCCAACTTCTGTCCGCGATTCATCGGGTCAACAGTTATTTTCATGGAAGTAATCCACGACTGCAAGGTTACTATTTCAGAGTTATCAGGTGAAATACCTTCAGCGGCTTTAGCAACTGCCATTGCTTTATCATAAATAGCATCTTTTTTCATTCCATCGGAAACATCATTTGCAGACAAAATCAGAGCGAAAGCCTGATAATAAGACGGCAGCCACTCCTTAGGTTCTGCTTTTGCAATGCGCTCGAAAGCATTTGCAATATTGGTATAATCTTCTCCCGTTTTTGCATCTTTTAGTGTTGCAAGGTTTTTTTCCATAGCGCTTACAAATTTTTTGCTTTCCTGAGCAAAAACTGATGTTGTAATACACATTAATAATAATAGATACTTTTTCATTGTTATATATTTTTTTTGATTTTAAAATTATTCTGTGTCGTCATGCCCTATATTAATAAACACACCTAAGAAAACAGAGCGCTTTGAGGTAGGTCCAATGGCATTTCTGCGTGAGCCATCGCTGTTGTAAGTATAGGAATATACATTGTCGAAACCTGCAACATTACCAACTGTAAGAGATATGATGGTAAAATATTTATGTATGGTTGTTAAATAATTTAAATTGATGCTAAGGTTGTGATAGTCGCGCGTGCGGTCCGAAAGGATATTACTTTCATCCATCTTGTTGGGATTAAAATAAGGTCTTCCTGAAGCATAGGCATAGGTGAATCCAAAACTGCTTCGGAGTTTAGGGAACCACCGTTTCCAAACCACATTTACAATATGATTGGAAGTAAACGTTTGTTGTAATTCTTCGGGATAGTTATAAAGGCTGTTTCGTTTGGCATCAATAAACGAATAGGAAATCCAGTAGTCGGTATATTTAAAGGTTTTCTTGTCGCGCCAGAATACATCCACACCTCTCGCATATCCTTTGCCTTTAGAATCCTCTGCAGTCATTGGTTCATACGGGTTGCGCATTGGCGTAATTACCCTTACTAAATTATGATAAATCTTGTAATAAGGTTCAATCCTGAATGTTCGTTTCTCATCCACATACTGATAGTTGAGGATATAATGCGTTGCCTTTTCAAAATGGTCGAGATTGGTTTGAATAAGATAATTGCGGTCAGGAGTCTGATAAAAATCGCCATAGGCAAAATTAATCTGATCAAATTTTCCGAGCTTATAAGCAACACTTAACCGAGGGGCAATGTTACTTGCGCGAAGCAAATACGAATTTTCTACTCTTAACCCGCCACGGGCAACCAACTTATGTGTAATATAGGCATCGCCTTCAATAAATACTGCTGAAAACAATTCAGTGCTGTCAATTCTATCGTTGTTATACAAATTACTGAAAGGATTATATTGCACTTCGGCACCGGCACGAATGACGCTTAACTCTCCAAGGCTGTGAGCAATGGTTCCTCTGGCCTGCCATAACTGATTACTGAACACCAAACTTTGCGGATAAGGCCTCACGCGAGATAAATCTTTGCTGTATGAACCTGCAAGATTAAGTGTCCATTTTTTGTCAAAAACATCTTTATATGACAGCATGGAAAAAATGTTGTAATTGTTCATCCCGAAATGCATCTTAGAATTGTTAGTGGCATCCTCGATGTCCGGATAATTCAACGACAAATCGCTGTACTGATAATTTAAAAAGGCTTTGAGCATCCCTGTTTCAGAAGTTTTGTGCCGAAACACCAATGAACTGCTGAAAGTTTGCGGAGGAGCATCCCAGTCGCGGTTTTGTTTTACCATTGAAAAATAAGGCGTAAGGTTGATGTAGGTGGCATTAGCACCTAAGGAAGTATTTGCCCAACGCTTGGTGTAACCACCGCCCCCACCAACGGTCATCAATGAAATGTTGCCCATTGAACGAGGTGGTAAATCTTCGCTTTCCAACACAAGAACAGATGACATTGCCTGCCCATATTGTGCCGAGTAACCACCGGTGCTGAAGTTGGTACCTTTAAAAAGAAAAGGAGAAAACCGCCCTCTCTGCGGCACATCGGGCACACTTGAAAAATATGGATTTGATACCAGCATTCCGTCAATGAGTGTTTTTGCTTCAGATGCATCGCCACCTCTTACAAAAAGGCCTTCCTGCTCCTGGGTGGGTTGTGTTCCCGGAAGTGTTTGCAATGCTCCATAAATATCACCAACAGCACTTGCCGTAGTCACTATATCAAGTGGACTTAATATTACCATCTTTTTTTCATCGCTTGCTTCAAATGCTCCTGCCGTGATGGTGACCGTGTTTAATTCATTACTTGATTCCTTTAATGTAAAATTGAGAGTTATTTCCCCACCTGATAATCGTAATTTTTTTTCGACTGAAGTAAAACCTACCATGGAAGCAACTACTACAACATCGCCTTCATCACTTGTGGTAAACTTAAACGAGCCATTGGCATCGGCACTTGCACCGTCATACGAATCGCGGATAGATACATTGGCTCCTGCTACCGGTTGATTTTTTGCATCGGTAATGCGTCCGCTAATGGTAGTTTGAGAAAAAACGACAACAGGAAAAAAAAACTGTAAAAAGAAAATACTTAGATAAAAACGCATGCCTGAAAGTTTTAAAGGGTGGTCAAAAGTAACATTCTGCCATTGGAATGTCAATTAAAAAATTTGACCTTACAACTTCATGCTTTCTATAAATTCGTTTGCGCGAATAACTAACTTGTCATACCACTTCTCACCATACTTCCTTATCAGGGCTGTTTTCAGAAATTCATATACACGCACTTTTTTCTTCTTACCGAGCTTACACGCAGCGCTGCACAACTCCCACCGATGATAATTCAATGCTTCACCGGCACGCATTTTTTCAATACGTATAGGATAGAGATGGCAACTGACAGGTTTCTGAAATTTAATTTTTCCATCGCGCCAGGCTTTTTCAATTCCGCAATATGCTATACCCTTTTCGAAGATGGTATATGCACACGGCCCTCCCGGCCACATCAGTGGTGTCACCCAATCATCATCGCTGTCTTTAACATATAGTCCCTGCTCTTCTATCGCTTTGATGCCATCATCTGTCAGATAGGGTTTTACTTTTTTATAAATTTTTTCGAATACAGGAAGTTCTTCTTCGTCTAACGGTGCACCCGACTCACCTTCTACACAGCAGGCACCTTTACATTTTTCGAGATCACAGATAAAATTTTCTGTTACCAGATCGTCCGAAACCAATATTTTACCAACCTTTATCACTGCAATTTTTTTTGCAAAGGTAAGGAATGATGTATATCTGATGTGCGTTTATGTGTAGGAGATAATTTTTAAAAATTCACCATCACCCGAAGTGCTGTTGTCAGTCAATGACAACTAATTTTTCTTTTGCGATAATATTATTTCCTTGGCGCAACTGAATAAAATAAAGTCCGGCTGAGAGATTGTCGCGCGAAAGAACAACCGTCTGTGTATTGATATTATCAATTTGTTTTATTGCCTGCCCCGATGAGTTGTATATTATCAAGGTTGCATCTTTGGCAGGTTTATTCATTTGCAAAACTGCCTTTGAAGAAAAAGGATTCGGATATAATTTCACTTCAGGCAAGTCATTTATATTATGTACACCTGTTGGCAGCCTGACCCAGTGAAAGTTAGTTAAAGTATTTATACGTGCCACACATACGTCACTCACAAGAGTAAAATTCAAAGTATCGTTTTGAATCATGAAAGTATAAGTTCCCGTATCTGTTGTCTGACAAGGCGCACCCGGTAAATCAACAATGGTTAAGCTACTGCCGTTAACATCAATAATGGACACTCCACTATAAGAAGTATTATCCAGGCTAAAAGACAAGGTGTCTGTGCCAAAATGAAAATAGACATACAAAGTATTTGAAAGGTCATACACTTGCCATATCGTATTCGACAATGTTTGTGAGAAAACATTTAAGCTCATTAAAGCGAGGATAATTGTCAGCAGCGAAATTTTCCTTTTCATTTTTCTGAGGGTAGTGATTGTAGAACTCTTCCCACTACTATCATGTTTGTTTAAGAGCGTGCCCGTTTCTTGCATCGTGTCTAATAACTAAAGGTCGGCAAGTTTACATTTTTTGAGCAACCCGCACAAGTGCCATTTTAAACCATATTCCATTTTGAAACTCCCCCATCAATGAGGTAAGTTGTGGACAAGACCGGGTGATTTATAACAAATTGTTGATATATGTTTACCGACATGTTGATGTAATAAAACTTCAACATGGTATGAGTTAAGCTTCTTACGAGTGTGAATAACGTATGATCAAAATCTTCTAATAATCGCTTAATCTCACCTCCATGATTTATTATATTTTTATTAAAGTATTACTCTTCTATTCATTTTTCTCACAACCACGAATGAATCCTGAAGCACGCGCCTATCTGTTTTTTACCTCACCATCAGTTTTTGCGTGATGGTTTTAGTGCCGAAGTTG
>JAFDWZ010000043.1 GCA_018268195.1 Bacteroidota bacterium | reverse complement strand
CCCCTAAAGGGGCGCGCATAGAATTCTTAGTAAACTATTTTTTACCGAAGCAAACTCCCCTTTAGGGGCTGGGGGTCGGGGCTGGGGGTCGGGGCTGGGGGTCGGGGTCGGGGGTCGGGCTGGGGGTCGGGCTGGGGGTCGGGGGCTACCCCTTCAACTTTTTAAAAAGTTCAAACAATTTTTCCTGACGTTGTTCGGGAGAGTAATTTTTTCGGATGTGATTGATGGCTTTGAGTGAAAGCGCTTGGGTATCGGCAGCGAGAGCTTTGTTGATTAGTTCTGTCAGGAGGGTAATATCTTTTTCGGGTAGTACAAAGCCGCAGTCATGGGCTATGTCGGGCAAAGCGTTTACTGCCGACACTATAGGTATGCAGCCGCAGAGCATCGCTTCGCAAACCGCATTGGGGAATCCTTCGCTGAGGGAAAGTTGCAGGTAGTAAGTGTGTGTGCTGAACAACTGTTTCAATTGCTGGGGCGTTTGCTGTGGCAATGTGGTAATGTTTGAAGGAACGTTATCAAACTTAAAACCTTCGGCAAGACCTGCAATGGTGAATGTACATTGCGGAAACAGCGGTGCAATCTGCAAAATGAGGTCTATACCTTTTAGGACATTGATATTGGAAGTGCCTACACCGGCAGCCACCGTTATAAACGATGCAGCTTTACGTACATCTGGCAAAGGGCTAAAATCAGTGCTGTTAAAACCGTTGGGAATAACGGTGAAAGGTGTTTTCAGTTGTGGAACAAAAACGGCAATACCCTGCACAGGGGCACCTGATGAATCATAATCATACTTAAAGCGGATTAGCGAATCATGTTTTGGGGCAAGATGCGTAGCATAACGTGCGCTGACCCTTGTGGCCCATGCAAGCGGTTTGTTGCAAAAATTGCCATAGCGAATAGAAGGAAAATAAGCACAATCGGTGCCGGCCAGAAATATTACGGAAGGAATATGTGCAAGACGCGCAAAAAACACAGGCAGTACGGAATGCCATGCCGCTACCTGGCACACAACTATTCCGGCAGAAAAAATATGGCGAAAGAGGAACAGCAACTGCCTTACAAAGCTGAATGGAATAAATATCTTACGCGAAGGGTTGAAAGCAAACGTAACAACACGGTAACGGGATTGCAGCAGTTGCACATCGCGGTTTACAAACGATGAAGTGTTAGGAAAAAAGAATAAAAGTTTAGGACGATTCAAATCAATACACTTTTGCCCAAATGTAAACGAATTTAATGAACCTTACTGTTGTAGTGTGAGGTGGGGAGTTATCTGACCACTGTAATCTTAAATGACTCTGTCAAATTTTGTTGCTTATACACTCCGATATAGGTTCCGCTTGTAATTCCTTTATTTAAAGCAATTACATTTTCGCCATCTGTCAGAGATTTCCTTAAGATTAATTTCCCAATTGCATCATACATTAACAACTGTGCTCCTCCTTTATAATAACCTGAAGTGTTAATCGTAAACGAGGAGTTGCAAGGGTTGGGGTAATGCAAAATTTTATTTTTTTCTGAGAGTTCTTTAACTGAATTAATTTTTCCAAACTCCCATAAATCATTGAAGTTGATATTCTGACCCGATATACCTCCAGCACACATATATCCTGAATTGCCTATTGTAAAACATCCGGGATATGCCCTTGCTGTTGATGGGAATGAATCTGAAACAGTCCAGGTATTGGTAATAATATTGTAAGCAAACATATTATTAAAATAATTTGTCCCATCTAATCCTAAACCTACATAAGCAATACTATCAATCAAAAATCCTGCGCAACTATAACGTACTGAACCAGGCATTGAAGCCTTCTGTGTCCATTGATTTGATAACGGATTATATTCCCACATATCATTATAAGGATTTGCAGGCCATCCATGTGAACCTGTAGTAACATACCCCTTGTTGTTATATGAAAAACTGTACGAACTTTGTCTGATACCGCCTGCAAAGTCCGCCTTACGTGTCCAAACATTGGAAGTAGTATCATATTCATAAAATTCAAGTGTGTATGGTGAAAACCCAACTCCGGTATATCCTTTGCCTCCGATAGAAAAATTTACACCTGTGTAAAATGGTGTTCCCGGATATGAGGCAATCGAACTCCAGGTATTTGAAGGAAAATGATATCTATAAAAGTCGGTGTAGGCAACATTGGCTGCATTCCATCCACAACCTACATAAGCAAAATCTCCAATTACAAAACATGATGCTCCAAAGCGACCACCACCCGGAAAGGAAGCTTGCTGAGTCCAGGTTGCTGATACAGGATCAAACTTCCACAAATCAGTCAGAACTGTTCCATTATTAATTCCCAAACCAATGAATCCGCTTACATCAGAAGAAAAACCTACAGGATTATATCTCATGGTAGCAGGTAAAAATGGTCGCTGTTGCCATAAAAAATCCTGGGCTTGGGCAGCAGAGGTGATAAAAAGTATAAGGTAAAATATTTTTTTCATACAACAAAAGAAAATCAAATGTACTAATTCAACTTTATAAACAGAATACTACATTTTCCGGCATCTTGCCTCTACCCCATTTCCGCCTTTCCATACTTTCAGGTTGTGAGGTTTATATGCTGATAATATTTTTTCAATCTCTGATTTACTTCGCAAGTGTTTGTAATAATCGGTCAGTCCGTCATAGGTATCCAATCGCGTAAGATTAAAATGAAAATCATAATCCATGGCCGGAAAATTCTTAATGTAAACATAACAAGGAGATATTCGGTTAAGCAATGCTGTTGCTATCCGGCTATTTCTATATTTCCAGTGCAGTGGAAAATAGAATTTTACAATACGTTCTACTATTGCTTTTGATTTTTCAGGCTTCATTCTCTTTAAGAAGAAACGATAAAACAATATCGGTTTAAGCAAATACATCCAGTCGAAAGTGTAATGGTCAATAATTAACCATCCTCCCGGTTTTACCATTTTCCACAAATGCTCAATTGTTTTTTCAGGTGAAGGTGTATGCTGTATAACTCCTATACAAAATACAGTATCAAAACTTTCAGCGGGAAATGGTAATTTATAAACATCGGCCTGCGCCACTCTGTAATTTGATACATTGCCAATGTTGGCTGCATTTACTTC
Source organism: Bacteroidota bacterium (assembly GCA_018268195.1). GTDB lineage: Bacteria > Bacteroidota > Bacteroidia > AKYH767-A > OLB10 > OLB10. The sequence goes on along the minus strand of JAFDWZ010000043.1, from coordinate 8,595 downwards.
CACTGCCATACTTAAATCAACAGCATGCACATGAGCTCCTGATTTCACAAGATGCTCCGTAAATCGGCCTGCCCCACAACCCACTTCAAGAATATTTTTATCTTTCAGTTGCTCTAAAGGAGTACCCAAACAACGTTCAAGCCTGTCACGTGAAATGGTGCTGCCATTGTAACTGTCCAACTGAATTTTTGCAAATGATTTCCATTGCAAACCAAAAGCATTGGCGTAATTGTCCAGTCCTGTGAATCTTGGAATATTTTCAATAACAGGAAATGACTCCCCTTTATCCGAAATAAGTGCTTCGCCCTCTTTGTGAAGTGCATTCCCTGTCAAGGGAGCTACAAAATCAATCATAGCCGCGAAAATACCTAAATGACATTTATAGTTTGTTGGCTTTAAAAAAATTAGATTTGCCCCCAGATGTGTGGAATTTCCGGTTTTGCTGATTTCGGTGGTAATGGCAACATAGCCCTGTTGAAGGCCATGGCTGATGCATTGGTGCATCGCGGTCCTGACGACAGCGGTTATGAAATATCGGACATTGGCTCATGCCGAATAGGTTTAGGATTCAGAAGGCTGGCAATAATTGACCTCACTGCGGGAGGACATCAGCCCATGTATGACCAAAGCCGCAATGTCTGTTTAATTTTTAACGGTGAACTGTATAACCATAAAGAAGTTAGAAGAACACTTGAGCAGCAAGGTTGCCGCTTCAAATCCGAAAGCGACACTGAAGTTTTCTTACAAGCTTATCTTCACTTCGGAATAAAATGTATTGAATTATTCAGGGGAATGTTTGCCATAGCACTTCTCGACCGTAATAAAGATTCTCTTTATCTCATTCGCGACCGTGCAGGTGTGAAACCTTTGTTTTGGTATCATCATGAGCAAACTTTGTTGTTTGCCTCCGAATTAAAATCATTTCACCATCATCCACGTTTCCGAAAGGAAATACATGAAGGTGCATTAAGTTTATATTTTCAACATGGCTATATTCCTGCACCATATTGTATATTTAAACATACACGCAAGTTGCTGCCTGGACATTACCTGCATATCAATCTTTCAAATGGCAAAACAAAAGAAGTATGCTACTGGGATGTGACCGATTTCTACAACAAACCTAAACTCAATATCAGTTTTGAAGATGCCATTACAGAAACGGAAAAAGTAATACAGGAATCATGCAACTACCGTATGGTTGCAGATGTTCCCGTTGGGGTTTTTCTGAGTGGTGGTTATGATAGTTCTTTGGTAACTGCGCTCATTCAAAAAAACCGGACACAAAAGCTGAAAACTTTTACCATATCTTTTGAAGAAGAAAAATATAATGAAGCACAGTATGCAAAAAAAGTAGCTGCGCATCTCGGAACCGAACATTTTGAATATGCCTGTACTTACAAAGAAGCTATGGACATTATTCCTATGCTGCCCCACATGTACGATGAACCGTTTGCAGATTCATCGGCATTGCCTACTTACCTGGTGAGCAAAATGGCTCGACAGCAGGTAACAGTGGCACTTAGCGCTGATGGTGGTGACGAAACTTTTGCAGGATATACCAAATACGCCAAAGCGACTAACTACCTCAACAAATTACAAGCTATACCATCACCTTTTAAAACTTTAGCTCAACTGCCGGCATGGTTTTGGAAACTGTTTTCGCAAAACATTTCCATACCTGACAGGGCAAACAAACTGCAACTTATTTTAAAAGCAAAGCATCCTGTTGAAGCATTCAACATCATTACACAGGCTATGACACAACAAGAAGTCAGCAGACTGTTGAAAGTTAATGCCTCATTCCCTACTACTGCCTTTGATGAATTTGACAAACTTAACTCTGCTGATTTGCTTGACAATTTTTTGTGGCTTGACTACAAAACTTTTTTGGCGGATGACATTCTGCAAAAAGTTGATCGCGCCACTATGGCAGTAAGCCTCGAAGGTCGCGAACCCTTACTTGACCATAAACTCACAGAATGGGCAGCACAACTGCCTGCAACATTCAAATTAAACGGAAATACAGGAAAAAACATTCTACGCCAAATCACACATAAGCATATTCCCGCAAGTATTATGGATAGAGAGAAAATGGGGTTTAATATTCCTTATGAAAATTGGTTTAGGAATGATTTGAAAGATTTTCTACTTGACACCATTACACCTTCTAAAATTAAATCGCAAAACCTCTTAAATGAAAGCGTCATATTGGAAATGATTAACTATTTTTATTCAGGAAAAAATACTGACTTCCAACGTTTATGGTCTGTCTTAAATTTTCAACTTTGGTTTGATAAATGGATGAAGTAAATTATGAATGAATATAGATTTGAACGAATTTCAGAAAAACATTATCCTGATTTAATTTATATCTCGAAAAGTGCATTTGACATAGACCCGGGAATAAATTTTTTCAAATCAAAGAACAATAATGCATTGTTCGGTGAAACGCACCTTGGCTACATTGCTTATTCAGTTAAAGACAATGAGCCTTCTGCATTCTACGGAGTATATTCCTATCCTTTCCTGATAAACGGAACATATTATGCAGTTGTTCAGTCTGGCGATACAATGACTCATAAAAATCATGTTGGCAAAGGGTTGTTTACTACCCTGGCAAAAATGACCTATGCTTTGGCTAAGGAAAAAGGCGCTACTCTTGTTTTCGGATTTCCAAATGATAATTCTTATCCGGGCTTTGTTAGAAAATTAGACTGGATTCACAGAGATAATATTAATTTATACAAAATTAAAGTTCAAACTCTTCCATTTTTAAAACTCGCAAAGAAGATTTCTTTTTTAAACCCTTTGTATAAGCTTTACTTAAAATTTATTGACCAGTTTTTTAAAGCTGATGTAAATTTTTTCCAAAATTCAGTCATAGAAACCGATACGGGAGGCATATTACATAACAAAGAATTTGTATCGTACAAATCCTTCAATGGTGGTAAAATTATTTCCATCAACAAGACACCTGTTTGGCTTAAACCTGATGGTTTTCTTTTTATTGGAGATATTGACATAAAAGCTTCTGAGAACTTCGGGAAATTTATCAGTAGTTTAAAATATTACGCTTTTTTCACAGGGTCTGATATTATACAATTTGGATTTTCACCTGATTCGTTTTGGGATAAAATATTCAGTAAATCATTTGAGGAAATAAAAGGTGCCGCCTTTGGTTATCTGAAATTTGATGATAATTTTCCTATTGAAAAATTTCACTACACACAAGCAGATATTGACACTTTTTAAAATCCTTTCTTCTTGAAAGCTCTGTATATCTGAAAATAATTCGACTCGGAGGTGGTAGTATTGCTAATACAGAATCTTGGCAGAATGTTTTCATCTTCTTCATCAGATGAAGTTTTATAGTCAACGGCAAGAAGGTTTTCATATCCCTCATTAATGGAGAGTTGCTTTGTTGTTTCATTATATGCTCCATCAGGGAAAGCAATTGATTTCACCTTGTAGTTTAATGCCTGTTCAAGCATTTTTCTTGAAGTCTTAATTTCATTTCGCGCTTCGTCAATGTTTAGTACATCAAGATTTGGGTGGTGGTGTGTGTGCGAACCTATTTCAATCAATCCTGATGAAATCATCTCCATCATCTGACCTGCACTGAGCATATTTTTATACTCTGCATTTACATTCGACAAAATCTCCTTCACTTCGTTGCTGTTTCGTTGAATTATGATTTCCTTTTCTTCCACGTCAAGCATTTTCATAACTTTCTTAAAGTCTCCCCAACTAACTGCATTCTTAATCATGTTACCTTTTTCCGAAGGCAACTTATTTGCGTTACTTTTAAAAAAATCAATATTTAGTTTTGATTTTACCAAATCAATTAAATCATACCATAGAATGTAATCAGGGGTTTCCAGAATCTTAGAAACCACAAAAATGGTTGCAGGAATATGGTATTTTTTCAGAACCGGAAATGCATTGGTGTAATTATTTTCATATCCATCATCAAATGTAATTGCAAGCTGTGGTTTGGTGTCTTTACCCTCTTTGTATGATTTAAAAATATCACGCAAAGAAATGATTTCAAAATTTTCTGACAGGTATTTTATTTGCTGCTCAAAGTCAGTTAATGCCAGATGATTAACCGACAAACTAAAATCTGTTTTCTTGACTACGCCATGATACATCAGAATAAGTCTTTTACCACCGGACTTATCTGAAAATATTTTTACCAATCCTGTTTGAACAAGAAACGGAAAAATCACTTTTCTTGCCGCAAGTTTTAAAATCTCCACCAATTATTTTGTTCTGACAATGCGTTTAGCAAAACTACGTTCTCCATCCGTTAAACGCAAAATGTACATACCATTTGCCCGGAGTTGATGCAGGCTGCTTTCATCAAGTACCAACCTTGTCTTTACTCCGGCTGTAAGTTTTACAGGCATACTTAATTTTACCTGTCCCGATAAATCAATTATTTCTATGCGTGCAGATGATTGAGCACCGGTATATTCAACGGTGATTTGATTTTGAAATAAAGATGGATAAACCTGAAAGTCATTCTTCGAATTACCTTTTTCTTGTACTCCCGTAGGCATAATATAACAATAGGTAATTGATGGCCAGAATGTAGAATCAGAATAATCACTTGAAGCAAAACTGCGACCATTATACGGAATCTCATTAACTAATTTCAGCATGAATCCATAAGAGCTTTGCGGATTGTTCAACATATCATAAACCAGATTAGTAACATCAATATCCATATAATTCTGATTTGGAGAAACTGACTGAGGTATAATTAATTCATTTTGTGTAGTAGTGGACGGCTGATTATTCCAAGTAACACTGTCTTCAAACCAAGGGCTTGTAATTCTGCGAATGACAAAAGAATTATTTGTTCCATAATTCGCACTAGGCATCGATGGATTGGGATTTGCATATAAATTCATGGATGCACTGATAAATGTTGCATTAGCAGGTATCATTGACATGTCAAACTCTATCAATGCACGTTTAATACATAGCGAGCCCTGGCATGTCCATGCATTGCATGATAACTCCTGCTGAGGCTCCATATTGGTTCCGGGCGATGAACTAAATACCAAAGCATCTTTCCCCTTCAATGAATCGGGTCTTACTGTAACACAAAATATAGAATCATGGCTCTCTATTGGTGAAAATTCATAAAAATCTGAATAAGTACTTACTCCACTTGTGTCTTCTAATCCTGTTCCAACATAGCCTTTATTATTAATTGCAAATCCAAACCCTGCCCATCTGTTTCCTCCTATAAATGTTGGCTCAACTGACCAGCTGTTAGTACTCTCATTGTAACTATACATTTCTGTAAAAGCATTAGTATAATTATGGCCACAACTCATATAAATTGTGTTGTTTATATAAAATGAAGACGGATAAGACAATGCAAAAGGGTAACTTTGTTTAACTGTCCAAGAATTGTTTACTGGATTGTATTGATACCAATCGCTATATAATGTTCCTACTGATTCATTGGAGCCAAACCCAACATACCCGTATGTATTTGTAGCAATTGCGTTTACTCCATACCTCTGAAAACCCGGAAACGATGCTTTTTGTGTCCATTGATTAATTATAGGATCGTATTCGTAAAACAATTTACTATAAGGTCCTGTGGCATTTCCTGCATTTCCTATTCCGTAATATCCTTTACCTGAAACTGCAAATGAGGCTGCTCCATAAACAGCAATGCCGGCATAATTTGCCTTCTGTACCCAATTATTGTTTACAGGGTCATACATGTACATTGCCTTAGTAATACTACCGGAAGATATAATCCCTCCTACCACATAACCAAAACCGTTTATGCTAAAACTTCCTGCCATACGTGTTGCAATTGGGCAATTATTTTTTTGAGTCCATACATCATTCATAGGATTATATTCCCATAAATCATTCTGATTCTGTCCTGAGGCACTACATCCTCCGCCAACATAACCCAAATTTCCTATCACAAACTTAAACGCCCCGTATCTTGACAATCCCGGTAGAGATGCTTTCTGCTTCCATGTGTAAGTTTGCGCTACTGCACTTCCTCCTACTACCAATAGCATTAGCAATAGCTTAAAAATTTTGAATCGTGTTTTCAATATTCTTTGTTTTTGGTTACTATAAACAAAGATAATGCCTTTGCCTTATAAACAAAAGTGGTTTTAAATAATTAATGCACCAATGCCTGATATTTTAAACCGCTTTAAGGAGAGTTTGATTAATATTGCCGGACAATTTTCATTTTCAAAAAAACAATATTTTCATCGTAAACAATGGGCGTCATTCAACGGCAGGGTTTAAAAAATACCATCACCACCTATGTGGGTATTGCCATAGGTTTTGTGAGCCTGATTGTTATTCAACCTCAGTTTCTAACCAAAGAAGAGCTTGGTCTTACTCGCATTTTATATTCATTTTCTATTCTCATTGCCATGTTTGTGCCTCTGGGAATAGGCAATGCCACCACCAAATATTTCCCGCTGTTTAAAGACTCCGATAAAAACCATCACGGATATTTTGCCTTTATGATGTTGTTTCCGGTGATGGGGTTTGCACTGTCGGCATTGGGATTGTATGTACTCAAAGATTTTATTATTGCTCAGTACATAAAGGAATCACCGCTGTTTACCGATTTTTTTTATTACGTTTTTCCACTCACATTTATTCTTGCTTTAATCAGTTGCCTCAATGTTTATTGCTATGCCAACTATAAGTCCACCATCCCGGCTTTTCTGAATGATGTAGTAGCGCGTGTACTGGTAATAGCAGTCATTAGCATTTATTACCTGAAATATATTACCCTACATCAGTTTATACTTTGCTATGTTGGGCTTTATGGCATACAGTTGTTGTTGCTGGCAGCTTACATTTTTCAGTTCGACAAACCGGTGTTCCGCATTGACTGGCCATTTTTCAGAGAAAAAAATTATCTGAAGCTGATAAACTATGGTTTGCTGTTGTGGTTTGCAGGAGTGGCTTCCATAGGGCTGAAATATTTAGATAGTATCATGCTCGGAAAATATTTGCCGCTTGCATTTGTAGGTGTTTATACCATTGCTGCATTTATCCCTACGGTGATAGAAGCACCGCTTACCGCTCTTGAAAAAATTGCTGCATCGCGTATTTCATTTGCCTGGGCCGATGACAACAGAAAAGAAATTCTTGAAATATATCGCAAGTCATCCCTTTATATGATGGCACTGGGCGGGCTGCTGTTTGCAGGCATCAATATTAACATTGTCAATCTGCTTTCATTTTTACCCGCAGGCTATCAGCAAGGCGCATCGGTGGTTTTTATCATCAGTTTGGGCACACTGGCAAATATGGCTACGGGAGCTAATGCACCTATTCTTTTTAACTCTGAAAAATATAAATGGGGAGCTTATTTTCTTATTGCGCTGGCTGCGGTTTCGGTGATGCTGCAAATGCTGCTCATACCACTTTTAGGGCTTAACGGTGCTGCTATTGCCACAGTGTCGGGCTACATTATTTACAATGTGTACATGACTGCCGTAGTGTGGAAGTTTTACGGACTGCATCCTTTTCAGAAAAAAATGATGTTGGTGTTGCTCATCATTGCCGTAAGTTTCGGCATCAGTTTTTTGCTGCCGTCACTCGAAAATAAAATTGTGGATATGATTTACCGTTCGGCAATTGTTACAGCGGTTTATCTGCTGATGATTTACCGTTTTAAAATTTTAGAAGAGTTTCATTACCTGCTGCCGTGGAAACAGCAATAGTTTTTACACATTGAAACGGAAGTGCATCACATCACCATCGTTCACCACATACTCCTTACCTTCTACCGATAGTTTTCCGTTTTCTTTACATGCCAGCTCTGAGCCGTAATGCACAAAGTCGTTGTAGCTGATAACTTCTGCACGAATAAAACCTTTTTCGAAATCGGTATGTATCACACCGGCAGCCTGAGGTGCAGTCATGCCTTTGGTAATAGTCCATGCGCGCACTTCTTTTTCACCGGCAGTAAAATAAGTTTGCAGGTTGAGCAAACGGTAAGCCGCTTTAATCAGTTTGGCCACACCCGACTCGGTAAGTCCCAAATCGGCAAGAAACATCTGACGTTCTTCAAAAGTGTCTAATTGTGTGATTTCTGCTTCTATGGCTGCTGCAATAATGAGTATTTCGGCATTTTCGTTTTTTGTTTTTTCACGAATGGCGTCCACATATTTATTGCCGGCAACAACTGATTTTTCGTCCACATTGCAAACATACAATACCGGTTTTGCCGTTATCAAAAACAAATCGGCTACATACTGAAAATCTTCCGGCTGAACGGGTGCGCTGCGAGCAGCATTGCCGCCTTCTATGTGTTTTTTAAATATCTGCAGCACATCGTAAGCTTTTTTGGCATCTTTATCATTGCCTACTCTTGCAATTTTTTCAAGGCGCTGAATTTTTTTGTCAATAGCTTCCAGATCTTTTATCTGCAGTTCAAAGTCAATGGTTTCTTTATCGCGCACGGGGTTGATGCTTCCGTCCACATGCACAACGTTGGGGTCGTCAAAACAACGTATCACATGAAGGATGGCATCTGTTTCGCGGATGTTGGCAAGAAACTGATTGCCCAGGCCCTCG
>JAFDWZ010000042.1 GCA_018268195.1 Bacteroidota bacterium | reverse complement strand
CGAGCCCAGGAGGGGGAGCAAACCCCGCAGCAATGCGGGGTTTTCTATTTCAAAACCTTTTCTTTCAATGTATCACGTTTATGTTCTGCTGAGTCTTAAAAGCAATATCTATTATGTAGGGCAAACTGCTGATTTAGACGAAAGAATTATTCAGCATAACTTTTCTGCCACTGACAGCTTTACCTCTAAACACCGACCTTGGGAACTCAAAGCTTCCATTCCTGTTGATAATCTATCTAAGGCGATTCGAATCGAAAAGTACATCAAAAAACAAAAACGTAAATCTTTTATTGAACTGATTATTCTTAAACAGAAGGATGACGATTTTCTCAAGTGGTTATTCCTTAAATCTAATATTCTGTAGGCAAACTGTTAATCATGTTCCGCAGTACTGCGGAACTGGTTCGAGCCCAGGAGGGGGAGCAAACCCCGCAGCAATGCGGGGTTTGCTATTTTAGAGGAATGGATTCCATATAACGCTCCTTAGTTTAAAGCGTAATTTTATTGAACACTGCCCTTTACTATTCTACAATTCATCTGATTTTTAATACAGCAACCATAGCTTCGCATATTAAACCTATTAGCTCGTTTATAGTCTAAATTACAATTCATCCTTTTAAAATCAGAATATTATTTTTACCGATTAGCGTAACTTTTGTAAGGTCAACCATTATTCCATGACAAAAAATATCAAAAAAAAATTACCGCTGTTCATCCTACCGGTATTAGTTATAGCAGGGATGTCTTTCTCCGGAAACCGGATAAATGAAAGCTCTATAAAATTTCCGTATGAACAGGCCGGGCTTACTGAAAGTGAAGCTGCAGCCCATTTAATCAACAGGTTCACCTTTGGCCCTACTCCAAATGAGGTTGACAAAGTGGTGCATGAGGGTTTGGAAAAATGGTTTTTACAACAACTCTCTGCAAACATGAATGATGATGCCTTGAATGAAAAACTGAAAGATTATGATGCACTGAACATGAGCAATGCTGAAATTCTTCAAAAATATCCAAGCAATGCCGAAATTCTAAAACTGGCAATGGAAGAAGAAAAGATAAATAAGGAAGCAATTGCCGATGGAAGCAGAGATAAAAAAGAAGTGATGAATGATTACCGCAAAAAACACGGATTCGGAACCTATAAGCAATTGTATGATCAGTTAATCAGCCAGAAAATTTTACGTGCTACATATTCACAAAATCAGTTACAGGAAGTGATGACTGATTTCTGGTTTAATCATTTTAATATTTCTATTGCTAAAAGCAGTTATGGCATGTTTGCTATTTCGTATGAAAGAGATGCTTTGAGAAAAAACTGCCTCAGCAATTTTGAACAATTACTCATCAGTACAGCCAAATCACCTGCCATGCTGCAATATTTGGATAATGCCAGAAGTACAGGAAAAAATTCACGCTTAGGCGACACTCAAGAACAAACCGAAAGGAAAATTGAAATGTTGAAAAATGACACTTCTGCTGCAGCGCGAAATAAGCAGGAAAAGCTTGAAAAAAAATTAAACAGTGGGTTGAATGAAAACTATGCACGCGAATTAATGGAGTTGCATACGTTGGGAGTTGACGGAGGGTACACACAGAAAGATGTGACTGAAGTTGCACGTGTATTAACAGGATGGACCGTTTTCCCTGCATTGCGCGAAGATGACCCTGCCAGGGCCAAAAAACTTGCTTTGTTTGACAGCGAAAAATCAAAACGAATGGGGTTTGTCCATGAAGGAGATTTTCTGTTTGCCTTAAACAGACATGATGATGAAGAAAAAACTATACTAGGTAAAAAATTTCCGGCAGGTGGCGGTTATGATGAAGGGCTACAGTTATTTCATCTGCTTGCCACACATCCTTCGACAGCTAAATTTATCTCTAAAAAATTGGCCATTCATTTTGTGAGTGATAATCCACCTCAAAGTCTTATTGACAAAATGGCGAAAACTTTTCTAGACAAAAATGGTGATATCAAACAGGTATTACTCACCATGGTGCAATCACCTGAGTTTTGGTCGAAAGATGCCGTAAGAGAAAAAATAAAATCGCCTTTTGAACTTGCCATCAGCACCATGCGAATTTTAAATACTAGCAGCATCAGCAGACCCGATGTGTTGAATAACTGGATAACAAAAATGGGGCAACGAATTTATTTTTATCAGGCACCTACAGGATTTCCTGACAATGCGCAGTATTGGATTAATACCAGCTCACTTCTCAACCGAATAAATTTTGGTTTAGCCGTTACTTCCAATAAAATTCCCGGACTCAATTACGACCTTGCGGCACTGAATGATTATAAAGAACCTGAAAGTGCTGAAAAAGCTTTGGAAGTATATTGCAAACTGCTGCTTCCTGAAAGAAATACTGAATCAACCATCAAACGTTTAACACCATTGTTGAATGATCCCAATCTTGAAAGCAAGATTGACAAAGCATCTAAAGAAAATGCTAAAAAAGATGATAGCACTGATGACGGTGATGTCATGGCATCGGACACACCAATTAAAAGCAATAAGAAAAATAATTATTCAGGAAGTTTAAATTTTTCGAATAGCAGTTCATTAAAACAGGTGGTGGGCATCATCTTAGGTTCACCTGAATTTCAAAGACGATAAGAGTAAAAACAATCACATATCATGAGTACAAGAAGAGCATTTTTAAAAGGAGCAGGTATTGCCATCTTCGGCATAAGCATTGGTGGTGTACCCAACTTTGTGGCAAGAGCAGCAAACAATTTAAAACAAAATCGTTTGTATAAGAAGAAAAAAGTGCTGGTTTGTATTTTTCAGCGCGGAGCAATGGATGGGTTGATGGCAGTAACGCCTTTTGAAGATGCTTATCTTAAATCAGCGAGACCTACTTTATTTATGGAGGCAGGGCGAGAAAATCCATTGATAGATTTAGACGGAAGATTTGGTTTGCATCCTGCATTCAAAAGTTTTGAGCCATTGTTTAAAGAAAAACGTATAGCTATAGTTCACGGCATAGGAAGCCCCAACAACACACGCAGTCATTTTGATGCACAGGATTACATGGAAAGTGGTACTCCTTTCAACAAGGGAACATCTTCCGGATGGCTTAACCGCGCTATAGGTGTTATGGGTCATGATGCTTCACCATTTACAGCCGTTAGTCTTACCAGTTCATTACCCAAAAGTTTATATGGCACCAATCAAACTATGGCCATCAGCAACCTCAACGACTTTGCTTTGCAAGTAAAAGATAACCGATTCAATCAGGGATTGGTTGCCGGAAGTTTTGAAGACTTGTATGATGAAACTACTTCGTCACTACTCAAAGAAACGAGTAAAGAAAGTTTTGATGCAATGAAAATGTTGCAACATGCCGATGTAAAAAACTACAAACCTTCCTATGGTGCTGAATATCCTAAAACGCCTCTTGGAAAAGCTATGCAGCAAATTGCACAACTGATAAAAATGGACGTAGGTCTGGAAATTGCATTTACCGAACATAGCGGTTGGGACACTCATGTTGGACAAGGTACGCTACAAGGAACTTTTGCACGTAGTGCAACAGATTTAAGCAACAGCATCACGGCTTTCTGGACTGACCTCGGTGGCGACTTGCAGGATGATGTGACACTGATGACAATGACTGAATTCGGAAGAACCGTAAAACAAAATGGTACAGGCGGAACCGATCACGGGCGTGCAAGTTGTAATTTTATTCTTGGCAATGATGTGAATGGAGGCAAAGTGCACGGACTTGTAAAAACTTTAGCAACAGAAAATCTGGAAGATGGGCGCGACCAGCCGGTAACTACGGATTTCAGAGCTGTATTCAGTGAAGTTGCCGACAAACATTTGCTTATACGCGACAATCAGATATTGTTTCCCGACTGGAAGGGAATCAGTATAGGTGTAATGAAAAGCTGAATGAATGCTTTAAGAGAAAAAAATTTCTCTTAACTGTTGATTCCGCCAAACACCACTTGCATAACTACACGTCCAACCATATTGAGTGTGTTTTTATCAATGATGCTCATGTTATCGCCATGTGTGTGATGATAAGCAGGATATCCCTTATTGTTGACATCATAATTTACAATATCAATACATTTAATGTTGGCAAGTTGGTTGATGTACAGATGATCGTCAACGGTTTGTCCCCCCTGAGCATTGATAAAATATTGTCCGTAACCCATGTTCTGTGCAGTGTTCCATACTTTGTTTAAAACATCAGATGCAAAATATGCAGATGTTCCTTCCTTTGGAAAAACAGGATTTACACCGCCAACCATATCGAGCAAAATTCCATATTGTGCATAATATCCTGTTCGATGTGGGTTCTTTGCCCAGTACTGTGCACCAAGGCACCATGTATTCTCCTGTTGCGGAAACCGCCTGTCACTTTCTTCCTGACCGTAATCTTCAAGGTCAACCAATAGAATATCAACACCGGTGGTTAATCCTGACGACCGCAGATGACGTGCAATTTCAAGAAGTATGGCAACACCGCTTGCGCCATCATTTGCTCCGTCAAATGGTTTGTCCTTATTCACACTATCGGCATCGGCCCAAGGGCGGGTGTCCCAGTGTGCAAGCAACAACACACGTTGCTTTGCTTCAGGATTATATTCAGCAATCACATTTTTCAACCTGAATTTTTTGCTGTCGAATGTGGTAATGGTTTCACTCTGTATTTGTGTTTTCAATCCGAAAGACTCTAACTTATCTTTCAGATATATGGCACACTTTTCATGTGCATGGGTTCCGGGTACACGAGGGCCAAAATCCACCTGTGTTTTTAAATAATGAAATGCTGAGTCGGCATTGAAGTTTGGTGTTGGAACAGTTACCGTCTTAACTGGCTCTGCTTTGTTTTCTTCTTGCTTTACCTGTTTATTTTCATTGGTGCATGACATCCATGCAAAACAAGTTGCTAAAAAAATAACTGATGGAAAAAATTTATGCTTTATCCCAGGTGCTGCCATCTTTTGAATCTTTTACTGTAATTCCCGCTGCATTAAGGCTGTTTCGTATTTTATCCGATACGGCAAAATCCTTTCTTGCTTTTGCTTCGTTTCTTATTTCAAGTACAAGTTGCATAACGCCATCCAACAAACTGTCGTTATTTAATCCGCTGTTTTCATCCTTCAATCCTAAGATATCGAACACAAAATGCTGTACTATACTTTTTGCTTCGTCAATATCAGTCTGAGTCATTTTTTCTTTGCCGTCATTGGTAGAGTTGATGATACGCATTAATTCAAACAGCTGAGCCATCATGATAGAACTGTTAAAGTCGTCATTCATGGCATCATAACATTTCTGTCGTAATGTTTTTAAATCAACAGTTGACGTTGCAGATGCTTTCAGCGAATGTAGAAGTTTAACTCCTGCCATCAGTCGCTGAAATCCTTTCTCTGCTGCCTGCAATGCTTCGTTAGAAAAATCGAGCGTACTGCGATAATGTGTTTGCATCATAAAAAACCTTACCGCCATAGGCGCATAACCTTTTTCGAGTAATGGATGACTTCCGGAAAACAACTCTCCGGGTAAAAAACCATTTCCTGCAGACTTAGACATACGTGTTCCGTTAACGGTAAGCATGTTGGTGTGCATCCAGTATTTCACGGGCTGTGTATGATGGCATGCCTGCGATTGTGCCACTTCGTTGGTGTGATGTGTTGCTGCAAGGTCCATACCTCCGCCATGAATATCGAAAGTCTGTCCGAGATATTTTGTGCTCATTGCCGAACATTCAATATGCCACCCAGGGAAACCATTTCCCCACGGTGAAGGCCATTGCATCAGATGTTCGGGTTTTGCTTTAATCCAGAGTGCAAAATCCAATCGTCCTCGTTTTTCGTCCTGCCCACCTAACTCGCGTGTGTTGGCAATTAAATCTTCAAGCAATCTGTTGGTGAGTTGTCCGTAGTTAAACTCTTTGCTGTACTTCTCCACATCAAAATAAACCGTACCGTTAATTTCATAGGCATATCCGTTATTCAGAATTTCTTTTACCATTTCAATCTGCTCAATAATATGACCTGTGGCAGTAGGTTCAATACTTGGAGGTAATGTATTGAATGCTCTCATCACTTCGTGAAATCCCAGCGTATATTTTTGTACAATCTCCATTGGTTCCACTTGTTCAAAACGCGCTTTCTTCGAAAATTTATCATCACCTTCATCGCGGTCACCTTCCAGATGTCCGGCATCGGTAATATTTCTCACGTATCTTACTTTATAACCGAGGTGAAGCAGGTAGCGATAAATTAAATCGAAAGAAATAAAAGTGCGGCAGTTGCCCAAATGCACATCGCTATACACGGTAGGGCCGCAAACATACATTCCAACAAATGGAGAGTTGATGGGTTCAAATTTTTCTTTCTGTCTTGTTAAAGTATTGTAAATAAAAAGCGGTTGTATATTCATTATGTGGTTACTTTATATTTCTCTTTCATATGAGTAAGCATATCTGCTGTCATTGCATCCAGTTCATACTGATGTTTCCATCCCCATTCTTTCTGTGCTACGCTATCGTCAATGCTTGCAGGCCATGTATCAGCAATTTGCTGACGTGAATCCGGTTTGTAAGTGCATGTAAAACCCGGAAGATGTTTTTTTATTTCATCAACCAACACGGCAGGAGTAAATGAAATGCCTGCAAGATTATAACTGTTTCGTGTTTTAATTTTTTCAGCAGGTGTATTCATCAGTTCAATGGTTGCACGAATGGCATCGGGCATATACATCATAGGAAGTGCAGTGTCTTCTCTGAGAAAACATTCGTAGGAATTTTTTTGCACAGCTTCGTGAAAAATATTCACTGCATAATCAGTGGTTCCTCCTCCTGGGTCGGCTTTGTAACTGATGAGTCCCGGATAACGGATGCTTCGCACATCCACTCCATGTTTGTAATGATAATACTCACACCAACGTTCGCCAGCAAGTTTGCTGATGCCATAAACGGTTGAAGGTTCAATAATGGTTTTCTGAGGTGTGTTATATCGGGGAGTAGTAGTTCCGAATACGGCAATAGAACTTGGCCAGTACAACTGTATGTTGGTGTTTTCTTTGCAATAATCAAGCATAACAAATAAGCCATCCATATTCAGCTTCCATGCTGCCTTGGGTTTTGCTTCGGCAACTGCTGATAGTAATGCTGCAAGCAGATAAACCTGTGTAACATTATTTTCGCGAATGATTTTATGAACCGTGTCGGCATCCATTACATCAGCCATTATAAACGGCCCCTTGGCTTTGAAAGCTTCAGGCTGATCCTTAATATCGGTAGCAATTACATTGCTGTCACCATATATTCTTCTGAGTTCTTCAACCAGGTCGGTACCTATCTGACCTGCTGAACCCAACACAAGCGTTCGCTCTTTTTGCATAATCGTACTGCTGAATAAGTCCTCACAAAAATAAAATAAAGGCTTTATTCTTTAAGGCAAAAGCCAAAAAGAAAAAGAATACTTTAAAACAGTTTTTACTTAATAAAATTCCGCCAGATATCGTTGCCGATAACAAACACCATCAGCGCAAGTAATAAGACCATACCTACCACCTGTGTTTTCTCCATAAAAGAGTCGCTGAACTTTTTTCGGGTAACGGATTCAATCAGCAGAAACAACACATGCCCCCCGTCAAGTGCAGGAATTGGCAGAATATTCATGAAAGCCAGAATCATTGACAGCAATCCTGTAAGCACCCAAAAGTGAGGCCAGTCCCAGGTGCCTCCGTAAATTTTTGCAATACCTATTGGCCCCTGCACCGATTCCTGAAATTTCTCCTGACCATTGAATAATTTTTTTAATCCTTTGGCATTACTTATCAATGTTTCAAAAGCATCTGATGTTCCGAATTTCAGTGCTGATGCCAAGGTATAAGGAGTTTTTACATACGTATCGGGGATGGTGGATTCTCCGTTATAAAACAAACCAATGGTTCCTTTGGAGCTGATGGTTACATTTATATCCATAGGTTTTTTGTCGCGCAACACAGAAAGCAAAACCGATTCGCCTTTTTTATCCTGAAAATATTTCGACATAAAATCTTCTCCGGAAATTTTTTGTTTGTCAATTGCTGTAATCACATCTCCCTCTTTAAGTCCTGCTTTAAAAGCATTTTCGCCAATAACTACTTCGCCAACATTATAAACCAAAGGCCCTGCTCCTAAAAATACCGAGCGAACATTGGCTCCTACCGTACGGTAAAAATTATCAGGCACCTGTATGAGCACTGTCTCTCCATTGCGGTCAACAGTGAGTGTGGCACCAAACAATACTCGGGTTGACAACAGGTCATCAAAACGTTCAAAAGGTTTGCCATTAATTGCAGTAATCTTATCGCCCGTTTGTAAACCTAAAAGTTCTCCTTGTTTATAGGCTACGATACCATTCTTTACTGCATCATTGGCAAGGTAACTCTGCTTGTAATGCATTAAACTCATGGAGAAGATAGCTATACCGAGAATTACATTCATCACCACTCCTGCAACCATTACTATAAGTCTTTGCCATGCCGGTTTGCTCCTGAATTCCCAAGGCTGAGGCGGTTGTGCCATCTGCTCTTTATCCATGCTTTCGTCAACCATACCTGCAATTTTTACATAACCTCCGAAAGGAAGCCAGCCGATACCATACTCACAATCTCCTTTTTTAAAGCTGAATAATTTTATTCCCCATGCATCGAAGAAGAGATAAAATTTTTCCACCTTAATACCAAACATTCTTGCGGCAAGAAAGTGCCCGAGTTCGTGCAGGGTTACCAGTATAGATAATCCCAGTATCAACTGGGCAGTCATTATCAATCCACTCATTCTGTTTCTAAATTTTACGCGAAGTTACTTTTTTTACTCAATAAAGACCGAGCAAACTGCCGCGTTTCGTTGTCAGTTTCTATCAGGTCGTTCAAACCGGGGTTCACAATATGATTTATTTTTTCCATGCACTGCTCAGTGAGTTCTGTTATACGGTGAAATTCCAATTGACCGTTCAGAAACGCTTCTACTGCAATTTCGTTTGCTGCATTCATCACGCAGGGAACATTTCCGTCTTTTTTCATGGCTTGTTCAGCTAATTCCAATGCACGGAATACTTCTTTGTCCGGTTTTTCGAATGTCAGATCCGGATATTTCAAAAAATCAAATCTTGGAAAATCTGCCTTTAATCGCTGCGGGTAAGCAAGTGCATATTGTATTGGGAGTTTCATATCAGGCAATCCCATCTGTGCTTTCATGCTTCCATCTTCAAACTGTACTATGGAATGTATAACCGATTGGGGATGCACTACCACATCAATCTGCGCTACGCTAAGATTAAAAAGCCATCGGGCTTCTATCATTTCCAAGCCTTTGTTCATCATGGTGGCAGAGTCAATAGTGATTTTTGCTCCCATTGTCCAGTTGGGATGTTTCAACGCCTGCTCACGGGTAACTGTTGTCAGATATTCTTTTGACTTTCCGCGGAAGGGGCCACCTGATGCAGTGAGATAAATTTTTTCAATCGGGTTAAAATGCTCTCCTGCCAGACACTGAAATATGGCTGAATGCTCCGAGTCAACAGGTAATAAGGCCACTTTGTTTTCCTGTGCGAGTTTTGTTATCAAACTTCCTGCAACTACCAGTGTTTCCTTATTCGCTAGTGCAATATGTTTTTTTGCTTCAATAGCTTTAATAGTCGGCATTAATCCGGCATAACCTACCATTGCCGTAAGCACCACATCTATTTCATCACTTTGAACGGTTTGTTCAATTGACTCAGCACCGGCAAACACTTTTACCGGTAGTGATGATAATGCTTCCTTTACTTCGTTATACTTTGATTTGTCGGCAACAACTACTGTGGCAGGATGATATTTTCGTGCCTGTTCAATCAACAGTGTGCTGTTGCTGTTGGCAGTAATCAATTCCAGCTCAAAAAAATCCTTCTGTGCTGAAATTACTTCCAATGCCTGTGTGCCAATGCTTCCCGTAGAGCCGAGTATGGCTATTCTTTTTTTCAATACGATGACTTAAATATGCCGCAGCAATATTAGTAAATACAACGGCAACAGTAGCAGAAAAATTTAATCAGCGGAAGTTAGTATCAACAGAAACCTTTTTCTGAGGGCTGCCCACCAACTTATTGCGGATGCCGGCTACTACCATCATTACTTTGGAGTTTATCAAGGCAATGGCCAGACAAAAACAAAAAATAAAAAATGTTGTAAATCTTAACTTTCCAAAAGGAATAACAAGCACTATAAACATGACATTAAAAGCTGCCATCAGCAAGGTTCCGCCTCTGTGGCCAAACTGCTGCCTGCATATCATGTGATGCAGATGGCTTCTGTCGGCTTTAAAAGGCGACATGCCGTTAGACAATCGGATAAACACCACTCTGCTTAAATCAAAAATGAGGATAAATAACGTGGCTACCGTAAGTGATGGCCCGAATGAAATAAGGGGAGAAACAAACCAAAGGGACATCAGTTTTATTGTACTGCATGCAATCAGAAATCCAACAACAAGAGAGCCTGTATCGCCCATAAATATTCTTGCAGGATTAAAATTGAAATACAGGAATGACACCAATCCACCCATTACACTCAGGCAAAGCATCATCCAGGAATATTCATGCTGAACGTAAAACAAAATCGTAAACACTGAAAATATTATCAGACCAATAGTAGCTGCAAGTCCATCCAATCCATCAATAAAGTTATAAGCATTGGTAAGAAATAAAATAACAAATCCGGTAAGTGCATATTGCCAGAAAATATTTAACTCATGAATACCCATAAATCCATTCAGTGTATTCAATCGCAATCCACTATACATTACTACAACTGCAGCAGCAGCCTGAATAATTAATTTTAACCTGGCAGGTAAATCAGTAAGGTCATCAAAAAATCCGGTAAAAAACAACACAAAGACTGCGGCAGCTATGGTATGAAATCCCATGATGGATTCCGCAGGAGTGAAGAGTAAAAACGAAATCATCATTCCTGCAAAAATTCCTATTCCTCCGAGAGAGGGAGTAATTGCCGTGTGATGCTTGCGTACATCAGGTTTATCAAACAATCGCCATTGGTCGCACAGTTTTATCCATATAGGTATGATTAACGATGTGATAGTAAGTGCCGAGAAAAACGGTATGATTAACTTAATCCAGTGTATTGTCATAAACTTCTTATTTTATTAAATAAATATCTGTTCTTGATAATCGTTCAACTGAAACTCCCTCTTCCATAAATGATTTAGGAAGTTGGTTTTTCATATCCATCACTTCAATTCGATCTGCCTCAATTCCCTTACCTACCATATATGCCTTCACTGCTAATGCACGTTGCATGCCAAGGGCACTGTTCTGATTCAACTCCACATCAGAAACATTTCCTGCGAGCAGTACTTTCTGTTGCGGATATTTGAACAAATAATCAATAGCCGCTTCAATTACATCGAATCGGTTATTGAGATTATATCGAATCGTTCCTTTCTCGAAAACAACATACCCTGCCTGCTCATAATTCAGGTTATTTCTGTCTTGCGTTTCTTTGGATGCTTTTGAAGTTTTCAAATTTTGTGCTGCAAGTTTTACCGGTGTAGGTTCATCGCTCACCACCGTCATTGTAGCAGCCATTCTAACCGGTGCAAGCGTATAACTTTCCGGAGGCGTAAGCTTCGGCTCAGGAGTATTCTTTTTCTTGATTGGTTTATCGGTTCCTTCTTCAACACGTTTTCCTTTAATCTTGCCCTGTGGTGTATATACCAATGATATTTCATAAGCACCGCTTCCTCCGGGTTTATATTTTGAAACATTAAAATCATAACTTGTTCCGAGAAAAACTTTCCCCATCTGATAACCTGCATAAACAATTGCCGCATCGTTGTTGCGATAAAACACACCAAAACGCACAGCGTTTGCATTCTTCAGGTTAAACTGTGATATCACTCCTGCATTCAGTTCTTCAAATACATCTTGTTTCATAAAATATACCATCGGTTTAAGCTCAAGGTTATCGCTGCATTTGATAGCTGTTCCTCCATACACGGTTGTACGAATCGGATTTTCATTGTTTGCTTCAATGAACGATTCTTTCGGTTTGTTGATGTGTGCGAAGGATACTCCTACAAATGGTTTTACTTTAACTTCGTTATTCCCCAAACCGTAAGAATAATTTAAGCCGGCATTTACGTCAGGTCGCGAAACTTTTGTGTTGGCAAAAGTTTCACCGCTGGATGCTGATGGATCATAACCGATATCCGGTGTATATTGATTGTCGAAAGTAAGTTTGGCAGGATTAAAAGATTTCTGCAAAATTCCAACCTGAAATCCTGCTGTCAGTCGGTTTAATTTTTTATCTCCAAAACGAGCTGTATAACTCAATCCGCCAAGAATTGAAAGGCGGCTGATACCATCTTTCCCGGCAGAATTTTTATTTATCATCAATCCGAAACCAACACGGTTAACTACTTTATCCAATGCAATGGTCTGTGTTTTAAAACTCACCCCGGGTGCAATCCATTGATTTCGGTAATCAAGTGCTATGCGCAGGTTTTGTATATCGTTGCCTGCAAGTGCAGGATTATAAAACACGGGCACGCTGAAATATTGCGACAGATGAGGATCCTGTGCATGTAACTCTGCACTGAATGCTACCAGAAACGGAAGTATGTATTTTAATTTCATGTGCAGGTTATTTTATAAGTGAAACATTTCCTTTCATAACTCTTTCCTTTCCATCCGACATTTTTATGCTGACGATGTAAGAGTATGTACCATTCTGAACCAGGCTTCCGTGCGAGGAACCATCCCAACCTATTGAAGCATTGTCTGTTTTATAAATGAGTTGTCCCCATTGATTTAATATCATCATGGATGCCGAAATAAATCCTGAACCTCTTAACCTGAAAATATCATTCACACCATCGCTGTTGGGTGTAAATGCATTCGGCAGAAACAGTTTATGGTCTGAATTCACACTCACCATTTTAGAATACACTTCTGTGCATCCCAATGCGCTTGCCACCTTTAAAGTTACGAGATAATCATCTTCAACGGTATAAACGTGTTGTGGATTGATGTCTGTTGAGGTAGCGGTACCATCACCAAAATTCCATTCGTAAGAATAATCTCCCGGTGAAGTAGTGTTTTCGAAAGTTACTTTAATACCTCCATCAGCTCTTATGGGAGCATCGTAATTAAATGATGGATTCATCAACGGGTATATGTAGGCTTCTACAGGAATGCGCAATGCACTTACACATCCGTTAGCATACGCTTCTACAAAATAGGTTTTTGCTGATGCTAAAGGTGGTGTGGTAAAATTATTTCCCGAACTAATGGCAATACCTCCTGTCAACTCTTCAAACCAGTTGAACAATACATTGTTTTGTGGAACAACGGTTATCGTTACAGAGTTGCCGCTACATGCTGAATCGGAAGACGCTTCAATAGTTGATGGAACATATTTGTGTGCAATCGTAATGCCATTCGACACAAGAGTGGTTGAACCAACTATTACTTTTACGGTATAAACACCTGCTTCCTTGGCATAAAATATCTGACTTATTGCTCCGGGAATAAGAACATTATCCTTATACCATTGACAAGCGAATGATAAAGAAGCAATAAGTTTTACGGAGTCTTTAGGGCATACCACTGTATCGCCAGCGGCTGAAATACTTACAGAATTAAGTGAGTTCACAATAATATTTACTGAAACGGGTAATGAATAACATCCCGATGCATTTTTCACCTTCACCCAATATGTACCTGCAAGACTCACCGTGATTGATTGCGATTGCGCTCCCGTTGACCATAAATAACCGGAAGCACTTCCTGCAGTAAGAACTGCAGTTTGTCCCTGCAAAATATTTACCGGGCCGGCAGGTGAAACTGTTGCAACAGGCAGGCTGTTGACTGTTAATGTCACAGGCGCTGATGTCCCGGTGCATCCTGAGTTATTTGTAACCGTTACTGAATAATTTCCTGCTGATTTAATATATATTGATTGTGTAGTTGCTCCATTAGACCACAGATAATTTGTACCGGAAGTTGCTGTAAGCTGTAATGAATCTCCATCACATACCGTCTGCGTTCCCGATGGTGTTACGCTTACACTGAAAGTTCCGCCTTGTGCGATGGTAACGGCATTACTCTGCGAAGTACATCCGCCATTATATGTGATGGTTACAGAGTAGTTGCCCGGCTGATTTACAGTAATAGATGCAGAAGTAGCTCCATTAGACCACAGATAGCTCTGCCCTGCAGAAGCAGTGAGTGTAACACTGTTTCCATTACAAAGAGAAATGGGTCCTCCGGGCGAAACAGAAGCAGAATTACTGCCTGCAATATTTATATTCAAGGGTGATGTTGTAGAATAAGAACCTGAAGGGCCTGTTGCCGTGCAGGTGATTGCATGCAATCCTTGTGTGAGTGATGACATGGATAACACTCCGGTAGTGTTGGTTGCTATAACAGTGTTACCATCCTTAAATTCATAACTGGAAAGTCCTTGTGGATTTGCTGTTATTGTTTCTGTTGTTCCCTGACAAAAGATAACTACATTGTTGTGTGTGGTTAAGGTGAGTGGCAATGCAGTTTGATTCATATCAATCATTCTTATCAGCTCATTTCCTTCATCATTGATAAAAAATTTATTTGAACTGTGCCATACTACTCCTGAAGGGCTGTTAAATGTTGCTTGCAATAAAGGACCATCTGTGCCACCTGCCGTTCCGGGTATTCCTGCAAAAGTGCTTACACTGTTATTCCATATTTTACGTACACAGAAATTATTTACATCGCCTACATAAACAGATCCTGTTCCGTCAACACAAATTCCTGTAGGGTTATCAAACTTTGCTGATGATGCTGCACCATTTGCAAAACCTGATGTACTTCCTGCATAGGTGGTTACTACTGCTGCCGGAGAAATTTTTTTGATTTTATTATTCCATGAATCTGCAACATAAACGTTGCCGGCATTGTCAACGGCAATTCCATGTGGATGATCAAAAAGTGCCACACTTCCTGCACCATTATTATCACCACTTTGAAAAGGTGTTCCTGCAATTGTAGTAACCTGTCCGTTACTTATTTTACGAATACAATGCGCCATGTATTCTGTTACGTAAACATTTCCCGAAGCATCTGCTGCAATTCCGGCCGGATAACCAAACTGTGCCGATGTTGAAACGCCATTTGTAACACCGGCAGTGCCGGCTCCTGCAAAAGTGGATACCACCCCTGAAGGTGTAATTTTTCTGATTTTATAATTTTTGGTATCGGCAACATACAAATTGCCTGCATTGTCTATGGTTATACCCCATGGCTCAAAAAACGAAGCATTCACTCCTGCTCCATCGGTGCTACCCGGTAATCCGGAGCCCGCAAATATGCTGACCATGCCGGCAGGAGTTATTTTACGAATCTGATTGTTGTTTCTGTCTGCAACAAAAATATTACCCGAAGCATCACACACTACACTGTGAGGGCTGTTAAATGTTGCGGCTGTGCCGTTTCCATTTGCTGACCCTGATACTCCACTTTGACCGGCAATGGTGGTGACATTCTGCGAAAACCCAAAATGCACATACAAAACCAGCACTATAATGGCTATAACCTTTTTGCTCATGGTATTGATTTACAAAAGTGAACTGAGGGTTTATACTTTAAACCCTTCGTAAGGTTACATACCTGCTAAATAGGGTGCGCGATTACACCAATGCTAATTGGCTGATATAAAGAGAGGAAGCTATCAGGAAGATAAAAATTATTTATCCTTTTGTTTGCTTAATGGTAATGACAGAATCATACCAAACTGTATGGATGGCACAGGATAATCTTTAATGCCTTTAAGTAGCTGATCTGAAAATCGTACTTTGTTGTCAATCGTTGCGGGAATAGTAATCTGATTGAAAAAGCGAAAATATTTTTTCCCAAAAGACCATCGTAAGGTTGGCTCCCATATAATTTTTGTTGGATTTTTATGTGCTTCTTCTCCTTTAATCACTACATCATAATTTTGCTTTTCATAATCCTGGTCTGCACATTCCAGATAATAACTATGATAAAACAGATAGCTGAACTTAAACGCAAATATAATATTGAAAACTCCATTGGAAGAAGCCTTTAACATAAAAGGTGATGCATATAAATAATTGTAATTGCTTTTACTGTTTACAAATCTATCATAATGGTCATACATTCTTTTGTTATATACCATATAGTCAGCAGCGCCTCCGCCCAAAACAAAACCTCCGTAAAAATTTGATCCTTCTTCCAGCTCGCCCATCATATATATACTTGCTTCGCCTATTCTTCTTCTTTCCGATGCTTCTGATCTGCCTGTGTAAATATTGGTATGCAACAATGCTGACAGACCAACAGAATTTGATATGCCCCCTGCAGCAGACACATTAAATCCTCCTTCTCCAAGAGAAGTAGTAACCGATATCTTTCCTTTATCGTCAGGCTGCGGATAGTGTGTGAGTGTGGGACTGTAAGAATGTATGCCACAACCTGATAAGATTAACACTATTCCTGTTCCGAATAAAATTCTTTTCATATTATAACGGTAATCGGTTCCAAATATAATAGGTCTCTGCCGTTCTTAAAAATATTAATGAGGGGCTTCCTGTTCCTTTACAATTTCCTGCTTTACCCAACTTTTGGTTTTAGCATTCCACCACGATTTGTTATTCATGTTCTGTTTAAGGCTCATCTCCGGTTTTTCAATTTCTTCTTTCCACAAAGGATTATTGTTTTCATCAAATGTGATATTAATTTCATACCAATACATACTTGCACCGGGATTCATACCTGTTTCTATCAAGGCACAGGCGCCATTATCATAAAACTTTTTTAAGTCAGTAATGGATGAATAGCTCATTCTTACATCTTCAATCGTGTAAGTAACTTCACCGGAAGGGTTATAAAACTTCAACGTTCGTCTGCCATTATCCCATGCTGTTATTTCTACAGAAATTTTCTGCGGTAGTCCTTTATAGTAAAATTTCTTGCCTGTTATTTCAGGAGTTATAGGGGTTGACTTCTCCTTTTTAATCGGAGCCGGTTGTTTCACTTTATGCTTAATCGTATCCTGAAATGTCTGATGTTTTTGGTTACGGTTGTTTAGTGTTGTCAGATAAATATTGCTGTCGGCATTGGCTGACACATCAGGGATATTTCCATTACCTTTTTCATTTAACTCTTTTATTTGACCCTTTAATGAGTCCAGATTGTTTTGCAGCGAATCCATTTTCTGCAACAACAATTGATTTTGTTGCCTGTCTGTACAACCCGAAAGTAGTAAAGCAGTAAATAAAAATATCCTTGTCATGTTGTTTAATATCAAGATGAAACTCTTAACAAATTCCATAAAAGTAAACAACTGAATAATTATAAAATTACACGAATACATTTTAAAAAAAAGAGAGGCTGTCTCCGCTGAGGCAGCCTCTCTTGATAATTTACTTACTTGAAGTACGGCCTATTAATCTTTTTTATCAAGCATCAGTATTTCATTGACAACTACTTCTGTAATATATTTCTTATTACCGTCCTTGTCGGTGTAGCTTCTGGATGTAAGTTTTCCTTCAACCGCCACTTCGCGGCCTTTATCAAGATACTTCTCAACAATTTCTGCGGTTTTGCCCCAGGCTACCAAATTGTGCCAGTTGGTTTCTGTTACTTTCTCGCCTTTATTGTTCATGTAAGTCTCGTTGGTGGCAAGGTTTAATCTTGCTACTTTGTTTCCGTTGTCGAGATTTTTTACTTCAGGTGCTGCTCCAAGATTTCCGATGAGTCTTACGCTGTTTCTTAATGTGTTCATTGTACTTTGTATTTATTTGTTAAACTTATTTTAATTATCGTTTGAAGCGTGTCGGGCAGTTTATCGCTGATTGACGGTGCAAAAGTGCGGCAGCCCCGCCACATGAGTCGGATGATATACATTTACTTCCGAAAAGAAGCGGATGTAACCGTTTGTAATCGGATATTTTTATCTTTGCAAAAACAAAAATCACCTCTGAAAATGAAATCTGAAAAGGTATGTTTGGAATGTGGCGAGGCTTTAGTAGGTCGGGCCGATAAAAAGTTCTGTGATGACCAGTGTCGCAGCAATTACAACAACAAAGCCAACAGCGATGTAACTTCTGAAATGCGTAACATCAATAATATTCTTCGCAAAAACAGGCGTATTCTTGAAATCATTGCCGGGCCTGAAGGAAAATCTAATGTTAGCAGACAAAAACTTACTGATAAGGGATTTAATTTTAAGTATCACACCCATCAGCATGTTACCCAAAAAGGAATAGTATATAAATTGTGTTATGACTATGGTTATTCCGATAGAGATAAGGATTTTGTGTTTGTGGTAAAATGGGGGACTAATCTTTCTGCTTCTTCAGATAAATAGGAAAAAGTAACATTATCTCTATAAAACAACAAAGCCTGTCCCGATTGCTCGGGACAGGCTTTTGTTTTATCTGTCAGTTTCCTGACCGAAAATTATTCCACTACTATTCTCA
>JAFDWZ010000041.1 GCA_018268195.1 Bacteroidota bacterium | reverse complement strand
ACATGGTGGAAGGTTGCATTTCACATGATTGTTGCATAGCCTGTGCCAGTTCAATCACCAATTTTAAACCATCTTCAAACGATAAAGTTTTGTTGGCAACTAATGCCGAAAGTTCTCCTAAGGAATGACCTGCAACCATGTCAGGTTTGAAACCATTTTCAAGAGAAGCCACAACTGCACATGAATGAATAAAAATTGCAGGTTGGGTAACCTTGGTTTGTTTCAGTTCTTCATCAGTGCCGGCAAACATGATGTCGGTAATTCTGAAACCGGAAATGTCATTAGCTTTATCGAAAATGTTTTTTGCAGGCAATGAAGTTTCATATAACTCCTTCCCCATTCCGCTGAACTGTGAGCCCTGGCCCGGAAAAATGTATGCACGTTTCATTCGTATGTAGCTTTACTGTTTATATTATTTGGTTATTAAAGTTCGATGTCAGGAATGCCAAAACTATAAAAAAGAATAAAGCATTACTTTGCCTCAGTGAAGTATGGCCTGAAAATTTCATTAACCTCCTCTGTAGGAATGACCGGTTTGCCTGTTGATTTATTTACAAAAACCAGTGTTACCTGAGCAATATTCAGTAGGACTCCCTCTTCGTTATAAGTCTCATAGTCAAAATGAATACGCGCTGAAGGTTTTTTGCGGATGTAGGTTTTTATCGTCAGCACGTCATCGTAAAAAGCAGGTTTTTTAAATTGTATATTATATTCTGTCACCGGCAATATAATTCCACTGTCTTCTAGTTTCTTATATGAAAGTCCCAGATCTCTGAGCATTTCAACTCGTGCAACTTCAAAATATACAGCATAATTGCCATAGTACACATAACCCATTCTGTCAGTCTCGGCATACCGTACTCTTACGGTATTTTCTCTTACAATCATAACTATTAAATAAAAAGGCAAAGAAACACATTGTAGCATTTGCTTTACAAACGGTTTGTTAAAAAAAGAACTACTACATGTTGCTATACATTTTTTTTTCTATCACACATAAAATTTTAACAAATTTATTTTTTTCGCGGAACATTTTTTTTAATGACACATTTATCTACTTTTAGCTTCTGAATTTTTCACCAAGCCAAATGTTTTCACCAATAAAGAAATATTTTTTCCTTCTGTTGATTTTTGCATCATGCAAAACATCATCAGTAATAAAGAGTGAAACCACAGTATATCCTTTAAACCAACCCGGCTACACACAGGTTGATTCCAGCATACTTCAGCTTTATGCTCCATATAAAGTTAAAGTTGATTCTCTCATGAACCGTGTTTTGATTAAGAGTGATATGAGCATGGAGAAAGGTATTCCTGAGGGATTACTCGGAAACATCAGTGCTGATGCTACTCTGCTACAAGTAAGAGAAATTTATGGAGGAAACAGTAATACATCAGTTGATTTTTGTTTTTTAAATAATGGAGGTCTGCGTGCATCATTGCCAAAAGGTGATATCACAGTTGGAAATGTTTACAGTCTTATGCCATTTGAAAATGAAGCTGTACTGCTGACACTTTCTGGTGAAACCACTGAGAAGTTGATTGATTTTATAGTGCAAAAAGGTGGGATGCCGGTTGCAGGGCTGAAGATGCAGATTAAAGATTCGTTATCCACAAATGTTATCATTAACGGAAAACCGTTCGATAAATCGAAAACTTATGGAGTAGTCACTTCTGATTATCTTGCCGGTGGTGGCGACAACCTCTATTTTTTGAATGAAAAACTGAAAATGGAATCCACCGGATTGAAGATACGTGATCTTATCATAAAAGAATTTGAAGACAGAAATAAAAAAGGCGAAACATTAAATGCTAAAATTGAAGGGAGGATAACTTATGTCAAATAGAAGAGATTTTCTTAAAACATTTGCGGCAAGTGCAGCCGGAATATCTCTCACAGGAATTCCACATCTGGCATTGGCAAAACATCAAATTACAAAAATCACTATTCTGCATACCAATGATGTGCACAGCCACATTGACCCCTTCCCCGCTAATGATCCTAAATATCCCGGACTTGGAGGAGTAGCACAACGTGCTGCAATTATTAATGACATCCGCAACCGTGAACCCAATGTGTTATTATTTGATGCAGGTGATATTTTTCAGGGCACCCCCTATTTTAATTTTTATGGAGGAGAAATTGAATTAAAACTCATGTCGCAAATGGGATATGATGCAGGCACTATTGGCAATCATGACTTTGATCATGGTGTAGAAGGATTGGCTGCACAACTAAAGAATGCAACTTTCCCTCTGATATGCTGCAACTATAATTTTAAGAAAACACCTATGGCAGGGAAAACGGTGCCCTATAAAGTTTTTGAAAAATCAGGAGTTCTCATAGGCGTTTTCGGACTAGGCATTGAATTGCAAGGCCTTGTAGATAAAAAAATGTATGGCGAAACAGTTTATAACGACCCTTTGGAAAATGCAGCTATAGTTACTCATCATCTGAAATATGTGGAAAAGTGTGATTTGATAATTTGCCTGTCGCATCTTGGCTATAAATATAAGGACGACAAAGTAAGTGATGAAATATTAGCAAAGAAATCATTGAATATTGATTTAATAATCGGAGGACATACTCATACATTTATTAATAAACCATACATTTATAAAAACAGAGACGGGAAAGATGTTTTGGTAGCACAGGTAGGTTGGGCAGGAATAAAATTAGGGAGAATTGATTTTTTTGTTAATAAAAAAAGTCGTAAATTAACAGCGGAAAGTACCACGTTAAAAGTTTTTAATTATGCAAGTGTTATTTGATTTTTTTTTCAAGAAATTTATAACCACATTTGCGCCTCGAAAAAGAGAACCATCAAAGAAATTTAATTTTAAAAAGAGTTTGCGGGATTGAAATTTAACTACTATTTTTAAAAACCAAATTTTAGAGAACCAATACTTAACTATTTAATAAAAAATTGGATTGAAACAGATAGAAAAAAATGTTGAGAAAGTGTGGGAGAATTGCTTAAAGCTAATTCGAGATAATGTGAGTCCACAAAATTTTAAAACATGGTTTGAGCCAATTAAACCACTTAAATTAGAAAAAAATATTCTTACTATTGAAGTTCCGAGTCAGTTCGTTTATGAATGGCTTGAAGAACATTATATTCAATTGTTGCGCAAAAGCATTAAAAAAGAATTGGGCGCAGAAGGCCGTTTGGAATACTCCATTCTTATGGAGAATAATATGAACAGCTCAAAGCCCTATTCGGTAAAGCTTCCAGCTAAGGGAACCGGTAATCTGAAAAACCCTCAGGTGTCAATGCCGGTAAGCCTGAATGCAACCATTAAAAATCCGTTCATCGTACCGGGGCTGAAAAAGATTGATGTTGACTCACAACTCAATCCAAGTTACTCTTTCGATAATTTTATTGAAGGTGATTGCAACAGATTGGCACGCTCTGCAGGTTATGCCGTTGCCAACAAACCCGGAGGTACTTCTTTCAATCCGCTGTTTTTATATGGTGGCACAGGTCTTGGTAAAACACACTTAGCCCATGCTATAGGTATTGAGATAAAAAACAACTTCCCTAACAAAACAGTTCTTTATGTTCCGGCCGACCGTTTCATGAATCAGTTTATAGAGTCGGTACGAAACAATTCACAAAATGATTTCGCACATTTCTATCAGATGATGGATGTGCTGATTATTGACGATATTCATTTCTGGGCAGGTAAAGAAAAAACACAGGATGTATTTTTTCACATCTTCAACCACCTGCATCAGAACAACAAACAGATTATACTTACTTCTGATAAAGCACCCGTAGATCTTCAGGGTATTGAGCAACGTTTGCTCTCACGTTTCAAGTGGGGTCTCTCTGCCGATTTGCAAACACCCGATCTTGAAACACGCATAGCCATTCTCAGAAAGAAAATGTATATTGACGGTATTGAACTTCCAACCGATATTGTAGAATACATTGCTTACAGCATACAAACCAACGTGCGTGAACTAGAAGGAGCTTTGATTTCGATCATGGCACAAACTTCGCTGAATAAGAAACCTATTACTCTTGAACTTGCCAAACAGATGATTGACAAGTTTGTGAAAAATACGGTTCACGAAATTTCTATTGATTATATCCAGAAGATTGTTTGCGATTATTTTGAGTTACCTCTCGAAACACTTAAATCTAAAACACGCAAGCGCGAAGTGGTACAGGCACGTCAGTTAGCTATGTACTTCTCCAAGACGCTTACAAAATCTTCTCTCTCTGCTATTGGTGCACATTGTGGTGGCAAAGATCATGCAACCGTTTTGCATGCATGTCGCACGGTGAATAACCTCATGGAGACTGACAAGAAATTCAAGGGATATATTAACGATTTGCAAAAACGCATCAACTTAAATCATAAAAATTAAGGTGAAAATTCTGATGGTATGTTTGGGCAATATTTGCCGCTCACCACTTGCCGAAGGAATTATGAAACAAAAACTCCTTAAGGCAGGAATTGCTGCAGATGTGGATTCAGCAGGATTATTGGATTTTCATTCCGGCTCTTTGCCTGACAAGCGTTCTATCGCCACAGCATCTAAATATGGTATTGATTTAACGGGGCAGCGTGCAAGGTGTATCACCAAAGACGATTTCAAGAAGTTCGATTATATTTTCGCTATGGACAAAAAGAACTATGAAAACCTGATGGAATATGCAGGGCATGGCGAAGAATCACGTATCAACCTCATTATGGAGTTTGCAGGACTCGGAAAAAAAGAAGTTCCTGACCCCTACTACGGCAGCACCAGCGATTTCGAAAATGTATATCATCTGCTTGATGATGCCTGTCAACGTATTGTGGACAAAATAAAAATCACCACGCATCTCAACCTTGTCTGAGTCAGCAGCTACCGGAATATTATATTTAATTCCTGCTACCATTGCGCAGGAACCGGTACAATGGTCGCTTCCTGAAAACGTACTTTCTGTAATTCGTTCTCTTGATGTTTTCATTGTTGAGAACGAAAAAACAGCACGTCAATTTCTTAAAAGCTGCAACATCACCATTCCGCAGCAGCAACTCACCATTTTCGAACTGAACAAACATCAAGGAAATATTTTTGAACCATCATTTTTTCAACCTCTGCTTGAGGGAAGAAATACTGGTTTACTGAGCGAAGCCGGTTGCCCGGCTGTTGCCGACCCGGGGTCGCATATAGTTGCAGAAGCGCATCGGCAAAATATACAGGTGGTACCTCTCACCGGGCCTTCATCACTGTTACTTGCACTCATGGCAAGCGGACTCAATGGTCAACAGTTTGCTTTCGGAGGATACCTGCCTAAAGAACGTACTGACCGCATAGCTATGCTGAAAAAAGCTGAAAAGGATTCGGCCGCAAGAAACCAAACACAAATATTTATTGAAACACCTTACCGCAACAATGCATTGTTTGATGATATACTCACTGCACTGTCGCCACAAACAAAGCTTTGCATTGCAGCTGATCTGAATGCACCTGAGCAGTATTTGAAAACTATGCGTATATCTGAATGGAAAAAACATAAGCCGGCACTGAATAAACGTCCTGCTGTTTGGTTATTTTTAGCAGGCAAATAATTATTTTCAGATGGATGACTTGCTGCTTAATTTTCTGATTATCTCCTTCGTATTGTGTTTTGTTTTAGCCATTTTTATACTCATCATAAGTCATCGCATTCCAAAAATTATCAGTTATATTTTTGTTTCACTGCATGTATTGTTGGGAGTTACATCCCTGGTGCTCTTTTTCCGTCACTATGCAGGATATCTGGCAATAGCCTTTTCATCTTTTGTGTTCACCGGAATATTACTTTTCGCTTTGGTTGTCCGCAAAAATTTCTCTTTACCCATTAAAATTTACACTTCTGTTTTTATTCTCACATTACCTTTATTTATTCTATCGCCATCGAAATTAATTTCTATTATCACAGTAGGGCACCTAAGCTCCACTCATGCAGGTGAGATAAATATTAAAGACAATTATTTTCTGGTAAAAGAGCATGGCATGATTCAGCAGCAGGATAGTGTTGCCACCTATAAAATTATAAAGCGTAGAGGCCTGTTTAATCAGACCCTTGCACGAGGGATTCATATAGGTTTCAGCCCCGATTCAGTAAAATTTTTATTTTTGGATGAAAAATCTGAAATACAATTTCGCGTTTATCATGTAGGTTCATCTATTATTGATAGCGCAGAAATTTCTGCAAACCTTATTTTAAAAAGTGACTCATTAATTAATATCTCAAAAAAAACACAGCAATGATCAGAAATATATTAACTGCCACGATGCTTCTTTCTGCATCTGCACTATTTGCACAACAACCCGATACGGATATTTATTTGGTGAATATGAATGTAGCCAAAGACGGTAAAATCTATTTCTCCGGCATTAAAAACATTACCCACCGCAGAGGGTATGACAATCAACCGGCATTTTCAAAAGATGGCAGCAAGGTATATTATGTTTCTTATCATGATACACTGCAGAGTGATATTTATGTTTATGACCGAAACGATACCACTACTACACAACTTACCAATACTCCGGAAAGTGAGTTTTCGCCACAAGTCACTTCTGATGATTTAGGTTTTAACATTGTGAGAGTAGATGCCGATAAAGGACAACGATTCTATAAAATTCTAATGGATGGCAGCAATGAGCAACAATTACTTGGAACAACCGACTCGGTAGCATATTACTGCAAGGTAAATGATACTACCATAGCTGCTGCAATACTGAATAATAACAGCATGGATCTTAATATCTATGAGTTGCCTGACGAACAATTTATTCCCCTTGCAAAAAATGTAGGTCGCTGCTTAGCAGTAATTCCTGATGGCGACAATGAAATTAGTTATGTTGACAAAGCCGATACCAATGGATATATGCTCATGACATTTTCTTTAAACACCGGACTCATGGGAAGTGTATGCAAACTGATGAAAGGTGTTGAAGACTATGCATGGACAAAGGACGGACGATTACTCTGTGGTAAAGATGGTAAATTATATATGTTTGAACCTGCCAAACCGGAAAATGGCTGGACTGAAATTGCCGATTTCAGTAAGACTATCGGAGATTTTTATCGCATAACCATTAACGACAGTAATACAGCAATTGCCCTTGTTGCTTACACTAAAGATAACTCAAAGGCTGAGGTAAAAACTCAAACAATAACGGACGAACCTAAAGAAGATAAAAAGTCGAAACGTAAAAAGAATTAATCACTGCATTATTTCAGAACATTTCGCATTTGTCGCTCACTTTAATTTGCAGATAGATTAAGAAGGTAAATACCTCCTGCAAAAGACTGCATAATCCATACAATATGGTTTTTGTCCTTTACCAATGATTTCTATCATTGTATACCTTTCTGCCACTTATGAAATTACCTACTATAGCATTGGCTGTATCAGCTATTTTTATTGGTTTGGTATTATTAACAGAAACAAATTGAAAAATGCAATGCAACTGATAACAAGTAAAAAAAACGTATCAGATAATATTCTCATTTCGGTTTTCAGAATAAACAACTGAATTATATCATAGTCGGAAATTTTAAGAAATTTTCCTATTAAGTTTGCTGCCGAAATCATTCTAATGAAAGATTACTTTATCATAGGTCAAGGATTGGCAGGCAGCATGCTGGCATGGAAACTCATGCAAAAAGGATGCAGCGTACAGCTAATAGATCGTTTTGATGCATCTGCTTCTTCGCAAGTTGCAGCAGGTGTTTATCTTCCTGTTACCGGCAGACGTATGGTGAGAACCTGGTTGGCTGACGAGCTTATTCCTTATGCTGAAAAATTTTATTCTTCGCTGGAAGATTACTTTAAAACAACTTTTATCCGCAGTATGCCTGTACTGGAGATACCGGACTCGGTTCGCACCTATAATGAATGGCAAATGCGTAAAGAAAATGATGAGGCAGGTAAATATATCTCAGGGTTCTATTCGTCTGATAAATTTCCGGAATTACATTGCCCTCACGGTGCTGTAGAATTATCGTCAGCAGGTTTTGTCAACCTTAAACTACTGCTTTCGCGTTTACGCAGTTACTTCATAAGTCAGCATGCACTTATTGAATCCGTATTTGATTTTTCGCTTTTGAAAGTTGACGACTCCATCCATTATGGTGATTTCGAAGCAAAAAATATTATTTTCTGTGAAGGTATTGCAGCGCAGTCAAACCCCTATTTCAAGCATCTCCCCTTTCAGCCTTCAAAAGGTGAGATTCTTACTTTCAGAAGTGAACAGCTCACACAAGACTACATCATCAACAAAAGTGTATTTGTGTTACCCATAGGCAATCACCTTTTTAAAGCTGGATCAACTTATGAATGGAAAGAGTTGAACTACTGCCCTACTGAAGCAGCCAGAGAAAAGCTAACTCGTCAGTTGGAGGCTTTGCTACGAGTTCCTTTTGAACTAACCAATCATCAGGCATCCATACGCCCAAGTGTTAAAGCAAGGCGACCATTTGCAGGAATGAGAACGGATATAAAAAACGTAGGAATTTTTAACGGATTGGGCACCAAAGGCGTGATGCTTGCTCCTTATTTAGCTGAGCATCTCTGTAATCATCTATTACATCATGAAAAGTTGATGCCTGAAATCAATATTGCTCAGTATGATGAGTTGCTATGATGGTTAAATAAAGATTTTCGATCGCAACACTTCATCGCCTATTACAAATACGATGATAGTGGCAGCCTTTTCATCTATTATTTATTTTTAGTTTAATCATTAGGCTTGTCAGTTAGTCATTTCCTAATTTGAAAACGTGTTTTTCAAATTCAACAAAACCATTTTCCTTGTAAAAACTTATTGCTCTTAGATTTTCTTCTCAATCTCCTAACCAAACATAGTCAGCGTTTTTTTGCCTTGCGACTGGCAAAGCTTTGTAGTAAAGAGTTTGTCCGACTTTTTTCCGTGAAATTTTTTTTGCAAATAAATTATTTCTATTCCAAGTGCTTTGTTGTCATCGTTATCTATATCTGCCAAAAAGTTAGCATCATAAATTCCGGTGTTGTCTATACGTTGTGAATTTTGAATTAAACCCGAATTCGTCAATAATATAGGTCCTTAACATTATTGCAAAAATAAGTTTGTAATTTACCAGATTATTTTCACTTTTTACTTATTTTCAGGGAGCATTTGTTGTTTTAATACTTCGCGTTCCGACATTCGGGTTCGAATCAAGGAAGAATAAGCTTGTGCATTTTTATTTCCAAATTGCGAATAAGCCTTGCTGCACCACTCCAAAGCCATATCTAAGTTGCCTAATCTTTCGCTAAAAACTGCCATATTATAACAGGCTCTTCCGGCTACTTTTTTATGTGTATTTAAAGCTTCTCTTTTCCAAATATCTGCCGCCTTATCCCATTGTCCGACTTTAACCATGTGTGCGGCTTTTTGCAATGCATCGTTTCCTTTTACATAGTATTCTCTGCTTTCTGAAACCCATAAAGGAGTTATTCGTCTTCCATAACTATTACCAACATGCATTCCTGTTTTTATTAGCGCGTCAATTTTTGAAGGTAAAGCAGATAAAGCCGCATCCTGATTGGGGCCTTGTCCCGAAAAGTTCAAATAATCAGAATAACGATATTCATCAACAATAGTTTGGTCTTTATAATTGTAAATACGCCATCCAGCAGTTATATTCATACGCGAGTCGGCTCTAATACCAGGTAAGTCTTTATAGGTGTCTTTGGCTACTTTAGTACGTATGGTAATGGGAGTATATTTTACGTCTGTGTCTGAATCAAATGCCTCTAAAGCTATTAAGGCATCTAAATTATTTCTTTGACAAATATCAGCAATAACATCTTTACTTAAAGGTTCCGGGAACTTTCCTGTTCCACTGCCTTTCAGGTTATCAATATCTAATTGCAATAATTTAAAACGTGGCGATTCTTTCATAACTTCTATCATCCCATTAATTGTTGCTTTAGATCCTTTGCGATCGGCACCTATGTTCTCACCGGTTAAAACACCTTCAGCAATATTCCATGCTTTATTTTTTTTTGTTGGTTGAGTTCTGTTAATTACTCCTACATTAACAATATAATCTCCTAAAGTTATTTCTGCAGGCTTAAGCACTTGCAAGTTGGAGGATTGCATTTTACAGCCGGACCATAAAAATCCTGTTATGACGACTAATAGTAGTTTAAATAAAAGTTGATTTTTCATAAGGTGTTTTTTGAATTAATGCTATAAAAATAATACTTTTTTTACGGAAAATGATTTAACGCATAAAACAATATATCCTCAAGCATTTTTGTTAAAGTACGCATATCCTCTCTTAATCGAGCTACTTGCATTTGCTTTTTAACGGCATGATACTTCTTTTTTATCTCATCTTAATTCATATAGTTCAAACTTTTTCATCAATAGTAAGTTGCTTATAATTGGTAATGGTATGGCACGAGTGAGTAGCTCGCGCCTACTCTGATTATCATTCTTAATCAGTGAATGACACTTTTCTCTCGCACAAAGCGCGTATCGGCTTGCAAAAGTCCATGTGTGCAGTGACATTAAATTTCAAAATATTTTGTTTGCCACTAATCTTCTACTATCTACAGTAAAAAATATATTTTATTGCGAATTTTTGCTCTTACAGTAAAATATTCCGCAAGTTTTAACTTTTTGCAGTTGCGCTATTTTTACATTCGTTTATCTAAGATGCCTGAAATCAATATTGCTCAGTATGATGAGTTGCTATGATTTCTCTTTTTTTCTGCGCAGCTTCTCCTGCCCTATCATCTTCAGTTCGCGTCCCATCTGGCCACTGATACTGGTATTTTCAGCAGCACGCCTGAATAAGTATGGTAAAACTGAAACTACAGGTCCATAAGGTACATACTTGCATACGTTGTAGCCTTCATGTGCCAGATTAAAACTAATATGGTCACTCATTCCAAGTAACTGCGAAAACCAAATGTGTTCATCATTACGTGCCAGTTTATTTTCTTCCATAAGCTGAGCAAGATATTTATTGCTCTCTTCATTGTGAGTTCCGGCACACACCGATAACATATCCAGATTTTCCACACATATTTTTAAAGCGGTATTATAATCTTTATCTGTGGCAGCTTTATCCGGTTGTATAGGTGAAGGATAACCCATTTGCGCAGCACGTTCGCGTTCCTTTTCCATATAAGCACCGCGCACCAATTTATATCCTACTTTATAATTCCGGCTGCGTGCTTTTGCAATATTAGCACGCATAAATGCAACGCGGTCGTGACGGTAAAGCTGTATTGTATTAAAAATTATGGTTTGCTTTTTATTGAATTCTTCCATCATTTCGTCCACCATATCATCTATAGCCTGCTGTATCCAGCTTTCTTCGGCATCTACAAAAAGCCTTACTTTTTTATCAGCAGCAGTACTGCATATTTTCCTTACTCTGTTTTTCAGTCTTTCAAATTCAGCTTGTTCATCAGCCGTAAGAGTTGATTTGCTACTTACTTTCTCAAGTAAATCAGCGCGGCCAATACCGGTAGGTTTAAATACGGAGAATGGAATATTTTTATCGCCAACGGCTCTGATTACTGTTTTTACAATCTCTTCGCAATTCTCATCAAAATCAGCATCACTTTTATGCCCTTCAACAGAGTAGTCAAGAATAGAACCTACACCGTACTTGCCCAACTTGGCAATGGTATTATTACATTCTTCAATTGTTTCGCCACCGCAGAAATGCCTGTAAATGGTTGCTCGTATAATAGGCTTAACTGGTAAATGCAGCTTAAGTGCCGTATTAGTAATTCCGGGAGCTATACTTACCAGAAAATTATTACTGATGAGTTGAAACAATCGGTATGCACGATTCAGTTCTGCATCGCTTTTATAAGCAAATGCATTTTTGAGGTTGGAGAAAGAAATATCTGCCATAAAAAATTTTATTGCGCAAATGTAGTTTTAAAGATTGTAGTCACCTGCTGCTTCCGGTTGATAAATGATTTCATCAACCCTGATTTTTGTTAGTCCTGCCGGAACCACCCACTCTATTTCATCGCCTACTTTATAACCTATGAGTGCTGTTGCAATGGGTGAAAAAATTGAAATTTTGTTCTCTTTAACATTTGCCTGCTCCGGATATACTATCTGAAACTGAATTTGCTTGTTTGTATTCTGAAAACTTAGTTTTACTATCGAATTCATAGTAACCACATTGGATGGAATAGCTTCCGGTTCAACAATCTTTGCCGATTCTAGTTCTTTTAATAGCTTTTCTGCTTCTTCATTACTGATTGACCTGAACTGTTTTGCATCATTGATACTCTTCTTTATCCGGGCATAATCCAGCCGGTTTATTATTAGCTTACTCATAATTAATATTTTTACTTAGGTTGAATGTGTAAAATTATTAAAAATCGCAACTATTCTGTTTATGATTAACCGGTATTTACGTTTTAGGCAATTTAACAACCAATCTGCAAATGAATGAAATATTACTTTAGCCAAAACATTTGTAATGGCTGAAACAAAAATGAAACGCGAACTGGGGTTACTGCAAGCATCGGCTATCAACATGATAGACATGGTTGGCATTGGACCTTTTATCGTTTTGCCGTTGGTCATACAGTATCTGCAGGGGCCGTATTTTCTGTACGCATGGATTGCAGGCGCATTGATTTCATTTGTTGATGGGTTAATTTGGAGCGAACTTGGTAGTGCATATCCTGCGGCCGGAGGCTCTTATAATTTTTTACGACAAGCTTATCCGGGTAAATCAGGCAAACTCATGTCTTTTCTTTTTGTTTGGCAAACGCTCATTCAGGCACCCTTGGTTGCTGCTTCTGGAGCTATAGGCTTTGCGCAATATTTTGCATACCTCGTACCCATAACCGACTGGCAGAAAAAAATAGTTTCTGCATCGGTCATAGTATTACTCACTATTTTGCTTTACCGTAAAATCAACTCTATTGGAAAAATCAGCTTACTGCTATGCAGCGGAGTGTTGCTGATGTTCTGCTGGATTTTTGTCGGATATTTTTCTGCTCCGCATCACACCGGTTTTGTACATGAGTTTGTCAATGCCGATTTTAATTTCAGTCAGCTCATTGCAGCAGGACTGGGAATGGCAACGGTGAAAACAATTTACAGTTATCTGGGATATTACAATGTATGTCATCTCGGTGGCGAAATAAAAAATCCCGGTAAAGTCATTCCGCGAAGCATGATGATTTCAATAGCGGTCATAGCAGGGTTGTATCTGATGATGAACATTTGTGTGGCAGAAGTAATTCCATGGCAACAAGCAGCACAAAGCGAATTTGTTATCAGCACCTACATTGAATCTATTTATGGAAGCACAGCCGCCAATTTGGCTACAGTGCTGGTACTTTGGATTGCTTTCGCATCATTATTTGCAGTGCTTCTCGGATACTCGCGTGTGCCCTATGCCGCTGCCGTGGACGGTCAGTTTTTCAGCGCCTTTGCAAAGCTTCATCCTACTAAAAATTTCCCTTATGTTTCTTTACTTACACTTGCGGGAGTGGCATTTTTCATGAGCATGTTGTTTAAACTTACTCAAGTCATTTCAGCAATACTTGCAATGCGCATTTTAATTCAGTTTATTGGTCAAGCTATTGGCGTGGTTTTACTTCGTAAACGCCAAGGGCGTTCGCACCTTGTATTCAGCATGCCTCTATACCCTCTGCCTGTGATATTGGCCATTGGTGTGTGGCTGTGGATTTTTATCTCTACCGGAAAAGAATTTGTGATATCAGGTTGTGTGGTAATTTTAGCCGGAGTAATGGCTTTTGCTATAAAGGAATTTGTAGGCCGGAAAAAAGCTTAGCTTAAAACTTCCTTTAACTTACGCTCCAACTCATCAGAAGAAAGATTGGGATAAAGTTGTCCACTCATAGCCATAGCCATATTCCCGTTTTCTTCTGAAACTACTACGGCAATAGCATCACTTTGTTCGGTAATGCCCAGTGCAGCACGATGTCGCATACCAAAATTCGCAGGCACATCTGAACTTTCAGTTACGGGTAACACGCAGCGAGCTGCTTTTATTTTATCTGACGATATAATTACAGCACCATCATGTAATGGACTATTCTTGAAAAATATACTCTCCAGCAATCGTTTGCTCACGTCTGCTTCCATCAAATCACCTGTGCCTTCAAATAAATTGAGGTCGGTTTTTCGGGCAATGACAATGAGCGCTCCGGTTTTGGTTTTAGACATAGATGTGCATGCCCTCACAATAGGTGTTATACTTGCTTCGGCATCCTGACTGATTTTAAAACTACTGTGTTTAAGATTTTTGAAAAAATCGCCTCTGGTGAATATGGTGTTGGAGCCAAGAAAAATGAGAAATCTTCGCAACTCCTGCTGAAAAACTATAATCAAAGCAATCATGCCCACACCAATAAACTGCCCGAGCAAAGCTCCCAGCAATTGCATGTCGAGCACTTTCACAAAAAGCCACCACAGAAAGTAGATGGTTAGAATACCGATAAGAATATTCATGGCCACACCGCCTTTCAGCAAACGGTAAAGTTTGTAAAGCAGCCATGCTACTATCAGAATGTCTATGATATCAAGCAGCCTGACCGATAAAAAGCCGATGTGAAAAAGTTCCATTTAATTGCTATGTGTGCAAAATAAATAAAATTTTATAACCGTTGGTTGCTTACTATAAACATATTACTCACAACATTATTTACAAGGACGAAGTGAGCGCTCCTACACGCTGTGCCAATGGTGGATGTGAATAGTAAAAAAATACATACCAGGGATGAGGTGATAAATTTGATAAACTGTCGGAGGATAATTTTTTCAGAGCACTGATTAACGCTTCAGCATGAAAAGTTGATCCGGCAAAAGCATCGGCTTCAAATTCATTTTTTCGCGAAAACATATTCATCAGAATTCCCGTGATGATTGATAGCGGAGTGTATAACAACACAAATGCAATAAGGCTAAGTGCCAGGCTGTAATCCACAGAACCAAGTGCTTCAGAGAATAATTTATTGTTAATGAAAAATGAGAGTAAATACAACATCAAAGTCATCTGAAGTATGGAGAGCAACAGCGACCATAAAGTGTGTTTCTTTTTATAATGTCCAACTTCATGTGCCAACACTGCCACCAGTTCATCTTTTGAATAATTATTCACCAGAGTATCAAACAGCACAATTTTTTTCTTTCGCCCCAGTCCACTGAAGAAAGCATTGGCTTTAGCAGAGCGTTTACTGCCGTCCATTACATAAAGATTACTGAGTTCGAAATTATTTTTACGACAATAGGATTCAATAGCGTCTCTTACTTCACCTTGTGGCAGTGGTGTAAGTTTGTTAAACAACGGAAGAATCCATGAAGCATAAAAGGCATTCATGATGATGATGAAAACAGAAAACACTATCAGCATGTAAATCCAGAAAGAAGTGCCTGTAATCTGATAAAATAAAACAAACATGGCCAGCAGGCTGCCACCCAACATACCTCCAAGCAAATAGCCTTTTATTTTATCAGAGATAAACGTTCCGATGGTCATGCGGTTAAACCCATATCGTTCTTCTATAATAAAAACAGAGTAAAGAGAAAAAGGAATGCTTATCAGGTCGCTGACTAGTGCCAGCATTCCAAAGAATAATAAAGTAGCCCACATTACATCAGTAGTAACGGTATGCGTCCATTCATCCAACCATGCATAGCCACCGACAACTAAAAACAAAAAGGAAACTACAAATGAAAATGAATCAGATATCAGGCTGAAGCGGCTTTTATCTTTTTCATATTGCTGCGACTTCTGATACTTTTCTTTATCATATAAATCTTCTAATCCTTTCGGAGGTTTTTCTGAAAGATTGCTCAAGTTGAGCAATGTAAGCATGGTATTCAGCAGGTAATTCAATAGCAGAATTGCTGCTAGTATCCATAACATCAGTTTGGCTATATCCATTTTTATCTTTTAAAATAATATCCTATTCCCCATTCAATAAAATCAGCACGTGCAAGGTGTGTTTTCAGATTTATGGTTGCAAAAATATTCTTCGCAAACACATATCGCATGCCAAGTCTGTTATAATAAATTCCATCTTGTTTCCAGGCAGATTTAGCATATAATCCCATCTGAAGAATAACAGAAAAATCAGATACAATAACTTCATAAGAAGCCGCCATACCCAATCGAATATCAGAAGAAGAATTGATTGCCATTTTTTCCTTCTTCATTCTGAAACTGATACTTGGGTCGTAAATAAAATCGGCACCTAATCC
Source organism: Bacteroidota bacterium (assembly GCA_018268195.1). Taxonomy (GTDB): domain Bacteria; phylum Bacteroidota; class Bacteroidia; order AKYH767-A; family OLB10; genus OLB10. The sequence goes on along the minus strand of JAFDWZ010000041.1, from coordinate 31,384 downwards.
TACTGCTGATTTGGCACTATACTGTTTTAGCACATTTGCCGACAACGAATATGCATACCAGGTTTTACCTGCCAGCGGATATACCTGTTTAAATGCCCATGAACCAAATGTTGCTATACGCAAATGTTTTTTAAAATCACTTAGCGAAGGCGTTACAACTTCTTTTTTCGTACCGAATGAATGTCGGTAGTGCAATTGAACGGTTGTAAGGTTTATTCCCAGATTGGGCATGGCGGTGCTTCCGTTCGAAAAGTGTGTAAGCCCAATGGCAGGTGCCACAATGTCGCGCTCAGTTAGTCTTATCTCGGTGTGAAAATTAAATGCTATAACAGCATTCAGATGTGAGCCAATAGCCACATTCTTATAATTTTCCAAACGCGTGTAAGGTTTGGTTATATAACCCAATCCCCATCCAAACTGAAAATGCAAAGGATGATTAAATGATTTTCCAAGAGGAATATCAATATACGGATAAACGGCATGGCCATAACCTAATTGTTCCTTATTACCTAAACCATAAAATCCGTATTTCAATCCTATTTCGGGATAGTGATAAAGTGAATGCCATTGCTTGCTGCCATTGGTTTGATGTGATAGTGTGAATACAACGGCACCCAAGTGACTATGCTGAAGTGGTTGCATGGATGGGCGGTGTGCAAACACAAACCCATAATGCCCTTCAACTCCGGCAGATATACTACCCGAAACTGTTTGCGCATTTGCCTCTGCAAAAACACATAAGGAAAACATTATCACAGCAAGTTGGCTACACCAATACCTTATCATACCTTTGCAAAGAAAATGCATTTTGAACATGGAAGAAAATTTAAAAGCATTCAGCAGGATTTGTACCATCATGAACGAGTTGCGTGCGCAATGTCCGTGGGATAAAAAACAAACCATGGAAACGCTACGGCATCTCACCATAGAGGAAGTGTATGAGTTGGGCGATGCTATTCTCGACAAAAATATTGATGAAATTAAAAAGGAGTTGGGCGACATTATGTTGCACTTGGTATTTTACGCCAAAATTGCTGATGAAAATAAATGGTTCACCCTGGCTGATGTGATAAATACAGAGTGCGAAAAACTTATTTCAAGGCATCCGCATATTTATCCGCCTGCCAATGGAAGTAAAGTTAAAGTGGCAGATGAGGAAGAAGTAAAACGTAACTGGGAAAAACTGAAAATGAAGGAAGGTAAAACATCTGTTCTGGAGGGTGTGCCACGTTCACTTGCCAGCATGGTGAAGGCACAAAGAATCCAGGAAAAAGCCAAAGGCGCAGGATTTGACTGGGAAAAACCCGAACAGGTATGGGAAAAAGTAGAAGAAGAAATCGGAGAATTTCAGCAAGCGGTGAACACTTCCGACCATGATAAAATGACTGAGGAACTGGGCGATGTATTTTTTGCGCTGATAAACTATGCACGTTTTCATCACCTCAATCCGGATGAAGCACTGGAGCGTACCAATAAAAAGTTCATCAGCAGGTTTAAATATATGGAAGGTAAAGTGCGCGAATCGGGCAAACAGTTGCACGACCTTTCTCTTGCCGAAATGGATGTTTACTGGAACGAAGCCAAAACTACAGAGGCAGGATGATGCACATTGATATAATTACCGTTCACCCGGGATTGCTTGAAGGGCCTTTCTCCCACTCCATTGTCAAACGGGCAAAGGAGAAAAACCTCGTTGAAATAAATATCATCAATCTTCGCGATTATGCACATAACAAACATAAAACCGTAGATGATTACGCCTTTGGTGGCGGTGCAGGCATGGTTATGATGATTGAGCCGATTGACCGTTGCCTGACAGACCTGAAGAGTAAAAGAGATTACGATGAAGTCATTTATCTCACTCCTGATGGCGAGATGTTGAACCAGCCATTATGCAATAAATTATCCCTGCATAAAAATCTAATAATGCTTTGTGGTCATTACAAAGGAATTGATGAGCGCATCCGCCAACATCTGATTACCACTGAAATTTCTATCGGCAATTATGTACTTTCCGGAGGTGAACTTCCGGCAGCTGTGTTGTGCGATAGCATTGTGCGGTTGCTCCCCGGGGTTTTAAATGATGAAACTTCTGCCCTCTCCGACTCTTTTCAGGACAATCTGCTGGCACCGCCTGTTTTTACCCGTCCTGCAGTTTATAAAGGATGGGAAGTTCCGCAGGTGCTTTTATCGGGTAATGAACGCCAGATTAACGACTGGAGATATGAACATAGCCTTGAACGGACTCAAAAAAGACGACCTGAATTGCTGAAAAAGAATACAAATAGCTGATATTCACGGACATTAGGTTGAACAAGTTTTGTTATAAAAAGTTCATAGAGAGTTATGGCAGTACATTTATTTTTACTATTATTGCACTCCCAAAATTTTAGTCAATAGTTAAATCTAATAGAACATGGACTTAATAAAGATAGCAGAACAGAACCTGATTCCGGTAAAAGAAACTCCTGATTTTAAAGCTGGTGATACCATTACCGTATTTTATAAAATTATTGAAGGAAATAAAGAGCGTGAACAGCAGTATCAGGGTGTTGTTTTACAACGCAAAGGCAGTGGATCTACACAAACTTTTACCGTTCGTAAAATTTCTAATGGTGTAGGTGTTGAACGTATTTTCCCTCTTTTCAGCCCGAAAATCACCAAGATTGAAGTGAACAAGAGAGGTGTAGTTCGCAGAGCTCGAATTTTCTACCTGCGTAATGTTTCAGGTAAGGCAGCACGTATTGAAGAAAAGATTGTTAAAACTTCTGTTAAGGAGAAATAAAGTTAGTTTCATTTTGGTTTGTTAAAAGCCTTTTGCCTTCAGAGCAGAAGGCTTTTTTGTTTCATTCATTTAAGAAGTATTGTGGGATTGTCAATTAAACAGGCTAATATTTTATAACCATAACGAAAAGCCCAACCACACCAAGTCTTCCATTCTGAATAGAATATTGAAATGGGAGTTTGAAATTATATACAATAGTCTTACTGATGGTAGATATTTCTTATCAGCAAACAAACAGAGATAAATGAAATGCGATTTTTTTTAATCCGTATTTACTCCACGTTGGTTTCTCTGATTACGTAAAGTGGTCTGCTTCTGATGTTGGCACTCATGCGACTGATATACTCACCAATAATTCCTATGCAGATTAACTGTACTCCACCTATGAATAATACAGCAATCATAATAGATGTCCAACCCGGCACATAGTCCTTGCTGATAAACCGTGCATACAGTGCGTAGATAATCCAGATAAAAGAAATAAATGAAACTGTAAAGCCGCTGGCTGTTGCAAATTTGAGAGGTGCAGTTGAAAACGAAGTTATGCCGTCCATTGCAAAACGCAGCATCTTGCGATATGTGTAACCGGTTTTACCCGCATGTCTTTCATCACGGTCGTATTCCACATAGGTTTGATTGAAACCTATCCAGGGAATCTGGCCACGCAGATATTTTTGTTGCTCCGGCATTTGCTTCAGCACATCCACTATTTTTTTATCCATAATCCGAAAATCACCTGTGTCAACAGGTATCTGTACAGAGGTGATTTTTGCCAACAGACGGTAGAAAATTTTAGCAGTAAATTTTTTCATGAAATTTTCCCCTGCTCTCGATTTTCTTTTGGCATAAACTACTTCATATCCTTCACTCATCTTCCCGTACATTTCTTCAATTAATTCCGGTGGGTCCTGAAGGTCGGAATCAATAATAACTACGGCATTTCCTTTACAATGATCGAGTCCCGCTGATACGGCCACCTGATGCCCGAAATTGCGACTGAAATCTATAAAACGTATGTGTGGGTCATTAACGGCCAGTCCTTTAATAATGCTTAAACTGTTATCTCGGCTACCATCATTCACAAAAACAAACTCATACTCAAGTTTCATTTTAAGCAGAATACCGGAGAGCCGCTCATGCAGTTTGTAAATATTTTTTTCTTCGTTGTAAACAGGTATGATTATAGAAATATCAGTCATGGTAATTGTTTTTAAATGCAATCGTTATCCGTGTACGGTCTCTTTTTTGCCGAAACGTGCAATAACCGCGGCTTCGTATTCAAGATAATCCTCCCAGCGTTTTTCTACATCATCTTCAGTAGCATATTGCCGTGCAAAGTTTATAAATGTGGTGTAATGTCCTGCTTCACTTATCATCAGTTCGCGGTAAAATTCCGAAAGTTCTTTATCATTGATATTTTCACTCAACACTCTGAACCGTTCGCAGCTGCGCGCTTCAATCATGGCTGCAAACAGCAAATGGTCAACCAAACGTTGATTACGGGTTCCGCCTTTTCGTTGAAACTGATAAATCTCGTTTACATATTCATCTTTTCTTTCGGGTCCCAACACCCATCCTCGTTGTTCAATTTTTTCAACTACCATTCTGAAATGTTCCATTTCTTCTCTGGAAATTTCACTTAGCACTTTCACCATTTCGGTTTTTTCCGGAAAACGTACAATGAGGGAAATGGCATTGCTTGCTGCTTTTTGTTCGCACCATGCATGGTCGGTGAGAATTTCTGAAATGTTTTTCTCTACAATATTTACCCATCGCGGGTCGGTAGGTAATTTTAATTTAAACATAACAATCAGTTTTTTCTGTAGATATCATTTTTATCAACGGGACGTTTTTCTTCCTGCCAGGTAAAACCTTTTAACTTCAGCTCGCTGGGAGAAAGTTCGTTTATAGGATAAAATGTTGCATCCGGTTTTTCTATCAGTTTCAGTTTCGATACTTTATTGTCCTTAATCAAAATAATCATATTGCTGCAGTCGGCACGGTTCACTCCGGTAAGCTGCTCTTTTTTATTTCTTGCATAATAAACACTTTGCCCATTGCCAAAAACTTCAATCCGTGAAAGATTATTGTTGTCAAAATATCCAATCATATTTTTCCCGCGAAGCTGATTAAATCGTATGGTATCTTCTCTGGATGTAATAAATGCAGTGTTGTATAAATACATTTTCTCCATACTTTTATCTGAAATAACTAAAGAAATGGAATCGGCTGTAAGCTGATTTTTATCGCTCCACAAAACAGGATTTACATACATTCGCATGGTGCTGTCGGCAGAAGTGTAAACCACAGAGTCGCATACTGCCTGAAGGTCGCTTTTATACATGCGTACATGATGATAAGCGTACACTGTTTTCTGATGTTTCAGTGTATCTTCAAAAATATGAATAGTATCGGTGTGTGCATATAAAGTATCTTTTTCAAAAGCGCGCTTCATCAGCAAATGTCCGGTGATAAATGATTTCCCTGAATAACGATAATAATATCCATAGTCTCCGGCAACCTCTATTTTCTGAATGGTATCGTTTATCAACACATTGGAAAATGCTTCGCCTTTTTGTAAATTGTTATCGTAAAACAAACTATCTCCTTTCAGTGATTGCTCTTTATTTTGCAGGTAGGCATTTCGGCTGAAAAAGGATTTGCCTGTAATGGTATTGTACCATCCGTTTTCGCAATAAATATAGGAGCTGTCATCTGAGCGGATATAGCAGGGGCCGTAAAATTCAGATATTTTCGGAATGGTGTAATATACCAGGGTGTCAGTTTCCATCTTATAACCGGGATGCACCAACACTACATTTTTTCTGAAAGTCAGTTTTTTTTCTTTTGAAAAATAATAACCCATGTCGCTGGTAAGTACATTATCCGTATCCACAATTTTGCCTCCGCCACTGTAGTCGGCAACTCCGCTGTCGAGGTTATAATTCAGATTCTGAGAAGTTAATGTCATCGTATGGTCTTTCAGCACAATATTATTCAGCAAGCGTGCTTGTCTGCTGTTGCCATTATACTTTAAAACTTCTCCGGTCAGGTTAATGGTGTCGCCTTGTACAATACGCACATGTCCGTAAGCATCTAAACTGTTGGTTGATGCATAGAGGTAGGCACTATCGCAGTACATATAGGTGTTTTCCTGCTTGAAGGCTACATCTCCAATAAGTCTTCGAACATCTTTACCGAAATTATCATCGCCTTCGAGGGTGTTGGCATGTACCAGCTCTATTTTGGTTGGCGATTGGGCAGTAACCGACTGAAAACTTATACAATATAAAAAAACAATTAAGACTTGAAATTTATTCATTCAGTGGGCAAAAATACAATCTTTAAGCAATGAAATATGCTGAAATCGCAGTGTCGGTCAAACATTTACCTGTTCCGGAAGAGCATACTGTTTTATCCGTGCTAAAGTTTAAATTTGCACTCATAATTTATGAAGAAGTATGCAGGAACCAACAGTATATACCCCGAAACATAAAATAAGAATTGTTACAGCAGCTTCGCTGTTTGATGGTCATGATGCAGCAATCAACATTATGCGCAGAATCATTCAGGGAAGTGGTGCTGAGGTTATTCATCTAGGGCACGACCGCAGCGTAATGGAAGTAGTGGAATGTGCCATTCAGGAAGATGCCAATGCCATAGCTATGACCAGTTATCAGGGTGGTCACATGGAATATTTCAAATATATGTATGACCTGCTCAAAGAACGGGGATGCGGACATATCAAAATTTTTGGTGGTGGTGGTGGAACTATTCTTCCTGAAGAAATAAAAGAACTGCAGCAGTATGGTATTGCACGAATTTATCATCCTGACGATGGTCGCTCCATGGGTTTACAGGGAATGATTAATGATATGCTGCAACAATGCGATTTTGCAACGGGATGTCATCTTAATGGTGAAGTAAAAAAGCTTGCCGAAAAAAATCCGAAAACGATTGCTCAGCTTATTTCATGTGCCGAAAATAATCAGCATGATTTTGAAAAAATTTATCCACAAATAGTTACTGCTAAGGAACAGAAGAAAAAAGTCACTCCCGTTCTTGGAATCACAGGAACCGGAGGAGCAGGAAAATCAAGCCTGATTGATGAGCTTGTAAGAAGATTTTTACTTGAATTTAAAGACCCTGCCGACCTTTCGAAAGGGAAAACCATTGCCATTATTTCCGTTGACCCCAGCAAAAGAAAAACCGGAGGAGCACTGCTTGGCGACCGCATCAGAATGAATAGCATCCGCAACCCAAGAGTATATATGCGCTCGCTGGCAACTCGTCAGAGCAACCTGGCGTTGAGTAAAAGTGTGGACGAAGCGCTGAATATTCTGAAAGCAGCACAGTTTGATTTAATCATTCTTGAAACATCAGGTATAGGGCAAAGTGATACAGAAATTACCGAGCACAGCGATGTGAGCTTGTATGTGATGACGCCCGAATATGGAGCTGCATCGCAGCTTGAAAAAATTGACATGCTTGACTTTGCCGACCTCATTGCGCTCAACAAATTTGATAAACGTGGTGCACTTGATGCATTGCGTGACGTAAGAAAACAGTATAAACGCAATCACAAACTTTTTGAAACTGACGATTCGAAAATTCCTGTCTTTGGCACCATTGCATCACAGTTCAACGACCCGGGAATGAATCAGCTTTACAAAGCCGTGATGAATACCATTGCCGAAAAAACCGGTGCTAACCTGAAAAGTGACTATCACACTTCAGAAGAAATGAGTGAGAAAGTGTATATCATTTCTCCCGGACGTACGCGCTATCTCTCTGAAATTTCAGATAACAACCGCAGTTATGATAAATGGGTGGAAGAACAAAGCACCCTTGCTCAGAAGCTTTACGCACTGCATGAAACATTGCGCATTGTAAAAGACAATGCTGTTACTGATACTCTGAAGAAACAATACGAAACATTAGAACGCAATTTCGACAATAACAATAAAAAATTGCTTGAGGATTTTCCGGCTAAGGAAGCAAGTTACAAGCAGGATTTTTACGAGTTTAAAGTTCGTGAGAAAGTGCTGAAGATAAAAACCTTCAGTGAGTCACTTTCGCATAACCGTATTCCAAAAGTTGCATTTCCAAAATATAAAGCTTGGGGCGATTTGCTGAAATGGATTTTACAGGAAAATGTTCCCGGTGAATTCCCCTTTACTGCAGGAGTGTTTCGTTTCAAGCGCGAAGGCGAAGACCCCACACGTATGTTTGCAGGTGAAGGTTGCCCTGAACGTACCAATAAACGTTTTCACTATGTGTCGCTTGGAATGCCTGCAAAAAGACTTTCAACGGCATTTGACAGTGTAACCTTGTATGGCAGCGATCCTGATTTACGTCCTGATATTTATGGTAAAATTGGAAACAGCGGTGTGAGTGTGTGTTGCCTTGATGATGCTAAAAAATTATACAGCGGATTTAATCTTTGCAATCCTGCCACATCCGTATCAATGACCATCAACGGACCTGCATCTATCATTTGCGCATATTTTATGAATGCAGCTATTGATCAGCAATGCGAGCTTTACATCAAACAAAACAAACTGGAGCAGGAAGTAAATAAGAAAATTGAAGAAATTTATAAGAAGAATAAAACAGATAGACCTCGCTATAATTACGATATACCCGAAGGTAATGACGGTCTTGGACTGATGTTGCTTGGAGTTACAGGCGATCAGGTTTTACCTCAGGATGTTTACAATAAAATTAAAGCCGACACACTGAAACAAGTGCGCGGAACCGTGCAGGCCGATATTCTAAAAGAAGATCAGGCACAGAACACCTGTATTTTCTCTACCGAATTTTCGCTGAGGCTGATGGGCGACATGCAGCAGTATTTCATCAACGAAGGAATACGAAATTTCTATTCGGTATCCATTAGCGGATATCACATTGCCGAAGCCGGAGCCAACCCGATTTCGCAATTGGCATTTACGCTGAGTAACGGATTTACTTATGTGGAGTATTATCTCAGTCGCGGCATGGACATCAATGCCTTTGCTCCCAACCTTTCGTTCTTTTTCTCTAATGGCATTGACCCTGAATATTCAGTGATTGGACGTGTGGCAAGAAGAATTTGGGCCAAGGCAATGAAAATAAAATACAAAGCCAACGAGCGCTCGCAGATGCTGAAATATCATATACAAACCAGCGGAAGAAGTCTGCATGCTCAGGAGATTGATTTCAATGACATACGCACTACGCTGCAGGCACTGTATGCCATTTATGACAACTGCAACTCGCTTCACACCAACGCTTATGACGAAGCCATCACCACACCTACCGAAGAAAGTGTGCGTAGGGCAATGGCCATACAACTTATCATCAACCATGAGTTAGGTCTGGCAAAAAATGAAAACCCATTACAAGGTTCATTCATCATTGAAGAACTTACCGACTTGGTAGAAGAAGCAGTGCTATCAGAGTTTGACCGCATCACCGAGCGTGGTGGCGTTCTGGGAGCAATGGAAACCATGTATCAGCGCGGAAAAATTCAGGAAGAAAGTCTATATTACGAAAGGTTGAAACACACCGGTGAGTATCCTATTATAGGAGTGAACACCTTCCTTTCAAGCAAAGGCTCTCCTACCATATTGCCAAAAGAAGTTATCCGCGCCACAGAAGAAGAAAAGCAACATCAGATAGAAACTCTGCGCAATTTGAACAAAAAGAATGAATCAGTATCAGGAAAGATGCTGCATGATTTGCAGTTGACGGCAGTACACAATCAAAACATGTTTGAAAAGCTGATGGAAGTAAGCAAGTACTGCTCTTTGGGACAAATAACCAATGCACTGTTTGATGTAGGCGGACAGTACAGGAGAAATATGTAATATCTCTACCATTCGGTATTTTCATAGTCCCCCGAAATCGGGGAGACTATGCAGGTACATAAAAGTACAGAGGTTAATCTGGCAAAAAACCTACTCCCCTACTTCATCTTGTCATGAAATACCTTTCTGAACTTTTCGAGCTTAGGCTTAATCACAAACTGACAATACGGTGCATGGCCATTCAGACGGTAATAATCCTGATGGTAATTTTCTGCAGCATAAAAATCTTTATAAGGCGAAATTTCAGTAACCACAGGTTTTTCAAAAGCGTTGGAAGCGTTGAGTTTTTGCTTATATTCTTCAGCTTCTTTTTTCTGTTCGTTGTTGTGATAAAATATTACAGACCTATATTGCGTACCTACATCTGCTCCCTGACGGTTAAGAGTAGTTGGGTCATGACTTGCCCAAAATGCTTCGAGTAAATCTTTGTATGAAATAATCTTAGGGTCATAAAAAATCTGAATACACTCCGCATGACCGGTTGTGCCTGTGCATACTTGCTCGTAAGTAGGATTAATCACCTTACCTCCCGAATAACCGGAGACTACTTTCTCTACACCTTTCAGTGTTTGAAAAACAGCTTCGGTACACCAGAAGCATCCTGTGCCAAACGTTGCAGTGTCGGCACCTGCCGTTGAAATTTTATCAGTTGACATTGTTGTTGCAGATTGAGTTGTATTGCCACATGCCCAAAGGCTGCAGCAAATAATAATTAACGACTTGTAAAACATCTGACGAAGATAACAATGTACGCTATCAGTTAGTTTTACAATCAGGTATTCGAAAATCTGTTTAATCAGCTTTTCATCTTCTTCACGGCATTGATGCACCACAACAACTCATCACAAAATTTCATTGCTCTTCTTTTAATACTTTCAGGATTTAAAGGAGTTCCATCTTCACTAAATTGTTCCAACACCGAAGGCACAGGGAATAATGCAGGTACGGTAAGGGCGCGAATCTTCCACAGAACAAACTGTAAAGATGTGATTACCTGCATTCCTCCGAAAACACCGTCAGACACTGTAACAATTGCAATAGGTTTATGATGCCATTCGTCATACAAAAGGTCAATCACATTTTTGAGCGATGCCGGATAACCACCGTTATATTCAGGAGTAACTATCACCACGCCATCACTTTCATGAATTTGTGAAGCAAAAGCTTTAACTCTTGGCAATGGATTCTTCTGAAAACGCAAACGCTCATTAAACAAAGGAAAATTCAGTTCATTCAAATCATGGATGGTTGCAGAAGCATGATAATGTTCAGCCATGAACTTTTGAAAAAATAATGCAACACGATGGCTTTTGCGACCTTCTCTTACACTGGCACTGATAATACTTATATCCATATTGCAACTTAAAAGCAATAATCTTATCGCTTATAAAAATAATAAATATTTATAACTGTGAGGGCGCAGCTTCCATTTTAAATTCGCTGGTGAAATGAAACTGCACTTCCGGATAATTTTTAATCATCTGATCGAGCATCCATTGCGAATCTGCCAGATAAACAGGATTATTATCTTTATCAAAAGCAATATTGTTCATCTTAAAGCGCATAAACTCTTCCAGTTTAGCTTTATCTTTTGAAGTAAGCCAGCAAGCTTTAGCAATATTCTGAGTGATAAATTTACAGGAAGCACCGTATTCATTCTGCAAACGATATTGAATAACTTCAAACTGCAACTCTCCTACTGTGCCAATGATTTTTCTGTTGCCTCCATTCTGTATAAACAACTGAGCAACTCCCTCATCCGTTAGCTGTTCCACTCCTTTTTCCAGTTGTTTGGTTTTCATCGGGTCGGTATTTATAAGCTCTTTGAATATTTCGGGCGAAAAACTTGGTATGCCTTTAAACATCATTTCCTCACCTTCGGTAAGTGTATCGCCTATTTTAAAGTTACCCGTATCATACAAACCTATTACATCACCAGGAAAAGCATGATCAATGATATTTTTTTCCTGAGCAAGAAATGTTGCAGGATTGTTAAACCGCACATCCTTATTCAATCTGACATGATGATAAAACTTGCCTCGCTCGAACATACCGGAGCAAACACGCAGAAATGCAATCCTGTCACGATGTCGCGGATCAATGTTGGCATGTATTTTAAAAACAAACCCTGAAAATTTATCTTCTTCAGGTTTCACTACTCTTAAATCTGTATTACGTGGTTTCGGTGCAGGAGCAATTTCAATAAAAGCATCGAGCAATTCCTTTACACCAAAATTATTGACACCACTACCAAAAAACACCGGTGCTAAAAGTCCTTCCAAATAAAGTTGTTTGTCAAAAGGTTCATACACTCCTTCAATTAATTCCACATCTTCGCGCAGTTGCTGTACATAACGGCCCAAGTGCTGATCGAGCAAAGGGTCGTTAACGTCCTTAATGGCAAGCACATCATCTTCGGTAGCTTTTTGATTGGCACGAAATAACATCAGGCTTTTATGATGCAAATTGTAAACTCCCTGAAAAGTGGAACCGCTGCTGATAGGCCAGCTGAGCGGACGAGTGTGAATAAACAGTTTCTCTTCCAATTCATCCAACAAATCGAAAGGATTTTGCCCTTCTCTGTCCATTTTATTGATGAAAATAATTACAGGTGTGTTTCGCATCCTGCAAACTTCCATTAGTTTTTCTGTTTGTGGCTCTACACCCTTAACTGAATCTATTACCAGAATAACACTGTCAACAGCTGTCAGCGTACGGTAAGTATCTTCAGCAAAGTCTTTGTGGCCGGGAGTATCCAAAAGATTTACCTGAGTGCCTTTGTAGAAAAATGTCATAACCGAAGTAGCGACAGAAATGCCACGCTGCTTCTCAATTTCCATGAAGTCGCTGGCAGCGGTTTTTTTAATCTTATTAGATTTTACTGCTCCAGCAACCTGAATGGCTCCACCGAACAATAACAGCTTTTCTGTAAGTGTGGTTTTACCTGCATCAGGGTGCGAAATGATGGCAAATGTTTTACGTTTTTCTATCTCCGACTTTAGTGACATTGTCCTGCAATTAAAAGGGACACAAAAGTAATCATTCAATGTGTATTTTGAGGTTATAAAACTGCTCAGGGCTGACTTTTTGTAACAGAGGCATTACTGCGCTTATCACATCCTAAGCCTGTCAATAATTTTGATATGTTTGCCAGATGAAAACAATATCTAAGCTTTCGATCATTATTCCTGCATATAATGAGGCAAATACCATCCATCTTATTTTAGATAAGGTGCTTGCCGTAAATCTACCGGATAATATCAGTAAGGAAATTATCCTGGTAAATGATTGCTCTAAGGATAATACAAAGGAGGTGATTGAGAAATATATTGCAGATCACCCTCAGACAAATTTGCGGCTTTTTAACCAACCAGTAAATAAAGGGAAAGGCGCTGCACTACACAAAGGCATTGAACTTGCCACAGGCGAATATCTCATCATTCAGGATGCAGACCTGGAATACGACCCGGAGGAATATAACCTTCTCCTTAAACCCATAATGACAGGATTTGCAGATGTTGTTTATGGTTCACGGTTTTTAGGAGGTAATCCGCATCGTATATTGTTTTTCTGGCATTCCATAGGTAATAAGTTTCTTACATTTCTGAGCAACATGTTTACCAATCTCAATCTTACTGATATGGAGACTTGTTACAAAATGTTTAACACCAAAATGGTACAATCACTAAAACTGAATGAAAGACGTTTCGGATTTGAGCCGGAAGTTACAGCCAAAATATCACGTATTGCCGGTGTTCGAATTTACGAAGTAGGCATCTCCTATTACGGACGCACTTATGCTGAAGGTAAAAAGATTGGCTGGAAAGACGGATTTAGAGCAATGTGGTGTATTGTAAGATATGGATTGGGGAAATAGGATCAACGAATGAATCAATATCATAAATCTAATTTATTCAGTAAGTATGCCATTGTTTTAATAATGATTGTTTTTGTATGTGTTTCATTTTTTAATAAAAAATGGCAACACAGAGAAATAATTCAATTTGATGTTTATAGCTATTACACCTACTTACCTGCAGTATTTATTTTTCATGATCTTTCACTTGGGTTCACTGATTCTGTTTCAAGAGAAACAGGAATATATTTCTGGGCTGAAAAATTAGAAAATGGTAATAAGTTTTTAAAAATGACATCCGGATTAGCAATCCTTTGGAGCCCTTTTTTCCTTATTGCTAATGCGAATCGAAATAGTAATATAGAAAATGTTTACGGGTTTGGGTGGAAATATCAGTTGGCAATTGCTATTTCTGCATTATGTTATTTTTTGTTGGGTTTGTACTATTTAAGAAAATTGCTCTTACAATATTTCAGCGATTTAACATCAGCAATTGTTCTTTTGCTAATAACTTTTGGGACTAATTTATTTTATTATACCTGTTACGAAAGTGGCATGTCGCATGTGTATAGTTTCTCCTTAATTTCAATGTTCTTGTATTTTTCTGTAAAATGGAATTCAAACAATTTTTCTATAAAATATTCCATTTTAATTGGCTTACTTATTGGGTTCATTACCTTAATAAGACCTATTAATCTAATTATTGCTCTTTTCCCAATTCTAATTCTTTATGGCAATATTGATTTTTTACAAAAATTACGACTAATTATAAAAAGAATTTATATAGTACCTATTGTCATTATTGCCGCATTTATTCCTTTTATTCCACAAATTATATATTGGAAAGCAATCTGTGGTTCATTTTTATTTTATAGCTATGGACAAGAATATTTCATTTTGAACAAACCTCATGTTGTTGAAGGCTTGTTTGGGTTCAGAAAAGGTTTTTTTATTTATACTCCCATAATGATGTTAATAATACCAGGTTTGCTCCTAGCGTTGAATAAAAATAAAAACTTTTTTTTCACCTTTATTCTCATAACAATTCCTTTTATATATTTTACTTTTTCATGGTGGTGTTGGTGGTATGGTGGCACTTTTGGATCACGACCGGTCATTGATTTTTATGCACTATTTGCTATTCCAATAGGTTATTTTATTTCCTTTTTACTAAAATACAAATATGTAATGTGGGCTTCCTTTACTTTGTTTGGATTTCTTATTTTTCTTAATATTTTTCAAATATATCAGTTCAACATTAAGTTGTTGCATTATGATGCAATGACATTCAAGGAGTACAAATTAATTTTTCTTAAAACTAAATACCCTCCTGATTATGAAAAGTATCTTGATCACCCTAATATAGAAAAGGCCAAAAGGTTTGGTGAATTATAATTAAACATAATATACATTGATAATGAAAAGATATTTAGTTGCCGGCTTGTGTCTCGTATTAGTTGCTTGTCATACAGCATCAGATGAATTTACTTATTTAGACACTGGAGACTCTCAAGTAGCTTTTTACTCTGAAAAAAAGGCTTTAAACTTAATCGAGTATCCTAATGCTCATTCAGGTAAATTTGTTTATAAACTTGACAGTGTGAACCCATATTCAGGCACTTTTTACATGAATGTCAGTAGAATATTTCCAGAAAAACCCAAAAAGGCATTATTGTCAGCATGGGTTCTGTCAGATAAATCAAATAGTAATCTGAATTTTATATTAGAAGTCAGGGATGATCATTTCAACCAAAAGGAATGGCTCTCCAATAATGCAATGCAAAAAATTAATAAAAATAATGAATGGGTTTATGTTGAGTTTGAATATGATCTTTTGGACAACCAAAGAAATGCTCCTGAAAACTATTTACGTGCATACCTTTTAAACAATTCACCAAATGAAATTTATGTAGATGATGTTGAAATGCGTTTTTATTAAACTTCCAATTAAAAGTTAATTTAGTGTTTAGCAAGTCAATTAATATTATCCGATAATGGAATTAAGGTTTGAAAGCATATTTTAATCAGAATTTACTTTGGTTTATTATGTTTATAAACCAACATATAATTTTTATCAATTAACTTTTCCCAATCGTTCGATTGATTGAGTTCGTTAAGCTTTTCATCAAATTCACTCTGGCTTAATGGATAGGTATTACTTGATTTTAACAGCACAATATATTCTGCATCATTAACAACAGGAAATTGATATATAAAATCTCTGAATGCCATATGCGGTACTAACCCATTTGTAGCTGATACTATTGCATTCGAAGGGATTTGATTTAACACTTCTTGAACATCCTTTACGTTATAAGGTGTTTTATAATGTTCCTTTTGATAAAATCTAAGTTGTTCAGGGTTATACCATTTTGAAACACGGTGATCCAATGATGAAATTGTAGCTGCAATTGTAATTATACATGGAAGTAAATATATAATAATTGAATTTTTCTGATTTCGTTCCTGTAATAGTGAATAAAGTGCCAATGTTAAAATTGGAACAAACTCAATAGAATATTGATAATTTAAACCCCATTTACCAATGTCATCATTAAACAATTTTTGAGCGTAAATAGGAATTACCATTGGTATGAACTGAGGCTTATAGAATAACGCATACCCTCCGGACAACAGAACAAAAAAATGAAGCTCCGATTTTATGTAATTAGCTTCATTCCATCCGGTATTGTTCTCAAATATCAGACTAAATACATATTGAGGTTTAGTCAATATCGTTTTTATTGCCTCGCCAAAATTCTCGCCCAATGCCTTATAATGAAAATGCAGATATTCTCTTCCATCATTACTTAAGGCAGGAATAATTACCTTCACTACAAGAATAAAATAGAACAATGCAAATGCACTCAGATAAAGAGATTTTAATCTTAAATCAGATGTCTTGCGGTTTAATAAAAACAAGGTCAGTCCAATAAATATAGCCCATAATGCCATATTTTCCTTGCTTATACAAATAAGAATAAAGAAAAATACGGCCCACTTCCATTTTCGATTTTCGAATGTATAAAAGAGCCAGGGAACCAGCATGGCAGCAATAACGTTGTCATGATAGTCAAACCCAAGTGCTGAATATATTCCCCAAATAGAATAAAAATGAATCATCGCTATAACCGATAAGTTAAAGTTTGAGGAGCGCGCTTTAAAATATTTAAATATTCCAACGCCACCCAAGAGTATGGCTACAATCTGAAATATCAACATGGTATAGGAACCAAATAACCAATACAATGGAGAGACCAATAAGGGCAATAAACTAAAATGGTCGGCTAAAATATTTTTAAATTGAGGTTGCATAATCATGCAATCATTCCATCGGAAATGTGCATAATCATAAATTGCATTATTGTTTATTCCTAAATCCCAAGCGTAGGTTCTGAAGTTATAATGGTTAACAAGAGAAATAGAAGAAAATACCAGGCCGAAACTTATTATTATAACAATAAGAATCAGATTGATGCCTTTCTTTATATTAGTTAACTCCATCTTCTACACTTCAAAAATTAAGGGGTGTCAATGTTAGATTCCCCATATTAACCTTTTTGCTTTTACCATTATTATCTATGACAACATTGTTTTGATTTATATCTCCTCTAACCATTGAATAATTGGTGGCAGAGGCCTTCCAGTGATAAAATGGGTATTGTGAATAAAGTTCAAAACTTCCATCTGATTTCGAAACTGAATGATATGATTGTGACCAATCTTCACTCCAAGCCAAAATTATTCCTCCTTCAATAGGTTCACCTTTTTCATTAATAAGTTTGCCATAGATCTTATAGTAATCATTTCTTGAATAATTATAATAATTATCAGG
This sequence comes from Bacteroidota bacterium, assembly GCA_018268195.1. Lineage (GTDB taxonomy): Bacteria > Bacteroidota > Bacteroidia > AKYH767-A > OLB10 > OLB10. Next base: position 14,057 of record JAFDWZ010000041.1, on the reverse strand, counting down.
CTTAACACAGTTTGTTTTTTCTTTTTTCGAATTAAAGCCTTTGATAACATCATTTAATGGTTTTGCTTCACCATATTCTATATTTCCATCAGGCAGCTGTGTACTTCCTGCTCTTTTTACCACACCCAAAAAGTCCTGATGAAAATCCATCCAGTTAACATCTCTGAACTGCCACCATGAATAACCTATGCCACCACAATTATAGGTTTGATTTAAAGTTTTTTCAGCAAAAATTTTCTGTGCATCATAACTCACAGAGTCATTATCTGCGGGGATTCCTGTCTCGCCAATCATCCAAGGCTTTTTCACATACTTGCCATACCAGTATATTTCACTCATCACCTGATTGGGTTCATATTCATAAGGATGGAATGAAAGAAAATCAACATTCAGAATATTAGGGTCCCACTCCAATACTTCTCTCACACCGGTCATTCCTATGGTTGAAAGTTGATGAGGTGCATATTCATTTTTAATTTTCTGCCAACGATTTACAATTTCATAAACATCTTTTTTCTCTCGTTCAAGAGTATCAAAATACAAGGGTTCATTAAAAAGATCATAAGCCATGAGAGCAGAAGTGTTTTTAAATTGCTTTGCCATTTTCTCAAAATGAATTTCAGTAGTATGGAATAATGGATGCATCCTGATTAACAGAATCACTTTGAGTCCGGCTTCATCAGCCAAAGAAAACAATGTATCGAGAGCCGAAAAATAATTTGTGTAGGTGCTATCGTTAAGTAAATAGGTACTGTTGTTATTGTTTTCATTACAACAGGCCGATAAAGCCAGTGTACCATTTTCTACATATCCCCACAAACTGTCGCGTGATAGTTTTCTCTTTACACCCTCGCTGTCAAAATAGAACAAATTTTGGGTGCCGGCCCACTGACCAATACTGAAATTACTGTTGTCAATTGTTGATTTAAACAACTGCTCTTTTGAAACAGAAGGCTTATGCTGCTGCAAATCGCTTAGTGTAAAATAAACTCCATCCGTAAAAAATGATTCATTTAGCAGTACATTATCTGTTGGAGCATTGTGTGCATTGTGTGCATCCTGCGCCATTAAAAAAACAGGTAAGAAAAGTATTCCTGAAATCATGGCGTAAAAAAATATTTTCATTTCTATTTATTAAAAAAGTCAAGTTGCAAAGAAAATAAATTATCAGATAAACACTGAAATCACCTCTGTAAAATTCGTCTTTATTTATTGACAAAATACGCGTGAATCAGGATGCAGTATTTGGGGTTTCCATTACCCTGAATTGAATATTATAAAGGTTGTAATAGACGCCTTTCAGAGCAAGAAGTGTGTTGTGATTTCCTTCTTCAATAATTTTCCCGTGTTCCATTACCATAATACGTGCAGCATTTTTAATTGTGGATAAACGGTGTGCAATAATCAACGATGTACGCCCCTTTGTTACCATATCAGTAGCTTGCACCAATAAATGCTCCAGTTCTGAATCCACACTGCTGGTGGCTTCATCAAGTATTATCATTTCTGGTTTTTGTGCCAAAACGCGTGCAAATGATATCAACTGCCGCTGCCCGGTGCTTAATAATCCTCCTCTTTCACCTGGGTTGTACAAGAGACCTCCGGGAAGCTGACTAATAAATTGCCATGCACCGGTTTTTTCAAGTATATGTTGCACCTCCCTTTCGGTGATAGAAGTATCATACAATGCAACATTGGCGTAAATACTGTCTGAGAATAAAAATACATCCTGAAGAACAATGCCTATAACTTTTCTTAATGACTGAAGGTCGTACTCACGGATATCTATGTCGTCAATAAGGATGCATCCTTTCTGAATTTCGTAAAGTCTGTTTATCAGGTTGATGATAGTAGTTTTTCCTGCTCCTGTATGTCCTACTATGGCTACCGACTGCCCTGCAGGAATTACAAAGGATAAATCGCGAAGTATCCATTCATTTTCTTTGTAGGCAAACCACACATTACGGAATTCAATTTTACCTTTTATGTTTTCAGCTTTGTGCTTACCTTCATTCACTTCACTGTGGGTTTCATCATAAAGTTTAAAAATTCTTTCTGAGCTTACCATACCCATTTGCAGTGTATTAAATTTATCAGCAAGCTGACGTATAGGTCTGAACAACTGATTGATATATTGAATGAATGCAACCAGAATTCCGAAAGAGGCCAAACCTTTTATGGCACTTCCTCCTCCATACCACACAATAAGTCCAATGGAAGTAGCCGATAAAATTTCTACTACGGGGAAAAACAAACTGTAAAACCAAATGGAACGGATATTGGCATCGCGATGTGAGGCATTAATTTTTTCAAACTTCTGCATCTCTTGTTCTTCGCGATTAAAAACCTGAACAATACGCATTGCAGTAAGATGTTCCTGAATAAATTCATTAAGTCTTGCAACCTGAGTGCGCACATCATTAAAAGTTACTCTGATGTTTTTCTGAAATACTCGCGTTGCAATAAAGAGTACCGGCATAGTCACAAGGCTTACACATGCCAGTTTAAAATCAATATAAAACATGATGATGATGATGACCACCACTTGCAACAAATCACTGACGATAAGTATAATCCCGTCTGAAAAAATATCGGCAATGGTTTCCATATCGCTTACCAATCGTGTAATGGTGATTCCAACCGGAGATTTGTCGAAGTAGGATGATGAAAACCTAACCAATCTTTCAAACAATGATTTTCGCATGGAGTATATAACCTCCTGCCCCAGCCTATTGGTTAGTGTGGTGTAAATGTATTGCAATATTCCCTGTGACAGCAACACACCTGACATTATCATGGTAATCTTCAGTAATCCCTGCATATCGCCCTTAGCAATGTAATTATCAAGTGCTTTTTGTGTAAGCCATGGCATTACCGGTGCCAATCCGGCCAGAGCCAGAGTTATGATAATTGTGAGGATAAAATATAGTCTGAAAGGCAGCACAAAATCCATCACTCTTTTGAGTAATCTCCAGTTAAATGCTGAGCCGCTTGATGACAAAATGTTAGGTGATAAAAAAAATCAGTAGTTTGCAAATTTGCCGCTCTGTGACGTCAATTCAAAATAATGTAGTAAATTCTTATGAATTTAATGCAATCCAAATGCAGACACAATGGTATTTGTTACCTTTGTGGCTTCATGAATCCTTCTTTAAAAGTAGCTTTTCATACCTTAGGTTGTAAACTGAATTTCGCAGAAACATCAACTATTGCCAGGCAGTTGACTGATAATGGCTGTCAGCGGGTTGATTATTCAGACTTTGCAGATATTTATGTCATCAACACCTGCTCAGTTACTGAAAGTGCCGACCGCGAATGTCAGACCTGGGTAAACCGTGCACTTCATTCAAACCCTGAAGCGCATGTAGTTATTATTGGTTGCTATGCGCAGTTGAAGCCGGAGAAAATAGCTTCTATACCGGGAGTAAGTCTGGTACTGGGAGCTACAGAAAAATTTAATGTAGCAAATTATATCCATCATCTGAAAGAAAAAATAGATGCTCAGGTTTTTTCATGTGACATTGCAACACATCACACCTTTGTGAGCAGTTATTCTTCAGGCGACCGTACTCGTGTTTTCCTGAAAGTACAAGACGGATGTGATTACATCTGTACCTACTGCACTATTCCGCAGGCACGGGGCAAAAGCAGAAGCGACAGCATAGAAAATGTTTTACATCAAACCGAAACAATTGCCGCCCAGGGTGCAAAGGAAATTGTTCTTACAGGAGTCAATCTTGGCGATTTCGGAAAAGAAAATCCTGACGACAAACATCAACAAGATTTTCTTGACCTTGTTCGTGCATTAGACCATCAACCACTTCAGATGCGCTATCGCATTTCATCTATCGAACCTAATCTGCTCAAAGATGAGATTATTGAATATGTAAGCCGCTCCGAAAAATTTATGCCTCATTTTCATATTCCGCTGCAAAGTGGTTCGGATGAAGTGCTGAAACTGATGCGCAGACGATACCTCACCGGACTTTATACTTCGCGCATCCAAAAAATAAAGGAGTTGATGCCACATGCATGTATAGGTGTGGATGTGATAACAGGATTTCCGGGTGAAACAGAAGAAGAATTTCTGAAAACCTACAACTATCTCCGCGAGGCTGACATTTCGTATTTGCATGTATTCACTTATTCCGAAAGAGCCAATACTGCTGCTGCTGATATGCAAGGAAAAGTTCCTCTGAAAGAACGTAAAAAACGCACGCAGATGCTTCGTATTTTATCCGAAAAAAAATTACGGTACTTCTATGCGCAACAAGAGAATAAAATAATGAATGTGCTGTTTGAAAGCGATAACAAAAACGGATGGATGCATGGCTTTACAGAAAATTATGTAAAAGTGAAAACTCCTTTTAACCCCGATCTGATTAATACAATAGTGCCATGCAGACTATTAAAAGCTGATCATTATAATGAAATGCCTTGTGAAATTTTATCTCTTCAAACTGCTTAATTGCTTTTTTAACTAATGTATCCTACACTCTCCGATTTACTCAACGACCTTTTCGGACTTAACCTTCCATTGCCCATACAAACGTTTGGTTTAATGATGGCTTTGTCTTTTTTTCTGGCTGCTTATACGCTAACACTTGAGCTGAAACGAAAGGAGAAAAACGGATTATTAAAATCATTCACCTATAGTTATGTGAAAGGCAAACCTGCTTCAGCAGGCGAGTTGATTACGGCAGGGATTATCGGGTTCATTATAGGATATAAACTTCTTGAAGCAATTTTACATTATAGTGAGTTGGTGAATAATCCGCAGGAATTTCTACTCTCAGCACGCGGAAATATTCCCGGAGGTTTGCTGGTGGCAGCATACTCCGTGTGGAGCAAATACAACGAAAAAAAGAAAGAACAGCTTCCTGTTCCTAAAACCATCACAGAGACAGGCTATCCTCATCAGTTTGTAATGAACATTACCATGACCGCTGCTTTAGCAGGACTGATTGGCGCAAAAATTTTTCATAACCTCGAAAACATTGATGATTTCTTGCGCGACCCTGTGGACGCACTTATTTCATTCAGCGGGTTAACATTTTTTGGAGGACTTATATGTGGTGCAGCTGCCGTACTTTGGTATAGTGGTAAGAAATTAAAAGTTCCTGCATGGGTCATCTGCGATGCTACTGCCCCCGGGCTCATGCTTTCCTATGGTACAGGCCGAATTGGGTGTCATATGGCAGGTGATGGCGATTGGGGTATTGTAAATACTGCTGCTAAACCTTCATGGTTTCCTTTTCCTGACTGGATGTGGAGTTATAATTATCCTCACAACGTTATCAACGAAGGTGTGCCTATTGAAGGATGTACCGGAAATCATTGCTTTCAGCTAATCCCTCCTGTATTTCCAACTCCACTCTACGAAGCTATCGCCTGCATCATTTTGTTTTTTGTTCTATGGCAACTGCGTAAAAAAATTCAGATACCCGGAGTGTTATTCGGAGTATATCTGCTGTTCACCGGTGTTGAACGTTTACTTATCGAGCAAATCAGGGTAAACACTAAGTATCATATTTTCGGTCATGGTATCACACAGGCTGAGCTGATTTCTTCCTTTTTAATCGTTATTTCCATAGCACTCATTGTTTATCTGAAAAGGAAAAAATCTTCAGTCACACAGTGAGTACCTGAAGGTTTTTGATTAACTTGCCGAAACCTCTCAAACCAAAACCAAATGTCAACTGCAGGGCGTATCATATTTTTTATCCTTTTATTTTTCAGCAGTGCAGTTTCAGCACAAAACCGTATTCATGTGCCTGAACTTGATTATAGTGCAATGGATGAATTTGCATTAAGTCTTTCTGCACAACACATTGACAACATAGATACACTTGCTGCGCGAATCATGGTTGAGTTTGACAAACCACATTTCAGACTGCGAGTAGCATTCAGGTGGATTGCAGAAAATATTATGTATGATGTAAAGTCTAAGAAACCGGCAACTGATGCACAGGAAGTTTTTAAATTGCGTAAAGCAAAGGCCGAAGGATATTGCAATCTGCTGAATGTTTTATGTTCCAAAATGGAAATACAATCGGAGTTGGTTCCCGGATTTCTGCGTAAGGATTTACTACCCGGAAAAATACTTAAGAATAGTAATCACTGCTGGAATACTGTGAAGTTGTATGACAAATGGTATCTCATGGATGTGATGCTTGCAAGCGGATACACAGAAAGCAAAGACCGTGTGTTTACCAAACGTTTCAATTCAATGTATTATGCTTTACATCCGCGACAGATAATACTTACGCACCTGCCATTGAACAGTAGCAGGCAATATCTTGATACACTGGTTGACCGTAAGACTTTCTTTAATTACCCTGAGGTTTACGATCCGTTTTTTGAAAATGGAATTTATGCGCTCACGCCCTCAGATGGTATAGTACCTCTAAAAAAAGGTCAATTGAAAAAGTTTTATTTTAAAATTATGGACAGCCTTCTTGTAGGAAAAATAGAAATCACCGAGGGGAAGAATCCTGAACGTATCCCCGTTACTTTCAGGCAGAATGAGCAGGTAATTCAGTATGACTATCTCTGTAATTCGAACAAGAAAAAAGCTATAACCATTTACATGGATGGTGCCATGATAGCAACGTATCTGATTGTTCCTCCTAAAAAGAAAAAATAAGGTATCAGCTTTTCAGCATCACCAGCAGTTTAGCAAGGCTATCTTTTAAGTTTCTTCTGTCAATAATCTTATCGAGGAAGCCATGTTCCAAAACAAACTCTGCCGTCTGAAATCCTTTCGGTAAATCTTTCCCTATGGTTTCTTTTACTACTCGTGGTCCTGCAAAGCCTATCAAAGCACCTGGTTCAGCAATGTTTAAATCGCCAAGCATGGCAAATGATGCCGTAACACCTCCGGTAGTTGGGTCGGTAAGCAAACTGAAATAAGGAAGGCGCGCCTCCGACATTTGAGTGAGCTTGGCCGATGTTTTAGCCATCTGCATTAGCGAATATGCCGCTTCCATCATACGTGCACCACCTGATTTGCTGATAATCATCAACGGAAGTTCATGCTCCAGACAGTAGTCAATTGCACGAGCAATTTTTTCACCCATCACCGAGCCCATGCTTCCTCCAATAAATTCAAAATCCATACAGGCAATTACCAAATCATGTCCATAAACCTGACCATGTGCAGTGCGTATGGCATCTTTAAGTTGAGTCTTAGCTATGCTATCGCGCAGGCGGTCTTTGTATTTTTTGGTGTCAACAAAATCAAGCGGGTCGCCTGAAGTAATGTTTGCGTTGAATTCGTTAAACTTGTTATTATCGAACAGAATAGCAAAATACTCTTCAGAGCCAATGCGCTCGTGAAAGCCGCAATTAGGGCATACGTATTTGCTTTCCTCATGATCGGATGAAGCTACTATTGATTTGCATGAAGGGCATTTATACCACAATCCTTCCGGTGTTTCTTTCTTCTCCTTGGTAGAAGTCGTAATGCCTTCCTTTATTCGCTTAAACCATGACATGCTTGCTCGTTTTTTATATAGAAACTCGTAACCGTAAAATTACTTTTTAAAAATAACTTTTTACAATCCGATTTTCTCAGGCTAAAGTAATCTCTTTTGATAAATAAACATCCTGAATAGCGTTCAGCATTTCAACACCCTCTTTAAATGGTTTTTGGAATGCTTTTCTACCTGAAATCAGACCCTGACCGCCTGCACGTTTGTTAATAACGGCTGTGGTTACTGCTTCGGCCATGTCGGTAGCGCCTTTGGATTCGCCACCTGAATTAATAAGACCCATGCGCCCATTGTAGCAATTAAGAACCTGATAACGACAGAGATCTATCGGATGATCTGAAGTTAATTTGGCATAAACATCTTTATGCGTCTTGCCAAAGTTTATTGCTGTATAACCTCCGTTGTTGGTTGGAAGTTTTTGTTTGATGATATCAGCCTGAATAGTTACACCCAGATGGTTGGCTTGTGCCGTAAGGTCAGCAGCTGTGTGGTAATCTACACCGTCTTTTTTGAATCCGCTGTTGCGCAGATAGCACCAGAGGATGGTAGCCATACCCAATTCATGTGCACGTTCAAAAGCCTGTGCCACTTCCACAATCTGACGTGATGACTCTTCGCTGCCGAAATAAATTGTAGCTCCTACTGCCACAGCACCCATATTCCATGCTTCGTCAACCGTTCCGAACATTATCTGATCAAATTTATTGGGATAAGTCAGAAATTCGTTATGGTTTATTTTTACGATAAAAGGAATCTTATGAGCATATTTTCTTGACACCGAAGCCAGCACTCCATAGGTTGAAGCTACGGCATTGCAGCCTCCTTCAATAGCCAGTTTTACTATGTTTTCAGGATCGAAAAACATTGGATTAGGAGCAAAAGAAGCTCCAGCTGAATGTTCTATTCCCTGATCAACAGGAAGGATGGACATGTAACCTGTGCCTGACAATCGGCCATGGTTGTATAATGCCTGAATGCTTCTGATAGTCTGGTTGCTGCGGTTTGAAGGTATGAATATACGATCAACAAAATCAGCACCCGGAACATGTAAAGTTTCCTTTGGAACTGTCTTACAAACATGGTTCAACAGCGAGTCGGCATCCTTGCCTAATAGTTCAGTTATTTTCTTGAGCATAAATTAAAATATTGAGCTTTTTTAAGATGGTTGCAAAACTACATTTTTTCCTGATTCTATCGGCAGCCAAAATATAACTGTCTTTAAGCCATTGTTTAATACTTTTATGCCCTTGAAATTTAAAGATAGAAAATGAAAATTGTAATACCTGTAGCAGGGATAGGAACCAAATTACGCCCACACACACATACACAGCCCAAAACACTTGTACCCGTAGCAGGGCGCCCCATATTGGCGCATATCATTGATTATTTTGTAGAGTCAGGCTATGATGAATTTGTTTTTATCATCGGATATATGGGCGAAAAAATTGAAGAGTTTGTAAATACCAAATATCCATCGCTAAAAACAGCTTTTGTAGTGCAAGAGCCGCGTGAAGGTACGGGGCACTCAGTGTGGTGCGCTCGCAACAGTGTGCATGCTAATGATGAAATGCTTATCATTCTCGGAGATACAATCATTGATTTCGATATTAAAATATTTCAGGGAGCTAAGAATAATTTACTCGGTGTAAAGAAAGTGGAAGACCCTCGCAACTTCGGAGTGGTTGAACTGGATGACAATGGTTATGTAGAGAAACTTTACGAGAAGCCTGTTATCCCAAAATCAAATCTCGCATTGGTGGGAATATATTATATCAAACATGCAGGTAAACTGTTTGATGCTCTGCAAGTGCTTATTGATAATCAAATAAAAACTCTGGGAGAATATCATCTTACTGATGGTATCATGCGTATGATTGAACAAGGCGAAAAAACAGGAGTGTTTCAGGTGGGTAACTGGTTTGACTGCGGAGGGAAAGATAGCCTGCTGGAGACTAATGCAATCTTGCTCGGCAGATTAGAAGAAGCACACCCTACTACTCAAAAATTTCCGAATACCATCATCATCCCTCCGGTGAGCATTGCTTATAATTGCGATATTGCCGATTCCATTATCGGACCAAATGTGTCCATTGGTGAGCATACCATTGTGCGCAGTTCTGTCATCAAAGATTCTATCATTGGCTCCTACTCTCAATTGGAAACAGCCGTTCTGCATCATTCTGTAATCGGAAGCGATGCTTATCTGAAAGGATTAAGTCAGAGCCTGAACATTGGCGATAGCACAGAAATTGACTTTAGTTGATGTGACTATTACCGAAGAAGCAGGACGTAATTATTGCCTTACCATTTTCCCTGTCCATACCGAACCATCAGTGAAATATGTTTTCACAAAATAAAATCCTTTAGGCAATTCACTTACCGACAGTGTGACTACACGGTTATCGGTATTCAGCAAACGAATTACCTGACCCTGCATATTCAAAATTTCAACTTTATTAAATAGTTTATTCGAATTGATGTTTAACTCATTTCCGGTCGGATTCGGATATAACGATACGGAATTGTCAATCATTGTTTGCTCACTCAATCCGGTTGGACCTCCACAAGTTAGATTATTGATATATTGCCAGATAACATCATCCATCAAATAAGGTACGGGAAGGCTATCAGGCGACTCTCCCATTCTTATCCATACCATGTTCATGCTTGGTATTACATTTATAAACTGACCGTCTTTTCCTAATGCAGCAATCATATCAGCAGGTGCATGTGGACAAAGGTATCCCGGAATAACAAGTTGTAATTGAGGTAACATATAAGACGCTTTCCCATTGAGCCACCATAAATATCCGTATGACTTATTCAGCATTTGCGAAGTGTTAATCATCTGATTAAAATAAGCTGTATCTGTCATAATCTGATTTCCGTCCCAATTGCCATTGTTCAGAATAAGCAATCCGAAACGCGCCATACTCCGGGCATTGCTGAAATACACATTATCATAATTTATTGGAACAAAAGCTCCTGTCATTCCTATAGGTGTTTTAAGTTTTTGTGTAGCATAGGCGTTCATTGTAAATCCTGTGGCATTGTTTATTACGTTGTCGAGTAAGGTGTAAGGTGCATTGTGATAAGCCCATCGCGTACCTGCATCTGCAAGATATAACAAACATGAATCAAGCGTGCAATGATTATCCGGTACTCCATCATCAAGTCCTGTTGTCATGGTGAGTTGATTTCTGATAGTAATTTTTTCTTCCTGCGCAGGTGTGCAACTTGTCCAACCTTGACCGAGATATTTTGATGTAGTATCCGTAATGGATAAGTGCCCCTCTTGTTGTGCAATGCCTACCAAAAACGAAGTAAGTGTTTTACCTGCCGATGCCCATTGCCATACTGAACTCTGTGTTTGAGTGCCGAAATATTTTTCAAGAACAATTTTACCGTCTTTGAGCAAAATAAAAGCCTTGGTATTATTGGTATCGAGATACGTATAAAGACTGTCAATTCTATCCTGACACCAGTTTAATGAAAGAGGAGAAATAGTATCCCAAGTGTTTCCGGTTATCGGAGGAAAATAAAGTGATTGACTTCTGGCGTTTGTACTAAACAACAGAACAATGAATGCTGCAAGTAAGTTCCTCATAGTTTGTTTATGATTGATGTTCGTTTGACAAATCAACAGCACTAAAGGTTTAATGAAAGTTAAATTTAATTGTATTTAACTCGCTATTCATAGCAGAATTGTTGAATAATTTGGCTACTTGCCTCCTTAATTTTTGATATTTAGATAGCTTGATTACAGTCAGTTTTTTATCATGCACGTGCAGCCAATAAATCAAGATGCGTTGCTTTATCACTCTTTTGAAACATAAATCCATGCTTTTGTACCTGACTCGAATGTTTCTAGTACTCTCAGATAGTCGCTTACTTCATATTTATCAGTTTGAGCAAGTTCATACTCCGTTATTTCAAATATCATTCCTTCAATAAAATCATTTTTATCTGATGATTTAACAGCTATCGGATGGCTGTTGGTTTTACTTTTTGACAAAACATCAGGGTCGGTAATAATGATTTGCTCTATTTTATAACCGAAGAGTTTATCGTGTTTGCCGGTCAGCAAACGGCCATAGTTTGCAAGTTGAACACTTTGCAATTGCAATGTACCATACGAGAATAAGAAATGTTTATCGGAATTCATTGCCATCCTATTTTAAAACGAACCGTAAAATTCCATAAAATTATTATAGCTGCCAATCATCACTTTTGCAATTTGCACCTGCGATGATGCCCCACCTCGTTGCAATACTTTCAAGAAGTAAATACCGGGTCAATTACTTAAGAGCGCGAGTGAGCTATTATGTTAAATTTTAACTCCTACTGCACTTAGCTGCGGATAAAAATATTCAATAGCATCCGAGATAAAACAAGGGATTATGGCATGATGTGTAAGCTCAATTTTATTAGGATCGGCAAGTGAACTAATCATATCATTATATTTTTCTAAACCATAATGTTCAATGATTTTTTCTTTTTTATCAGGGCGGGCAAAGTAGCGGTACATCCCTTCGGCATCGGCTTCAGGATGAAACTGTACTCCCAGAAACTCATTGCTGAAACGTACTCCCATTATTGCTCGTTCGTAAGGCACATGAGGCCTGATTTTCTCCAAACATAGCACACTGCCTCCTGACTGAACAATTTTTGTAATATCAGGTGTGGTAACCTGCCATTCACGTGAGTCCACTGCATAAAACGGCTCCGGAAGGCGACCAATGATTGGGTCTTTGTTGCCATCTTCAGTTTTGTGTATGGGAAATACTCCAAATGAAGGGGAATGTCTTTCACTAACTTTTCCGAATCCTAGATGATGAGCCATCATCTGAAAGGAATGACAAATCAGAAATGCATATTTTTTGCGTGCTCCGGGTTCCTGATTGTGTTTTAAAAGCGAATCCCAAAGGTTGAAAAAAGGTTGCTCCCATTCTTCGCCTACAGGCAATGGGCAGCCCGGACCACCTGATGAAATGTAGATATCGTAACTAAGATCGGGCACTTTATTTTCCGACCGCACATCGTAAAGGGTGTAATCAATAAATTTACTGAATCGCTCTAAAATTGCTTTAATGCTGCGCATGCCTTCGTTGGGTTCCCCCTGATACATATCGAGAACTGCAATGCGTACTGGCTTTATATTCATGCTTTGACTTTATCCTTTTTTACGCTAATTCCTATATAAGTTTCATTTATGATGTAATCTACTACTTTTTTTAGGTCGCCTGTTTTGGCATAAACATCCAATTGCCTGTCGGCACCGGTACCTTTTTTTATCATATCGAAAACGTAGTCCACTTCTTTTCGAGAGCCGAGGTCGTCCACCAAGTCATCAATAAACTCCACCAGTTCTTCAATAAGCTGAGTGGTTTCCACTTCCTTTTCTTTTCCAAAATCAATGAGTTTGTTTTCGATACCATAACGTGCAGCACGCCATTTGTTTTCGTTGATGAGCGCACGTGAATAGGTACGGAAGCTGAGATTGTATTGCATGAGCCAATATAGTTTGGCAATGATAGCTTGCATGATTGCTGCCAAAGTGATGGTTTCTTCAATACGCATCGGGATGTCGCAAATACGAAATTCGATGGTATTGAAAAAAGGATGCAGACGGATGTCCCACCATACTTTCTTAGCATTGTCAATACAGTTGGTTTTGATGAGGAGTTTGATATAATCATCATACTGGGCAGCACTCGAAAACTCATCGGGGATGCCTGTGCGCGGAAATTTATCAAACACCTTGGTGCGGAAAGATTTGAAACCCGTATTGCGTCCTTCCCAGAATGGGGAGTTGGTGGAGAGTGCAAATATGTGAGGGAGAAAATAACGTGCCTGATTCATGAGGCGTATTCCCGTTTCGCGGTCGTCAATACCAACATGCACGTGCAATCCGAATATCAGATTGCTGCGAGCAGCGTCTTGCATTTCGCGAATAATCTCCTCATAGCGTGGATGGTCGGTAATAAGTTGGTCCTGCCAACGCGAAAAAGGGTGCGTACCTGCTGCTGCAATCACGAGACCTTGTTTGTGTGCAAGTTTCGCAACCATCTGTCGCAGATAAGTAACTTCCTTTCTTGCTTCTTTTACATCCTTGCAGATGTTGGTACCCACTTCCACAACACTCTGATGCATTTCGGCTTTTACCTGCTCTTTGAGGATGACTTTGCCACCTTCAACAATTTGATGCATGTGCGAGCGCAACTCACGTGTTTTAGGGTCTATTACCTGAAACTCTTCTTCAATACCGAGGGTAAATGCAGGTAGATTAATTTTCCTTTTTAAGTAAACCATAAATCTGTTGCAGAGTTATTTTACCATATATGATTCGAGCATGGTATCCATGTCGGTTTTGCTTAAAATATTGCCTTGCGCGGCTTGCTTGATATAAGAACCCCAGGTAAGATTATCTTTTCCGGGTTGATGTGCAAGTGCACGTTCAATACACATATCGGCAACAGCCTCAATTACCCAGTTGAAGTTTTCTTCACCTACACTGTTACGATCGGCATCAGGAGCAGGATTGCAAAAGTCAATGGCATAAGG
>JAFDWZ010000040.1 GCA_018268195.1 Bacteroidota bacterium | reverse complement strand
AATAAAACAGTTGTAAAGACTGATCAAAACAGAGAGAGCCTTCCCGATTGTTCGGGAAGGCTCTCTCTGTTTTTGTTTTAGTATGTAATGTTTTAATAACAATTAATACTTTCGGAATGGCATGTTGTTCGCATAATAGAAAATATCAGATAGCTTGTTTTTGTTAAATTTGCCCTTCTAATGTTATGTTTTGAGGAATACAGAAATATCAATTGCACGAATTTTATTTTCTAAGAATATTCCTTTCTGCATATACCGTTTTCCGGGAACGCAAAAATTTAAGATAGCAATAGAAAGGGAGTTTTTTCAATCGAAGGAAGGAAACACTCTTTGGTTAACACCTTTTTATCCAACAAATACTAATGGTGAAATTTTTTTCCAAGTAATTGAAGAAAGTGAAATGTCAGAATCACTTATCAGACAGTTTCAAAATTTACCTCAACAGGAAGAAATCCCCTCAGAATTGCCTGTTGAAACTTCTAAAGAAGAATATTTTCAACGGATACATGATTATTTAAACGAACTAAAGTCAGACCGATTGAACAAAGCCGTTTTGTCAAGAGTAATCATTCAGGATAAACCGACTGATTTTAATCCGATAGATTTTTTTATAAAACTTACATCTGATTATCCTGAAGCTTTTGTTTATCTGTCGCAACATCCTAAATCAGGAATATGGATAGGTGCAACACCGGAGCTTTTGGTTCACAAAGCATCAGGTCAGATGCAAATAATGGCTTTGGCAGGAACTCAGGTGCGTCAGCATGACGGGGCGAAATACGAATGGCGACAAAAGGAAATGGAAGAACACCGGATGGTAATTGAACATATTGAGCAGATTTTGGAAAGGCATCATTGTAATATAATGAAAAAGGACGGACCTTATACAACAGATGCTGCAAGAGTTGTACATTTAAGAACAGATTTTCTGGTGTCAACTGACGACTCATTCAATTTGAAATCATTAGTAAAAGAATTACACCCAACACCGGCAGTGGGAGGGTTGCCTGTTAAAGAGAGCATGGCGTGTATTTTGAAATACGAAGGATATGATCGAAAATATTATTGCGGTTATATTGGTGAAACAAATTTTGAAAACTTCGCTCATCTGTATATCAATTTACGATGCATGCAGGTGGGTGAAAACAAACTTGCTATTTATACCGGAGGCGGAATTACATCGGAGTCGAATCCGGAAGAAGAATGGGAAGAAACCATTCTGAAAAGCAAAACCATGATGGATAAAATTAAAGAACCAGTAATAGGATTAAAGAATGGAGTTGTCGGATAAGAAAGGTGTTCAACAAATAGTGCTGGCATTAGCAACATTGGGTTTGAAAGAAGTGGTTGTGTGCCCCGGCTCACGAAATGCACCTTTAATAATTTCTTTTAATCGCCATCCTGCATTTCATTGTACCAGTGTTCGTGATGAGAGGAGTGCAGCGTTTTATGCATTGGGTAGAGCCCTTGAGTTGCAGCAACCGGTTGCGGTGTTATGTACCAGCGGCTCTGCTGCATTAAACTTTGCTCCTGCAATTGTGGAAGCGTATTATCAGAGAATTCCGCTGTTGGTATTAACTGCTGATCGTCCTAAAATATGGACTCATCAGGGAGACGGTCAGACAATAAACCAAACAGAGATTTTCAGAAACTACATCAGAAAAAGTTATGAAATAAATGGCGATGCTCAAACAAAGAATGATTTGTGGTTTAATGCACGCTGTCTGAGCGAAGGATACGCTATTGCAACTTGCACCGATAAAGGCCCCGTGCATTTTAATATTCCTATGAGCGAACCTTTATATGGTGTTGCAGAGGTAAGCGAAAGTGAAACACACGGGATTTTCAGAGAAACACTCATAGAAAAACAGCTTTCCGAAAAATCATTATCAATGCTTGCAGGACAATTTTCAGCAAGTAAAAAAGTGATGATTTTAATTGGACAACGATTGCCCAATGGAACGTTGTCAGATTATATTAAACAAATTGCTGCACTTGAAAACGTTGCTGTTCTTACAGAATCAACGTCAAACATTCATCATCCTGATTATATTGAAAATATAGACCGTTGCATCACAGGTCTCAGCAAAGCCGAGATTAAAGAATTAATGCCTGACTTGCTTATAACCATCGGAGGGTCGCTCATATCGAAAAGAATAAAAAAAATACTCAGAGAGGTCGCCCCTAAGCATCATTGGAATGTGAATGCTTTTGATGCCACGATGGATACTTATCAGTCGTTGACGAATGCCATAGCACTTGAGCCTGTGCATTTTTTTAAACAGATATCAAAACAACTTAAGCCGGTAACATCTGATTACAAAAGTCGTTGGCAATTATTGAAAAATAAAAAGGAAAAAGCACATCATGACTTTTGTCGCGAGGCTGCCTACAGTGACTTTAAAGTGTTTCAATCTATATTTAAGACTATTCCTGCAACCACACATCTTCACATAGCCAATAGTTCTGCCATACGTTACGCACAGCTGTTTGATTACTCAAAAACTCCATCCACATGGAGCAACAGAGGTACCAGTGGCATTGATGGCAGCAGCAGTACGGCAATGGGGGCAGCATCAGCATCACCTCACAAGGATTTTGTTCTACTTACCGGAGATGTGGCATTTCATTACGATAAAAATGCATTTTGGAATGATGCAGCTCCTGATAATTTAAAGGTTATTGTAGTGAACAATAGCGGTGGTGGTATTTTTCGTATTATTCCCGGCCCTGATAAAATTGATGAGCGAGAACAGTTTATCGAGACAACAATGAATACCAATGCAACAAAAATAGCAGAGCATTACGGGTGGGATTATTTAACAGTGAGACATGAAAATGAATTGGAAAATACATTGAAAGCATTTTTTGAACCTACAACAAAAAAAACCATTTTGGAAATTTTTACGGATGCAGAAATGAATCCGATAGTTTTGGACCAATATTGGAAGTATTTAAATTAAAGAAAAATGGATGCAATAAAATGGATAACGATAAAAGAGTACAGCGATATTACTTTTAAATATTGTGATGGTGTTGCACGTATTGCATTCAATCGCCCCGAAGTGAGAAATGCATTCAGGCCTGAAACAGTATCACAGTTGTTGGAAGCATTAGTCTATTGCCATGAGTCGCAGGATATAGGCGTGGTGTTAATCAGTGGTGAAGGGCCTTCGCCAAAAGATAATGTATGGGCATTTTGTTCAGGTGGTGATCAGCGTGTGCGCTCCAAAACGGGCTACAAAGGTGGTGATGGAATAAATCGTTTTAATATTTTAGATGTGCAACGCGAAATACGATTTATGAATAAGGTGGTGATTGCTGTTGTACCGGGATGGGCTGTAGGTGGTGGGCATAGCTTGCATGTGGTATGTGATTTAACATTGGCAAGTAAGGAGCATGCCATTTTTAAACAAACCGATGTAAATGTTGCAAGTGTTGACGGTGGATTTGGTTCAGCATATTTGGCAAGACAGGTGGGACAGAAACGTGCCAGAGAAATTTTCTTTTTAGGACGTTCGTATTCCGCACAGGAAGCCTACGATATGGGAATGGTAAATGCAGTGGTTCCACACGATAAGTTGGAAGCGACAGCCTTTGAATGGGCGCAGGAAATTCTGACGAAAAGCCCAACTGCAATTAAGATGGCAAAATTCGGATTTAACCTTATTGATGATGGACTGGTAGGTCAGCAGGTGTTTGCAGGTGAAGCAACAAGGTTGCTTTATACCACCGATGAAGCTGCTGAAGGAAGAGATGCTTTTCTTGAAAAGCGTACTCCGGATTTTAAAAAGTTCCCTAAATTTCCATAAGTTTCATGGCAACGGTATCGGCCTGGTTGGTTTCATTCAGATTAAGAACATTACCTCTGTCATTGTCTGCAATTATTTTAGGAAGTTTGCTGGCAGCGTATAAAAAAAGTTTTCATTGGGATATTTTTTTTCTTGCAGTGCTTACAACTTTGTTTCTGCAGATATTAAGCAATCTTGCCAATGATTATGGCGATACGGTTACAGGTGTAGATAATAAGGAAAGAGTAGGTCCGCAGCGAAGTTTGCAATCAGGAGTTATCAGTTTGCAACAAATGAAAACTGCCATTATCACATTTATAATACTCTCTTTGATATCCGGAATCAGTTTAATCATTGTAGCACTCAAAGGATTGGGGTTGACATACAGCCTTGCATTTTTCGGTTTGGGCGTTGCTGCCATCATTGCTGCATTGAAATATACAATGGGCAAAAACCCTTATGGTTATGCAGGGCTGGGTGATGTTTTTGTGTTTCTGTTTTTTGGACTGACAGGAGTGATGGGCTCTTATTATTTACATACACATGTATTAACTTATATGGAACTGTTACCTGCCATTGCCATTGGCTGCTTCAGCACAGGTGTGTTAAATTTGAACAATTTGCGTGACAGCGTAAATGATGCAGCATTCGGCAAGCAAACGGTGGTGGTGAGATTAGGAGAGAAAAATGCAAAAGTGTATCATAGCGTTTTACTTGTTGCAGGAATGATTTCTGCTTTGGTTTATACTTATTTTGCAGAGGCATCGGGTTTGAAATGGATATATATTGTTTCATTTGCCGGAATAATCAACAATATGATGGCGGTACTAAAAAATAAATCACCTGAATTGTTAGACCCTGAATTAAAAAAATTAGCCATCAGTACCTTGTTGTTTTCTGTTTTGTTTGGAATGGGATTAATTCTGTGAATCATTATAAATTCTATGGATTGTTTTTATAAAAAATACACTTTGCATTTTAAACAACCCGGTGGCACATCCAGAGGAGTTTTACATGATAAGGACACCTATTTTATTTTTTTGAAAGATGATGAAAAAATTGCCATAGGTGAGTGTAATCGTTTTGCCAAACTATCTTATGACGACAGAGAAGGATATGAGGCCAAGTTGGAGGAAATTTGTTACAGGTTACCTTCTGAAAGAGAATCGGTGCTGAATGATTTGAGTGAGTGGCCCTCTGTTTACTTTGGTGTTGAAACAGTTTTAAAGGATTGGAACAACAATGGCAAGAGGATAATTTTTCCGGAAGTAATTTCTGAAAATGGTTTTTCAATTCCTGTGAATGGTTTGATTTGGATGGGAACAAAAGAAGTTATGCAGCAACAAATAATCACGAAGTTGCATGAAGGTTTTACATCCATCAAAATTAAAATAGGGGCTATTGATTTTGAAACAGAATTGTCGCTGATTAAATTTATCCGTCAGCAATTTAATGACACAGAAGTAGAAATAAGATTAGATGCCAATGGTGCATTTTCTGCTGATGATGTGAAGGAAAAAATAAAACGACTTTCCGAACATGGCATAAGCTACATTGAACAACCTATAAAGGCCGGACAATGGGAATTGATGGCGGCAATTGCTGAGAATACACCCATTGCCATAGCACTGGATGAGGAATTAATAGGAATTAACACTAAAGCTGAACGTGAAAAATTAATCCGATGTATTCAACCGCAAATTCTGATATTGAAACATGCTCTCATTGGAGGATTTCAGGCAGCAGACGAATGGAAAAAGGAAGTTGAAAGAATTGGAGGCACTTGGGTTATTACTTCAGCGCTCGAAAGTAATATTGGGTTGAATGCAATTGCACAATATACTGCCAAAGGATGGTCGGATTATGCGCAAGGATTGGGAACAGGGAAATTATTTACCAATAATTTTCAGTCGCCATATTCGGTAGATAAAAATGGTCTGCATTATCATACAAACATCAACTGGAATTTATCTGCCTTACTATGAATTTTCAGGATTACAATGAACTGATGATTGATAATCACTTGCAGAAAGGTGAGGAGATAATTACATTTTGCAGAGCAAGTAAATTAAAGAACATACAGTTGCTTGGCGATTTTATGGAGGAGTGGTTATCAACTGCCGCCACCATGCAATTGAAAACAAGTGGTTCAACAGGAGAACCAAAAATTATTACAGTTGAAAAAGCACAAATGCTGGAAAGCGCCAAGTCAACGGCTTCGTTTTTTGGATTTCAAGAAAAACAGAAAGCGCTATTATGTCTGCCCATGACTTACATTGCCGGAAAAATGATGGTTGTGCGAGCACTTTACAGTAAGTTGAATTTGATTTGTATAGAGCCATCAAACACTCCTTTAAAAGAAATACCAGAAGGAATGCAGATTGATTTTGCTCCTCTTACACCTGCCCAAATACATGATACAACCAACAGTGGTTTTATAAAAACAATACTACTCGGTGGAGGTCCCGTGAGCTTAGAACTTGAAAATATATTGCAGAGCGTAACTTCCGAAATTTATCATGGATATGGTATGACTGAAACGTTGAGTCATGTAGCATTACGTAAATTAAACGGTTCTGAGAAATCAGATATGTATAAAGGACTTCCGGGAGTGAGTTTTAGTACAGACGAGAGCGATTGTTTAGTTATAAAAGTTCCATTTCTTAACCAAACGATAGTTACAAACGATGTAGTAACTTTATTCAATGAGCATACATTTGTATGGAAGGGGAGGATAGATCATGTCATCAATAGTGGGGGAATAAAATTACATCCTGAATCCATAGAACGAAAGCTTACACCATGTATCAGAGAATTGTTTTTTATTGCAGCATTACCTGATGAAAAATTAGGTGATAAACTTTGCTTGTTTATTGAATCGGAAAGTTATGATGAAGTGCAAATACAACACCTGAAACACGAGATAGCAAACATTTTGGATAAGTATGAAATACCCAAAGAGATTATTTTTATTCCGAAATTTCAATATACAATTTCAGGTAAAATACAACGCAACAAAACCGTTGAATACTATAAACTGTCAAAACATCACTGAATAATTATAAGAAAGCAGCATTGTTATTTTGTCAGAAATGCTCTGATTAATTGAAATTCTTTTTCAGGTTCTTCCACCTGAGGATTATGACCTGACTTTTCGAACATCACAAATTGTGCCTGTGGGCAATAATTTTTATACTTCACTGCCATTGAAGGAACACTTACACGGTCGAAGCGACCTGCTACTATCATAACAGGCATTTTTAAATCTTTCAATTGTTTGCGAACATCGAAACGATAAATGTCGTTGCCCACAATAAAATCGCCATCAGCACCAACAAGTTGATAGTATAATTTGGTGTTGAAACGATTAGGGTAATTCGGGTCTATGCCCTTGATAAAATTTTCAGGATTGTAAGCATATAAAAATCCGTAAGGCACTTCGCCATAAATTTTAATGTGTTCTGGGTCGCTGGAGATAGCACCGGCATCACGCACTGCCATGAGCTTTTCCCAAACTTCGGGATAGTTTTCTTTGATTTCGCGGTTACTGTTGTCATCATTTTCCTGCCACATGCCGCCACTATAAAATCCATTGGCAATTATCAAGTGACTTACATGACTGCCATATTTAATTGCATACAATTGTGCAACAACACTCCCATAGGAATGTCCCAGAATATTGATTTTATCAAATCCCATCGCTTTTCGCAGCCCTTCAATATCCTCTACATCTCGCTCAATGGAATATTCGGTAACAACTTTTGCAGTATCAGATTTTCCTCTTCCGAAATTATCAATATAAACCAGAGTGCATACATCTTTTAATCCACTGAAGCTATGCATACCTACATGTGCACCACCGGGGCCGCCTGAAATCAGGAACAAGGGTGCTCCTGTTCCTTCTTTTTCAGCCCATAAATTAGCTCCGTTAACTTTATAATACTGCCCTTGAGGATGAACAAATTGTGCTACTGACAAGCTTGCGTAAAACAGCAAAGCAATAATGGACGATATAGATTTCATACGCAAAACGAATAATTTAATTGGAAGTGCAATGATAAGTCATAAACCTAAATATTCCATTCGCAAATGGAATATTGACTAATATCTATAAGTTTGAGGAATAAAAAAAACCTGAAGCAGAGTCGGGCTCCAGGTTTTCCCATTCAAACTGTATGGATTACACCAAACTTTGTAAAAGGGTTAGCTTAGGTGCTGTGCTAAACAGGTTTGTTTGAGTGTAAAGATAATAGCATAGATATAGAATATCCAATAGACATTGTACTAATTGCACGGAGTAAATACCAATTGCAAAAAAAATGATGGTCAGCTAAAAAAACGTTTATCGTTGCTGATATGTTGGAGGAATTCTTCCTTCCTGTAACGGGCCACTTCAATTTTTATATCATCAGCCATGATAACATGAGTAGGCTTTGCAAGACAAAATTTAATGATTTGGTCCAGATTGATAAGATGAGATTTGTGTATTCGGAAAAAATTGAAAGCTTTCAGAGCTTTTTCGTAAATCCCCAATTGTCGGGTAGATAAATGGTGTTTGCCCGACTTCATGAATATGTGAGTGTAATTACCTTCTCCTTCCATTCGGATAATATCTCTAACCAAAACCACTTCAAAATCCCTGCCTTTAGGAAGGGTAAGTTTCATGTCTTTATTTGAATCAATTTTGTAGTTATAAAGTAGCGTTTCAAGCGAGGTTGCCGCATGGTTGTTCTTATGATGTTGCTCAAACCTGCTGACAGCCCGATGAAGACTTTCGGGATTAAAAGGCTTTACGATATAATCTATTGCAGCCACTTCATAGGCTTTTAAGGCATAGTCTTCGTGTCCGGTAATAAAAATAATGCTGAAAAATGGATTCGGGAAATTCTTCAATAAATCGAAACTTGTATAGGGTGGCATGTCAATATCAAGGAATACCAATTCGGGCCTCACTTCCTTAATCAGTTTCTCGGCTTCAGGGACAGAATGGGCAACTCCGGCAATTGACAATTGCGGAAAATCAGCGGCAATACAGTCGGTCAGAAAATGTATTTGTCGCTCGTCATCATCAACCAACACTGTTTTTATCACGGCATAAATTTATAACAATTTCAGAGTAAATTGCAACTAATGTTAAGCAAAAATGCGGCAAAACGTTTTATAGACTCAGGCTTATTCTCTCTGTAGTTCTTAGCACTCAGTTGTTACATGGAAGTAGTCTCAAGGGAGGATTTTGTTAATTTCGTGCTTCCAAAAAATCAGATACATGAATATGTTCAAACGTATTATCATTTTGCCATGTCTGCTCATACTGTCCACAAGCATTTTTGCAGGAAAATCTAATTCTTCAACAGGTTCTTACAGGCTTCCTGCCGGAGTTACTTCAGAAGATTATCAGCACGGAGTAATTATTTTTAAAGTTAAAGATCAGTATCGCTCATTATGCACCAATTCAGGAGTAAATATTTTGCCTCTGAACAGCGTGCTGAATAATGTAGGTTGTACATCTGTGAAGAAAATATTTGCAGGAAAGGAAAAGCCCCGTGAGGAGAAAAATGCAATGGGTCAGAAACTTGCCGACCTAAGTCTGATTTATACAGCTAAGATAGATGCGACTTTGCAAATAGAGAAAGTTATTAATAGCTTGATGTCAACCGGTATGCTGGAATATGCAGAACCATCTTTTATTTACAAAACCAACTTCAACCCCAACGACCCTCAGACTAGCTCGCAACAATGGTTTATCAATAAAATTCAGGCTTACAGCGCATGGGATATTCAGCAAGGTGATACCTCAGTAGTAATAGGTATTGTGGACACAGGTACCGATTGGGATCACCCGGATTTACAGAGTAACATCAAGTACAATTACGCAGACCCCATTAATGGTTTGGATGATGATAATGACGGATACATTGATAATTTCCGCGGATGGGATGTGAGTATGAATGATAATAACCCAATGGTTGATATGAGCGATCATGGCTCTCACGTTTCGGGATGTGCTGATGCTGTAACCAATAACGGAATAGGAGTATCAAGTCCTGCTTTTAAATGTAAGTTTTTGCCTGTGAAATGTGCAAATGCAACTTCTGTATCTACTATTGACAATGGTTATGAAGGAATTGTATATGCAGCGGACCACGGTTGTCAGATTATCAATTGCTCATGGGGAGGCAGCTTCGGTGGAAGCTACGGACAAGATGCGATTACGTATGCCTCAGTGAATAAAGGGGCGCTGGTAGTTTGTGCTGCAGGCAATACTTATTCCGATGTAGCACAGTTCCCGGCTGCATATAATTATGCTTTCAGCGTTGCAGCAACAAATTCAGCCGATGAAAAATCATCGTTTTCTACTTACAATTATTCAGTGGATATCGCAGCGCCAGGGTCAAATATTTATTCAACGGTTTACAATAACTCTTATACATCTTATGACGGTACCTCTATGGCATCGCCTATAACAGCCGGATGTGCTGCATTGGTTAAATCACAATTCCCAGCCTATAACAACATGCAGATTGCCGAGCAGTTGCGAATGACAGCAGATAATATTTACGGCATTTCAGCCAATAACGGTTACATGGATAAGTTAGGCACAGGCAGAGTAAACCTTTTTCGTGCAGTGAGTGAAAATCCAAAAGGAGTGAGAATGGATAATATTCAGATGTCGGATAATAACGACCTTGCATTTGTTGCAGGTGATACATTACGGATTTCCGGTGATGTGCTAAACCTTTTGGCTCCACTAACGAATCTGACAGTAACATTATCTTCCCCTTCGCCTTATGTAACCATACTTAACAATAGTATTAACCCCGGTGCAATGGCAACACTTGACATGGTGAATACTTCGGCAACACCATTCACGGTGAAGATTAATAACAATGCACCTGTAAATTCGAACATAACTTTTAAGATGGCATTTACAGATGGATCGCTTATAGTAAATCAGATTTTTAGCGTGATTGTTAATGTTGATTATATAAATGTTAACATCAATGAAATAGGTACTACCATTACCAGTAAAGGAAGATTGTATTATTATGGTATCAATCAGACCTCAGGATTAGGATTCGATTTCAATGGTAGTAACCTTGTGTATGACGGTGGATTGATGATTGGTAACAATAATAATGTTTCGGATAACTGCCGTGATGGATCTAACTTTGATGATGATTTTGTAAAACAGATTGCTGTGAGCAGAATTATTCCTTCCGTAAATTCAGAGTATGATTTAAAAACTACTTTTAATGACAATAATGCATCGAGCAAACTAAATGTATTGGTAAAACACAAAACTTATGCATGGAGTACACCGGGAAATACACGATTTGTTATTGTGGAATACAATATCAAGAATAACGGTGCAAACGCTTTGAGTTCGCTTTATGCCGGTATTTGTTCTGACTGGGATATTCAAACCTATGCTAATAATAAAGCTGACGAAGATGCGGCTCTGAAAATGGGTTATGCTTGGTGTACGGATGCAGGAGGTTTGTATGCAGGAACCAAACTGCTTACATCAACCCCATACCTTTGTTATAGTATAGACAATGTAACCGGAGGTGGAGGGGGTGTAGATGCTACATCCAACTTTACAAGTGCAGAAAAATATACCTGCCTTAGCAACTCCCGCCCTCAAGCCGGTAATACTTTACCTGCAGGAAACGATGTGATGCAGGTTGTAAGTTCAGGACCATTTAATCTGGCTTCCGGTGATTCTGTAATTGTAGCTTTTGCTTTACTGGCTGGCGATAGCCTTGCCGATTTACAACAGAGCGCTGTTAATGCACAGATAAAATACGATGGCATTATCACATCGGCAAGTAATCTGTCATCAATGGCAGATAAAAATAATTCACTTGAGGTTTATCCTAATCCTGCGCAAGATGCAATTCATATCTCTTATCTGTGCAGTAAAATTACTGACAGCCAAGTAAACATCAGCATAACAGACCTTGCAGGACGTACAGTATTAAAAAGTAAAATAGAAAATCTGCATCATGGAAATAATAAACTAACCTTATCTGCAACCGGATTAAGAAAGGGCGTGTATTTTGTTCATGCTGATGACGGAGAAAAATTATTGGTCAAGAAAATAATGATAAAATAATTCGTAAATATTTTTTTATTGGTTTAGCGCGAAAATTATTTTAATCTAAATCTGAAAATTTAATAAGAATTAAGATTCTATAGAACCTGAATTTATTTATACTCGCAGAGCATTAAGAATACCATATCATCATGAAAAGCAAAAATATTTATTTAATAATACTTGCGGCAGCAATAGCCGGATGCGGACAGACAAAACAAAAAAACATGACTGAAAATAATCCATTGTTTGAAAAATGGAGTGGTCCATATAATGGAGTGCCACCTTTTGATAAAGTTAAAGTGGATCAGTTTATTCCTGCTTTTGAAGCAGCAATGACAGAAAAACAGAAAGAGATTAATGCCATTGTAGAAAACACTCAGGAACCTGATTTTGTAAATACTATTGAAGCACTGGAAAACTCAGGACAGACGCTGCATAATTTAGAAGCAGTGTATGGAGTCTGGACATCCAATATGGGGTCGGCAGAGATGGATAAGGTCCAGGAAGTAATTGAACCGAAATTGACCTCATTCAATGATTCGATTTATCAAAACAAAAAACTTTTTGGACGCATTGAAAAGCTTTATAATGACACCGTAGGGAAAAACTATTCGGAAGAGCAACAACGATTATTGTGGCGTTATTATACCAACTATGTACTTGCAGGTGCTAAGCTTGATGATGCAGCAAAAAAGAAAGTTACGGATATAAACAAAGAACTCGCAGCGTTATTCACCAAATTCAGACAACATCAGCTGGCAGATGAAAATGATAAATATGTTGAGATAACAACTCTCGATGATTTAAAAGGTGTGCCGGAAGATGTAATCTCGTCCTATGCACAGACTGCCAAACAAAAAAATAAAAATGGAGTATGGCTTATATCTAACACACGATCTGCAGTAGAACCTTTTCTGACATTTGCTATCAACAGACCTCTCCGCGAGAAGGTATTTAAAATGTTCGTCAGCCGAGGTGATAATGGTGATGCCAACGATAATAATGCAATTATACCGCAGATATTGAAACTGCGTGCTGAAAAGGCGCACCTGATGGGATATGAAACTTTTGCTCATCTGAAATTGGCAGATAAAATGGCTAAAACACCTGAGCGTGCCCTTGAATTGATGGAAGCTGTTTGGCCTGCTGCAGTAAATCGTGTGCATGAAGAAGTGGCCGATATGCAAAAGATTGCCGATGCAGAAAAATCAGGTATTCAAATCGAGCCATGGGATTATCGTTATTATGCTGAAAAAGTCAGAAAGGCAAAGTATGATATCGATCAAAATGAAGTGAAAGAATATCTTCAGCTTGATAAACTGAGAGAAGGAATGTTCTATGTAGCCGGAGAATTGTTCAACCTGAAATTTACTAAAGTAAATGATGTGCCGGTTTTTCATCCTGATGTAAGCGTGTATAAAGTAGAAAATAATAATGACGGAAAATTTATCGGCTTATGGTATTTTGACCCTTACGCGCGCACAGGCAAGCGTTCAGGAGCATGGATGACTGCATACCGTGAGCAGAATACTTTAGAAGGTAATGTTACAACCATTGTATCCAACAATTGTAATTTTATCAAGGGAAAAGGTAATGAGCCCGTGCTCGTTTCGTGGGACGATGCAACCACTTTGTTTCACGAGTTCGGACATGCATTGCATGGATTATGCTCTCAGGTTAAATATCCTTCGTTGTCCGGAACCAATGTAGCAACAGATTATGTGGAATTTCCATCGCAATTGCTCGAACGCTGGTTGCCTACCAAAAAGGTGCTGCAGCAATATGCATTACATTATAAAACAGGCAAGGCATTACCGGACGAATTGCTGGCGAAAATTAACAAGTCTGCAGAGTTTAATCAAGGATTCCAAACAGTAGAATATCTTTCAAGTGCCTTGGTTGATATGAAAATACATCTGGAGGGCGACAAAGCCATAAATCCAAAGGATTTCGAAAAGAAAACGCTGGAAGCTCTGCACATGCCTTCCGAAATTGTGATGCGCCACAGGCTTCCACAGTTTGGACATATTTTTTCAGATGATGCGTATGCTGCAGGTTACTACAGTTATTTGTGGTCGGATGTTATTAGTGCCGATGCTACTGAAGCATTTACCGAAACCAAGGATGGGTTGTATGATAAGGCTGTTGCCGGAAAATTATTACAGTATGTTTTCAGCAAAGGAGCTACTATGGAGGAGGGTAAAGCTTACAGAATGTTCAGAGGAAAAGATCCTGAAGTAAGTGCGTTGATGAGAAGCAGAGGTTTCATTTCCAAATAAATTTACTGAAGGAAGATTTGCACATTGAGGTGTTAAAGGTGTAAGATAACTTTTTATGTGTTTTTTCGTATGATTAAATACATTTGTTCAACACTATATACCTCCATCATTGCAGCTATCACGCTATAGGCCATTTTTGCTCATCAGTTCTGTTGTTCTGATTGCTTTTGCATTTCTTCTTGAATACACCCTGCATCAGAGCGAAAACGATTATGCACGCATAACAGTATTTGCCAAGAAAACTCTCCATGAGGAGGAGAAAAAAGCCAATCAATATGTGGAGTGGCTGGCAAATGTGCTATCCTTGCAAACCAGTGTCCATGCTATTGACGACAGTCTCTCTAAGGCTGCCTTGAAGCCTAAAAGTGATTTTTACTGTTTCGTCTATCATAACAATACGCTCATTTACTGGGATAATAATGCAGTCAGCTTTTCCTATGATCAGGTAAAGAACGGTATCAATCAACAACTCATACATCTGAAAAATGGATGGTATGAACTGTTTCGTTTCGAAAAAAGAAATATTTCTATCATTGGATTATTACCGATTCATACCGGTTATGAAATCCAGAACCGTTATCTGCGCAATGAATTTAATCCTATATTTGGTTTTCCTGAACATGCACAGTTGCAACAAAGCGCGGTGCCCGGAACCTATCCTATTATTAGCTCTAACGACAGTTATTTGTTCAGTGTAAAATACAATCCCGTATTGAGCGACCCCGGTAAGCAGTGGTATATTGCTCTGATTTATCTTGCCGGTTTCATAATGCTTGTAGTAGCTATTTATCAATATGCCATTTACTGGATCAGGAGGGTGCCACTGCTGTCGTTTGTGATCATTAGCTTACTGATATTTCTAAAATGGACAATGCTCAATTACAGATTTCCTGCATTTCTGTATGGCATGCCACTGTTCAATCCTAAGTTTTACGCAACATCGTATTTTCTTAATTCGCTTGGCGATTTTCTTCTGAGTGCATCTGTGTTCTGTTGTGTTATTCTGTTTGTTTACCGTTATCTGAATTTCAGACGAAAGAAAATTAATGTTATCCGACAAAGCTCTACGCTGTTATCCGTAGTGGTTGTAGGTAATCTTCTTTTTACATTTTTATTTTCTGTTTTCATCAATTACCTCATCAGCGGATTAATACTTAACTCAAAAATTTCATTCAATGTAAATAATGTTTTTGAGCTTACCTTCTTCAGTCTTGTCGGATTTCTTATTATAGGTATCCTGCTTTTTACCTTTTACATTTCTTGCGAGGGCACGGTAAGATTTGCCGAGTACAGTGGTTTTTCGTTGCCATATAATTTGTTGCTGTTTCTTATTACACAGGGCATTTTTCTGGTATTCCTGATTATGTTGCGCGATACTGAAATTTTTATCAACTATGGTGTTGCAACTTTTCTGCTTACCAATTCACTGATACTATTCATTACCTATATTCGATTTACAAGTAAACAGCAATTTTCATTTGTTCGATATATGCTGGTAATTGCAGGCTTTTCTGTTTATGCAGCTTATATTATATCGAGTTTTAATATGGTGCGTGAAAAAAACAACATGCGCCTTTTGGTGAATAAGGTTGAAACCAGAGAAGACTTGATAGCAGAATATCTTTTTCAGGACATAGAGCAAAAATTAAGTACTGATAATTTTCTTTCAGCGAGTTTTGCCGGAGGCAGTGTGTCATCGCTAGAAGATAAAATTAAAAAACGGGTATTACTATCTGCATTTAATCAGGTTTACTGGACACGCTACGACATACAGATAAAAGCTTTTGACTCAGCCGGAGTATCACTTTTTTATACTTCCGATTCATTAAAAACGATTGCTGCCTATGACAGCATTATTAGCAATGATGCACGGCCAACCTATAGCCCTGCGCTACATTACGTCAACAGTTCAGCAGGTAAAATCAGTTACATTGGAAAAATTGTTTATTACAAACCTGAGAGTAAAGAACCTGCCGGAAGCCTGATAATACTGCTTGACTCAAAATTTTATCATGAGGAAGGTGGATTTCCGGACTTATTGTTGTCGGATAAAATACCTGCAGCGAAAGATTTTTCTACTTATTCCTATGCGAAATATGAAAACGGGAAACTTGTTTTTCAGAGTGGGAAATTCAATTATTACTTAACGGAATCAACCTATGAGCGGATGTTCGGAATGATAAAATCCGAACAGTATGAAACGTTTAACGGTTATGTGCATCTTTTTAATTTTCCTGATAAGAACAGCATGGTGATTATTTCATACAAAACGCCTTTGCTTATAGAGCAATTCACTTTGTTCTCTTATGTATTTATTTTCTTCTCGGGAATATTTATCTTTCTGTATCTGTCATGGATGCTCATTGCAAATCATTTTAGAATGCATCTTGATTTCAGAAAAAGAATTCAATTATCGGTAATTGGAATGGTAATGGCGGCCTTTCTGCTCATTGGAGGAGGTTCCATATTTTATATCACGCGCGGTTATGCCGAAGAGCAGAAAACGCGTATCAAAGAAAAACTTTCGTCACTGATGCTCGCTGTTGAATCGGAATTTCATGACAAGCCGATTCAGGAAAATAGACTAACAGATGAAACTGCTCTGAATTTTTCAAGAATATCCAATACACTTGGTACAGACTTTAACCTATACGACAGCCATGGTAGAATCATTTTTTCAACTCAGCCAAAAATTTTCGACCTCGAAATTATTTCACGGCTGATGAATCGAAAAGCCTTTGACAGACTCACCAGTTATCAGAATAACGGTTATATACATGATGAACGAATAGGCTTACTTGAATATACTTCAGCTTATGAAACTATTATTTCCAAGAACAATCATATTGCTGCCTTTATCAACCTGCCATATTTTGCACGTCAGAACGAATTGAAAAAGGAAATCAGCGGGTTTCTGGTTACGCTAATAAATATTTATGTGTTGCTGTTTGGTATTGCTATTGTGTTAACGTTTATTATTTCAAACAGGTTGGTGAAACCATTAAATCTGATTCAACAGAAATTGGGTAAGATAAAATTAGGTAGCAGCAATGAGTTGATAGAGTGGGAAGGAGGTGATGAAATAGGCTCGCTGGTGAATGAGTACAATAAAATGGTTGGTCAGTTGGCAAAGAGTGCGGATGCTTTGGCGCAAACCGAACGTGAGATGGCATGGCGTGAGATGGCTAAACAAGTAGCACACGAAATAAAAAATCCGCTTACACCCATGAAGCTGAGCATACAACATTTATCGCGTGCATGGAATGAGAAGAGTGAAAATTTCAACACTATATTTGAACGAGTAACACGCACGATTATTGAACAAATTGATTCCTTATCACGCATAGCAACAGAGTTTTCGAACTTTGCTAAAATGCCCAAAGGGAATTTCGAAAAAATTGATCTGATAAAAATTATTCAAAGCAATATTGATCTTTATAATGAAACCGCTCATGTTCATTTTGATTTTGAAAAGGATGGAGAAGAAGCCATGGTGAGTGGCGACAGAGAGCAAGTGCTGAGAGCTTTCGGCAACCTGATGAAAAATGCTGTTCAGGCAATACCTGAGGATAAGGAAGGTGTGATACAAATAACCCTACAAAAACTCAATGATAAATTTAAAATCGTAATTGCTGATAACGGTAAAGGCATTGCCGAAGAGTTTAAGTCGAAAATATTTACACCTAATTTCACAACCAAGAGTGGAGGCACCGGACTTGGCCTGGCAATGGTAAAGAGTATTGTTGAGAATATGAATGGTAAAATATCTTTTGAAAGCGAAGCAGATAAAGGAACCCAGTTTACCATTTTGCTTCCTGTACTTGCAGAGGAAGTATAACTTCAGATATTTTGGCCTGAAAAAATTATGCTTAATGCTTCGAGCAGAAATTTATAAAAGCGATAAAAATTTTTTTTAAACGAATAATTGCAAGAATATATTTAGCAACTGCAACTCATATTCATCATTACTCTTTGAGTAAACTGTTAGTAAGGTTGATGAAATCATCCTTCGTTTTTTCGTAATACACACCTGTGGCCGGGCCATTAAAGCCTGTATGAATCTGCCTTACTTTTCCTTTTTTATCAATGAAAACGGTAGTTGGGTATCCGTTCAGACGGTTAAACATGTTGAGTTTTTCCTTTACTGTATCAAGTGCGCCTCCGAGCATAACCTCATACGGAGTATGGAAGCGATTTCGCATTCGATTGATGTTTTCCACCGATTTTGAAAAGTCTTTGGTTTTTTCAAAGGCCAGACCAATGATAGCAACATCACTGTTTTGATATCGTTTGTAAAAATCAGCAAGGAACGCTGCTTCATCCATGCAGTTGGGACACCAGGTTCCCATAATTTCAATCAATACCACTTTGCCTTCATATTTTTTATCAGGGAAACGGAATAAGGTGCTGTCAGTACGCAATGCTTCTAAAGTAAAAGAAGCATTTTTATCTTTCATGAAGGTTAGCGAATATGGATCAGGTAATGTAGCATTCGCATCAGCAAAGGCTTCAAATTTTTCCTGCCAGTGGTTGCCTGCGTAAAACATTCCTTCAATCTTATTGTCACTTACCTTAGCCTTAAAGAGATAAGCAAAAGCCCCGTCAAAATAAGAGAGAAATAAACTGTCGCCACACAAACTCCCTTCCAGATAACGATAATCACCCGATGGTGTAAGTATGGCAGTGTTGATGTGATTTCCTTGCTGATGTATGATGCCAACGGCTGCTGATGAATCTTTGCTCTCCGGACTGAACATCATTCTCCATTTTTCAGGTAACTGTCTTGAAGAAGTACATTCATTAAACCGATGATGATTGCCGGCTACTGCTTTAAATGGAAGTTCAGGTTTGTTTTTGCGCGATAGATTTACCCAGTACCCATCTAATTCTTTTTCTTTAATGGCTGCATGTATTTCGGAGTCGTACAGCGGAAGACGCATAATCAGTGAGTCATTACTGATGCTTACTTCATTCAC
Organism: Bacteroidota bacterium; assembly: GCA_018268195.1. GTDB lineage: Bacteria > Bacteroidota > Bacteroidia > AKYH767-A > OLB10 > OLB10. The sequence goes on along the minus strand of JAFDWZ010000040.1, from coordinate 1,151 downwards.
TTCTATACGTTCATCACCATTCAACAAATAAACTACCGGATGCTGATTGTTTTTTATCTCCATACCGAAAGGTAATTCTCCTCCCGGTGTAAGCAAAACAGCTCTCCAAATACCGGTTGTAAGAATTACTCCCTGCAGAAGTTTCATTTTGTTATTTGTTTATGCGAGGACGTTTTTCTTTTTTCTTAACATCTATACGGGCAGTCATCATTTTCAGGTTGTTCACTTCCATTTCTGTAAGCAAACGCCATCTTCCTCGAGTTAAATCTTTTTTTGTAAGTCCTGCGAATACTACTCTGTCAAGTTTTACTACCTGATATTCTAAATGTTCAAAAATCCTTCTCACAATACGGTTTCGGCCCGAGTGGATTTCAACACCTACCTGGCTTTTATCTTTATATCCTGCATCAAATTGAATATCGTCAACCATGGCTATGCCATCTTCCAGTTTAACGCCTTCACGGATGGCCTGCATATCTTCAGGTTTTAAATTTCTGTCTAACTCCACATGATAGATTTTCTGTATTTCATAACTTGGATGTGTAAGTTTTTTTGCAAGGTCACCGTCATTGGTAAACAACAATACTCCTGTGGTATTCCTGTCTAAACGACCAACCGGATAAACACGTTCTTTACACGCACCTGCTATCAGACTCATCACAGTGCGCCTGTCCTGTGGGTCGTCCATTGTTGTTATGTAATCCTTGGGTTTGTTCAGTAACAGATATTGCGGTTTTTCATTTCTGATAATTTCGCCATTGTATCTTACAACATCATCTAGCGTAACTTTGGTTCCTAACTGTGTAACTATTTCACCGTTTACAGAAACTAATCCTGCGCCAATCATATCATCAGCTTCGCGTCTGCTACAAATTCCGCTGTTGGCAATGTAGCGGTTTAATCGTATAGTGCTATCTGCAGGCAGGAGCGTGTTTTCACTTTTATCATCTTTTTTTCTTTTTCCTTTTAACAACCGGTTTTTCCCATCTGTGCGAACTGAACTTTTTGACCTCCTTGAATATTCATGATTGGATTCATCATTTTCTGAAGTTTCATTATATCGTTCGTGGGTGGACAGTCGTCTGCCTTTTGAAAATGAACCTTGGTCTTTTTTATTTCGAAAGGAGCGTTTCTCCGAATCGTTTCCTTCA
>JAFDWZ010000003.1 GCA_018268195.1 Bacteroidota bacterium | reverse complement strand
TTTGACTGAATTGCTGCTTGGTTAATGGTAGTATGGTCGGCTAATACGTTGGTCATTCCACCCACAGTAGCACTGGCACCATAAGCCACCTTTAATTGTTCTGTATATGACGTACTATTATTTCCGTAATTGTAGCTCAGTATATAGGTTGTACCTCCTGTTAAGTTAAGTCCCTGAGTAAAAAACCAAGTGTTAGCTGCATAGCTGCCATTGTATGCGTAACGTAAACATTTAGTTGTAAACCCATTACCCGGATTAGAAGCAGTTGCCCATAGATTACCCGAACCTGCTTGTATTACTTGTGTGCATGTGGGTATAGCAGGAGTTGTTACTGACTCAAAATCTTGCGTATATGGAGTATTGACTGCATTACAAGGGGTAGTAAACGCTGTACTTGTAGCCCATGTGCTATAGCCATTACCTCCGCAATTGCTGCGCACATGCAAGTAATATGTTGTATTACCGGTTAATCCACTTACGCTGGTGCCGGTGCCTGCAAACGCAGTGCCTGATGCAGGAGGAGTGGCCGATGTGGTTACTGCATATTCATAACCATTTGCCGGTGCAGGGCTTGGTGCTGTCCAACTGATGTTAGCAGTTGTTGTCGATGTTGCCGAACCTGATAAGGCTGTTGGCGGTAAACAAGATGGAATAGCTTCTATGTTTACTTCATCAATATATATATTATTTCCATAAGCACTTATGGCTGAGAAAATCACATAACGACCGCTTCCTGCAGAGCCTGAAGGCATGTTAAAACTATATTCATACCATTGATTGGCTACTGCTTCAACCGGTGCCAATGTATTATTTCTGTTTATAGTACCCAGCAAGGTTGCTCCTGTTAAATTAGGTGCTGTATTATAATATACCAATACCCTATCTGTATTTGATGAAGATCCATTATCCCTGTACATTTTAAATCTTACACGATATAAATCAGTAGGGAAATTGTTTGATTGCGAAACCAAGTTTGCTTGAACACCTGATGAATAACTGAAACTATTAAAATATGCCATTCCCGCTCCAATTGGAGATACGGTAGGATAAAGACCTGCAGTTGATCTTTGCCATAAGCCGGTACCGCTTACTTGTATATTTTGCCAGCAAGCAGGCGCAAATGTAGCAGCATTAAAATCTTGTAAATAAGGGAATGTGCTATTGTCAACACAAGGGGTAGTAAACGCTGTACTTGTAGCCCATGTGCTATAGCCATTACCTCCGCAATTGCTGCGCACATGCAGATAGTATGTTGTATTTGCAGTTAAGCCACTCACACTGGTGCCGGTGCCGGCAAAAGCAGTTCCTGATGCAGGTGGTGTAGATGATGTGGTTACTGCATACTCATAACCGCTAGAGGGTGCCGGACTTGGTGCTGTCCAACTGATGTTAGCAGTTGTTGCCGATGTTGCCGAACCTGATAAGGCTGTTGGCGGAAAACAAGATGGAGCCACATCTACTCCAAAATCATCAAAACTTAAATACCATGGATTGCTTGTTGCATTTACCCTAATGGCAAAATAATAATCTCCTGAACTGGCAGGTGTAAAATTATAAGTTTCTTGTTTATATGTTTTTGTAGTGGTTGTGCCGCTGGTAACAAAAGATGAACCAAGTTGAGTAGCTCCAGTGGAGTTAGCAGTGGAATTCACAAACACATCTCCTGTCCATCCTGAATACGTATCTCCTGCCCACCAGAATTTAAATTGGTAGGTTGTCCCTACTGTCATGCTGAAGCCGGGAGTCCACATATACTCATTGGTTGCACTATACGCATCTCTCAAAAATTGTGTACCTGAACGGGCATCAGCATCATAAGTAGAATTTGAGTTATTGGTAGTAACCCAATCACCATTTTCTTTAGTCCAGCAACCTGGGAAGGCAGGAATGGAAACAGCATCAAAGTTCTCTGTCCAAGGCAATGCAACAGTACTGCATGGTGTAGTAAACGCTGTACTTGTAGCCCATGTGCTATAGCCATTACCTCCGCAATTGCTGCGCACATGCAAGTAATATGTTGTATTACCGGTTAATCCACTTACACTGGTGCCGGTGCCTGCAAAAGCAGTGCCTGATGCAGGTGGTGTAGATGATGTGGTTACTGCATATTCATAACCATTAGAAGGTGCTGGTGAAGCCGCTGTCCAACTTATATTTGCCATAGTTGCAGATGTAGGTGTGCCTACGGGTGCTGTGGGAGGATAACAAGAAAGTACTAATGCTGAATAATTAATTTGGATATTCGGACGGTTGTCATCAACTGTTCCGTTACCTGTTGGAGGCGAGTTATCCACTTCCCAATATTGTTTTGTATTTGAAGCCGTACTGTATCTGATTGCGTTTCCTGCAGATGGTGTTATTCCACTTCCGCCATAATTACACTCCACCATGACTTCAAGATTTTGTCCCGGAAGCACATTGAAGGGAGTTGATAACGTTACAACTCTAAATCCGGTTGTGTTACCGGGAGTTCCTGAATAAACATTCGCTGCGCCTGCAATTTTCGTTGCCCAGTTTGTTGCCGATTCTGTTGTAGTTGCTCCCACTAATCTCATATAAACTATAGTAGGTCCAGTATTTGAAGCTGTGTTACAATTAAAGCCAATACTGTTAATTTGAAAACCGGTAACAGTTGTTCCCATTTCTGTAGCAGTATAAATCATTGCAGTTCTTGCATACCCGAAATAATAGGCATAAGGGTATCGCGCAGTAGAAGTACCTGTACCAATAGTTACTGTTTGCGCATTTGCGCTCGTTGTCCATAGCATGATTGCCATTAAACAACTCATCAGATACTTTAAATAGTATCCTTTACTTGATTTGTTTTTGTTTGTCATTTGTTTGATTTATAGTATTACTTATGTTTAATTATTTTACTCGCTTAAAACTCTATTTACACCTTTATAGGTGAATATTATTATATAAAATTATTACGCATGTGGGCATAACAATTTTATATCACTCTAAAATTTAGCGTTAGCTTGTTTGGTTTAAGGATGACAGTTAAAAAAACTAATAAAATTTACTCGGGTTTAAATGGCCCCTCTCTACAACTAAATAAAAAATGTTGCGATTCACTCTGTTTAGCGCGCCAAATGTAAAATGATTTTATGATTAAACAATAGAAAAATATCTGCTTTTTGTCATATAATTGTTCTTTTTTCTAATTGGCTGACATTGCGACTATTTTAATTACAACTTGGTTCACTCAAAGTAATAAGTGCGTTTATTTCATGATAAGGCATAGCCTAAGTTGTGATTAATGGGCTTCAAAAAAATGAGTTTTCAGCTCTTTAAACTGAAATTCATCTTTTTTTGAAATTCAACCTCAAAAAAATAACGCAAAACACCACTTTAAACTTCTTCGAACAAACTTTTAGTTGCCAATTCTGTTGACTGACTATATAATAACAGCTATTTTTGCAGCCTCCATTTGTATTGAATACCAAAGATTATGATTACCGTAACAGAAACAGCTAAAGCCAAAGCACTAAGTTTAATGCAGTCTGAACAAAAGCCCGAGAGTGCATTTATTCGTGTGGGGGTTGATGGTGGTGGTTGTTCCGGATTAACCTATCTTCTTGAATTTGATACTGTTATAAGGCCTGACGATAAGGTTTTTGAAGATAAAGGAATTAAAATCGTTTGTGACAAAAAATCATTTCTCTACCTCATAGGTACTGAACTTGATTATACCGATGGGCTTAACGGAAAAGGATTTCATTTTAAAAACCCAAACGCTTCACGCACCTGCGGTTGTGGCGAAAGCTTTTCAGTATAATGAATAAGTTAAATACCATTAAACAAGTAGCCATCAAATAAACCTGAAACAAATTTTTTTTATCATAACATTAAGTTTAGACAAATTCTAAATAGACAATAAATAAAAAAACTGTGAGTGAAGATTTAAAAATAATAGACGAAGTAACCGGCAGCGACTATAAGTGGGGGTTTGTAAGCAACATTGAAGCAGACACCGCCCCTAAAGGTTTGAATGAGGATACCATTCGTTTTATTTCGGCAAAAAAAAATGAACCACAGTGGATGCTCGACTACCGGCTGAAAGCTTTTAATCAGTGGAAAAAAATGGAAGAGCCTTCATGGGCACATGTAAATTATCCGAAAATTGATTTTCAGGACATCATTTATTACTCTGCACCCAAGCCTAAGAAAACACTTAACAGCCTTGACGAACTGGATCCCGAAGTAAAAGCAACCTTCGACAAATTAGGGATCTCTTTAGAAGAACAAAAACGTCTTTCAGGAGTAGCTGTTGATGCCGTAATTGACAGTGTAAGCGTAAAAACCACTTTTCGTGATGAGTTGGCAAAACTCGGAATCATCTTTTGCTCCTTTAGCGAAGCTGTTCGCGAACACCCCGAACTGGTGAAAAAATACATGGGCAGTGTGGTGCCTTACACCGATAATTTTTATGCTGCTCTCAATAGTGCCGTTTTCAGCGATGGCTCCTTTTGCTATATCCCCAAAGGTGTGCGTTGCCCCATGGAACTGAGCACTTATTTCCGTATCAACTCTGCCGGCACAGGTCAGTTTGAACGAACACTCATCATTGCTGACGAAGGTGCTTACACAAGTTACCTCGAAGGATGTACCGCCCCACAACGTGACGAAAACCAACTGCATGCAGCAGTGGTGGAAATATATGCACACAAAGATGCGCAGGTAAAATACAGTACCGTACAAAACTGGTATCCCGGTGACAAAAACGGAAAAGGTGGTGTATATAATTTCGTTACCAAAAGAGGATTATGCGCAGGTGAACGTGCCAAAATAAGCTGGACGCAGGTAGAAACAGGAAGTGCTATCACTTGGAAATACCCAAGTGTAATTCTCAAAGGCGATCATTCAATAGGTGAGTTTTATTCCGTTGCCGTAACCAACAACATGCAGCAAGCCGACACGGGAACAAAAATGATCCACATCGGAAAAAATACCAGCAGCACCATCATCTCAAAAGGAATTAGCGGAGGCAAAAGCAACAACAGCTACCGCGGTCTTGTGCGCATAGGCAAAAACGCTTTGAATGCACGTAACTTTTCGCAATGCGATTCGCTGTTGCTCGGTGACAGATGCGGAGCACATACCTTCCCTTACATTGAATGCTCGAACCCTACTGCAAAAGTGGAACATGAAGCCACCACCTCCAAGGTAGGAGAAGATCAGATATTTTATTGCAATCAGAGAGGTATATCAACCGAAGATGCTGTAGGCTTAATTGTAAACGGCTATTGCAAAGAAGTGTTTAATCAATTGCCTATGGAGTTTGCCGTGGAAGCACAGAAGCTGCTTGCTGTAAGTCTTGAAGGAAGTGTAGGATAAAATTTAAATCAAATTAAAAATGTTATCAATAAAAAATCTTAAAGCCAATATAGAAGACAAAGAAATTCTGAAAGGATTAAATCTTGAAATCAATCCGGGCGAAGTTCATGCCATCATGGGACCCAACGGCTCAGGTAAAAGTACCCTTGCATCCGTACTTGCCGGGCGCGATGAATATGATGTAACAGGAGGCGAAGTAGTTTTTAAAGGCGAAGACATACTTGAATTATCTCCCGAAGACCGTGCACGCAAAGGAATATTTCTTGCCTTTCAGTATCCGATAGAAATACCGGGGGTGAGCAATGCCAATTTTATGAAAACAGCGGTGAATGAAGTACGCAAATCTAAAGGGCTTGCACCACTCGACTCCAAAGAATTTCTGAAACTGATGCGCGAGAAAATGCAGTTGGTGCAGGTGGACAAAACAATGACACAACGCAGCGTAAACGAAGGATTCAGCGGTGGAGAAAAGAAAAGAAATGAAATTTTTCAGATGGCCATGCTGGAACCTGAATTGGGAATACTTGATGAAACCGATTCAGGCCTTGATATTGATGCATTGCGAATAGTTTCAGATGGTGTAAATGCATTGCGTGACGGCAAACGCTCATTTATTGTTATCACCCACTATCAGCGTTTGCTGGATTACATTGTTCCTGATTTTGTACACGTGCTTTACAAAGGACGTATTGTGAAAAGCGGAACCAAAGAACTTGCTCTCGAGCTTGAAGAAAAAGGTTACGACTGGATAAAAGAAGAAGTAGAAATTTAATTAACATTTGCTGACGTGAACACGCTGACAGAAACCGTTTCGGAAACAAAACATCATATACCATTTGAAACCATTGCTTCTGAAAAACTTACTCCGGTAAGAAAAAGTGCTATTGATACTTTTAACAATATAGGATTCCCTACTTCAAAAGACGAAGACTGGAAATACCTCGATTTATCTCCGATAAAAAACACACCATTCAATCACCGAGCTGCTGCCTGTACAAATCTTACAGCATCAGAAATTGAAAAATATAAAATCGCAGGTACCGATGCTGTAACACTTGTTTTCGTAAACGGAGTTTATTGTGCTGAATTATCAACGCCTCATAAAGCAGATACTTTCAGTATTGAATTTATTGAAACCGACAATGCTTTGCAATGGTTTGGCAAACTTGCCGCAACAGAACATCAGCCGTTCATCGCATTAAACACAGCATTTCATCACGAAGGTTTGTTCATCCATATCAAAAAAGGTATGGAAGTTAAACAAACCATTCACCTGCTCCATTTAAACGATGCACGACAAGAAGCCGTGGCAGCACATCCGCGCAATCTGGTAGTTGCCGAAAACAATTCTAAAGTTCAGATCATTGCCACCTATCATTCATTAAATCATTTTCCTTCGCTCACCAACTCCGTTATCGAATTTTTTGTTGGCGAAAATGCTTTTGTGGAATATGATGTAAAACAGGATGAAAATGAAAAAGCATTACAGATAAATCAGGTATATGCGCAGCAGAAAAGAAATTCTGTATTCGATATTTCAACGGTTACCATCGGAGGAAAATTAGTGAGAAACAATCTGCATATTGAACTTGCAGAACCCGGATGTACAGCACATCTGAACGGCCTTACTGTTGCAGGAGAAAATCAGACTGTTGACAATCACACTCTGGTGGACCATGCCAGCCCCAATTGCGAAAGTTTTCAGTTGTATAAAAACATTCTTGATGATGATGCGCATGGCGTTTTCAACGGTAAAATTTTTGTTCGTCAGGACGCACAGAAAACCAACGCTTTTCAGAGCAGTAAAAATGTTTTGTTGAGCGATAATGCCGTGATGAATGCAAAACCTCAGTTGGAAATTTATGCTGATGATGTGAAATGCTCACATGGAGCCACCACCGGACAGTTAGACGAAGAAGCCTTGTTTTACTTCCGCTCAAGAGGCATAGGCAAAAAGGATGCTCTTGCTCTCTTAAATTATGCTTTTGCAGGTGATGTGATTGAAAAAATCAATAATGACGCTATGAAAGCTGATCTCTTAAAACAACTTGCACAAAAATTGAGAACAGATATCGAATTTGAAGTTTAAGTAATTACTTCTCTTCCGATTTTTCATCCTTGGCAGGCAACCCGATGGTATCCATTTGTTTTTTCAAACGCTGAATTTCCTCTTTCGCACGATTAATTTTTTCTTCAAACTCTTTTCTTACGCTATCAGCATTTTTAGACTTGGCAAAAAATCCGAGATTGTTTTCCCACGTATTTATTTCGCTGGAAAGCTGGCTCATGCGATGTTTTAAATCATTCTTTTCATTACCGGGTTTGCCGCTGCGTACCGGTCTGCTATGCGATGTAAATCTTTCTTTGTTGTGCTGTCGTAAAGCCTGAAAATGTTTGTCTATGGCAGCTTTAAATCGTGCATAAATAGTGTCCTTATGCTCCAGCGGAACCATCCCAATATCAGTCCACTGACGTTGCAAATCTTTAAGCTGTTCAACTGTTTCATCAGAGTTTTCGCCTGCAACAAACTGCTCCGCTTTTTCAATCAGAGCATTTTTCTTTTCCATATTCTCTTTATACTCTGATTCAAGAGTTGCATAGTGTGCACTTTTACGTGCAAAAAATGCATCGCATGCTTTGCGGAAACGCTCCCATACTTTCTGATTGTGACGCTCACCTGCAGAACCTGTTTTTTTCCACTCCTGCTGTAACCTCTTAAGTTCTTCTGTAGTTTTTTTCCAGTCGCTGCTCTCTACCAAAGCCTCTGCTTGCATACACAATTCATTTTTTGCCTGCAGATGATCGGCATGCTCTCTTTTCAGATTTGTAAAGAACTCATTCTTCTTTGAAAAGAAAGCATCACATATTCCTCTGAATTTTTCCCACACTTCGTCATTTGATTTTTTATCGGCATAGCCTACCTTCTTCCACTCATTCTGAAATTCAACTATTGCTTTTCCTCTCTCAACCCACTCATTGGCTTTCACCGGCTCTTCTTTTATCAGTTCTTCCAGTCTGCTTATCAGTGTATTTTTTGCTTCCAGATTTTCAGCGTAGCGTTGCTTCAGTTGCTCATAATATTCTCTTCTGCGATCGTAAACTTTATCGCTTGCGGCTTTAAAACGCTCCCAAATTTCAATTCTTTTTTCATTGCTTACACGCCCTGTTTCACGCCATTTATTTTGCAGAAACTGCAACTTATGTAATGCTTCATTCAGTGATGGCTCATTCACCAACTCCTCTGCCTTTTCACATATTTCAATTTTTGCATCTAAATTCTTTTTGAAGTCGAGATCCTGAAGCTCACGGTTTATCTTTAACAACTCATAAAACTTGTCGGTGTAAAGTTTATAAGTCATCCAAAGGTCCTGCAGTTTACCCTGAGGGACAGCACCTGTATTGCGCCAGCGCGCCTGCAGCTCATGAAACTGTTCAAATGCTCGCTGCATATTATCTTCATTCTGAATGAGGCTTTTCATTTCATTCAGAATATCCTGCTTTATTTTCAGGTTATCATCTCTGAATTTTTCCTGCTCGGCAGTATATTCGGCTTTGCGCTTATTAAATTTTCTGATTGCCTCCTGAAATTTTTCATCATCACCGGAGTAGGCAAATTTAAAATCTTCTTTTGCTAAACCCTGCTCCAGATGTGCTGATAAGGCAGCCTCTTTCTCTGAGGCCAGTAACTCATCGAATGCATTTTTCAGAGCAGGTATTTTGGATTTTACCTCCGCAATATCCCTGTCAGAAAATGATTCGGCCATTTTCACCATCTCTTCCTTGGTGAGATTACTGAAATTTTCAGCCGGTTCAGGCACATGCTCCTGATGCTCTTCGTGAAGTGGTTGTTCTGAAAGCTCGTTTTCTGAACTTACTTCGATTGCGGTTTGGTTCTCGCTCAATGCAGAATCCTTTTCAATTTCTGACATGGTACTATTCAGTTTTTTTTAAAATTCAATCAAACAATTAAGCCCTCTGTACAGAAGGCCTTATGAGAATACAAATGTATAACATTTTTTTACTTATTTACAAGTTAAAAATAATGCAAAGTTTAATTTTCAGTTTAATACGTATATTTCGCAAAATGCAAACTATTTGCGCCAATTCCTCGTATAAAACTTTAATTTTGGCACCGATCATACATTATGTTAAAACAGAGTTTATCTCAGAAATTACAGCAAAAACTTTCACCGCAACAGATTCAGCTTATGAAACTGCTGCAACTGCCTACCGTTGCCCTTGAACAACGAATAAAAGAAGAAATGGAAATAAATCCTGCTCTTGAAGAAGGCGCCCCAGAAGATATTGATGATGAAAAACTGCAGGATGAGGAAGATGAAACTCCCGAACTTGATGACGGTGTAGAAGCGAGTGAAGAAGATGGCGAAAGCAAAAAAGATGAATTTGATAATACCAACGATGAGGAAATAAAAGACCGCAATGCCGATGATTTTGATGTGGATGATTATATCACGGATGAAGATGTTCCATACTATAAGAGCAATGCAAACAACTCTTCGCCTGATGATGAACGCACAGAAATGCCATTGGGTGCATCCCTCACTTTTCAGGAAACACTGCTGGTGCAACTGGGAATGATGAACCTGGATGAAAAACAAAAACTCATAGCCAATCATCTTATAGGAAGCTTAGACGAAGACGGCTACCTCAGACGAGATTTGAATTCCATTGTAAACGATTTAGCCTTTACTCAAAATCTTCAGACTACCTCTGACGAATTACTTCAGGTGTTACAGGTAATTCAGACTTTCGACCCTCCGGGAATAGGTGCTCGCAACCTTCAGGAATGTTTGCTGTTGCAACTACAACGAAAAAACAAAGACAGCAAACCTATTCAGCGTGCAATAGAAATCATCAAAAATTATATGGACGAATTCTCAAAAAAGCATTATGAGAAAATCGCCCGGTTGATGAACCTGCCTGATGAATATTTGAAAGAAGCCATGCAGGAAATTCTGAAACTTAATCCACGCCCCGGTGGCGACATTTCTGCCGATGCGAAAACTGTTCAGCATATTGTTCCTGATTTTATCATCACCAATAATGACGGTCATCTGGAGCTTACACTCAATTCGCGCAATGCTCCAGAACTACGCATCAATCGCGAATACAATGAAATGATGGAAGGTTATGCTCACAGTAAAAAACCTGACCGCTCACAGAAAGAAGCTATTTTATATCTGAAACAAAAAATTGATTCTGCAAAATGGTTTATTGATGCCATTAAACAACGGCAAGCAACCTTGCTTCACACCATGCAAGCTATAATGAATTATCAGATGGATTATTTTATTGAAGGTGATGAAAAACTCCTCAAGCCGATGATTCTTAAAGATATTGCCGACATAGTGAGCCTCGATATATCCACCGTTTCACGTGTTGCCAACAGCAAATATGTGCAGACACCTTTCGGAACTTTTCTGCTCAAAACATTTTTCTCCGAAGGTATGGCTACCGATTCAGGTGAAGAAGTGAGTACCCGCGAAGTAAAAAAGATTCTGTCAGATGCGATTGAAGGTGAAGATAAACGCAAGCCGCTTCCTGATGATCAGTTGGCACAAATCCTCAAAGAAAAAGGTTATAATGTTGCCCGAAGAACTATAGCCAAATATCGGGAGCAATTGAATATACCTGTGGCACGTTTACGTAAAGAGTTATAATAAATGTTTAACCGTTTACTGACGTTGCTCACCTGGCTATCGCATCCGCTGCTGATACCCACTTATCTTGTACTGCTGCTGTTCAGAAGCAACACTTACATGTCTTATACCCTTTCTCCCTCACTGCAGCAAATTATACTTATAACCATTTTCGTACTTACGTTTCTGATGCCTTTGCTTTCATCAGTACTGCTTTTACGAAGAGGCGGATTTCAAAGCCTGCTCATGGAAGACCGTAAATCGCGTTATGTTCCTTACTTTTTTACTTTGATATATTATTTGGCCTGTTATTATTTTCTTCTGAAACTGCCGATTTCTTCCGTTATTAAAATTCTCATTCTTGCAGCGGCTTGCTGCATAGCTCTGGCTTTTATCATCAATTTTTTCTGGAAAATCAGTATTCACCTCATCGGGCTTGGCGGCATGACAGGTGCCCTTTATGTACTTTCTGTTTTATTGGGCAATGAGTTTATTCTCCCCATGATTCTATGCTTTATACTTTCAGGGTTGGTGGCTTCGGCACGACTTCTTCATCACGCACACACTCCGGCACAATTATATACAGGATTTATTGCAGGCTTCGCCTGTGAGTACTTTTTTATCATGTATTCACTACGCTGAAAATCCTCATTACTGAGATTCAGAAAAATCGTATCAAATATTTAGAATAACGGCTTTGGGATTAGCGAAGTCAGGAATTTTATCGTCCTGCCATCTCACCTATCCTCCAAAACTCTAATCTTTCCTTTCTCTTATTTCAGATAACGGCCCAGCCAGTCAAAAAATACACGTTGCCACATGACACTGTTCTGCGGTTTTGTAACCCAGTGTCCTTCGTCAGGAAAATAAAGAAAACGTGCCGGAATATTCTGATAGCGTGCAGCAGTAAACGCTTCCATTCCCTGGCCTAAAGGCACACGAAAATCTTTTTCGTTATGCACCACCAGAATAGGTGTATCCCAGTTTTTTACAAAATCAATTGGCGAAAACTGTGTGTATGATTTGGGTTTAGGTGTTTGCCAGTAAGGTCCTCCCAAATCATAATCAGGAAACCAAATTTCTTCAGTAGTACCATACATGCTTTCAAGGTCAAACACTCCGCAGTGTGCTATAAATGCTTTAAAACGTTTCTGATGATGCCCTGCAAGCCAGTAAACACTATACCCTCCAAAACTTGCACCCACGGCTCCCAATTTATCTTTGTTTACAAACGGAAGATTGCTGACAGAATCAATGGCTGAAAGATAATCGTTCATGCATTGACCTCCCCAATCGCCTGAAATCTCGTGATTCCATTCAGTACCAAAGGAAGGTAACCCTCTGCGGTTAGGAGCTACTACAATGTAACCATTTGCTGCCATCAGTTGGAAATTCCAGCGGTAGCTGAAAAACTGCGAAACGGTACTCTGCGGCCCTCCCTGACAATAAAGCAATGCCGGATATTTTTTTGATGGATCAAAATCAGGAGGGTAAATTACCCAAGTAAGAATTTCTTTGCCATCAGTAGCTTTCACCATTCGTTTTTCAACTTTTCCCATAGTGATGTTTTTGAGAATAGGTTCATTGGTGGTTGTGAGTGGTGTGGATATGCCTGTTTTTAAATCGGTCTTATATAACTCTACAGGTGATGATATGGACATTCTTGATGTAACGGCATAAGTTACTTTTTTATCTGCTGCCAAAGAGAAATCGGTGTAATCAGCCACATCATGAGTAAGCTGCATGATAGGAGGATAACTTCTCAAACGACTGTCATAAACCCACAGTTGTTCTGTTGCATCAATTCCCGAAATAAAATAAATACGCTTACTGTCAGCACTCCACTTAGCGCTTTCCACACTCAAATCAAAACCTGCAGTAGCTTCTTTAATGCTTTTAGTTTTCAAATCGTAAATCATTATTCTGTTGCGGTCGGCTTCATATCCCGGAGTTTTCATACTCAGCCACAACAGGCTACTGCCATCAGCAGAAAAAGAGGGATTCATATCATAACCCGGATTGGGTGCAGAAATATTTTCTGTTTTTCCGGTTTCGATGTCATAGATATAAATATCGGAATTAGTACTAATGGCATATTCCTTACCGGATAATTTCTTACAGGTATATGCCAGTTTTTTACCATCAGCACTCCATGCAATTTGTTCGCCTCCGCCATGAGGTTGCATAGGCGCATCAAAACGTTCTCCGAATTGAATATCGGTAAGATTGCCGACAACATCATTTACAAAACTTCCAACAAACACATGCGAATAGCTTCCGTCTTCCCATTGTGTCCAGTGGCGATACATCAGATCATCATAAATAGAGCCTGTAGCCAGAGGTAAATCAGGATACAAATCGTGAGCATTTTTATCAATCTTCACTTCACGAGCTACCCAAATACGGTTTCCGTCAGGTGAAATACCAAAGCATGAAATATCATCGCCAAAGGTTGTGAGTCGTTTGATTCCTGAACCGGAAGCATCCATTACATAAAGACCATTGGCACCACCTGAATTGCTCAGAAAATAAATTTTCTTGCCGTCAGCACTCCATTGTGGCGAAGTTTCATCATAATTCTGTGCTGCTAATATGGTAGGTTGTCCGCCATGAATAGAAACTTTATAGATATCTGTATTTCCTCTGTTGGTATGTAAATCATAATTGCGCAAGGTATAAACCACCGTTTGGCCGTCAGGTGATAATGCGGCTTCGCCTACGCGTCCCATTTTCCAGAGTGTTTCAGGAGTCAGTTTATTCTGGCTTTGTGCAACTGTTGTTACAGCAATCAATAATGCTGCGCTTAAATATTTTATCATAACAAAAGGTATTAATGATTAAGAGTGGTAAAAGTAAAACTTTGCAATTAAAAAACTTTTGTTGCAAGAGTTAATGTTTTTGTTGGTTGTTAAAAAACATTATTGCTCGCTGTAAATCGTCAGGAGTGTCAATGGCAATGGTTTCCAATTGTGTAATGCAAGCTCTTATGCTCAATCCGTTCTGAAGCCAGCGCAATTGTTCCAGTTGTTCTGCTTCTTCGAGTGATGATGGAGAAAGTGTTGCAACTTTTTTCAGAATGTTGCTTCGATAAGCATACATGCCGAGATGTTTATATCCTGCAACAGAAGAAAACGTACTTTCATCATATCCTTTTCTGAAATAAGGAATACTGCTGCGACTGAAATAAAGCACATTGCCATTGTCGGCAAGTACTGCTTTAACAACGTTGGGATTTTCATATTCCTGTTTTGACGAAAGAGGTTTCACCATGGTGCCAATATCAACTTTATCATCGCTGAACATTTTTACCAGCTCATCTATTTGAGAAGGATTGATGAATGGTTCGTCACCTTGTACATTCACCACCACATCATAGGAAGTTTCTAATTTTGATATTACTTCGGCAATGCGATCAGTGCCTGACGGATGTTTTTCTGAAGTCATCATAGCTTCAGCGCCAATGTCATTTGCATGGTTCAAAATTCTGCTGTCGTCAGTGGCAATAATGATACGACTGATGCTGTTTGTCTTTTGTGTTTGCTGAAACACACGCTGCAACATACTTTGCCCACCAATATCAGCCAGAGGTTTACCGGGAAAGCGAGTACTGCTGTAGCGCGCTGGTATTATGGCAATGGCGGTGAGTTTATTTTCCATCGTATTGTGCAAGTTGAGAAGCAAGATGTGCTATGCAGTATGCAAAAAACTGAAGTTGCGGTTGCTGATTTTCGGAATCATCCAGCAGACTTGCTTTAAATTTCGACCATAATTCAGCATCTGCATCAGCAGAAGGAATGCAGTAATACTGCGGAGCCATTCTCAATCTTGTATAAATCATGATTACTGCACATGGTTTATTTTCTCCGTTGCGAAACAAGCCTTTAAATTCTACTTGTCGTGTTTCTTCGTTTACAGGAGCAAAATCACGAAGTGTGTAGCCTTCTTTCATCGGAAGCTTATTATTAAGTTGCAGTTTATATCCCACCGAACCATAAAGATATTCTGCCGATGTGGTAGGCACCTGTTGTGCATGTAATCCCAACGCTGAAATAAGTATCAGGCAAAGTGTGAGAAATATTTTTGGTTTTTTCATAGTACAAAATTAATTTTTTTATAAGACTCAAAAGGGACTAAAAAACGAAAGGGAGCTCCGTTGAGCCCCCTATTCGTAACCTAAAACTAACCCTATGAAAAAAATATCGTTGTGTGTGTTACTTCAATTTTGCGATGCTAAAGTACAACATAATTCTTAATTTAAAATGAAATTCTAAAAAAAATTTTATTTTATTTTATATTGCACGTAAAGAACTAATATGTACAACAACGGCTTTCTATAATAGTTTAGTGTGTTGTGAAAAAAAATAAATAAGTAGTTAAATTATTATTTATTTATGATAAATAAGTAAAAAAAAGCAGCGTGCATTAGTTGTACTTCAAGTGATATGTTCAACAACACTTTAATCGGCATCACTTACTCCTGAATTAGTATCAAATATTCTGCGCGAAGGTGTTTTGCGATGAACTGTATTTATGTCTCGACAAAAGTCAAAGTAATCCGATGTGCCTTTTTTAACTTTCCTGAAAGAAAAAAAGTTTAATATTTACTGATAAACTTTTCATGTATTCCCATTCCCATATCCAGGGCTTTGAGGTAACCTGTCATAATGTTTGCCTTCATCGGGCTTTGCTTTCTCTTGTAAAACACCACATCCTTGCTGAATAAATCCCAGTTCTGATGAACCAGCAAATCCTTTGCAATAGAAATTGTAGGCTCCATAGAGCGTGCTGTATGCCACCAACCTTTAGGCACAAAAACCGTTTCTCCCGGAGCTACCACATCACTCATTGGATTGGCATTCTTAAATAAAGGATATTTGTTGTAATCGGGCTTGTAGTATTCTTCAATGGTTGACTTCCACGGTTGTTCAGGATCAGGATACATGTATTTTCCTTCTTCAGGTTTATAAAGTATGAACTCCTTATGCCCGTAAACTTGTGTTACAATAGCATACAAGCCATATAAATCGTAATGCAGATAAGGAAACCATCCTGCAGCACCTCCAAAAAATATTTCCAATGTTGCAGCCTGAGGAATTAATCCTTGCCTGAACATTGGGCTTTTAAGCCGGTTTTTACGCATCACCTCAAAATCGGGCTGCACATATTTAAGTATTTCCTGAAATTTTCTTTCTAAATCTACTTTGAAAGGATAAGGTGCAGGATTTTCGGGAGTAGAAGCTAACATCATATCTATGTACTCGCCTAGTTTATACTCCTTGCCTTTTATTGATGCCGTTTTTTCAGGAAAATTCTTTTTAAAAAACTCAGGTGAAAAAACCTTATACGCTTCCCAATCTTTGGATTGGTCGGTAAGGATGACCGGTTTGTTGGG
>JAFDWZ010000039.1 GCA_018268195.1 Bacteroidota bacterium | reverse complement strand
TTTATTTGCATTAAGCTGTTCGACCACCTCCGTGGTCGATTCTTACGATGATATTTTTTTTATAAACATATGACCCTCCGGGTCATTGTTCTTTATGAATGAGTTTTTTCATTTCATAGTCCATTGAAAGAATTGAGGATGTTATGAAAATTCAGAAAAGGAGTGTTTTTATGTATTGTGTTTCTTCCTTACGTTCTTTTGTCTTGATACAAGCTTTTTTCTTTCTTGTTTATTATTTAAACTGAATTTGCTAATGCAAGCTCCACAAGTGCCCGAAACATTTTGTTACCCCAAAGGGGTAATACATTTATAAAAACTGAATCATGCAATCAATCCCGACCCTGAAGGGGTCGTACGAAATGAGCCATATTCTTTATTTGCATTAAGCTGTTCGACCACCTCCGGGGTCGTTTCTTACGATGATATTTTTTTTATAAACATATGACCCTCCGGGTCATTGTTCTTTATGAATGAGTTTTTTCATTTCATAGTCCATTGAAAGAATTGAGGATGTTATGAAAATTCAGAAAAGGAATGTTTTTATGTGTTCTGTTTCTTCCTTACGTTCTTTTGTCTTGATACAAAAGAACCAAAAAATCAAGGCTGATAGAAAATAAGCTAAAATATCGCACATTGCAGCTGCGCAATCCAATGTCGTTTCGCTCGGGATAGCTTTCACTTCCTACCCGTTTGAAATGTGCTGCTATTTTTTTACGCTTATTTTCCAAAAGGCGGAGACTCACTTGCATGCGTTTGGATTTGTTTGATGTTTTTAGAATAATAAACAAGGATGAGGAATTAAAATTTTTAAAGTTAAAGGGGGACGTTCATTATAGACTCCTGCCATTTAAAGGGGACTATGAACCATAACTTCCACGCTCTTACACATCTCGAAAACTATCGAGTAAGAGTTCGCATCATAGTAGAGATGCTTCTTTCTAACATCATCTTGTTATTTACTCTGTTACAAAAGATGATAACATTAAGTAAGTAAAAATACTTTTGCTTTATGTATTTCAGAAAGCTTATCATCGCATTGCTTTTTTTAAGTCTGACAGCACAGGCTCAGAAAAAATTGCCACCGTTTATCAATCCCCAATCATATAATTGGGCCGACAGTGTGTTGGATAAAATGACACTGGAAGAAAAAATCGGTCAGCTGTTTATGGTTCAGATGCAAAGTGTGTGGCCACAGCGTGATTTGGATTCGCTGGCTTCGCTGATAAGAAATTATCATATCGGAGGATTAATCGTTTTTAAAGGTGGACCTTATCGTCAGGCTGAATGTATTAATAGAATGCAATCAGAAGCATCTGTGCCGCTTCTTGTTGGCATTGATGGTGAATGGGGCTTAAGTATGCGAATGGACAGCACTATACGTTTCCCAAGGCAAATGACGCTTTCGGCAATGGGCAACGATTCACTGATTTATGAAACAGCTTCAGAAATTGGGCGACAATGCAGGAGAATGGGTATTCAACTCAATTTTGCACCTGACATTGATATTAATAACAATCCATTGAATCCTGTCATCAATACGCGCTCGTTCGGTGATGATAAAACTGTTGTTAGCCATCATGGATTACAGTATATGAAAGGCTTGCAGAATCAAAAAGTAATTGCCTGTGCCAAACATTTCCCCGGACATGGCGACACTGACACCGACTCGCATTATTCATTACCTGTGATACATAAATCGGAAGCAGAGTTAGACACACTGGAGTGGTATCCTTTCAGGCAGTTGATTAATGAGGGCGTCAGCAGTGTAATGACAGGACACTTAAATGTGCCATTGCTGGATGATGATAATAATCCCGCTTCTCTTTCAGCTAAAATTATTAAAACGTATCTCGAAAAAGAGTTAGACTTTAACGGTTTAATTATTTCTGATGCTTTGAACATGAAAGGAGCCATTGTTGAGGGATCTAAACCCGGAGATATGGAGTTAAAAGCTTTGATGGCAGGTAATGATATTTTGCTGATGTCGGAAAATGTGCCTCAGGCATTTGAAAAAATTAAAACAGCCGTTCAGAAACGTAAATTTCGAAAAAACAAACTGGATGAACGTGTAAGGAAAATCCTCATGGCCAAACATTGGGCCGGATTGAATAAATACGAGCCAATAGACACAACAAATATTTATTACGACCTCAATCCTGCTGATGCTTCATTTCTTAATTATCGTTTGTATGAAGGGTCACTAACCTTATTGACCAACAAGGAGCAGGTTCTTCCATTACTTAATACTTCAGGAACAAAAATAGCAACTGTTGAAATAAACGATTCGCTGAATAATACTTTTCAGAACACATTAAATCTTTTTGCTCCGGTAACAACAATGGGCATGCTTAAAGATGTACCATCTTCTGTGATTGACAGTTTAGTTTCCGTGTTATCCGAATTTACAGAGGTGGTTGTAAGTATTCACAACACCACCACTAAGCCGCTATCAAATTTTGGTATTACTGAAAGTATGAACATGTTCATCAGTAAGCTTTCTGCACGCACAAAAGTGATAGTTGTGTTATTTGGTAATTCGTATTGTTTGTCAAAACTTGAAATTCCTGAAGCTGTGAAGGGGTTGATAATTGCTTATGAAGATACCTACTTGCCGCAGTACATCACAGCACAGGCATTGTTTGGAGCCGTGAGTATGAGAGGGCATCTTCCGGTAACGGTAAGCGAAAAATATATTCGAGGAGACGGAATATCACTCCTGTCGGCAAACGATATTGTAAAATACACCTTGCCTGCTGAATTGGATATTGATGAGAATTGCCTGAGTAAAGTGGACTCCATTGTGAAGAATGCCATACAGAAAAAAGCTATACCCGGTTGTCAGGTTTACGCTTCTGTAAACGGGAAAGTGATTTACAATAAATCATTTGGTTACACTACCTACGACAATACCGTCCCCGTTAGTAACGATATGCTTTACGATATTGCATCCGTAACGAAAATTACTTCGACTGCTCTTGCAGCCATGTGGTTATATGAGCATAAGTTGCTCGACCTTAAACAAACGGTAGGTTATTACCTTCCGGAATTTGAGCGATCAGATAAAGGAGATATTACCATTGAACAACTGATGACTCACACGGCAGGTCTGCAGGCATGGACTCCTTTTTATAAGGCAGCCATTGGACGCGATGGCAAGCTGATGAAAACATATTTTTCGAAGACAGAAAAGGATGGATATTTTATAAAAGTAAGCGACAGCCTTTATACCAATGCTAAATTTCAGAGTAAGATAGATGACATGATAAAAAAATCACCGATGTCGGAAAGAGGACAATATGTGTATTCTGACATTGGTATGTTGTTGTTGCAAAAAATAATTGAAAGGCAGGCATCAAAAAAAATTGATGTTTTAGTAGAGGCAGAATTTTATAAACCTCTTAACCTTACGCACATGCTTTTTAATCCGCTTGCTAAATACGACAAGAGTGAAATTGTTCCTACAGAAAACGATACTTCGTTCAGACATACTCTCGTACAAGGTTATGTGCATGACCCGGCAGCCGCTGTTATGGGAGGTGTGGCCGGAAATGCAGGCGTGTTTGCCAATGCACAGAACACTGGCATACTCATGCAGATGCTTCTCAATGGCGGAAGTTATGGAGGAAAACAATATCTGAAACCGGAAACCATTGCACTGTTTACATCTGCACCTTTAAGCGGGGTAAGAAGAGGGTTGATTTTTGATAAACCGGAAACCGATGCAAGTAAGGCAAGTCCTGCATGTAAAAGCGCTTCTGCTAAGGCTTTTGGTCATCAGGGTTTCACAGGTACGTGCACTTGGGCCGACCCTGAAAATAAATTGGTATATGTTTTTCTCTCCAACAGAATATATCCTTCTGAGTCTAACGTGAAGTTAAATCATCTGAACGTTAGAACGAATATAGCTCAGGTGTTTTATGACTGCCTTCAGCCGAAAGACAAAAAATAACAGACAATAGCATTTTTATAAAACTTTAGAATACTACCTTTGTTCATCAGCATAATGTTTATGAAATGATGAAAATAGGAATTGTTTGTTACCCTACATTTGGCGGTAGCGGTGTAGTCGCAACTGAACTCGGAAAGGCATTAGCGGCCAAAGGTCACCGTATTCATTTTATAACCTACAGCCAACCGGTGCGATTGGATATTTTTTCTGAAAATATTTCATATCACGAAGTGAAAATCAGCAACTATCCCTTGTTTGAATATGCCCCTTATGAGTCCGCACTTACAAGTATGCTTGTGGATGTGGCCATGCATGAAGGTCTGGATGTATTACATGTTCATTATGCCATACCTCATGCATCAGTTGCTTACCTTGCCAAACAAATTCTGATCTCTAAGGGAATTTATATTCCTGTGGTAACAACATTGCATGGTACGGATATTACTCTGGTAGGACGCGACAGCAGTTATGAGCCTGTAGTTACGTTTGCCATCAATCAGAGTGATGGTGTTACAGCTGTATCTCAAAGCCTGAAAAACGATACGTATGCAAATTTTCACATCAACAAAGACATTGAAGTGATTTATAATTTCATTGACCTGAAACGTTTTTCAAAAAAGCCTAAAGATCATTTTAAAAGAGCCATTGTTCCCGGAGGTGAAAGATTACTGGTGCATACTTCCAATTTCAGAAAAGTAAAACGGGTGGAAGATGTGATTCATGTTTTTGAAAAAGTGAATAAAGTAATTCCCTCAAAATTGCTGATGATAGGTGATGGTGATGAACGTGTGGCTATAGAAAAACTGTGCAGAGATTTAAACTTGTGTGAAGACGTGCGTTTCCTTGGAAAACAGGATGCCATTGAAGAAATACTTTCAGTATGTGATTTGTTTATTATGCCAAGTGCATCAGAGAGTTTTGGATTAGCAGCACTGGAAGCTATGGCCTGTCAGGTACCTGTAATTTCAACGGATGCAGGAGGTATGCCTGAGTTAAACATTCACGGTGTTACAGGTTACTTGAGTAAGGTTGGTGATGTGGATGATATGGCTGCCAATGCATTGAAAATTCTGCAAAGCGATACAGTATTAAATCAGTTTAAACAGAATGCATTGAAACGTGCATCTGATTTTGATATCAATAGAATTCTACCTCTATACGAAGCGTATTACAGCAAAATAATTCAGGCGGTAAAATCGGAAGTTTAATGGTCAGAATTTTTATTCTGCCAACCTACATTTAAGTATGGTGTGAAAACTTTCTCCAATCAAAGGAAACTCATCCGCTACTTTCCATCCAGCTTTTTCTATCAGCCTTGTCATATCTTTTTTACTGTACATTTTACTGTTTCCGTTTGCCAGAGCAGTAAAATAAAGTGATGTGGCAGTGAGGCAATACGCGGCAGCATCAAATTTTTGATTGTCAATAAATGGTTCGAGAATAAATATGGTAGTGTGAGGTGCTGCAGCCTGTCTTACATTTTCGAGAATGGCTACAATCTCATTTTCCCCAAAGCAATCCAGGAACTGACTCATCCACACAACATCAGCACCATGTGGAATTTTTTGCGTTTTATCCAACAAGTTTATTTCGAAGAAAGAAATACGGTTTAGCAAATTTCTCTTTTCAGCATTAGCTTTGGCCACCGCTATTTGTGAAGGTAAATCAAGAATGGTAACTTTTACATCCGGGTTATAATCACATGAAGCAAATGCCCATTTTCCGGTATTTCCGCCAATATCGAAAATCATTCCCGGCTTTTCATCGAATACTATTTTCAATGCATCACGAAATGCATCATCGCTGTAAAAATGATCAAACTCAAACCATGATTTTTTTATGTGCTCAGGTAAAATCCCTAATGCAGGATAAATGGTTTCCCAGTTGCCTAAAGTTTTCAAGCCTTCAGGCTTACTGTTTTTAATAGATTCAGTTAGATACTTGAAACCGTCATAACAAACATCGTGAGTGAAATTGATATTTACACGAGTCATTTCATCAGAGTTAAGAAAATAACCAAGCATGGTTACTGTCACCGTATCATCATTCAGATATTTCACAATGTCAGCATTGGCAGCCATTTCCAGCAATACCTTCACACCATAATTACTCACATTTGCTTGACGGCTTATTTCGTCAATGGTAATTCCTTTCCTGTGTTTACAAATCAAAGGCAATATACCAAGACGTTGCATTGCTACAACTACCTGAAACACTACCGGTGCAAAGGCCAATTTCTGTGCTTCGTTTTTTGCTTCAAAGGCAGAAAGTTCTCTTTTATTCTCCTCAGTTTTTTGTTCCATTTCCATTCAGTTAACGGTATGTTGTATTAAGGTTGCAAAGAAAAGGATTTTTTGACTCAACGAGTGGGAAATTACATGAACTTTAAGAGCGGTACAAGGGATTTATTCTTCCGGATTTAAAGTGTAAAAAAAGGGGCGACATTTGTCGCCCCTTTTTTTGTTTTACGAATTAAATTTTTTCTTCCATTGTTTGTACTTGGAAGACTCAATGTCTTTCTTAATTTTTGTTGCTGTGGCCAGCCAGTAATTTTTCAACCCGAAACCTCCGGCTTTTGCTTCCATTTTTTCAGTGTATAACACTTGGTTGTTGGAGAGGTCAACAAAGGTTACCCATATAATGGCTTTCTCCTGTGTTTTATTAAAACTTTCAACCACGTAAGAAAGACCTATGGCATCTTTTTCTTTTGAACGATAATGCGACACAGATTTTTTTACATCATCTTCAGTGATGGAATATGGACTGTTGGATATACGTTCATGTACATTAATTTTACTGTTGATTTCCTGGTTGTTGTCAACATTGGTTTCATATTTATCGTTTGTCAGCTTAAAGCTTTTTTGTAAGCTGAATTTTTCATATTCTCCAACTAAGGTGCTGTTCCATGCTGATAAAAAACGGTCTTTGATAGCAGCAGGGTCGGTAAACCCATCGGTGCCGATAAAATGTGCCTGCGTTAAATCGAATCCCATAAATATCAGTTTTACCTTATTATCAAAAAGGTCTTTCATTGTATGCTGAGCATTCACAATGCTTACAGCAAAGATTGCGGTTAAAAGTAAGATTGTTTTTTTCATTTTTTTATTAAATTTATTTTCAAAGATAAATAATTTTTTCTGTTTTACGTCTGTCGGATTTATGAACACGATTTATAAGGTCTGTTTCAGAAATATACTCAAGATAGGGGGTTACTCGTATTTTAGATTTGAACAGCGAAGTGAGCTCCTGCGTAAAATGTGCAGACTCATTTTGATTACTCAGATAAACGGTTACCTTATCGTTATTAAATTCATCCCGTTTTATTTCTACTTGATATATTTTTATCTGCGGCAGCATATCCAGTACATTAAATATACTTTGCGGAAACAGGGTAGTGCCTTTATATTTTATCATCTGTTGCTTACGTCCCATCACGGGGCCAAGTCGTGTGGTATTTCGTCCACACGAACATTTTTCATAATAGACCTGACACAAGTCGCCTGTGCGATAACGGAGTAAAGGCATTCCTTCAACTCCAAGAGTTGTTACCACCACCTCTCCTGATTCGCCATTTTTCACCATGTTTCCATTTTCATCTACCACTTCAAGAATCAACAATTCAGGATGAGAATGACCTCCGTTGCCATGACCACATTCAGTAAAAGCTGCACTCATTTCTGTAGATGCATAGGTTGAATATAGCTTTACATTCCATTGTGAAGTGATACGTTTGCCTAACTCATTATAAGTAAAATCAGACTGACGAACAGGCTCGCCAAGGCAAACAATTTTTTTAATGGAAGTATTTTTATAATCAATGTGATATTCCTGTGCGTATTCAATAAGTTTAGGAATAAACGAAGGTATGGCTATGAGTGTTGTTGGTTTGAAACGATTGATATACTCCCATTGCGCATTAGGAGTACCGGGCCCCACACGAATGGCTGCAGCATTTAATTTCTGTATGCCTAAAAAATAAGCCATTCCTGCCATAAATAATTTGTCAATGGTAATCATAATCTGAAAAATATCACGACTACTGCTATCGGCACATTGTAATGATATGGCTTCGTTATATGCTATTCTGTCAAGATCTTTTGCTGTAAGATAAAAAGTCACTGGGTCACTTGTTGTTCCTGAAGTAGTGATGTAGTCCGCAACCTGAAATTTATCCACACATAAAAACTGATCATTATATTTTGCCAGATCGTCCTTGGTAGTGAAGGGAAGGTCTTTAAGGTTGTCAAGAGTTATTTTTTTAATGTCAATTTTTTGGTCGGCAAAAAGAGTTTTGTAATAAGGCGAATGCAGTTGCAGGTATTCAAGCATTACTGAAAGTTTATGTGCTTGCATCTGCCGGATGATTTCAACATCAGCAAATTCTATTGCTCCGAGATTATTTAGTTTTTCAGTTTGTTCTGACATTCTTCTATAATCTTTTTAATTTTAAGTTCTTCTGCTTTTGAAGCTACTTCGTGCTTGAGCGACTCTTCAAGCCAGAAAATAGCTTTGTCGTACTGCTTTTTACTTCGATAGTATTCTCCGATGCTCATATAAGCCACAAAGCTATTCGGATTGTTTGAAATATAGGTTTTGATTTCTTCAGCAGTAAGATCTAAGGGTTGCCCAAAAGTATTATGTCTGTAAATTTTTTGCTTAGTAATTTTAAATGCTTCAAACTTTTTCAATTCTTCTGACTGCGTAAATGCGTCAGCCGGTATATCAAGGCTGTCAGCACTCTGGTAAACTCCTGAAAGAACTTTGCGCAGATTATAATGTACGTATTCTCCATCCTGATAGGGCATGGTGGATACCCACATGTCCAGCCCGGCAGGTTTGAATATTACACTGTGATGAGCCAATAACTGGTCAATCGCTTTAGGATTGCCATAGCCGATACTTTTTCCGTCAAGACCTTCTTTATTTCGGAGAACGTCAGCGGCTTTATCCGCATTCAGCGGAATGTGTTCATCAAGCAGTTGCTTCATTCTGTCATATCTGAACTTGCTGTCGCTATTGGCAATATTGGAAACGTTTTCGTCATCATTTTTAAGAACATCACCCTGATAATGATTGGAGCAGATGAGCAGATTGTCGGGTGAATAAAATATATCCAATTTGTTTGGAGATTTTTCTATTAAAGCTGCTTTATTATCTTCAGCAGAACCGATAAGTAACGTTTCGGAAACAAAGGTCTCTCGTTTACGTGCTATGGTTGTTGCTTCATCAATGTTTTTGGAATACTGTAAAATTTCTCTTGCAAGCAGCGATATCGGGTCTTTGGCAGCAAACGGAATATCTGATTTAGCTGCATTGATGGTTACGGTCAGTCCTTTTTCATTCATACCTGAAACAACTCCCGTAAAACCTGCCCAGGAATAGGAGGCAAAGGCGTATCCGCTGTCGGGTTTTACAAAGAGCAGCAGTTTATTTTTTGCAAAATCATCACCCATGTAGAAGTCGAAATTCCGACCTATGAGTAAGGTGCTGTCTGCCGATAATGATTTATTTACTGCAAATGATGTACAGCCTACAAGCTGAAAATCGGTAAGTGCATGGCCAATATCATGCGCAGCATGATAGTTGAGAATCCGGTAATATTTAGGACCGATATAATCATACTTATCCGAAAAGGAACGCGACACGCCATATATCTCACGAAGATTTTCTGCGGGTACATATTTGTAAATATCTTTATTAAACCATGCCACAAACATTTTAATAAATTGCAGATATACTTTGTGAGGGATGATTTCATTGATCTGTGCAATAAAATAATCTTCCTGTTCTTCCATTAGCTCTTTTGCCAATACACCATATACCACGCCTCGTTCGTAGTCGCTTCCTTCGATATACATTTCCCAAATACCTTCTTTGTTTTTTCGCAACCAGTTTTTACCTACCTGATAACTGTCGGTTGCAACTTTTATTCGTTTCAAATCGGAAGGTTGCAGGGTGCTATTCACCTTAGGTGTAGGGACCTGTATTCTCCACAGGAAAAACAGGAATAAAACGATTAATATAACTCCTGTCCATAAAATAAATTTGAAAAGAAAACGGAATATCCGTTTGGTGCGACTCATCTGATACTTTTTGCCAAATAACATTGCAAAGCTAAAAAAAACACGAGGCACTGTTAACAGTGCCTCGTGTTTAAATAATGAAAAAATTATTTTCTAATAACCCAAAGTAGCAGTGCTTAAATCGGATGATTGCGGATGCACTGCCATTACCGGAATTTTACTGTGATTAACTACCTGCGTTGCATAGGTACCAAGGAACAAACCTGTTATGGAAGGCTCTTGCTCCGTCATAATTACTATCAGGTCGGCATCCAAATCTTCTGCTACCTGCATAGTCATCTTAGCAAGGTTATCACCTTCAACAAATTTCTTTTCAGAAGTTATTTCATGTTCAGCAAGCCATTCCTGAACCTGATCTACTTTTATATGGAATTTGCGGACGTTTTCCTCATTCGAAAAATTAACCAATCCCACAACATAAACATGAGCCTGATATGCTCTTGCCACTTCAAGTGCATAACTTACTTTCTGACGTGATTGTGGCGTGTTGTCAATCGGAATAACTATTTTCTTGAAGCCAACACGGTGACTTAGTTTCTGCACTGAAATAACCGGGCATACCGCCTCTTCAACAACCTTACTGGTGTTGGTTCCTGCTCTGAATTTCGTGTAACCGGATGCGCCATGCGTACCCATGATGATGATATCAATAGATTCACGCTTTGCTACCTCTACAATTTTCTTGTAAATACGTCCGACTTCAGTGAAACATTTTACGGTGACACCACTGTTGGAATAAATATGGTGTGCCATTTCCTCCAGTTTTGCATTTGATTCAGACCCCAGTTTTTTATCTACGCTGCCAAAAGCTGCACCGAAAGCTGAGGTAAATGATACAGACTCCAGAATATGAAGCATGTAAATATCTGCCTTTAGTAATTTGGCCATAAATACAGCGTGCTCAAGACTTAAATCTGCTGTTTCAGAAAAATCATAAGGAATCAGTATCCGTTTGATCTCAAAGGTTGTTGTTGACATAGGAATTATATATTATGAAAGTACATATTCAGTTAAATCCTTACGTACCATCGGGCGAATACAAAGTACCGGTATGTCCGAATTGTTTATCACTTCTTGCGCTGCAGTGCCTATGAACAGGTTTGTAATGTGGGTCTCGTTTTGAGTCATAATAATTATCAAATCACATTCTTGCTTGTTGGCATACGAAATGATTGAATGTGGTACATCGTCTTTTTCCTCAATAAGTTCTCCGGTACATTTTACACCTGATTCTGAAATAAAGGTAGTTACCTGCTGCAGTTGTCGTTCTAATTTGTTTACATGAAACTCGTCATGGGTTTCCAATACCGAAAACACATGCACAGTTGCCCCGAATAATTTAGCGAAATCTATTGCATAATTTACTTTCTCTCGTGTTTCTTTCGTCAAATCCAGTGGCAGCGCAATGTTTTTACATCCTTTGTAATGCGAATGTCCTTTTATAGTAATAACCGGACACAATGCTTCACGGATTACTCTTGAAGTATTTGAACCCAGAAATTTTTTCCTGATGGTGCTGGCTCCTTGCGTTCCCATAACTATAAAAGCAGCATCCGTATCATAAGCTTCGGCAACTATCTCATCATAAATTTTGCCTGTGCGAATGTTGGTAGAAGTATTAATACCTTCCTGTTGCTTAATTTTAGTAGCCAGTTCGTCCAGTTTTCTCTCTATATCATTGCGCACCTGATCGGCATAATTTTCTTTAGAGAAAATTGTATTCGTAAGATGGGTCAGAAAATCCTGATCAATTACATATAGCAATCGTAAATCACTATTTGTCAGCCTTGCTAGGTTGTAAGATTGTTCTAAAGCTATTAATGATTGTTCCGAAAAATCAATGGGGGAAATGATAATCTTCTTCTCTTTGTCCATACCCTAATGTGGTTTAATCTATTGGCAAATATAAAACAAAGGATTGAAAAAAATATCAATTATTTTGTTCCAAATCACATTTTTGTGATTATTCTGTGAAACTCCCATTTAAATACGAATGCCCTCTTTTAAAAGACCAATTTGGAGGGTTCAACATCCATAGAATCGGGATGTTTGTTATGGTATTTTTAATACCTTCATTTCAAAATGCCTCAATAACGTTTACTTTAGCGGCTTAATTTATTTTTATCATGAATAAAATTCCTGAATCAGAACTGATACTCAATGGTGACGGCAGTGTTTACCACCTGAACCTCCTACCTGAAGATATTTCAGATGTAGTGATTAATGTTGGCGACCCCGACAGGGTGATTAAAGTCAGTTCTTTTTTTGATCGTATTGAACTAAAAAAGCAAAAACGTGAATTTGTGACTCACACCGGCTATTATAAAGGAAGACGTATTACTGTTCTTTCAACCGGTATTGGCACTGACAATATTGATATTGTTTATAATGAACTGGATGCTCTTGTAAATATTGATTTGAAAAACAGAGTTGTGAAAGATAAACTCACTGCATTGCATCTGATACGAATTGGTACCTCCGGTGCTTTGCAACCCGAAATTCCGGTTGACTCATTTGTGTTTTCGACTTTCGGACTTGGTTTGGATGGCCTGATGAATTTTTACAAATACCAAAATACGGCTGAAGAAAGTGAAATCATTGAGAGTTTCAGAAAACATTACCCCAATATGGGTGTGTTGCCACAGTCGTACCTTACACGTTGTTCTTCAAAGTTGGAAGAGGCTATTTCCGATGGAATGTTTAAAGGAATCACCGCATCATGTTCCGGATTTTATGCACCACAGGGCCGAGTGCTCCGCTATGAACTGGCACGTACTGATATGATTGAAAAACTCAACACTTTCAAGCATGGTGCACATAAAGTAACCAACTTTGAAATGGAAACAGGAGCTATGTATGGTTTGGCAAAATTGCTGGGACATCATTGTTGCGCTGTTAACCTGATTGTTGCAAATCGTATCTCACAACAGTTTTCAAAACATTATGAGGAAAATATGCATCGCTTGATTGAGCAAACGCTTGAGCGTATAGCCTCTAAACTTTAATTGCCGGATTCTATGTCAGTTGAAGTAGAAAAAGTAAGTAAACTTTACGGAAGTCAACGTGCACTTGACAAGGTGAGTTTTAATATCAATGCGGGTCAGGTAGTAGGGTTGTTAGGCCCCAACGGTGCCGGCAAAAGTACGATGATGAAAATTATTTCTTGCTATATCCCGGAGAGTGAAGGATCGGTAAAAGTTTGCGGTTACAGCACCGTAACTCAATCGTTGGATGTTCGCAGAAACGTGGGCTATTTGCCGGAACATAATCCGCTATATCCTGATATGTATGTGCGCGAGTATCTTCGGTTTGTGGGAGGAATATACATGAATGCCGGTGAAGCAGCAAAGCGCACTGAAGAAATGATTGAAATTACCGGACTGACACCTGAGAGTAAGAAAAAAATTGGAGCATTGTCAAAAGGTTATCGTCAA
Source organism: Bacteroidota bacterium (assembly GCA_018268195.1). Classification (GTDB taxonomy): domain Bacteria; phylum Bacteroidota; class Bacteroidia; order AKYH767-A; family OLB10; genus OLB10. Next base: position 59,194 of record JAFDWZ010000039.1, on the reverse strand, counting down.
AGAGTTGGATTAGCACAGGCTATGATTCATAATCCTGCTGTTCTTATTCTTGATGAGCCAACTTCCGGTCTCGACCCAAACCAATTGGCTGAAATACGTAATCTCATTCGCAATATCGGGAAAGAAAAAACCGTCATCCTGTCAACGCATATCATGCAGGAAGTAGAGGCAATATGTAACCGCGTTATTATCATCAACAAAGGAAAAATTGTGGCTGATGATGATACGGGCATGTTACGTCATAAAGTAAAACCTTCGCATGAAATACTGGTGGAATTTGATAAGCAGATTGATTCTGCTGTGTTGAAGGCATTGCCTCATGTAACTTCCGTTAAACATAGCGGAGGAAACAAGTGGATGGTGTCCTGTTCGGGTGACGATGATATAAGGAAAGATATTTTTAACCTTGCGGTATCAAAAAATATTACCGTGCTGAGTATGCAGAAAGAAGAAAGCCGCCTGGAGGATATTTTTCAGCAACTCACTCAGTCCTGATTTATTATTCAGCTTTTAACAGATAAAAATTCTTTTTTCCTTTTTGAAAGAGGATAAATTTTCCTGACAGCAAATGCGAAGCGTTGACTATTTGAGCAGGGTTTGAAAATTTTTCTTTGTTTAAGGATGTTCCGTTGGCTGATATCATCTTACGCGCCTCACCTTTACTTGCAAATACGGTAGTTTCGGCAGCTAATAAATCAAGAATGCCTAAACCAACTTTCAGTTTTTCCATTGAAACGGTAAAAGCATTCTTGCCTAATCCGCTAAAGACATCTCCTAAATCATCAGCAGAAAGTTTTTGCAAATCAGCAGCCGTTCCATTGAAAAAAACTTCTGTAATCTCCACGGCTTTCTTATAATCTTCCTCTGAATGTACTCTAATAGTAATTTCTTTTGCAAGTTCTTTTTGCATCAGTCTTAAGTGAGGTGCCTGCAGATGTTCGGCTTCAAGGGCTTCTATTGCAGCCTGATCTTTCAGCGAAAAAATACGGATATAGGTTTTTATATCTTCATCACTTGCATTCAGCCAGAACTGATAAAAACTATAAGGAGAAGTTTTATGCCTGTCGAGCCATACGTTGCCGCTTTCAGACTTCCCGAACTTTGTTCCGTCAGCTTTTTTAATCAGAGGTGTCGTAAGTGCGTATGCTTCTCCGTTTGCTTTCCTTCTTATGAGTTCAGTTCCTGTTACAATGTTTCCCCATTGGTCGGAACCTCCCATCTGAAGTTTTACTCCTCTTTTTTCCCACAAATAAAAGAAGTCGTATCCCTGAATAAGCTGATAGCTGAATTCCATAAACGACATACCGTTTTCAAGTCGGTTTTTTACCGAATCTTTTGCCAGCATATAGTTCACGGTGATGTGTTTTCCTACATCACGTATAAATTCAAGAAACCCGATACCTTTAAACCAGTCATAATTGTTTACAATCTCAGCACTATTTTCACCACAGTCAAAGTCGAGAAATTTTTCCAGCTGTTTTCTTTGGCTGTTGAGGTTTCGGTTCAGCGTTTCTTCGTCAATTAAATTTCGTTCCAGTGATTTGCCGGATGGATCGCCTACCATGCCGGTGGCGCCACCCACAAGTGCAATAGGTTTATGTCCGGCTCTCTGAAAATGCAACAGCGTCATGATTTGTACCAAATTACCTACGCCAAGAGAATCTGCTGTAGGGTCGAAACCGATATAACCGGTAACTTTTTCTTTGGAAAGTATTTCTTCTGTTCCGGGCATTGCATCATGTAACATGCCGCGCCATTTCAATTCATCAATAAAATTCATAATAAAAAAAACTGAGCGGCAAATATAAGGATAGATGCCGACAGGCTTAATAAAACCGTAACCTTCCTTGGTTTTAAGCGTAAATAATGCTTTAAAATATCTGTAAAATGAGTTACAAACAAGTTATCATTCCTGAGAGGTTTTTAAATTACCTCTATCATGCTTTTAAAAACATCAATAATCCGGAATACCACCGTGTGAAACTGATAACCCGTGATGGAAATAAATATCGCAATCTGCAGGTGATTAACGGATGCGTGTTGCTGATGGAAAGGTCGGCACCGGTAACTTCCAATGATATTGAGATTCTGCAAATTGATATGGAGTTTATTCCTGTTACCGTGCGATAAAAATATTTTTTTTGATGTTGGCACAGCCGGTACTTTCTGCATGGAGATGCCGGTTTTTTTTATTTCACCCTATGGCAGTGAGCAACTCCCTTAGTGATGCGTTGTAGAGGAATATTCAGGGGGAGTTAAGCCTTAAAAAGCTACCTGATTTATTCCTAATCAAAAAGTAATGTACATTGCCTATTTTTGCGGCACAATTCGAAAAATGTGAACGTAGAAAAAACCGAATATTTTCTGAAGAAGATAAAAGGGATGCGCGCTTTGGTAATAGGCGATGTGATGACAGATGCTTATTTGTGGGGGAAGGTAGATCGTATTTCACCTGAAGCTCCTGTGCCTGTTGTTGCCGTAGAAAAACGCGAGAGCAGACCCGGTGGCGCTGCCAATGTGGCGGTAAACATACATGCACTTGGTGCCACTCCTTACATCTGCACAGTGATAGGCAAGGATGATGCAGGAACGGAGTTTAAAAAGTTAATCTCAGACAGTGGCATGAATACTTCTGGCATTATTTCATCTGCCAAACGTACCACCACCATTAAAACTCGGGTTATTGGTAACAATCATCAGTTGATGCGTGTGGACTCAGAAACAGTGAATCCTTTAACACCGGCAGAAACCACACTGCTTATAAAAAAGGCCACTCAATTGATTCGAACGAAAAAACCTTCTGTAATTATTTTTGAAGATTACGACAAAGGTGTTTTGAACAAAACAGTTATAGAAGCCATTGTTGCTGAAGCCAACAAACAGGGCATACCCACTACCGTTGACCCTAAAAAGAATAATTTCTTTCATTACCGAAACGTAACCTTGTTTAAACCTAACCTGAAAGAACTGCGCGAAGGATTGAAGACGGACTTAAACAATCCTACTGAAAAGTCAATTACAAAAATTGCATCTTCGTTTGCAACGAAACAAAAAATTCAGACCATGCTGATAACGCTTTCTGAAAAAGGGGTGTATTATTATTCTAAAAAGGAATCAGCAATTATTCCTGCTCATCTGCGCAACATCAGTGATGTAAGCGGGGCAGGTGATACGGTGATAAGTGTTGCATCCCTTGCGTTGGCAGCCGGTTTGTCAAATAAAGAAATGTCAGCCATCAGTAATCTTGCCGGAGGGCTCGTATGCGAAAAAGTAGGAGTAGTACCTATTGACAGAACACAGTTGTTGGATGAAGTAAAAAGACTTTCTGCAAAATAAAAATGGAAGTAACCACACCCCATAATACCAAAGGAACAAAGAAAGAACAGGTTCGTGATATGTTTAATAACATAGCACATCGCTATGATTTTCTAAATCATTTTCTTTCGCTCGGTATTGATAAAATGTGGCGGAGGAAAACCATTAAGGAAATAAGCAAGGTGGCACATTCCGAAATTCTTGATGTGGCCACAGGCACTGCCGACCTTGCAATAGAAGCTGTACGCCTGAACCCTAAAAGCATTACAGGCATTGACATTTCAGAAAAAATGCTTTCTATAGGCCGAAAGAAAGTAGCCGACAAAAAACTGGAGAATATTATTTCACTTCAGATTGCCGACAGCGAAAAGTTGCCATTTGAAGATGCAAAGTTTGATGCGGCTATGGTAGCTTTTGGTATCCGTAATTTTCAGAATCTGGAGGAAGGGCTTCACGAAATGAGACGTGTGGTACGTGATAAAGGTTGTGTTTTTATTTTAGAATTTAGTCGCCCCGAAAAATTTCCGGTGAAACAATTTTATTCCTTCTATTCACGTTTCCTATTGCCATTCTGGGGTAAATTATTTTCAGGTGATAATTCAGCTTACAGCTATCTGCCGGAGTCTATCAAAAATTTCCCTTCAGGAAAAGAACTGGAAACAGTATTGCTCAGAGTTGGATATTCTAAAGTTAAAATCATGCCATTGACTTTTGGCATTGTTACATTATACGTTGCTTCTGTATGATAAAAAAGCGGAAAAAGTTTTTTCAGTGGTTGATGGCAGTAGTTCTGTTGGCAGTGATGCACAATGCAGAAGCACAAAAGCAAAAAATTCTGAACCTTCCAAAATATGACAGACAGAGGTTTCATTTTGGTTTTATACTCGGAATAAACAAAACAGATTTTGTGATAGACCGCATTTCAGGATTAAGCCTAATAGATTCATTGCATACCATTGAATCAAAAGGAATGTCAGGGTTTAATCTGCAGATAGTAACCAACATGCGTTTGGGAGAGTATTTTGATTTACGTTTCCTGCCCGGACTTGCTTTCGCATCACGCAATTTGATTTATACATTCGAGCGTGGCCGTCCTCTTGATAATGTAGTGACGAAAAAAGTAGAAAGTACTTTTGTGGAATTCCCTGTTGATTTAAAGTTTAAATCAGCGAGGCTGAATAATTTCAGAGCTTATGTTTTGGGCGGAGTGAAATATAGCATTGATATGGTTTCACAAGCAAAAGTGAAATCCAAAGACAAGGAGTTTGTAAAGTTGCAACGTTATGATTACGGATATGAAATAGGAGTGGGTTGCGATTTTTATTTACCCATGTTTAAATTTTCACCAGAGATAAAAATGTATCATGGTGTGAGAAATCTTTTGGTAAAAGATAATTTAGTGTATTCCCAATCATTAGATGGGCTTTTCACTAAAATGTTTACACTTTCCTTTACTTTCGAATAATCAACTTTTTCATGCAACGAATTGAACTTGCTCTTTCGCCAGAAGAATCTGCCAATGAGCAATTCATCAATAAAGCAGTGTGGACACGTTGCGGAAATCAGAAAAAATTTCAGATTCTCAAACGAAGTATTGATGCCCGATCCAGAAATATAAAAATTCGTTTACTCATTGAAGTATTGCCGGAAAATTCGACCTTGCCGGAGTTTACCGGGCGTAAATGGCAGAAGGTAACCAATGCCGAACCGGTTTTGGTAGCAGGTTGCGGACCGGCAGGACTGTTTGCTGCTATACGGTTAATTGAAGGTGGGTTCAAACCTGTCATCATAGAAAGAGGCAAGGATGTACGCAACAGAAGACGCGATTTAGCTGCCATCAACAAACAACATGTAGTAAACCCTGAATCGAATTATTGTTTTGGTGAAGGAGGTGCAGGTACTTACAGTGATGGAAAATTATATACACGTTCCAATAAGCGTGGCGATGTTCAGGCTATGCTGAATACATTTATAGAGTTTGGAGCATCGGCAGATATAGCTGTGGATGCACATCCACATATAGGTACCAACAAACTTCCCGGAATTATTTCGGCCATGCGCAATAGGATTCTCGATTGTGGAGGCGAAATTTTATTCAACACCAAGATAGTGGATATCCATTTCACCAATGATATTTTTGAAAGCGCAAGAGTAAGAAGTGCTAATGCTTCTGAAACGAATATTAAGGCACGTGCTTTAATTCTTGCCACCGGTCATTCAGCCAGAGATATTTTTTATCTGCTTCATGATAAGGGAATTGCTATTGAAGGTAAACCATTTGCATTAGGCGTTCGTGCCGAACATGACCAACGTGTGATTGATGCAGCGCAATATCACTGCGCTGAGCGTAGTCCTTATCTGCCACCGGCATCATATAGTCTTACGCATCAGCATAACAACAGAGGAGTTTACTCTTTTTGTATGTGCCCCGGAGGAATTATTGCTCCTGCCGCTACGGGTATTGGCGAAGTTGTGGTAAATGGATGGAGCCCTTCGAAAAGAAATAATCCTTTTGCCAACTCCGGAATTGTAGTCAGCGTGACGGAGGATGATGTCAGAGATTTTAATTCTTACGGAGAACTTAGGTTTCTGAAATTTCAGGAAACAGTTGAGAAAAAGGCATTCATTGCAGGAGGAGGAAATTTAAGAGCTCCTGCACAACGCATAGCCGATTTTGTTGCCGGACGAATGTCATCATCGCTGCCGACTTGTTCTTATATTCCGGGAATAACGTCTGTGAATTTGCAGGATATGTTGCCGCCATTTATTGCAAAAGGACTTTCAGATGCTTTTGTGAATTTTGGAAAAAAAATAAAAGGCTATCATTCCAATGATGCAATCATCACCGGTGTTGAATCGCGCACTTCATCACCTATACGAATTCCACGTAATGCCAATAATGCCATGCATGTGCAGATTCAGGGATTGTTTCCATGTGGCGAAGGAGCAGGCTATGCCGGAGGAATTATCTCAGCTGCCATTGATGGTGACTATGTGGCTACGCAATGTGAACAATTTCTGCGTAATGAATAAAATAGAAATAGTGTATCTTTATTTTCGAAAACTTTAACAATATGTTGCAACAACCGCCTTACTACATAAGGATTACTTTTAAGCTCTTGCTGGCAATCCTTGTTTTCTATGTCCTCAATGTTTCGCAGGATATTCTTATCCCTTTTATCATTTCTGTTCTGTTCACTTTCATGCTTTTACCCATATCAAATACATTGCGAAAGTGGAAGTTCCCTGCTTCAGTAGCAATCTTAATCAGTATAATCCTTGCTATAGTTGTAGTGTCGGGATTTTTTTATTTTTTCTATTATCAGATTGCTTCTTTTGCCCAAGACCTGCCTTTGCTCCAGGAAAAACTGATGAACAAGGTGGAGGGAATCCAGAATTTTATTTTCAGTAAATTCCATATATCTAAGGAAAAACAAATAGATTTTGTACAATCAAAAATTGCTGAAAATGCATCTTCAAGCGGAGTGCTGTTGCTTAACTTTTTCAGTTCAACAGGTTCGTTCATTGCTAACCTCGCGCTTATTCCTATTTATATTTTCTTTCTTACACTTTATAAAGAAAAAATAAAACAATTTATTGTGGCAATAGTAGCTGATGAAAAACATGAGAACGTGATGAACATTATTAAAAAAGTATCAGGAGTTTCGCAGAAATATCTGAAAGGAATATTTTTAGATGTTCTTATTTTATCTATTCTCAATTCAGCAGGTTTTATGTTGTTGGGTATCGAACATGCCATATTGTTTGGAGTGCTGGCATCGGCATTAAATATCATTCCTTACATTGGTGTTTTAATTGGCAGTATTTTACCTATACTCATGGCCTTGCTTACCAAGGATGAGATTGGCTATGCCATAGGCGCTGCCGGTGTGTGTGTGGTAGTACAGTTTATTGACAACAATTTTATCACTCCTTATGTAGTAGGCAGCAGTGTAAGCATCAATCCGCTAACTGCTACCTTGGTACTTCTTATTTGTGGTTCCGTTTGGGGAGTTACAGGTATGATAATATGCCTTCCGCTGACCGGAATGGTGAAGGTGGTTTGTGATAATGTGGAATATTTAAAACCTTACGGATTTCTGCTGGGAGAAGAAGTGGATTATAGCAAAAACAAGTTCAGGCTACGTGTTTAAAGGATGTTTTTTAACTCTGTTATATAGAAAGAGCAGCCTTGAATTTGTTATCTTTGCTATGAATTTTATACAACAGCCTGTTTTAAAAAAGTGCACTGTTAAAAATGGAAAGTTTAAAACAAAATATAGAAGCATTAATTTTCACTGCCGAGCAAAGTATTACCATTAACGAAATACAGGGTGCTCTTAAAGCTGCTTACGGGTGGGAAGTGACAAGTGAAAATATCAGAGAGATAATTGCAGAACTTACTTCCAGATATGAAAGTGATGATTACGCTTTTGAACTGATGGAGATTGCCGGTGGTTTTCGTTTTCTGAGCAAGAAGGATTATTACGGTATTGTAAATACCATGCTTCAGATTAATTCCAAAAAGAAACTTACAACAGCCGCACTGGAAACGCTGGCAATTATTGCCTACAAACAACCGGTTTCTAAACCTGAAATTGAAAATATCAGAGGAGTGAACTGCGATTATTCCATTCAGAAATTGCTTGAAAAAGAACTGATAGTTATTCAGGGAAAAGGTGACGGACCCGGTAAGCCGTTACTCTATGGCATCAGCAAAAATTTCATGGATCATTTTGGGTTGAAGTCGGCTAAGGACTTGCCAAAACTGAAAGATGTGGTGTTTGACGAAAACGAAATAGGAACTCCTGCCGAAATGATTGATTCAGTTGAAAACACATTGACTCATTCTGACATCCCTGAAGAAAGCAATGAAACATCTGATGAACAAACTCATGAAACGGACGGCAATTTATAATTTAATGACATTTTCATATTAATATAGCGTGTCTCATTTTATTGGCTTGTGTTTTGTTGTACGTTGCCAAAAGTATTACATCAATATGCTGGCAACAATCCTATCATTTTTGTTAATTCAACCTGACGTTGATGCGCAGAACAAATTGCGTACGGTTGAAAATCGTGCTTTCAAATCAGGCGAGGTATTGGAGTATAGAGTGCATTATGGAATCATTGATGCAGGAGAAGCAAGGCTGGAAGTGATGCCTGACAAAAAAAATATCGGACCTCGCGAAGTATATCATGTAGTGGGCACCGGTCAGACCAAAGGTGCCTTTGACTGGTTTTTTAAAGTTCGCGACCGCTATGAAAGTTTTGTTGATTCGCAGGCATTAATACCCTGGCTGTTTATCAGAAGAGTAAATGAAGGAGGATATAAAATAAATCAGGATGTATCATTTAATCATGTTAAAAATATTGCAGTAAGCAAAAAGGCTACAATAGCAACTCCTCAAAATGTACAGGATTTGATTTCGGCATTTTACTATGCCAGAACTTTGGATTATAGTAATGCTCAGAAAGGTGATATTTTTGAGTTGGATGCTTACCTGGATGATGCTGTCATTCCCATAAAATTTGTTTTTGTAGGGAGAGAAAACCTGAAGACTAAATTCGGAAATATCAATTGTCTTAAATTCCACCCTCAGCTTTTAGAAGGGCGTGTGTTTAAAAACAAAGAAGATATGACACTGTGGGTAAGTGATGATGAAAACAAAATACCCATACGTGCTGAAGCACAAATTCTTGTTGGCTCTGTAAAAATGGATATTAAAAATTATTCAGGACTTGCCAATGAGTTATCGTCACTTGCAGATAAGAAGTAAATTATCTGTCAGAAGAAATTTTTGAAAACTTCAACGGATTAGCAGTTATTTCTTCCGTAATCAATCTTTGCTTTACAATATCACAAGCTGCATAAACCGCTTCGCGAAACGATTCTTCGGAGGCAATATTTTTTCCGGCAATATCATAAGCAGTGCCATGATCGGGGGAGGTGCGCACAATAGGCAACCCTGCCGTAAAGTTGATTCCTGATGTAAAAGCCAGAGATTTAAAAGGCACTAATCCCTGGTCATGATACATGGCCATGATGGCATCAAAGTTTTTTATTTTGGAAGAGCCAAAAAATCCGTCAGCAGGATAAGGGCCGAAAGCCATCACATCCATTTTTCGCAATTCTTCTACTGCAGGTGAAATAATTTCGGTTTCTTCTTTACCTAACAAACCACTGTCTCCGGCATGTGGGTTTAATCCTAATACAGCAATACGTGGTTTTCGTATTCCGAAATCTCTACGCAGCGATTCGTGAACTAATTTTGTTTTGGCAATAATTTTTTCTTTGGTAAGTGCTGATGGCACTTCGCGCAAAGCGATGTGGCCCGTTACCAATCCTACTCTGAAATTGTTGCTTATCATCAGCATAACGGGTTCGGCATTGCCGCATACACTTGCAAAAAACTCGGTGTGACCTTTAAAATTAAATCCTTCACCCTGAATGGTGTTTTTGTCAATAGGTGCTGTGACGATTGCGTCAATTTTTTTATCAAGAGCATCCTTAGCTGCAGCCTTCAATGCGTTTAAGGCATAACTTCCGGCAAGTGTGGATGCTTTACCGATGTCAACTTTTACATCTTCTTCCCAACAGTTGAGCACATTGGTTTTTTTATGACTTGCTTCATCAGCACTTTTAATGGTATTGAAATTAAATTCCTGATGATTCAGCATTTTACGATGATAAGAAATTACTTTTGATGAACCATAAATTACCGGAGTGCAGGTTGACAGTATTCTGTTGTCGGCCAAAGTCTTGATGATTACTTCAATGCCAATACCATTGAAATCTCCAATGGTGATTCCAATTTTAGGTTTTATTTCGTTTTCTATTTCACTCATTATTTGCTCTTGTTTTTAATAAAATCAGCAATCAATCTTACACCGTATCCGGTAGCACCTTTACTGCGATAACTGTCTTCAGCATGCACAAAGGCTGTACCTGCAATATCGAAATGCATATAAGGATAGTCAATAAAATTTTCTAAAAATTTTGCAGCAGTTATCATGCCTGCAACAGGTCCACCAATATTTTTCAGGTCAGCAATGTCAGAGTTTAACAGCTCTCCATATTCTTCCCAAAGCGGAAACTCCACTATTCGTTCAAAAACATTTTCTGCACTTTTCATGATAGCCTGTTTTTGGTTGTCAGCTGTGGTCATAAATGCAGCAGCATATTTGCCCAAGGCACTTGAGGCCGCGCCTGTAAGCGTTGAAAATTCCATTACCAATGATGGGTTAAACTGTTTGGCATAATGCAATGCATCAGCAAGTATCAGTCTTCCTTCGGCATCGGTGTTAAGAACTTCAACAGTTTTTCCGCTGTACATGGTAATGACATCTCCCGGTACGTATGCTTTTTCACCGGGTCTGTTGTCGGTAGCAGGAACCAATGCAACTACGTGTACGGGTAGTTTGGCTTTAGCAATAGCATATAGCGCACAAGATACAGCCGCTGAGCCTCCCATGTCGCATTTCATATAATCCATGCTATTGGCAGTAGGCTTAAGGCTAAGACCTCCGGTGTCATAAACCACACCTTTGCCCACCAGTACAAAAGGTTTTTTGTTTTTTGCTTTAGGGGATTTATACTCCATCACGGTGAAAGTAGGAGGATCCTGACTACCCAGATTTACAGAGAGCAATCCGCCCATCTTCAGTTTTTCAATGTCTTTCTTATGAAGCACTTTTACTTTAAAGCCGGCCTCTTTACCCATTTTTTCAAATGCATCTGAAAGCTGTACTGCCGACAGAAAATTCACAGGTTCGTTTACCAGATCACGGGCTTTGCAGGTTGCTTCAACTACCGTATTTAACCATTGCATATCTGCTTCGCTCACTTTTGGCGCTTGTAAGGCTATCACTTCGAGTGAGTTTTTTTTGCCACCCGACTTATGTTTCAGAAACTGATAATTTGCCAATGCCATACCTTCAGTAAAACACAGCACTTCATCACGTAAACCGTCAGCTCGTATAATGACCGATTTAGCTTTAATTTTATTTATAACCGAAGCCATCTGATGCCCCGCTTTTCTGAATTCTTCCTTTTGAATATAGATTGGCTTCTTGCTGTTGCCGGCTACACACACATATACCATTCTGTCATACTGATTTACAGCTACCGTTTTTTTATCATCTTTTAACTCTTTTTTTACATATTGCAGTTGTTCGGCAGTGAAGTCTTTTTCATGAAAACGGTGAATGTTGTTCGTAAGAATAATCAGAGGGGTATCGGGATTGGCGTTGGTATTATTTTTTTGAATCATTGATGTTGTGAATTGAAACTGTAAAATATTGATGAAGTTAAAAAAATCTTATCGGGTATTTATGTAGATTTACACAATGCAATCTATTGGTTCCGAGGGGGTGAAATTAAAAAAACATTTAATACTTTTTTCCGTTACTGAAATAAGATATTACACCATACCGGTGAATTTTTTAATGGGAATGAACCATGCCATAGCTATGTATGTTTAACTGGAATGTATTTAATTTGCTTCAAACAAAAGGTATGATTTCGGATGATACATGTTGATTTCGTAAATGTATTTTTTAACAAATAGTAATAATCAGTATTAGTAAATAAACTTTAAACCGCTGACACAACAACATGTTCAGAAAAATAATTTTCCTCGTTACAGCAGTACTTTTCTCTTGCCTTCAGAGTATGGCTACCCATAACCGTGCAGGCGAAATTACCTACCAGCAAGTCGCATTACTGACATACCGTGTTCAGATAGTGACTTACACCAAAACGAGCAGCCCGGCAGACCGCCCCGTGTTGGAAATGAACTGGGGTGATGGCACTAAAGATTCACTTCCCCGCATCAGTAAAATTACGGTGGGGCCTGATATCAGCCGATGTTATTATGAAGGGGTGCATACTTTTCCCGGGCCATCAACATACACAGTGTTTTTTGAAGACCCAAATCGTAATGGCGGTGTTGTAAATATTCCGGGTTCGGTGAATGTTCCGTTTTATGTGGAGTCGCAGATTGTTATAAGCCCGGTGTTGGGATATAACAATTCACCTGTGTTGCTTCAACCTCCCATTGACAATGGGGCAATAGGGAAAATATTTATTCATAATCCCAATGCCTATGATCCTGATGGCGACAGCTTGTCGTATGAACTGATAAAATGTAAAGGAAGCGGAGGGTTGGATATTCCGGGATATTTTTATCCGGTAGCAAGCAATTCATTTTCTCTTGATGCCGTTACAGGTGATTTGATTTGGGATTCACCAACCATTCAAGGCGAGTTTAATGTAGCTTTTCTGATACGTGAGTGGCGCAATGGCGTAAACATAGGTTATGTGGAGCGGGATATGCAGATTGATATAGGAGTTACCAATAACAATCCACCTGTGATAAATAACCTGAATGATTTATGTGTAACTGCCGGAGATTTTATTTCCTTTCCTGTTACCGCTGTTGACCCTGATGGCAACATGATCACACTTACAGCCACAGGGGGACCCTTAGATACTGCTTACACTCCCATCAGCACTGCATCGTTTCCAACCATTACCGACAATTCTCCTGCTACCGGAACATTTAATTGGCAAACAGAGTGTGTGCATGTTCGCAAGGCCCCTTATCAGATTTTGTTTAAAGCTCAGGATAATGTTACACCCATTAGTCTTGTTGACCTGAAACGGATGAAAATAACGGTAGTAGCTCCCGCACCACAAAACCTTACCGCAGCACCTTCAGGAAATAATTCCATTCATCTGAACTGGAATCAGACAACATGTGTTAATGCTGTGGGATATAAAATTTACAGACGTATAGGTTTTTATGGCTACACACCGTCACAGTGCGAAACAGGAGTACCTGCATATACAGGTTATACACTGCTGACAACCATACAAGGTATTAGTAACAATTCGTTCACTGATAATAACAACGGCACCGGAATAATTCCCGGAAATGATTACTGCTATATGGTAATTTCCTATTTTGATGACGGTGCTGAAAGTTATGCCTCCAATGAAGCTTGTGCTACACTTGTGCAAAATCTTCCGGTAATGACCAACGTAAGTGTGCTTTCAACCAATCAGACTACAGGGAGCATGTACATTGCATGGTCGAAGCCTAAAACCATAGATAGTACGCAAACGCCAGGGCCGTTTGAATACCGTTTGTTGCGTGCCCAAGGAATCACCGGAACGGCATTTACTCAGATAGCAACCTTCAGCGATTTGAATGACACCATTTATACTGATACAGGAATAAACACCACTGACTTCGGATGGAATTATAAGGTGGAAATGCATAACCTTACTCCCGGAAATACTTTTAAAATGGGTGAATCATTTGCGGCTTCAAGTGTTTATCTGTCAACAGTAGCTTCTGACAATTCCGTGCAACTTTCATGGCAGGCTGTAGTACCCTGGATCAATACACAATATGTTGTTTACCGACAGTACGGTGGTGGCACTTTCGTAGTTATTGACACTGTTTACGTAACCAACTACACTGATACAGGCCTGGCAAACGATTCGTTATTCTGCTATAAAATTCAATCCATAGGCAGTTATACATCTCCTGCATTTGTCAATCCAATTTTAAATTTTTCACAGGAGAAATGCGACATACCTGTTGACAATATTCCTCCCTGCTCTATAAGCGGATTAACCGTTTCCGCCTCTTGCGAACGCGAGTCGGTTGACCTGAACTGGACCAAACCCGATCCTGCATGTGGTGCTGATGTGGTAACTTACGAATTATATTATACTCCTACACGCAACCAACAACCTTACCTTATAGCTGTTTTGCACGATGCAAATATTACCACCTATACGCGCGATATTCCCGACAGCATTCGTGGATGTTATTCTATCGTAACCATTGACTCGGCAGGCAACAAAAGTGGTTCAAGTGAAATGGCTTGTGCTGAAACTTGTCCGGAATATACTTTGCCTAATGTGTTCACTCCTGACCAAGACGGGAAAAATGATTTGTTCGTGCCATTCCCTTACCGTTTTGTTGATCATATAGAGATGACCGTTTACAACCGATGGGGAAATAAAGTTTTTGAAACTACGGATAAGGATATCAGATGGAAGGGAACAAAAGACAATGGTTCGGTTAGATTAAGTGACGGGGTTTACTATTATGTATGTACGGTATATGAAATTTATATTGATGGCATTAAACCACGCACCATTCACGGAGCCGTTCAGCTTATTGGAGGGAAATAGAAATGTTTACAGGAATTATTGAAGAAAAAGCAAAAGTACTGTCCGTTTCTGAAGAAGGAACAAATAAGCATTATACCATAGCTTGTTCTTTTGTTTCAGAGTTGAAGGCCGACCAGAGTGTGGCACATAATGGAGTGTGCCTTACGGTTACATCAGTAAACGCTGCCGATGGCTGTTACACCGTAACTGCAATTGATGAAACATTGAAGCGTACAAATTTGAAATCATGGAAGGCCGGAGATGAAATAAATGTGGAAAGAGGTATGCTAATGAACAGTCGCCTCGATGGTCATATTGTGCAAGGTCATGTTGATGTTATTGCAGTTTGCACCCGTATTGAAAATCATAACGGCAGCCACCTTTTTGTTTTTGAAAATGATGGCAGTTATAAAAATCTGATGGTAGAGAAAGGCTCTGTTACGGTAAATGGTGTTAGCCTTACTGTTGTTGATGTTTCAGACTTTATGTTTTCTGTAGCGGTCATTCCTTACACTATGCAGCATACTACGTTCAGCAATTTAAAACAAGGTGATACCGTAAATATCGAATTTGATATTATCGGAAAGTATGTTGCGAGGCTGATGCAATAAACAAGAAGTAGTTGGCAGTCTATAATGACAGATACGCGCAGCACGATAGTTAGAGGAATGTGCTAAATTATTTGTTCAAACTTTTAATTTTGCAATTCAATAAAATGAATTTAAATGAGTGAAACGATATCATGTCCGGAATGTAAATCAGAGTTTACGTATGCCAATGGAGATTTGATGGTTTGTTCCCAGTGTTTTTATGAATGGGATCCGAACGAAACTGAACCGGCAGTCAGAATAAAAGATTCCAACGGCAACGAACTGCAAAATGGCGACACAGTAATTGTAATTAAAGACCTTCCTGTAAAAGGAGCTTCAAAGCCTGTGAAGGCCGGTACTAAGGTTAAGAATATTCGGCTAAATCCGGACAGCGATCATAATATAGATTGTAAAATTGAAGGATTTGGTTCTATGGCTCTGAAGTCGGAATTTGTGAAAAAAGGATAACAACCGGCATTTTCCGTTCTTAAAAATTTTTCTTCTTTTTCTCTCAATAATTCGCGCTACTTTGAGTAGAGCAGCTGCAAGAGCAGAGCAGGCGAGATTTGAAATTTTAATGCGTGTTTTCGTAATATGACTATTTTCATAGCTTTTGCAGACAAAGGATGTCTAAGCAGGAACAAATGTGTATTATCTCCTGCTAAGACTGAAACTTTGTAGAAATAATTCTGATGTCAAACTTTTAGCTCAAGGCTTTTAATTCTCCATTTTCAGCTTTAAATTCCATCTATACATTCAAATTGTTTTTTCCTTGTTTACTAAAAACGTATTTGAATATTTATAAAAGATATTTCATAGTACCCGCCATTTGTCGCGAGACTATAAAAGGACAGAAGGAGGCTATGAAAATAAAGAGTTTCAGACGAAATAATAAATGACAAAAATTAATATATTTGATGTTAACTCAATGTTGACTGACTTTATCTATTAGTAGCATTAACCTAAAAGAATTGAATGATGATTTCACCAACAACCAAACTTAAACTGATAAAAATATCACATAGCATTATTTGGTTGTTTTTTAATGGGGTAATATTTTATATGCTATATGCAGTTTTGGTAGATAAGATTGATAAATGGCTTTGGATAGGTTATGGATTAATTATAACTGAGGCAATAATTCTTGTTATCTTTAAATTGTTTTGTCCATTGACTATATTGGCTAGAAGATACTCGTCTTCTCAAAAGGCTAACTTCGACATCTATTTGCCTGAATGGTTAGCTAAGCACAATAAGGCTGTTTACACATCCATTGTTGGGGTGATAACAATTATACTCATCTATCGGTTGCTGAATTAACAAACACGGTATAACTGAGCAGTACTAATTTTATGAGATATCAGGAAGGCTGAACCCCTGTATAGTTCTGCGGAGTAATTAGAAGCAATTCTTTTTTTATCTTTTCATCAACTGCAAGCGTATTGATAAAAGCGTGGATTTTTTCAAGTGTGATATGTTCGTTTTTGCGCGTTAGTTCTTTCAGCGTTTCGTAAGGGTTTTTAAATCCTTCGCGTCTGAGAATGGTTTGAATGGCTTCAGCAATCACTGCTGTATTGTTGTTCAGGTCATCATTTAGCACTTTCTCGTTTGGAGAAATTTTATTCAGACCTTTCTGTAATGATTTTAAAGCAATAAGAGTATGTGCAAACGGAACTCCTGTGTTTCTCAGCACTGTACTGTCAGTAAGGTCACGTTGCAGACGTGATACTGGAAGTTTTGCAGCTAAAAATTCGAACCATGCATTTGCAATACCAAAATTTCCTTCTGCATTCTCAAAGTCAATTGGATTAACTTTATGAGGCATGGCAGATGATCCGGTTTCATTGGCAGAGATGGTTTGTGAAAAATAATTCATGCTGATATATGTCCAAACATCACGACATAAGTCAATCAATATGGTGTTGATACGTTTAAGATTATCAAATAGTGTTGCTGCATTGTCATAAGGTTCAATCTGGGTAGTGTAAGATGTTCGCGTCAGACCCAATGACTCCACAAAATTATCAGCAAATGAAGCCCAGTCAATATCAGGATATGCAACATGATGTGCATTAAAATTTCCGGTGGCACCACCAAATTTAGCACTGTGAATAACCGTTTTCAGCATGCTAATCTGACTCTTTATCCGCTCATAAAACACTCGGATTTCTTTACCCAGCATTGTGGGGCTTGCCGGTTGTCCGTGCGTATGTGCCAGCATAGGAATATCATTCCAGTTGGCTGACAAAGTCAGCAATTTCTGCTCAACATCGGTAAGTGCAGGGAAAATAATTTCACTTAAACCATGTTTGGTAAGCAATGGCATTGCCGTATTATTAATGTCCTGTGAGGTAAGTCCGAAGTGAACGAACTCTTTAACTTCAGAAAGACCTATCTCATCCAATTTTTCTTTTACAAAATACTCAACTGCTTTTACATCATGGTTGGTGGTTTTTTCTGTCTGCTTAACTTTCTCTGCATCTTCAATAGTGAAGTTGCGGTAAATGGCTCTAAGCGCATCAAAGTGTTTTACGTCTATAGAAAGTTGTGGTAACGGAATTTGTGACAGTGCTATCAGATATCTTACCTCTACTTTTACTCTTTCGCGAATGAGGGCATACTCCGAAAAATAAGCAGATAAGGGTTGTGAAATATGTGCATACCGGCCGTCAACCGGTGAAATGGCAAGGAGGCTGTTTGTCATAATAGATAGCTAATGAACAGCAAAAGTAAATCTTAATTGTTAATTCTCTATACGAAAGCCGCACATGATGATAAGAAGCTATTTACTACCTTAGCACTTTGAAATATTCCGTTAGGAGTAAAGAATAAAAAATGGCAAAAACAGATTTAAAATTTCTGAATTACATCACACCTGTTGATCAGACAGGAGTGGAAGAGCGTGTAGCACGACTGAATAAACGCAGTATTAAAAATGAATCAAAAATGCAGGCGCTCAAGTTAGCCATCAGTATGATGGACCTTACTACCTTGGATGCAAAAGATACTCCGGGCAAAGTGCGCCAGCTTTGTGCAAAAGCCGTCCGCCCGCATGAAATGGAAGGAATACCTTCGGCAGCGGCTGTTTGTGTATATGCCAATCTGGTTAGTGTAGCTAAGAAAGCACTGGAAGGTACACCTGTAAAAGTAGCAGCTGTGTCAACGGCATTTCCAAGTGGTATGAGCAACAGAAAGTTCAAACTCGATGAAACACGATATGCTGTTGCTGAAGGTGCAGATGAAATTGACATGGTGATTTCGAGAGGCGAATTTCTGAGAGGAGAATATGCATTTGTCTATGACGAAATTGCTGCAGTAAAAGAGGCTTGTGGTAAAGCACACCTCAAAGTTATTCTTGAAACAGGCGAGCTTTCAACACTCGACAACGTGCGTAAGGCAAGTGAACTTGCTATTGCTGCCGGAGCTGATTTTATAAAAACCTCCACAGGAAAAATTCAACCTGCAGCTACGTTGCCCGTTACGCTGGTAATGCTTGAATGTATTCGCGATCATTATTACAATACCGGAATAAAAATAGGAATGAAACCAGCAGGCGGTATTGCCACAGCTAAATTGGCTTTGCAATATTTGGTAATGGTGCGTGAAACACTTGGTGAAGATTGGCTCAACCCTGATTTGTTTCGCTTTGGAGCAAGCTCACTTGCCAACGATTTGCTGATGCAGATTGTAAAACAGATTTCAGGAGTTTATCAGGGGGCAGATTATTTTTCAAAAGATTAATAGATTCCTGATAATTGCTTTCAACAAAAAATTAATTTTGGCAAAATAATTCTAAGCATCATATTCAGTAATGAAATACAAACGCATACTCCTTAAGCTCAGTGGTGAAGCACTCATGGGCGACAAAAATTTCGGTATTGACAATAGCCGTATTACGCAATATGCTGATGATATTAAGTCTATTGTTGATATAGGTGTGCAGGTAGCAATTGTCATAGGTGGAGGAAATATTTTCAGAGGTTTGCAGGCTGCTGAAGGAGGAATGGACCGAGTGCAAGGTGATTATATGGGTATGCTTGCAACGGTGATTAACAGCATGGCACTACAAAGTGCACTTGAGCAAAAGGGAATAAACACTCGTTTGCAATCAGCCATCAAGATGGAAGCTATATGTGAACCATTTATACGCAGACGCGCTGTGCGGCATCTCGAAAAAAACAGAGTCGTAATTTTTGGTGCAGGTACAGGTAATCCATATTTCACTACCGATACAGCTGCCTCACTCCGCGCTATTGAAGTAGAAGCCAATGTGATTCTTAAAGGTACTCGCGTAGATGGCATTTATACTGCCGACCCAGAAAAAGTAAAAGATGCAACTCGCTTCGACAATCTTACTTTTGATGAGGTGTATGCAAAAGATTTAAAAGTAATGGATATGACAGCGTTTACACTTTGTCATGAAAATAAATTACCCATTATTGTTTTTGATATGAATAAAAAAGGGAACCTTCTGCTACTTGTTAAAGGTGAAAAAGTAGGAACCTTGGTTGATGTGTAGAATCAGCAAAAAAACTGAAGTGCTGATTATTTTGCTTTGCTAAGCAATTCGTTAACTACACGAAAAAATTCCTCTTGTTTATGTGTGCCTATAATATACTGCAGTCCGTCACGGTCTGTAAGTTTTATGGCTGTTTTACCTGAGGTGTAAAAACTGATGGTTCCGTTACGATGAAGATTATATACAGGGGTATTCAGTATATAATTACTGTAAGGAACTTTCTCTACAGAAACAACAGATGCAATATCAATTTTTACTTTTCGGGTAGTCCACAATCCATCCAATTCAATAGCACTATCATAAACTCTTGTGTGAAGATGTTTGATAAACATTGACAACAATGACAAGACCAACAATGCAACACCACCGAAAAAAAGCAACTCGGCATTTCTCTCGCGGTCTTCAGTAAAATAATAAGCTACAAAACAAAACAATGCCAGCACCAGGCCACGCAGCATGCTGTAGTGGTTAAGCCCGAGATATTGTTTTTCTTCAAGTAGGATGTTGCGCGACATGTGATGTGGGATATTAAATTTCAGAATGTGATTTCTCTTTCAACTTCAGAATTATCACGAAGTACTTTTACTTTGGTGGTATCGCCTTTTTTGAATTTACTCAGCGCTTTCATGTAACTCATCATGTCCATCACTTTTTCATCACCCAGCTGAATCACAATATCGCCTTTTTGCAGTCCGGCTTTTGCAGCAGGTTTTTCTTCTGTTACTCCGTCAATGCGCATACCGGAGCCTTCAAATGCATAATCAGGAACCACACCCAGCGTTACTTTAAAACGTGGAGCTTCTTCGTTGTTGGAGTCGTTGGTTTTGGTAAAAGCGAATCGGGGTAGCGAATCAGCTTCAGTAATAAGTGCAACAATATATTTCATAATTTTTATCATGCCCGAATAATTAATGAGTGGCTCATCGTCACTGGGCTTATGATAATCGGAATGTGTGCCACTGAAGAAGTGCAACACCGGAATGTTAGATAAGTAAAACGAAGTGTGGTCAGAAGGTCCCACACCCGATTCAGTTGTTTTAATTTTCAGAGAGTCAATACTAATATTTTTAATCAGCGCATTCCAGGAGGGTGATGTACCCACTCCATTAATAAGCAATACCTGGTCTTCAGGTTTCAATCGGCCAACCATATCCATATTTATCATAAAATTAACCTTGCTCAAATCAATGGTAGGTTCTTTTACAAAATGATTTGACCCGAGCAGTCCTTTTTCCTCACCTGAAAATGCAATGAATAGAAAGTTGTAATTTTTCAGAGAAGAATTTTTAATAATTCTTGCCAGTTCAAGCAGAGCTGCTGTTCCACTCGCATTATCGTCAGCACCATTATGAATAGCTTTGCCTCCGCGATAAAGTGATTCATGACCGCCATACCCAAGATGATCATAGTGAGCTCCAATTACTATGGTAAACTCTTTATTGTTATTGATATAGCTGATGACATTGTATCCTGTGCGTGTGATTTTTTTAATGTCAGTTTGAATTTTTGAAAATTTGCCTGCAATCAGCAATGATGATTTGTTTTCGTTTACAAAAACTACCGGTACAGAGGCAGGTGTGATTTTAATTTCAGATTCCTTACGAGGATTATCAACGTCTTTTGAAGAATTATAAAGTATTACAGCAACAGCTCCTTTGGTAATGGCATCATCAATACGTTTTCTAAGGTTAGCAAACTCGGCCCATTTGCTGTGTGGATTATCAGCCTCAGGTGTGGCATAGTCCATCACAAAAATTTTTCCTTTCAGATTATTCAAGCCGGAATAGTCATCTCTGTTGAGTGATGGTGCCACAATTCCACTTCCAACAGTTATCAGACTACCTTCAACTTTACTTTCCAATTTCGAATAGGGTAGCGGATAATAATCTTCACCGCATTTTAGAGCGTTATCACCAATGCTAAAATGGTTGTTGTCGCCAAGTTCAGTTCCTGCATTAAACTGAAATGATTGCAAATAACCATCCGTTCCTTTGGGTGCAAGACCATAATCTTTAAACACACCTTCTATATATTCGTATGAAAGTTTTTCGCCCTGTGTTCCTGTTTCGCGACCTTCAAATTTATCACTTGCCAGAGTTTGAATATGATGTTGGAGTACAGCAGTTGTTTTTGCACCAAACTGAATTGTTTGGGCTTTCACGCTTGTTATTGCGATGAATAATGAAACCGCTAAAATAATTTTTCTGAGATTCATGAATGTGAAATATTAATCAGGAAGCAAAGGTATTGTTTATAGTCAATTATTGCTTCATAAGCCTGTTTCCTGACAAAAAAATTATAATCCGAATGTCATTTTCAGAATAAATAAGAAAATACAGTCTTAAGGTTGTTTGAATATCTTTTTTTTGAAAAAATGTTATGATAAAGAATTTTAAATTAAGACCAAATGAGACTCAAATAACTTTGACATGAACCATGTATATTTGTCTAAAAATTTAGCGTTATGTCGGAATCTATTCGTCAGCATTTTCAGGAAGCCATGCAAGTTCTTGAGGCTTTTATTGCCGATAAAAAAAACATGGAAGCCATTGAAGCTGCCGGTTTGTTGATGTCAGCGGCATTGAAAAACGGTGGTAAAATAATTTCATGCGGCAATGGAGGAAGCATGTGTGATGCCATGCATTTTGCCGAAGAGCTTACCGGCCGTTATCGCAACGACCGTAAGCCACTGGCGGCAATTAGTATTTCCGATCCTTCACACATCAGCTGTGTGGGCAACGATTATGGATATGATCATATTTTCTCACGTTATGTTGAAGCACTTGGTAAATCAGGCGATGTATTACTTGCAATCAGCACCAGTGGCAATTCGCCAAACGTATTGGCAGCAGCACGAAAGGCAAGTGCTATAGGAATGAAAATTGTGGCCCTTACCGGAAAGGATGGAGGAACATTAAAAGATGTTTGTGATGTTGAAATACGAGCGCCTCATTCAAACTATGCCGACCGTGCACAGGAGATTCATATTAAGGTCATTCATTCACTGATTGATTATATCGAACAACATACCTGAAAAAAAGCATTGAACGACTTTGAAAGAATAGTAAGAAATGTGACACAACACATCAGCCTCACCGCTGATGAAGAAGCATATTTTATTTCATTGTTGAGTAAAAAGCTAATCAGGCGCAGACAGTTTGTTTTGCAGGAGGGAGAAGTTTTTACGAATTCATGTTTTGTGAACTCAGGTTGTTTGCGATCCTATACCATAGACAAAAACGGAGTTGAGCATATACTTCAGTTTGCACCTCCCGGATGGTGGATAGGTGATTTTTACAGTAGCATTACCGGCAAACCTGCTATACTTTTTATTGATGCTATTGATGAGAGTGAAATTATTCTTCTGCCTAAAGAACATCGTGAATTATTGTTTGAAAAAGTACCAAAGTTCGAACGGTTTTTCAGAATACTTATTGAAAACAGCATGGCAAGTAATCAGCAGCGCATATTGGACAAACTTTCACTTACTGCCGAAGAAAGATTTGAAAAATTTTGTATTAAATATCCGACTCTCGTTGCATGCCTTCCGCAGAAATATATTGCCTCTTATATTGGAGTTACTCCTGAATTTTTCAGTAAGATGCGCAGTAAAATGAACAAATAGTATATTTCTTAATCTACATTAAGTGCATTTGTTAATCTGCCTTATTGGGCAGCGTTTTGCACCATACTACTTTTGTATCATCAAATTTAAGAAGTATGGAGAACAAGGTAATTCACAAAGCAGAAAACAGAGGTTATGCCGATCATGGTTGGTTGAAAGCGAAACACTCATTCAGTTTTGCAAGTTATTACAACCCCAGTCAGATGCACTTCGGAGTATTAAGAGTTTTGAATGATGACGAAGTGGCTCCCGGCAAAGGCTTTGGAACACATCCGCATGACAACATGGAAATTATCACCATTCCGTTGGAAGGTGCTTTGGAACACAAGGACAGTATGGGCAATCACGGGGTAATAAAATTTGGAGATGTGCAGGTGATGAGTGCAGGAAGCGGTGTAATGCATAGTGAGTTTAATGCAAGTAAGGATAAAAGAGTGAAGCTTTTTCAGATATGGTTGTTCCCCGATAAAGAAAATGTAAAGCCGCGTTATGACCAGGTTTCATTAAATATAGATGACCGTAAAAATAAGCTGCAACTCATCGTATCACCCGATACTGAGAAGGGAAGTTTATGGATACATCAACAGGCATGGTTCAGCATTGGTGATTTTGATAAAGGTTGTACCGTTTCGTATGACATTCGCAAAAAAGGCAACGGTGTATATGCAATGATTGTAAAAGGTGAGTTTAGCATCAATGATCAAAAGCTGAAAGAAAGAGATGCTATAGGTATCTGGAATACGGATAAACTTGAAATAGTTTCAGAAACCGATGGAGCAGAAATACTTCTGATGGATATTCCTATGCAGATTAATTAAAACATAAATAATAATAATAAAAATTTATAACAATGACAAAAGAAACAATAACAACAACAAAATGGGGAATTGATAATGCCCATTCAGAAGTATCATTCAAAGTAAGACACATGATGGTGTCAAACGTGAGAGGAAAGTTTGGAAAATTTGAAGGTAAAATAAATACCTCCGGAAATGATTTCACAAATGCAGAAATTGAAATTAATATTGAAACAAACTCTGTACTTACAGGCGATGAGCAGCGTGACGGTCATCTGAGAAGCCCAGACTTTTTTGATGCTGTTAACCATAAATACATCACTTTCCGTTCCACTTCAATGGAGAAAAGGAATGATGAACTTTATGACCTTAAAGGTGAGTTAACTATCAAAGGAGTGAGCAGGCCAGTAACATTACAGGTGGAACATGGCGGAATACTTAAAGACCCATGGGGAAATGAGAAAGCAGGTTTCACTTTAAATGGAAAAATTAACCGTAAGGACTGGAATCTTAACTGGAATACAGTGCTTGAAGCAGGAGGGGTATTGGTAGGTGAAGAGGTAGCTTTAACTGCAGATGTGGAATTAGCAAAAGTGAAGTAAGATAATTTAATTGGGTTTTGAAAGGAGCAGCGATAGAAATATCGCTGCTCCTGTTTTTTTGTTATACCGGAATACATCTTAAAATTGATAAAGTAAAAAGTTAAATGTATTTTAGCAGATAAATTTAACAATTATGAAAGTTTTTACTTTATTCCTGTCTTTGATGATAATTTCACTACAAGCGTTGCCGCAATGTAATGACCCTTATTATCATCGTGTTTATCAAACAACTGTTGAGCGAGATATTCCTTACGGAACTGCATTGGCCTACAATGGGGTGATGACAAACCTTCAGATGAATATATGGAAACCTGTGGGTGATAATAACACATCAAGGCCCATGATTTTGTGGATTCATGGTGGCGGTTTTTTTTCGGGTGATAAGAATGATATGGATGCCATTGCTCAGGCATCTGCCGAACGAGGTTATGTCGCTGCTACCATATCATATCGCCTGGGATTCTATGGTAACCTGTTTTTCAGTGCACCTTTTACTTACGACTCCAGCGAAGTAATTAGAGCGGCTTATCGTGCAGTGCAAGATGCACGTGGAGCCATGAGGTTTTTTAAAGGCCGTGCCGCACAGGATTCTTCTAATGTAAACATGGCATTTATAGGAGGAGCAAGTGCCGGCTCAATCACTGCAATGCATTTTGCTTATGCTGATAAGCTGAGCGAAACTCCTGTTGAAGGTGACTCCATCAGCGATGTGGTTACTCTTTTCGGTAATGTGCATCGTCCGGCATTAGGACCTTTGGATGGAAATCTGAATCAGAATGGGCAGAACAATAATGTACTTGCAGTGGTGAATTTTTTCGGAGCATTACTTGATACCTCACTTATTGAATCCAATAGCGACCCAGCTTTGTACTCTTATCATCAGACCGGTGACGGAACTGTTGGTTGCGGCTATCAAGTGGGTTTATGGAATATGCCACTTAATGTTTCGCAAAATTATCCTCACCTTTTTGGCTCATGTGTGATTGATGATCGTGTTCATAATCTTGGATTTTCACCTCAACATTATCAATCGTTGCTTTACAATGGAAGTGTGCATGGAATTCATGATGATGCTTTGGTTGATTCGTTGGTTGCACGGTTTCTGAGTGATATTATCTGTGAAAATCTTACAGGAATTCATAGCGTTAGTGAAGTAGTAGATGTTAGGGTATATCCCAATCCTGCTAAAGATATTCTTAACATTCAGGTAGCTGATGCTGATTTTCAATATGCATTGTATGATTTGAATGGAAGAAAAGTTGCTGCATCCATTGGCACCAATCATCAGGCAGTAAGCATAAATACTGCTGAAATGAGCAGAGGAATGTATGTTTTACATGTTGTAACAAGTAATAATACCTTTACAAGAAAAATTGTTATAGATTAATGCGGACGAATATAGCATCCATACAAATCAGATTTTCTGATATAGATTGGATGGGGCATGTGAACAATGCAGTATATCTGAATTACATTGAAAATGCAAGAATAGATTTTTTCAATAGCGCTGCTTTAAATATCAACTGGCGTGAGTGGGGAATTATTCTGGCGCGTACCGAAATTAATTACAGGGTGCCTGCTGTACTCCATGATAAGTTATTTGTAAAAACCTGGTGCAGCAGAATCGGTG
This sequence comes from Bacteroidota bacterium, assembly GCA_018268195.1. Classification (GTDB taxonomy): domain Bacteria; phylum Bacteroidota; class Bacteroidia; order AKYH767-A; family OLB10; genus OLB10. The sequence goes on along the minus strand of JAFDWZ010000039.1, from coordinate 32,922 downwards.
CAAAGAGTTTCGATCTTTCGTTCTTAATTTATAAGAATGAGAACGGAGAAATTATTAATATTGCTGATGGGATTACGGTTCTGGTGTGTTATGATTACAGCAAGTCGCAAAGTGTTGCGCTGCCACAACACTGGAAGGAGTGGCTTGAAGAGGAAAATAAAGTATAGATTTGTACAATGAGAAGAGCAGTAACAGTTACAACATTTGTGTTGGTAACAGCAGTAGTTTGCTCTTTATGCCAAAAGGAAGGAGAAAATGCGCCTGCTCCATTTTTAGGAATTAGCGTGTATAGTTTTTTTAGAACACATCCTGATACATTCTCATTCAAAGCAACATCAACTATTCCATGTGAGTATATCTGGAACTTCGGTGATGGTACCGCAGATGTAAGTGGCGATAGTGTATTGCATAATTTTGATTACGGATATTATTACGTTATGCTCCGTGGCAAAACAGCAGCCGGAAGCACTGCATCAACTGTTAAAGGAGTTAATGCATCACCTTACAGCAGAGCAAAAATTACCAACCTCAAACTGACCCGATTGCCTGCAACACGTACTGATGGTACATCATGGAATAGCAATAATGAGGGAACAGATGTATATGGTTTAGCATCCAATGGAAATAATCAATCATTCACTGCTACCATCTACCATGCTACATTGGGCGACACAACGGATGTTACACTGCATTTTTCAATTCCACTGAATGTGGAATATTTTGATAAGCCACTCATCATAAAAATTTTTAAACATAACATGACGCCTATAGCAGATGAACTGATAGAAACAATAACCTTAGATAAGAATGTAACCGAACTGATGACCAATAACCCTCCTTATTCGCAATTACTGAATTTCAAAACTTCAACTTCAGAAGGCAGCCTGACATTTTACTGGCAATAACTAAACTTACTTGCATGACACAACTCAATAATCCGAAAATCATAAGAGCCTGGACATGGTACGACTGGGCCAACTCCGTATATTCTCTTTCCATCACTACTGCAATTTTCCCGATTTATTATAACAACATCACCTCCGCAAACGGAACTGATCAGGTGAAACTTTTAGGGCATACTTTTACCAACTCTGCTTTATACTCCTATTCACTTTCTGTTTCATTTCTCATAGTAGCTTTTTTATCGCCTTTGCTCAGTGGTATTGCAGATTACAAAGGCAATAAGAAATCGTTTATGAAATTCTTTTGCTTGCTTGGTTCGTTATCCTGTGCTGCTTTATTCTTTTTTGACGATATCAGTAATCTTGCTCTTGGTATCACAGCATTTATTCTGGCCAGTGTGGGTTGGGCCGGAAGTATTGTTTTTTATAATGCTTTCCTTCCTGAAATTGCAACTCCCGACAGACAAGACAAAGTGAGTGCAAGAGGATTTGCGCTCGGATATATTGGAAGTTCGTTATTGCTGATTTTTAATTTGCTCATGATAATGCAGCCACAGTGGTTTGGCTTAAGCGGTGCAGGAGTGGCTTCACGCATTTCTTTTCTGATGACAGGAGTATGGTGGTTTCTTTTTGCAATGTACACTTTTAAATATCTACCCGATAAAACAAGTATTAAGAACGATGATGAGAAAATTATGATGCATGGATTCAATGAACTGAAACGGGTGCTTCAGCAACTGAAAACAATTTCCAACCTGAAAATATTTTTATTCTCTTTTTTCTTTTATAACATGGGTGTGCAAACGGTGATGTATGTTGCAAGCCTGTTTGGTGCAAAGGAATTAAAGCTTCAGGCTGATGAGTTGATAATTACAGTGCTTATCATACAATTTGTGGCAATAGCAGGGGCTTACCTTTTTGCTTGGCTATCGTCACGCATAGGCAATATTTTATCACTGATTGTTTCAATTGTAGTGTGGTTGTGCATTTGCTGGGCAGCATATTATATAACTACTTCGTATCAGTTTTTTGCACTGGCGTTTATGGTAGGAATGGTTATGGGCGGAATTCAATCTCTTTCACGCTCTACCTACAGCAAAATGCTTCCTCAAACACAAGACCATGCCTCTTATTTCAGCTTTTATGATGTTTGTGATAAGGTAGGGCTGGTACTTGGCACCATTGCTTATGGTTATATCGAAGAGCTAACAGGCTCTATGCGTAATTCAATTTTAGTGCTGATGATATTTTTTGCAGTGGGTCTTTTTTCATTACTTCGCATCCGTAATTTTAAGATTGTGGCAGGTTGATATCCGATAAGTAATAACTGAAAGAAAAATGATTGTTGATTTATTTATTCCGTGTTATATGGATCAGGTTTTTCCTGATACGGCAAACAACGTGGTGAAGGTTCTTGAGAAACTGGGCTGCGGAGTGAATTATAATGTGGAGCAAACCTGTTGCGGACGCACGGCATTTGAAGACGGATATCAGAATGAATGTAAAGCAGTAAGTGAAAAATTAATCCGCGAATTTCAGAACGAAAGATTTATTGTATGCCCCGGAGCTTACTGTGCGGGAATGATTAAAACCATTTATCCCAAAATGTTTCATAACTCATCCATGCACAATGAGTATAAAAGTGTACAGAAACATATTTATGAGTTTTCTGACTTTCTGGTAAACGTGCTCAATGTTACCGATGTGGGCGCAAAGTTTATGGGTAAGGCAGTGTTCATGGATTCATGCAAAGCCATAAATGAGCTGAACAACTATGAAGCTCCTCGAGTGTTGCTGAATAAGGTGAGAGGTTTGGAATTGCTTGAACTGAATGATAATAATACCTGCTGTGGTTTTTCTCCCGCATTCACAAGTCATAACGAACCTGTATCTTCTGATATGGCGGTGAACAAACTCACAACTATTCATCAAACAGGTGCTGATTTAGTTATATCAACAGATTACACTTGCCTGATGCATCTGAGTTCAGTGGCTGAAAATGTACATCCGGGCTTGAAGGTGATGCACATTGCCGATGTGCTTGCTTCCGGTTGGTGAAAAATGATTTTCCTTAAAATAAAAAATGCCTTCTTCGGAAGGCATTTTTTTATGTCATATATTTTTTTGTTTAATCAAGGTAACCTTCAGCAGAGAAGTTGATTTTAACCTTATCGCCAGCTGTTGGACTTGAACTTCCTACACCAAAGTCAATTCGGTTTATTTCTGCTACGCCATTGAAACTATGAGCATCTTTACCTGCATTTTCATTCATTTGCGAGCCCAGATAATTAAATTTCAAATCCACAGGTTTAGTGATTCCTTTTATCGTTAAATCACCTTTTGCAGTATAACGATACTCTGAACCTTCAGCCGATTTTTCAATTTTAGTTGCTTTGTAAGTTATAGTCGGATATTTTTCTGCATCAAAGAAATCAGCACTGCGCAGATGATTATCACGTCTGGTGTTTTTTGTGTCTATAGACGGTACGTTCGCAACGACATACAGTTCACTGTTTGACAAGTCATCAGTCAAATGGAAATATCCTGAATCAACATTTAACGAGCCATTGGCAACAGTAAGGAAGTGATTGATGTTAAATTGTATCCATGAATGATTGTTGTCGAGCGCCATATTGCCTTTTATTTTAGTAAGGTCAATTTCCGGAGTGTTGTTGACAGCAGTTGCAGCAGCAGTAGTTACAGCTGCTTTAGCAGACGACTCTCCTGAGCCAAAACCATCATTAGTACCTATTGAAGCAATATGCGGAGCAATAATTAATGAAACAATGCTCATTAGTTTGATAAGGATATTCATTGAAGGCCCGCTGGTATCTTTAAACGGATCACCTACTGTATCTCCGGTTACCGATGCTTTGTGTGGTTCAGAACCTTTGAAGTAAGTCTGACCATTGATGTCAACACCTTTTTCAAACGATTTTTTTGCATTATCCCATGCACCACCTGCATTGCTTTGAAACATTCCCATCAATACTCCTGACACGGTTACTCCGGCAAGTACGCCTCCCAATACTTCAGGTCCGAAAAGAAATCCTGTAAGCACGGGAACAATTAATGCCAACGCACCGGGAGCAATCATTTCGCGGATAGATGCTTCAGTAGAAATTGCTACACATTTTTCATATTCAGGTTTAGCTTTATATTCCATAATTCCGGGAATCTCACGGAACTGTCTGCGAACTTCTTCAACCATACTCATGGCAGCACGACCTACAGCTGCTATTGCCAGCGATGAGAAAATAAACGGAATCATAGCTCCAACAAAAAGCCCTGCAAGCACATTGGCTTTGTAAATATCAATATGGCTGATGCCTGCCACACCTACGAAGGCTGCAAACAATGCAAGTGATGTTAATGCTGCTGAAGCTATAGCAAAACCTTTTCCGGTAGCTGCGGTAGTGTTTCCTACAGCATCCAGATTGTCGGTACGCTGACGAACTTCTTTAGGTAACTGACTCATTTCGGCAATACCTCCTGCGTTATCGGCAATAGGTCCAAAAGCGTCAATGGCAAGTTGCATAGCCGTAGTTGCCATCATACCTGCTGCAGCTATTGCCACACCATAAAGTCCTGCAAGAGCATAAGAAAAATATATTCCGCCTGCCAGTACTATAATGGGTACTGCTGTAGATTCCATACCTACGGCAAGTCCTCCGATTATATTCGTAGCATGACCGGTGGAGCTTTGTTTTACAATAGATAATACAGGACGTTTACCTATTGCTGTATAATATTCTGTGATGATACTCATCAATGCACCCACAACCAAACCCACAATAATTGCTAAGTAAACGTTCATAGGAGTAAATTCAAAACCACGGATGACAAGTTTTTCAGGTAACAGATATGTTACAGCAAAATAACTTGCAATAGCAGTAAGAATGATAGACGACCAGTTGCCCATGTTCAATGCTCCCTGTACACTATCGTTTTCGTTTTTGATACGTACAAACCAAGTTCCTATGATAGAGAAAATGATTCCCATACCTGCAATAACCATTGGTAACAATATTGGTGATAACCCACCGAATTTATCGGCAGAAGCATCAATCTCCTGGCCTAATACCATTGTTGCCAAAATAGTTGCTACATACGAGCCAAATAAGTCAGCTCCCATACCTGCAACATCACCTACGTTATCGCCCACGTTATCGGCAATAGTAGCCGGATTTCGCGGATCATCTTCAGGGATTCCTGCTTCAACTTTTCCAACAAGGTCTGCACCTACGTCAGCAGCTTTGGTATAAATACCTCCACCTACACGGGCAAACAAGGCAATACTTTCTGCACCGAGTGAAAATCCTGCAAGCACTTCAATAGCTTTTTTCATTTCTACACCGGTGATGGCTGCACCTGCAGGTACAAACAACTGATAGAATACGATAAACAATGAGCCTAAACCCAGCACTGCAAGTCCGGCTACTCCAAGTCCCATTACCGCTCCTCCTGTGAAGGAAACTTTAAGAGCTTGTGCAAGACTGTTGCGCGCAGCTTGTGCGGTACGCACGTTGGCCTTAGTAGCAATTTTCATCCCTATATATCCTGCTGTTGCTGAAAATACAGCACCTATCAAAAATGCAATTGCAATGACAGGGCTGGAGTGTACAGGGTGTTCAGCAGTGCCTTCCAGTGTGCCTGAATAAGCTAAAAGTAATGCCGCTATGATGGCGAAATAGGTTAATATTTTCCATTCGGCTTTTAAAAATGCCATTGCACCATCGGCAATGTGGCCTGCCAGTTCACGCATATTTTGCTCACCGGCATCTTGCTTTCCTACCCACGAAGCTTTTAAAAACATGTAAATAAGGGCAATTATACCCAAGACCGGAACAACAAAAACAATTTGATTCATAAAGAATTACTATTAAAAAATTTGAGGCTGCGAAAGTATAAAAAAAGTAGATATAACTGCCCGTAAAAAGCAATATGTTGCGGGTTTTTTACGGATAAAAAGGATTTATCCCCAGAGTGCGTAACAGATTAGTATAGAGAAGATAACGCCTGCCATATCAGCCAAAAGCATTACGGGAATAGAGTAGCGTGTATCTTTTATGGATACTGAACCAAAATATAATGCCACCACATAAAAAGTTGTTTCGCTTGAACCTTGCAAAACACTGGTAAGCTTGCCGATAAAGGAGTCAGGCCCGAAAGTACGCATGGCATCTATCATAAAACCTCTTGCAGCTCCGGCACTGAAAGGTCGCAGCAAAGCAGTAGGCAATCCTTCGGCCCAACGAGTATCCATGCCCGAAAGAGCAATCAGATGTTTTACCGGATTTATTACCATATCAAACGCTCCACTGGTACGAAGCATACACACGGCAACAAGCATTCCTACCATGTATGGAATAATGCGCACAGCAGTTTCAAAGCCTCCTTTTGCTCCTTCAACGAAGGCATCAAATAAATCAATCTTTTTGTAAAGACCTCCGGCAATGATGGCAAGAAACACTAGCAGAATGGCTCCATTGCTGAATGCATCAGAAAAAGTATTCAGCGCATAAGGTTGTAACGAATGTAAAAACCAAACAAACAAACCTACTGCCACACTAAGTCCAAACACCGGAAGGATAAGCTTCGGTTGAAGCAGATTGATTTTTTGTTTAAGTGATGTAAAAATTAATGCCGTAAGAGTGCAGACAAAAGTTGTCAGCATGAGCGGAATAAATATTTCATTTGGGTTGTGCGAGCCGTTGGCCGCTCTCACTGCAATGATAGATACAGGGATGAGTGTTAACCCTGCTGCATGCAATGCCAGAAACATAATCTGTGCATCACTTGCGCGGTCTTTATCCGGATTTATCTCCTGCAGGCTTTGCATAGCTTTTAGCCCGAACGGTGTTGCTGCATTATCGAGGCCGAGCATATTGGCAGAAAAATTCATCACCATGTGACCGAATGAACTATGATCTTTGGGAATGGAAGGAAACAGTTTGCTTAAGAATGGACTGATAATTCTGCTGATGACATTGATACCTCCTGCACGTTCGGCAATATTGAGCAAACCCATGAATAAAGCAAGTGTGCCTATTAATCCGATAGCAATATTTACTGCAAATTTTCCCGTTTCGAAAATACCATCAATGTTTTTCGGAAGCCATAAATCCACTGTAGAGGATGCAATAACTTTTTGTTGCTGACTGATAGCTAACCAGTTTTGCCGAAGTGAATCGGTGTTGGTGGCATTGGTAACAATTACATCAGCATGCAAAAGGTTATGAGTAGTATTCATACCTGCTTGCGGTTCTTCTTCGGTATAAACAACTCGCGAAGTTTCAGGATGTGCATTCCATACATTCAGTGTGATAACTTGTATGGAAGAAAGTTTTTGCGTCAGCTGAGTACGAAAAGTATTTTCTGCTGATGGCTGAACAACGATAAACTGAGCCTCGCTAAATTTTTCTGACAATTTCCAGTTGGTTTGTCGCAGTTGTTTGGCAGTTGCCGACAATGACAATGCAGTATCAGGCATGTAATAATTCACCTGATGAAAGGATTCACCTTCCTGCAATTTTTTCTCCGTAACCATGTCGTTAAAAATGTTTTTATCGCCCTGCACATAGCGGTATGCTGCTACTGCAATAGCGAATAAAATCATATACGACCAAATTCTGCTGAGTGCCATATTCTACAATGGCGAAAAGTATAAAGTCATTGCATAGGATTTGTAAGGCAACGATGAATAATATCCACAGCAAAATGTTCAACCGGAAAATAAATATTTCGGACAAAAAAAATCCCGCTGAGGCGGGATTCTGTCGGGGTGACTGGATTCGAACCAGCGACCCCCAGCACCCCATGCTGATACGCTACCGGGCTGCGCTACACCCCGAACGGTGTAAATAAATTTTGAGGTTGCAAAAATAACAAAATAATAGAAATCTTATCGGCACATGTAATATCAAATTTGCATCACTCATCTTAATGAATAGTTTTTGCTCACGATTTCGGAATAATAAAGTATCTCTATCTTTGAAAACTGCTTATGGATCATGCACTGGTATTATTAGCTACGGGTTTGTTAATTGGTTTTATCGGTACGCTTATAGGTGCAGGAGGTGGTTTTTTATTGGTGCCTTTGCTCATCTTTACCCATCCCGAACTTTCTCCCGAACTTGTTACTGCTATTTCACTTGCTGTAGTTGCATGCAATGCCATTTCCGGCTCTATAGCCTACACACGCTCAGGGCGTGTTGACTTCAAAGCAGGAATTCTATTTGCAACGTTTACTATTCCCGGCTCCGTGCTCGGAGTTTTTCTTACTCAGTATATTCCAACCCATATTTTCAGTTTTGTGTTTGGAATCATCCTGTTGCTGTTGTCGGTATTTTTATTTTTCAGAAAACAGCAAGTGAAACAAGCCTCACTTAGCACAACTCAGCAATCGCATCTTACAGAGCAAACACTTACCGATAAATCCAATGTTACTTATCATTACGCTTACAACAAATATGCAGGCATTTTAATCAGCATTGTAGTCGGGTTTATATCTCCGTTATTGGGTATTGGCGGTGGCATCATTCATGTACCTGCAATGGTCAATTGGTTAAATTTTCCTGTGCATGTGGCCACTGCTACTTCACATTTTATTCTTGCAGTGATGGCAAGTATCAGTGTAGTAGTACATGCCGTTCAGGGAAATTATAACGACAGCCATATTATGCACCTTGTGGTTTGGTTATGTGTGGGTGTTATTGCCGGAGCGCAGGGTGGTGCTTATTTTTCGCACCATGTAAAAAACACAGTCATTGTAAAAGCACTGGCTGTTTGCCTCGGAATAGTAGGAGTGAGGCTGTTGATGAGTATTGCCTGATGTATAAAAATTATCTGCTATTAAAGTCATTCATGGTTTTGGTGATACCATGACCGATAAAACTTTTTACGATTTCTTCTGCCAGTTTAAGTTTTTCAGGAATTGCAGAAAGCTCTTCCGAAGTCCAATGACCCAGAACATAATCTGCTTGCCTGCCTTTAGGAAAATCATTACCTACTCCAAAACGCAATCGCGAAAACTGAGTGTGACCTAAACATTCTGCAATACTTTTCAATCCGTTATGTCCGCCATCACTGCCTTTGGCACGCAGCCGCAAGGTAGCAAAAGGTAGTGCAATGTCATCGGTGATGATGAGTACATTTTCAGCTGAAATTTTTTCAGCCTGCATCCAGTACTGCACTGCTTTTCCGCTAAGATTCATAAACGTTGTTGGCTTTATCAGCAAAACGGGTTTGCCACGATGACGCCATTCACAAACATGTGCGTAGCGGCTACTCACGAAATTACATTCATGCTGTTGTGCAATATAATCTACCACACCAAAACCAATGTTATGGCGTGTACCTGCATATTCAGCTCCGGGATTTCCTAAGCCTGCGATTAAATATTTTGACATTGTTGTGCTCTAAAATAAAAAGCCGGATATATAATACCCGGCCTTCCAATTAATTTACAAGTGTTATTTTGCCGGTTTTGCAGCAGCTGGAGCAGCGGCAGCAGCAGCAGCAGCAGGAGCTTCTTCTGCAACGTTACGTGTTGTGCGCACAGCAACAATAATATTGTTTGGCGAATCAAGCAAAGTGATGTTTTCACGTTGTATCATGGATACTTTTACTGCCTGACCAATTCCCAGAGGAGTAACATCTATTTCAATAGCATCAGGAAGATGTGACGGCAATGCACGGATGTTCATCTTACGCATTTTCTGAATAAGTTTTCCTCCTTGTTTCACTCCTTCAGAGCTACCTTTGATAATTACAGGAACAGCTATTGAAACCGCTTTGTTGTTATCAAGTTCAAGAAAGTCAATGTGCAGAATTTTATCCGATACAGGATGAAACTGCAAATCTTTCATGATTGCATGATGTTGCTCTCCGTCTAATTCCAGATTAACCGTGTAAACGTTGGGTGAATACACCAGATTACGAAGTTCTAATGCCGTAGTGCTGAAGTGCACGTTTTCTTTCCCACCGTATAACACGCATGGTACTTTACCATCGGCACGGAGTTTTTTCAACTCTTGTTTGGTAAGGCCTACTCTTTTGGTACCTTTAATCGTTAATGATTTCATTGTATTGATATTTATAATTTAAGATTTAACAAACAGATTACTGATGGATGAATATTCATACACCCTGCGTATAGCATACGAAAACAATTCAGCAGTGGATAGTTGAACAATTTTCGCAGATTTTTTCTTTAATGGAATAGTGTCGGTAACAATGAGCTCTGTAAGCTTAGAGTTTTCTATGGTTTCATAAGCTTTTCCTGAAAGTACGGCATGCGTACAAAAAGCTCTGACAGTATTTGCACCTTTTTCTACCAGAAGTTCAGCAGCTTTTGTAAGTGTTCCTGCAGTATCCACAATGTCATCCACCAGAATAACATCTTTTCCGGTTACATCTCCTATTACCTGCATACTTGCAACTTCATTGGCACGTTTGCGATGTTTGTCGCAGATAGCCATTTCAGCATTAAAAAATTTGGCGTATTCGCGTGCGCGGTGCACACCTCCCATATCAGGTGCTGCTATCAGCAGGTTGGGAAGGTTGAGGTTTTTTATATATGGAACAAAGATGGATGACGCATCCAGATGATCTACGGGTACATCAAAAAATCCCTGAATCTGAGGAGCATGAAGGTCCATTGTCATCACACGTGTTACTCCGGCTGCAGTAAGCAGATTGGCTACCAGTTTGCTGGCAATAGCTACCCTTGGTTTATCCTTACGGTCGCTGCGTGCAAATCCGAAATAAGGTATCACCGCTGTGATGTAATGTGCCGAAGCACGTTTTGCAGCATCAATCAGCAGCAATAATTCAAATAAATTATCTGTAGGCGAAAAAGTTGACTGAATGATAAAAACATCGCAACCTCTTACCGTTTCTTCAAAATATGGAGAAAATTCACCATCACTGAATCGCGAAACTTCTACATCGCCCAGTGGTAATCCGTAACTTAATGCTATATTTTCAGCAAGGTAGCGTGTAGCTTCACCTGAAAACAATTTTACTTCTCTTGCCATGTTTGGGGATTCTGAAAGGGCTGCAAAGAAAGAAAAAATTCGCCTACTATCAAACTGTTTTGTTGATTTTTTGTGAAGGATTTAGTACTAGAGCGATTCCTTATATCTTTCTCATTATCTGTTGATTAAGTAAGGCAAACTGGCTATTGAAGCGGGTCTTTCAGGAATCAGAAAAGCAAATTGCAGGGGCAATAAGCTTAATGGATGCTAAATGTGATGGAATATAGATTCAGAACTTCGGAGTTTTCAGTAAAAGTACTTTCAAAACGCAATCCAAGTTTTTCAATCAGTTGAATGGAGTTTTTATTGGATGGGAGTGTTATGGCAATAACCTTGGGCGATATTTTTTTATTTTCAATTTCGCTTAGAATTTTTCGGCTTGCTTCAAAAGCATAGCCCTTTTTTTCAAATGCAGGCAACATGGCAAACCCAATATCAGGAAATTTATGATTTTCTCTATACAGGAATGAAATAACTCCTATGGCATGTCCGGTTTCCTTTAGTTCAAAAACAATGCACGTATAACCTGGATTGTCTAAGGTTTTTTGTATATATTTTTCTGCATCTTGTTTGTCATGCACATTTCTGTCGCCAATAAACTGCAGCCATCCGGGTGTGTTTAGCAATTCGAGAATAAAACTGCAGTCATGCATGCCTAAAGGTCTTAAATGCAGCCTTTCGGTTTCAAGTATGTTGTTCAAGATTTGAAGATTATTTGAACTTTCTAACTTATGTTGATTTAATTTCTAATCAAAATTATTAAAAAGTTTTTTTAATATCCTATAATCAATTCAAGTGTCAGTTATTTCCTTTTATTAACTTCCTCAATTCTGCTATGTTGTTTGATGTTATCCCAATTTTTAAAAAAATGCAGACATTCATTAAATTGTCAGTTAAGGGCTTTATGTTTAAGTGAAATTTTCTATTTTCGCAGCCTCATTTTCATCATCGGTTACAAAAAGGTTTTGAAAATCGTTCTTTAATAAATTTAAAAATTTTACCCGGATGGCGGAATTGGTAGACGCGCTGGTCTCAAACACCAGTGAGCTAAACCTCATGCCGGTTCGATCCCGGCTCCGGGTACTAAATCTTCAGCCTCCTTCCTAAACCTTCGGGCAGGAGGCTTTGTTTTTAATTATTAGCATCATGCGTATGGACGCTCCCGCCTTTGACGATATTTATATGGATCTCGCACAAACTCTTGCTCGCAAATCACATTGCGTAAAAATGCAGGTTGGTGCAGTACTCACCAAAGACACACGAATTATTTCTTTAGGCTACAATGGTCCGCCTGCAGGTACGCACAATTGCGACATGGAATGGCCGGAAAATGGTTGCCCGCGCGACAGCAAAGGGGGCTGCTCACTGGCGATTCATGCTGAGCAAAATGCTATTCTTTACGCTGCAAAAAATAATGTATCTGTAGAAGGTGCTACTTTGTATGTTACCTTATCACCATGTTTAGCATGTGCCAAGGTGGTTTTTACTTCAGGCATCAAAAAGGTCATCTTTTTAAATTCTTATGCTGAGTACAAAGGAATAGCATCTGATGAGGGCGTTGATTTTCTGCGACAGTTTCATGTGGAAGTGCAACAGTATAAACCGGTAACAGGAGTACAATTACAAAGTAAATAATGGATCCCGAACAACGTAAAAATTTCAGACCATTATGGTTTTCCTTATTCATTGCCGCAGGCATACTTATTGGGGTATCACTTAGTGGCTCTTTCAATGGCAGCCGCAATATTTTATTCAGCCGCAGTACTCCTGCAGGATTCAACAAAATCAATGACGTTATAAATTACATTCGTCAGGAATATGTGGATACCATCAACCAGCAGCAGATAGTGGATAATACCATTACACAAATTCTGCAAAACCTCGACCCCCATTCTTCCTATATTCCTGCTGACGAACTTCAGTCGGTAAACGAACCATTGGAAGGAAATTTTGAAGGCATTGGTATAGAGTTTCACATACAGTACGATACCATCATGGTGGTGTCAACCATTGCGGGTGGGCCGTCTGAAACTATTGGTTTGCGCCCCGGTGACCGCATTGTGGAAGTGGATGGTAATAATGTGGCAGGCATTGGTATCAAGAACGAAGATGTTTTTAAATATTTGCGTGGGCAGGAAGGAACAAAAGTTGCAATAAAAGTAAAACGCAGTGGCCTTAACACACTACTCGATTTTACCATTGTCAGAGGTAAAATTCCTATCCGAAGCATTGAGACTTCCTTCATGGCAACGTCTAACACCGGATACATTAAAATTTCAAGGTTTGCCGCCAACACTTATGAAGAGTTTATGGATGCTTTGAGTAAACTCAAAGAGCAATCAGCACAAAATCTGATTATTGATTTAAGAGGCAATCCCGGTGGTTATCTGGATGCAGCTACTGCGCTGGCAAACGAGTTTCTGAAAGGCAAAAAACTTATTGTGTACACGGAAGGTAAGGCTCGTCCGCGAAAAAATTATTATTCAAACGGAGAAGGAACTTTTGAAAACGGAAAACTGTTTGTCCTTATTGATGAAGGTTCTGCCTCGGCATCTGAAATTCTTACAGGAGCATTGCAGGATTGGGACAGAGCTGAAGTGATAGGCAGAAGATCGTTTGGTAAAGGATTGGTGCAGGAGCAAACATTGTTTCCTGACGGTTCAGCAATGCGTCTTACTGTGGCAAGGTATTACACACCTACAGGAAGAAGTATTCAGAAACCTTACAAGGATGGTACTCTGGCTTATGACGATGAAGTGATAGAGCGTTACAAACATGGCGAAATGCTCAATGCTGACAGTACACACTTTAATGATTCGCTCCGATTTAAAACCCCGGGAGGAAAAATTGTTTACGGTGGAGGAGGCATTATGCCCGATGTGTTTGTGCCTATTGATACTGCTTCCGATAATGAATTTTCAAGGGCTATTTTTGCACTGGGTATCGTCAATCGTTTTTGTTATGATTATGTAGATCGCAACCGCAACAAACTTAGCGTATATAAAAGCATTGATCAGTTTGAGAAAAATTTTAGTACAGAGCCTAAAATATTCAGTGATTTTATTGCTTATGCCATCAGCAATAAGGTGCGCCCTGAAGAGAAAAACATTAGTGCTTCCAAATCATTAATCAGCAATCAGCTTAAGGCAAATATTGCACGTTTGCTTTTTGGCAATGACGGATATTACCGCATCACCTTACTTCATGACAAAGCTTTCACTATAGCCGTTGAACATTCAGAAAGGACGAATGATGATAAGCTCTCTGTTACTGAAGAAAAAAAATAGAAAAGCTGTTACCTGAATTCTCAGTTAAAAAATCAACTGTAAACGTGTTACCCGTTTAATAATTTCTGATATACGGAAAGCACTTGCGGAAGTAAGGCAACTTGGTCGTCATTCACAATCACGAATGCACATTTCCTGTTTCTGGTTTCATCATCCATCTGAGCCTGAATAATGGCATGCACTTTAGCAACATCGCTATTGTCTCTTGCAACAGTACGTTTTATCCTTAATTCAACGGGAGCAGTCACACAAATAACAGTATCCAAACCTTTGTCGGCACCTGCTTCATACATGATAGCTGATTCTTTAAGTATAAACGGTGCATTCTGCAAGGTCAGCCATTTTTCGAAATCAAGTTGCACCTGCGGATGAACCAATGCATTTACTTTTTTTCTCAGTTCATCATTGTTAAAAATGAGATTCGACATTTTTTTACGATCCAGATTTTCTTCTTTCGTATAAATGTCATCGCCAAGTAATTGTTGAAGCTGATGCTTTAATTCACTATTCGTGTTCATGAGCTGTTTGGCAGCGGAGTCAGCATCATAAACCGGAATGCCTAACTTGTTAAATAGGGATGCAACAAATGTTTTTCCTGAACCAATTCCGCCTGTTAAACCTACAGCCCTCATTATTTTTCAATATAACAATCTACTGTCGAGGGGATAATAGTACTTACGGTAGTGTGTAAGGGTTTGCTGCTTATCTCAATAGCCAGTCTTCCTTCTTCCAAGAAACTTTTCGGACTTACCTTTATGCCGAAAGATTCTTCCGATATGGTATCTATATATTTCAAGGGTACTTTGTAAGTGATTTTTACATGATCGGGGATCAGCAGTATTTTTCGGGCACCGGGTTGCTTGTAACTCACAGGCAACGTTATGTTTTTTTCAATAAACTCATCAACGGGAATAACCAGCGAAACGGATTTTTCGGAGAGCCTTACATCCTTTGAGGGCGATATCAGTGTTAAGGTTGATCGCGTGTCGTTGTCTAAGGATTTGTAAATTGCCGGTTGAGTTTTTATTGAGCTGATAGTGTCCACAATACTTTTTTCTCCTGAAACAAACACACTGTCAGGAGTAGTGTAGGGTTCGGCATACAAACCAAAGTTCTTGCGAATATCATAAGTGATATCTGCTTTCACCGGTACTTTTTTTACATATTTTACTGATAGAAACAACACCAGTGAGTCGGGTGCAGTGGAGATGATTTCGAATGAAGAGTTGTTTGCCCGCAAACGACTTTGAAAAACGGGTAGCAAACCGACATATACAATATCGTCAGAAGCATGATAGCTATTCACATCAATCACCATTTCCTTTTTTTCTCTTCCCAGCAAAAACCATAACAGTTCAAAGCCGCGCGCTCTTACAGTTATAGTGGCTTTGTCCGGAATGTCGTTAATAACCCGTTTGCTGTATGGAATATTGGTAACAGCAAGTGAATATTTTACCGGATAAGTAAAAGTTTTGTTTAAAGAATAAAGAATCCAGAATACTACTGATATAAGAACACAAATAAGAAATATAGGCAATGCATTATTGCCTTTCCATTTGAATTTATTCAGTGTAGCACCAGGCAATATGATTATTTTTTATCGGCAGGTTTCTGAAATTGTTTGGATGCTTCGGCAGATACTGCACTTTTTTCAATTCTTACCCGCACATTATTGTCAATTTCAATGAGGAAAGTGGTATCGGCAATTTCTACAATTCTGCCGTGCATGCCACCTATGGTTACTATTTTGTCGCCTTTGTTAATGCTTTCTTTAAATTGTTTTTCAACTTTCATTTTTTTCATCTGCGGACGCAGCATGAAAAAATACATGATTAAAACAATGAGTCCCAGCATCAGCAGTTGTTGCATAGCCATGCCGCCTCCGGATGCTTGTAATAAAATGGTAGCTGTCATTAGTTGTCTTTTTTAGTTATATCTGCACTTATTGTTAATACCTTGGTGTTGGGTGTTGTATTGGCAAGCAGTGTTACGGTTTTTGAAGTCATACCATGTTTGCCTTCACTGTTAAATGTTACTTTAATAAATCCTTTTTCTCCGGGAGCAATAGGGTCTTTAGAATATTCGGGAACGGTGCAGCCGCAGCTGGCGCTGGCCTGCGTGATGATAAGCGGTGCTTTTCCTGCATTGCGGAATTTAAAATCAAAGCTGACCACATCGCCTTCTTTAATGGAGCCAAACTCATGATTTTCGGTTTCAAATTCAAAAACCGGCAATTGAGAAGTGTCCTTAGGTGAGGATGCCGTAACGGGATTGTTTATCAAATCAGAATCTATTTTCTTGTTTCCGCCATCAGGCTTACAGGAATAGATTGAAATGATTACAAATAAAACAATGGAAATATTCTTAATCATCATTTTTTAAAACGTGCCGCGAAAATACGGTTATACAGACTCAACAGCAAACCTGACGTGCGGATTGTTCATAAATCAGATTTTTTTCAGACTGCTGAGAAAATCATCTTTTTTGCGTTGCGATACAGTGATGGTACTTCCGTCACTCATAACCACATAACCTCCTCGGCCACTTTGGTATTTCTTAATGTAGTCGAGGTTTACCAAGTGAGAATGGTGTATTCTGAAGAAATTATTTTCAGTAAGCAAGTCTTCAAACTCTTTCAGGTTTTTACTCACGAGTAGTTTTTTGCCATCGGTTAAGAATACTGAAGTGTATTTGCCGTCAGCTTCGCAACGTAAAATGTTTTTTATTTCGATAAACTCTAGTCCCTCACCTGAGGTTAAGCCTATTTTCTGATGAGGCACCGGTTTTTGTGCATTGCTTACCAAATTCCCCGCACGCTCTTTGTTACTTTTGCGATTGTAGTTTTCTTCGGCTCTTTTAATTGCTTTCACCAATTCTTCCTCATCTACGGGTTTCAGAATATAATCCATTGCCGAAAACTTGATGGCTTTGATGGCATACTTGTCAAAGGCGGTGATAAAAATAATTTCAAAATTTATCTCATCAAACTTTGTAAGCAAATCAAACCCTGAACCTCCGGGCATTTCAATGTCGAGCAAAACCAAATCAGGTTCGTGCTGAACAATTAATTGTTGCGCTTCTTTAATATTAGCTGCTTCACCTATTATTTTTACTTCCGGACAATTGGTCGTTAGAATCATTTTTAATAATTCGCGCCCTCTTTTCTCGTCATCAACTATTAGTGTCTGTAACATGTTATGCTATTTTATAACCGGTATGGTAACTATAACACGTGTACCTGCCGGATTGTTATGTTCATCAATTTTATCTATAATTTCAATCTCAATAGATTGCGGACGAATATAATTTAAAGTCTTGATTCTGTCATCAATCAGTTGCGTGCCTCGTGAAATATGGGTAACAGCCATTTTCTGTTTAAGTTTTTCAGATTTACCTCTTCCTACTCCGTCATCATCTACAATGCCTCTGATGGTGTCATTTACCTGCTCAAAGATAAGGGTTAAATTGCCTTTCCTGTTCAAATTTAACAGTCCGTGATTGATTGCATTTTCTACAAAAGGCTGAAAAAGGGTAGAGGGTATTTCGGTGTTTTTGTAATCTATGGCCTCATCTACCTTTAAATGAAAGTTAAACCCTTCATCAAATCGCATCTGCTCGAGCTCGATATAAAGACGCAATAAATTAATCTCTTCTTCCAAAGTTACAGTATTGGTAGTGGAGTGGTCAAGAAACATTCTTAGCAATTTCGAAAATTTGGTAAGATATTTATTGGCTGCTGCTGGGTTGTTGGTGGTAATAAAATATTTAATCGTATTGAGACAGTTGAAAAGAAAATGCGGATTCATTTGCGCCTGCAGTGCCTTCAATTCAAACTCAGCCAGCTTTTTATTGATTTCGGTTTTGTTTTTCTCTTGTTTACGGATGTATTTTATCCTTAAATAAGTAATTAACCCCAAAAGACCTAAGGCCGCCACATAAACGAGAGCCAGAAACCAGTTGCTGCGGTATGTAGGTAGAGGCACTGAAATAAGTAAATTCCTGTCAGAGCCGTAAATTCCATAGATTTTTAATTTGAAATTATAATTTCCGGGTTTTATGTTGAAATATTTGACAGTACGATCGGTGGTAGGAGCACTCCAGTCTGCATCATGCCCTTCGAGTTTATACTGGAAATATATTTTTTGTGGATTGACAAAACTGGGTGCTGTGTAACTTATCTCCAAAGAATGAAAGCTCCGTTGTAAAACCAGGTTGTTATTTGCTTCGAAAGTGTGATTATCGGCAGTGATTTTTTCTATAATAACCTTGGGTGCATAATCACTATACCCGATTCTGCGGGTATTAAGCATGGCTATACCTTTGATGGTTGGAAACATAAAATGAGTATCATCTTCCTTCAGGAAATTAGGTTGAAAACCGGTATTAAATTCGTTTGTCTTTAACCCATCTTTTCGGTCGTAAAAGCGGAATGATACGGTAGCCGTTTTTGAATCAGCATAATTATTCAGATCATATTCTTTAATACTGTAAATTCCTTTATTGGTAGTGAACCAAAAATCCTGCTGGTCATCTTCGGCAATACAAAATACATCTGAAGCCGATATTTCAGGGATGTTTTTTAATATAGTGAATTTAGAATCTTTGTATCTGCAGAATCCACCTCCTACGGTTCCAATCCAAAGTGCATTATTGTCATCCCAATAAAGGGAGCGTATGGTGTTGGTTGGAAGTCCGTCATAAGTAGTGTAAATGGTAGCGTTATGACCGGAAATTTTTATCAAGCCATTATTGCTCGCAGCCCAAATGTTTTTTGAAACATCCTCAGTGAAGTAACAAACCTTGGTTTTAATGATATCTCTTTTAAATGCGATGAGTGAGTCATTTCTGTAGGTGAAAATACCTTTATCGGTTCCAATCCATATTTTGCCGCGGCTGTCCTGAAAAAGCGACAATACAACATCATCGGCTAATCCGTTAAACTTATTGTAATGTTGTATTTCATTATCGTTGTGAAATTTGAACAGTCCGCCTCCAAAAGTCCCCACCCACAAATTGTTGTTTTTGTCTTCAAGTAATGACCATACACATGTATTTTCTTTCGGTATCAACAATTTGATAATTTTCCCTTCTATAATCTTATTGATACCACCACAATTGTTTCCGGCATAAATAATTCCTGCAGAGGTTTTGATAATTGGCGCAACTCCATCGGCTATCAATCCATCTTCTACCGAAATGGTCTTAAAAGCTTTATACTGCAGTTTATTCAAACCCGCATTATTCGTGCCTACCCAAATGTTGTCTTCTCTATCCTGATAAATATAATTAATGTTATTGGAAGATAGTCCGGACTCTTCGCTCATTTGAGTAAAGTCCGATGATTCCGACATATACAATCCTTCAGAGCCTTTGTAAACCCATTTTCGGTTTTGGCGATCCACAAATACTTTAAGAAAATGGTCGTTGTCGTCCGAGAGTTGTACTTCTTCTGCGCGGTTTTCATTTACTTTAAACAAACCTTTAGGTGAGGATACCCATAAAAAATTATCCTGGTCATAACTCAATCCCGTGATTGCTACATTGGGTGCAATCTCGTTTTTTACGACTTTGTTGTTTTTTAATTCAAACAACCCATTGGTTGTAGCTATTAATATGCTGTTGTTTTTTCCTGGATAAATAGATCTTATGGAGGTCTGATTAATTCGCGTTATAAAATCAAGAACATTGACATTTACCGTGTAAATTTCGTTGTTGCTTGTTGAAACAAATAAACTACCATCATCAGAAAAACAAAAGGAGTTTATATTAATGTTGTTAAATGATTTTTCAAAACCTGTAAATGTTGCACCGTCATATTTTACCAGATGACCAACATCGTCCAGAAACCATAACTGCTTTTTTTTGTCTTCCTGAATAGAAACAACGGAGTTTGACAATAGTCCTTTGGTTTCGTTTTGGCCAAACAGTTTGAATTTCATTCCGTCAAATCGCACCATTCCGCTGAATGTGGAAAACCATAAATACCCATCAGAACTCTGATGCATGGTGATAATGGAATTTTGCGGCAGACCGCTTTCCGTATTGTACACTTCTACCGAAAAATCATTCTCAATACTCAGGCTTTTTTCTGATAAGAACGACTGTGGCTGCGAAAATGCCGTTAGCGTTGCCAGCATAACGGTAACTAACAGAGAAAAATGCTTTGTCATACTATATTAAGCTGCCAAAATAAATAAATTTGTCGGGAGTGTTAAGTTATTATTGCCACGCACGCTACAATTTTGAAGAAATCTTTCAGCACTTTGAGAAATCTATTAAGGAAATTAACTATAAAAGTGTTCAATTTTGCTCAATTATTACTTTTTATAGTGTTTTTATTCGGAGGAAGTATTATTTCGTATCCGATTTCAAAAAATATATGACCAATTTGAAAAAGGGAGATAAAGTGATGTTTGATTTACCTAATGCTGGCGGACAGCAGATAGGTGAGGTCACAGACGTTCTTGAAAAATGCGTTCAGGTTAAATATAACAGTGCTTCATACAGTAATCTGATGACACTGGATAAAGATAGAATTCTGGAGAAACTTCCGGAAACTTTGGGTTCAAAGTAAAGATGCGGTTTATTTTCTGTTTTTAGGTTAAGGGCTGGGAGAAATCCCGGCCTTTTGCATTTATTAAGTTTTTGTTGCATTTCTGTTTATTGAAACGGTTAGACATTTATCTTTGCACTAAAATTTTGTATATGAATAAACTACTACTCTTTGCAGCAATTTTTATTAGTACTGTTTCACAGGCACAGATTTTCAGGTTAACTTATAATGCCTCAGTTTGCCCAAGCCCTTTAAACGCAACCACAGGAGTATATTTATACGCAGGTGCCAGCACTACCAGCCCGGGCGCAGCACCTAATTATTTTGCAGATGTCAACCAGTTGAACCTCTATCCATTATACCAGACACAAACCGGAGTTTGGGAAATATGCTTTAATCCTTATCAGATTTTCAAAGATTTTAACGGCACTCTCATGCCTGCTAATGCTACTATTTATAGCTTCACAATCAATTTCCGAGATGCCGCCAGTTCCCTTTTTACCGGCACGTGCAGTAACGGTGCAATTACCATTAATAACCCGATGACGAATCCACAATCATCATCAACAAATATTGCTCATGGCACGGTAGTAACCACCTGTAATGTAGGCCTTGCAGATATTAATAGTATTATAAATAGCATAAGCACAAGTGCCAATCCGGTGAATGCTACTACTACTTTTGGAATAAATGTCAGCGGAAGATCAAAGGTTTCCGTTGATTTTTATAATATTCTAGGAACTAAAGTTTATTCATTGGTTACAAATAAGGACTTGACAGGCTACAATGAGTACACATGGAATGGTACCGATAATAATGGCAACCTGCTTGCCAACGGCTGTTATTTTTATCGTTTTATTGTAAATGACAAAATCATCTCAACCAATAAAATAATACTTTCAAGATAAGCACATTCTCAGACAAGTAGCTGATGTTTATCAGATATATTACGACTTCGGAAAAGGAAAAAGCATCTTTTTAAAGAATGTTTTTGATATGAACGAAATTCTTTTTTTCTTTGCCCTTATAAGCCTTACTGTTTATTATCACGATAAAAATTATTATGAAGAAGTTATCTTTAATACTATTAAGCCTTGCCTGCATCTTTTCGACAGCAACCATGGATGCAGCAAAAGCCAAGAAAAGCAAAACAGCGAAAGCCGACAAAGCTTTTAACTCAGGGAAATATGCTCCTGCAGCTGATTTATACAAGAAAGCATACGCCAAAATCAAGGACAAAACGGTAAAAGCCGAAGCTGCATATAAAGCTGCTGAATGTTACACCAAAATGAGCAACGCAGCTGAAGCTTTAAACTGGTATGAGAAATCAGTTAAAAGTAATGGTAAAAATGCAGATGCTGTATTAAAATATGCCCAGGCCCTTAAAAATAATGGTCGTTATGACGAAGCTGTGGCCCAATTTAATGCATTCAAAGCATTGGAGCCTGGCGATGAGCGTGGAAACAATGGGGTTACCTCCTCTGAAACAGCTCAACAATGGAAAGATAAACCAACCAAATATAAAGTAGATAACGTAGCAGCATTAAATACCAAATATTTCGACTTTGCTGTAGGAGTATCCAATTTGGATAAAAACACACTGTATTTTACATCTTCACGTGCTGAAGCCACCGGAAATAAGAACGATGCGTGGTATGGAGAAAAGTTTTATGACATTTTCAAATCCACAATTGATAATAATGGTAAATGGAGCATCCCTACATCAATGAGTGATGTTATTAATACCGAAGCTTCAGAAGGAGCAATGACTTTTGATGCCAAAGGAAATGTGATGTATTTTACACGTTGTAAAAAAAGCGATGTAAAAGGTCAGGAAGGTCAATGTAAAATTTACAAATCAACTTTTGACGGAACTAAATGGGGTGAACCTGAATTGCTGCCTTTTAACAGCGATAATTATACATGTGGTCAGCCATCTTTGTCGGATGACGGAACTACCTTGTATTTTGCTTCTGATATGCCCGGAGGCCTTGGCGGAAAAGATATTTGGATGTCAAAAAATGAAAACGGAAGTTGGACTACTCCGGTTAACCTTAGTACAATAAATACTACCGGTGATGAGATGTTCCCATACATTGCTGCCAATGGAAAACTTTATTTTGCTTCTAATGGCCATCCTGGAATGGGTGGATTGGACATCTTTACAGCTACAATGGAAAATGGAACTTGGGGAACAGTAACCAATCTGAAATATCCTATTAATTCATCTTATGATGATTTCGGATTGATGTTTAATACTGCTACAACAGGTTATCTGACCTCAAACCGCGCTGGCGGACAAGGAGAAGATGATATTTATTCTTTCGTTGTGCCTCCTGCTAATTTTGCGGTTTACGGTCGTGTGTATGACACCGATACCAAAGATCCTATTTCAGGTGCTACAGTTGAATTGTTCGGAAGTGATGGAACACGGCTTTCTGTTAAAACTCAGGATGCCGGAACTTACCGTTATGAGCTTAAACCTGATGTTGACTATAAAATTTCTGCTTCTTTCACAGGGTATCTGACTCAATTTAAGGAGGTTTCAACAAAAGGCCTTGACGAGTCTAAAGACTTTGAAAAGAACTTTGATTTCCCTTTAAAATCAACAGCTAAGCCTATTGCTTTACCTGAAATTTATTACGATTTTGATAAATTCTCACTTCGTCCTGAATCAAAATCTTCTATGGATGGTTTGATAAAAGTTTTGGATGATAACCCAACCATTACTATTAAACTTACTGCTCATACCGATTATCGTGGAACAGATCAATACAACAATGTTCTTTCAAATAAACGTGCTGAATCAGCTTATAAATATTTGTTAAGCAAAGGCGTTGACAAAGCAAGATTAAGCTGGGAAGGTCGTGGAAAGAAAGATCCTTTAGAAGTTCCTAATAATGAAGAATACCCTCCATTCAAAAGAGGTGATGTACTTACAGAGCAATTTATTAAAGGATTGGCTACTGAGGAGTTAAAGGATAAAGCTAATCAGTATAACAGAAGAACAGCTTTTACTGTATTGAGCACTGATTATGTGCCTAAGAAAAAGAAATAATAATTTTTTATAATTCAACTGAAAAAGCAATCTCCAAAGGGTTGCTTTTTTAGTTTTGTAAAGTTGTATTCACCACAATGAGTAAAAACGAAAAATACAATCAGCGCGGAGTATCGGCAGACAAAGAAGATGTACATGCTGCCATTAAATCTTTAGACAAAGGAATTTTCCCGAAGGCTTTTTGTAAAATAGTGCCTGATTATTTGTGTGGCGATGATGACTACTGCATTTTGATGCACGCTGATGGTGCCGGTACAAAATCGTCTCTTGCTTACGCTTACTGGAAGGAAACAGGCGATAACAGTGTGTGGAAAGGCATTGCTCAGGATGCGCTTATCATGAACCTTGACGATTTATTATGTGTTGGAGCAACGGATAATATTCTGTTAAGTTCTACTATAGGAAGAAATAAAAACCTGATTCCGGGAGAAGTTATTGCAGCTATCATTAACGGCACAGAGGAACTGGTGGAAGATTTACGTAAGCACGGTGTGCATATTTACACTACCGGGGGCGAAACGGCCGATGTGGGTGATTTGGTGAGAACTATTATTGTGGACAGTACCGTTACCTGCAGGATGAAACGTGCTGATGTGATTGATAATTCAAGAATTCAAGCAGGAGATGTCATCGTTGGCTTTGCTTCGTATGGTCAGGCTACTTATGAATCGTTTTATAATGCAGGCATGGGCAGCAATGGCCTTACCTCCGCCAGACATGATTTGTTTGATAAATCCGTAGCAAAGAAATATCCTGAAACGTATGACCCCTCCATGCCGGAAGGTGTGTGCTATTCGGGAGCATTCAATCTACAGGCTACTTTAGAAATTAACGATAGCGGTAAAAATTTCAACATACCCCTGGCCAAAGCGGTGCTTTCGCCTACACGAACCTATGCTCCTTTGATAAAGGAAATTCTCCGTCAACATCGCAGCCACATTCATGGAATGGTGCATTGCAGCGGAGGTGGTCAAACCAAGGTGCTTCACTTTGTGGATAACGTACATATCATTAAGGATAATCTTTTCCCTGTGCCATCACTGTTTAAACTGATTCAGCAAACTTCGCAAACGCCATGGCAGGAGATGTATAAGGTGTTTAACATGGGACATCGTATGGAAATTTACTGCCCTGAAAATAGTGCTGAAAAGCTTCAGAACATTGCTGCCACCTTTAACATTGAATCGCGAATTGTAGGAAGAGTAGAAGCATCTGCTGATGGTAAAAAACTTACCGTTAAAACAGATAACGGAATATTTAATTACTAATCTTTTTTGTTGAAATCAGCCTGACGTTTACTGAGTTCTTCCATAACTCTGGTATAAACTTCATCCATTGCATCGGGATGTTCTTGGTAATAGCGGAAATTTTTACCGAAAGTGGCTGTATCAATTTTATGTTTATTTAAAACATATCGGTAATAAGCAGGAAGATTAACTACGCCAGCCGTATCGCTATACGGAAAAACAGATGCTTCTGCTTCTGCAAGTTGAATGTCGGCCATGATTACAGCCATTGTATCAACAGAAACAATATCATCGGGAATATCAAGATCATGTTTTTCTTTTGATGAACATGCACAGAAGAGCAAGCAGCTTATAATTACTATTAGTTTTCGTTGAAGCACAACAGATTTATTTTAAGTGAAATTGAAGTCGCTGACCACTGCCTTGATGCTGCATTTGCCCCTGATTGTATACATGCACTCCATTGATAAATGTATGCATTATTTTAGAGTGAAAAGCAGTGCCTTCAAATGGCGACCAGCCGCATTTGTACAACAGGTTGTTTTTGTCAACCTGCCATGTCGAATTCAGATTAAACAATACTACATCGGCAGCATAACCTTCGCGAATATATCCACGGTTTTTTATTCTGAAACAAACAGCAGGAGCGTGACACATTTTTTCCACTATTTGTTCCAATGAAATTTTTCCTTCACGGTGTAATTCGAGCATAGCAGGAAGTGCATGCTGAACCAACGGTCCGCCTGATGGTGCATCCAAGTACGTTCTTTGTTTTTCTTCAAGCGTATGTGGTGCATGATCTGTGGCAACCACATCAATTTTATTGCTAAGTAAAGCACTCAGAATAGTATCTCTGTCATGCCTGGTTTTAACAGCGGGATTCCACTTGATGAAATTTCCTTTGGCAGCATAATCTTCGTCAGTAAACCATAGATGATGAATGCAGGCTTCGGCAGTAATTCTTTTTTCGGCCAGTGGCACCGTGTTGTCAAACAAGTCAGTTTCTTTAGCAGTAGAGATGTGAAGAATATGCAAACGCGTATGGTGTTTTTTTGCAAGTTTCACCGCATGTGAACTTGACAAGTAACAGGCTTCCTCACTGCGAATAAGCGGATGATGTTTTGCCTGAAGTGTGTTGCCATATTCAGCTTTATATTTTTCCAGATTTTCACGTATGGTTTGTTCGTCTTCGCAATGAGTTGCAATCAACATCTGCGATTTTGAGAATATTTCTTCAAGCGTAACAGGATTATCTACCAGCATATTTCCTGTTGAAGAGCCCATAAACACTTTTATGCCGCAAACATTCTCCGGATTGGTTTTAAGAATTTCTTCCAGATTATCATTGCCTGCGCCCATGTAAAATGAGTAATTTGCCCATGATTGTTTTTGTGCAATCTGATATTTTTCTTCGAGCAACTGCTGAGTAAGTGTATTGGGAATAGTATTGGGCATTTCCATAAAGGAAGTAATTCCTCCTGCAACTGCAGCAGCCGATTCGGTAGCGATGGTAGCTTTATGTGTAAGTCCCGGCTCTCTGAAATGAACCTGATCGTCAATAGCACCGGGCATTAAATGCAATCCGTCACCGGCAATTTCATTCACCTTATGTTTAACAGAAATAGATGGGTCAATTCGTTCAATAATACCATCACGCAAAAAAATATCGGAAACAATCTTTCGACCTTCGTTTACTATGGTTGCCTGATGAATTATGGTTTGCATTCGTAGCACTTTGCGGCAAAATTACAAATAAGAAGGCAGGTAGGCTTTTCACAACGGAAATGTCCTCTGCAAGGCAGAATCCTCCAACAGAAGGAATTTCTGCATATCAGAATAAAAAAATACGGGAAGAAAAGATTTCTGATAATAATCCGGATGAGAGTTGATAATTAGCTGAATACGAGTTGTTTTTTGGTTGATACATCTATTCGTACAAATAGAATGAAGAGTCTCAAAATACACCTTTCAGCGAAGGAAGTTATGCCTTAACTTCTTACCTTTGCACACTTTATAAAAATCGGAGTATGGGCACGAAACACTACATGGAATACAAGCAGTTGAATCTGCCGGGTATTGCACGTGACATACTTGCCAGGTGGGATAGTGAAAACACATTCGAAAAGAGTATTTCCACAAGGCAGGGTAAGAAAGCTTTTACTTTTTATGAAGGCCCTCCCAGCGCAAACGGTTTGCCGGGAATTCATCATGTGATGGCACGTGCCATAAAAGATATTTTCTGCCGTTACAAAACACTTCAGGGATTTCAGGTAAAACGCAAAGGCGGATGGGATACACATGGTTTACCTATTGAGTTGAGTGTAGAGAAAACTCTTGGAATAACGAAGGAAGAAATAGGTAAGAAAATTTCTGTAGAGGATTATAATAAAGCCTGCCGTAAGGAGGTGATGAAGTATAAGGAAGTGTGGGACGACCTCACTCGCAAAATGGGGTATTGGGTAGATTTGGAAAATCCATACATCACTTTCAAAAACGAATATATCGAGACCTGCTGGTTTCTTCTGAAAGAACTTTACAAAAAAAATCTGCTGTATAAAGGTTATACTATTCAGCCTTATTCACCGGCAGCAGGCACTGGATTGAGTTCGCATGAACTGAATCAACCCGGAACTTATCGCATGGTGAAGGATACCACCATAGTGGCACAGTTTGCCATAGTGAAGGAAAGCCTTACCGAAGAATTAAAAAAAGCTCTTGCAAATAATAACACACCATTATTTTTTCTCGCATGGACTACCACGCCATGGACACTGCCTTCCAACAGTGCTTTAGCAGTCGGTGAAAAGATTAAGTACGTTTGGGTACAAACCTTTAACGCATACACCGGTTTGCCCATTGTCGTAGTGATGGCTAAAGATTTAATGGGTAAATACTTCAGCGAAAAAAATGCGGAGCTGAGTTTTGAAGACTATAAAACCGGAGATAAAAATATTCCTTTCCGCATTATTCATGAGTCGTCAGGTGCTACGCTGAAAGGAATTAAATACGAACAATTGCTGCCTTATGTGAAACCGCAGGGTAAAGCTTTTGAAGTAATTGCAGGTGATTTTGTAAGCACAGAGGACGGAACAGGAATCGTTCATATTGCTCCTACATTTGGTGCAGACGACTTCAGAACTGCGAAGCAAAATAATGTTGAAGCCATTCTGATTCAGGATGAGTCCGGCAATCCTGCTCCTTTGGTTGATAAACGCGGACGGTTTGTGAAAGAAGTCACCGACTTTGCAGGTGAATATGTGAAAGAAGAATATCTTACCGAAGCTGAAAAGGAAATTGAAAAACAAAAGCAGGGCAGAGATAAATACCTTTCAGTTGATGAACGTATTGCCATAAAACTGAAACAGGAAAATAAGGCTTTTCGAGTAGAAAAATACGAGCACAACTATCCGCATTGCTGGCGTACAGACAAACCGGTGCTTTACTATCCGCTCGACAGTTGGTTTATTCGCACCACAGCATGCAAAGAACGCATGATGGAGCTCAATGAAACCATCAACTGGAAACCTGAAGCAACAGGAACCGGACGTTTTGGTAACTGGCTTGAAAATTTAGTTGACTGGAATCTTTCACGTTCGCGCTACTGGGGCATACCACTTCCTATATGGCGCAGTGAAGATGAAAAAGAAGAGAAATGTATTGGTTCGGCTTCTGAATTGAAATCAGAAATCGAAAAAGCTGTTGCAGCGGGATTTATGGATGCATCACATTTGGAACATGTGGATGCTTCGAAACCTGACTTTGATTTGCATCGCCCTTATATTGATAATATTGTTCTGGTGTCTGACACCGGAAAAAAAATGTTTCGTGAAACAGATTTGATTGACGTTTGGTTTGACAGTGGTTCCATGCCTTATGCGCAATGGGGACTTGATGCTGCCAAACTGAAAGCAAATAATCCCAAACCATTTAATGCTGATTTTGAAAATGCTTATCCTGCTGATTTTATTGCAGAAGGTGTAGATCAGACACGCGGATGGTTTTTTACACTGCATGCTATTGCCGTTATGCTTTACGACTCCGTTGCTTTCCGTAATGTGGTGAGTAATGGGTTGGTGCTCGACAAAAATGGCAACAAGATGAGCAAACGTCTTGGAAATGCTGTTGACCCGTTTCAGACAATTGAAAAATACGGCCCCGATGCTACACGCTGGTATATGATCAGCAATGCACAGCCCTGGGATAATCTGAAATTTAACGTTGATGGCATTGGCGAAGTACAACGTAAACTGTTTGGTACACTTTATAACACCTATTCTTTCTTTGCACTGTATGCCAATATTGATGGTTTTTATTTCGACAGCAGCAAGAAGATTGCCGCAGCTCAGAAACCTGAGTTGGACAGATGGATTATTTCCAAACTTAACAGCCTTATAAAACAGGTAACAGAAAGCTACGAAGACTATGAACCCACACGTGCTGCACGTGCCATAGAGACTTTTGTGGACGAACACCTGAGCAACTGGTACGTACGATTGTCGCGCAGGCGTTTCTGGCGCAGTGAAGCCTCGTCCGATAAGCAGTCTGCTTATGAAACCCTGTTCGAATGTCTCGCAGTTACGGCACAGCTTATGAGCCCTGTAGCACCATTCTTTTCCGACTGGCTTTACAGAAACCTTACGGAAGGAATAAACCATAACGCGCGCAATGAGGATGATTTATATCATCATGATTCAGTGCATCTCACCTTACTGGCACAAGCTGATGAAAAAGTAATAGATCCGGCACTGGAAGAGCGAATGGATACTGCACAGAGAATTTCGAGTATGGTACTGGCGCTGCGTAAGAAAGTAAATATCAGAGTACGTCAGCCGTTGCAGAAAATTCTTGTTCCTGTGAATAATGACCATGAAAGGGAAGTAGTGGAGCAAGTGAAAGCATTGATACTGGCAGAGGTAAATGTAAAAGAGATACAGTTTATCACTGATACTGCAGGAATTTTAGTGAAAAAAATAAAAGCTAATTTTAAAATATTAGGCAAGAAATTAGGTCCGCTCATGAAAGATGCTGCAACGGCAATCAGTGCCATGAGCCAGGAAGATATACGACAATTGGAACAAAAAGGCGCTTTTGTTGTTAAGCTCAATGATAAACAGGTGGAACTTACTTCAGAGGATGTTGAAATCAGTTCAGAAGATATTCCGGGATGGCAGGTAAATTCGCAGGACGGACTTACTGTAGCCTTAGACATCAGCATAACCCCGGAACTCAAAGCTGAGGGCATTGCGCGTGAGTTGATAAACAGAGTGCAGAATCTGCGTAAAGACAAAGGCTTTGACGTAACTGATAAAATTCAGGTAAAACTGAAAAAGCACCCTTCAATTACCTCTGCAATTGAAAACAATTTAGTATATATTTGCGCGGAAATTTTAGCTTCCTCATTCGAGCTGACCGATGAACTTAATACATCACACGCTGTTGAAATAGAAGTGGAAGATGATGTTAATACTTTAATTCAAATAGAAAGGATTACAAATGGCAAGTAAAACAAAAAAGAAGCCTGCAGCCAAGAAAAAGGTTGCACCTAAGAAAGCAGTAAAATCCAAGCCTCAGAAGGCCGGAAAACCTGCTGCCAAAGCCAAAGTAAAGAAAGTAGTGAAGGCTGTAAAAAAGGCCAAACCTGCTGCCAAAGGAAAGTCTGTTGTTAAGGCAAAAGCCAAACCAGTGGCAAAATCGAAGGCAAAAACCAAAGCCCAACCAGCGGCAAAGTCAAAATCAAAGGTTGTTGTAAAACCAAAAGCTGCGGTTAAAAAAGTTGTAAGCAAGAAAAATGTTGCTAAAGGAAAAGTTGCCGTTAAATCTAAGGTGAATACCAAGGTTGCCAAGCATAAGGAAGAAGTTCATAAGGTAAAGCCGGTTGCTGCAAAGCAGGTGAAGAGCAAAAAGGATGAAAAACCTTCTACATCTGTGATAAAACACGTAGAAAAGGCTTCTGAACGTCCATCGCGCAGAAGGTCGGTTACTCCATTTGTAAAACCTCCTATGCCTGCACGTACTACGCCTCTGCGCGAAGATCCTGTTTTGCCGGATACACCTGTGGCTTCTATTCTGAAAAAACCGATTGCAATACTTGAAAATCGTCCTGCTAATCTGGAAAACAGTCCTGACAAAACCCGCTACAGCGATGAGGAATTACAGGAGTTTCGTGATTTGATTATTCAGAAAATAACCAGTGCAAAAACGGAGTTAAACAATTTGCAGGCTTTTCTGAATAACAGCAATGAACATGGTACTGACGATACAGCATCATCTTTTAAAATGCTGGAAGACGGAAGTGATACACTGGCAAAAGAAGAAGCAGGTCAGCTTGCAGTAAGACAACGCAAGTTTATTGAGCAGCTTGAAAATGCATTGGTGCGTATCGAGAATAAAA
Source organism: Bacteroidota bacterium (assembly GCA_018268195.1). Classification (GTDB taxonomy): domain Bacteria; phylum Bacteroidota; class Bacteroidia; order AKYH767-A; family OLB10; genus OLB10. The sequence goes on along the minus strand of JAFDWZ010000039.1, from coordinate 1,444 downwards.
CTTATGGCATTTGTCGCGTTACAGGGAAATTAATCCCTAAAGAACGACTCAGAGCTGTGCCGCATACCACTCAAAGTATAGAAGCTAAGGTAAATCAATACAGAGATTAATATTTTTGAAACAGACGAATTATCGGAACAAAGGATTGTCAGCTTACATTGGCAATCCTTTGTTTATATAAAAACGGGGGACAGAAATTGAAGAAATACGCATTACTTATTTTTATAGTTCTACTGATAGATCAGAGTCTTAAATTCTGGATAAAAACCAATATGTATCTCGGTCAGGAATATCATATTGCAGGAAACTGGTTTATCATTCATTTTACCGAAAACAATGGGATGGCATTCGGTATGGAATTATTCGGAAAAAAATTTCTTTCATTATTTCGCATTGTTGTAATGTTTGGTTTGGGATGGTATGTGATGTGGTTGATTAAGACTAAGGCCAATCCTGTTTATGTTGCAGCCATGTCATTAATTTTTGCCGGTGCCACCGGAAATATTATTGACAGCATATTTTACGGAAAAATATTTTCATCGAGCGAATTTCAGGTAGCAACATTATTCCCTTCTGACGGAGGTTATGCCGGATGGCTGCATGGAAAAGTGGTTGATATGTTTTATTTCCCTCTTATTGAGTCGCATTTTCCTCAGTGGTTTCCTATATGGGGAGGAGAGGAGTTTGTTTTTTTTAGACCGGTTTTTAATATTGCTGACTCGGCTATCACTGCAGGTGTATGTTTGATTATTTTATTTAACAAATCCATTTTCAGCGAAACAAATAAAAATCCATCATCAGCAGAAACAGCATCTGTTGAAACGGCAACAACCAATCAGCAATAGTTCTTTTTAATTTCCTTGTTTATCTGCTTTTTTGTCGGGCGGAACAATAGCTCCCTGTGTTCATTTAACTTTCTTGAAGCATTTTACTTAAGAAATTTTTCTTCAGAAGAGTAGGTTTTTTCAATCCAACGCATTATATTTACGGACGAATTAAAAATCCTCTACCAATGAAAAGTATCTCCTCCTCCCCCCCCGCAGCGATTTTCGCATTATTGATTTTTGTGTCTTCCTTGGTTAATGCACAAGTAAATATCACGTTAACCAAGTCTGACTATCATGGATTCAACATCAGTTGTTTTGGTATGCAAAACGGTTCTGTCAGAATTTCAGTTTTAGGTGGAACACCTCCTTACACTTTTACATGGAGCAATGGTGCCACAACCCCTTCAGTAAGTAATCTTCCTGCCGGTTACTATTCTGTACGCATTACCGACAGCCTCACCAGCGACACTACATTGCAGATTACTCTTACTCAACCTGAGCCTTTGGCCATGAGTGAACCTGATGCTTACACCTACGCCAACGGATTTAATGTAAGCTCCTTTGGCGCATGCAACGGCTCGGTAACTACAACTGTTTCAGGAGGTGTTTTGCCTTAC
>JAFDWZ010000038.1 GCA_018268195.1 Bacteroidota bacterium | reverse complement strand
TCAAACCTGACATGGTTGCAGGTCATTCCTTAGGAGAACTTTCGGCATTAGTTGCCAACAAAACTTTATCGTTTGAAGATGGTTTAAAATTGGTGATTGAACGGGCACAGGCTATGCAACAAGCATGTGAAATGCAACCTTCCACCATGGCTGCTATACTTGGATTAGATGATGCTTTGGTAGAATCTATTTGCCGCGAAGTGAATGATGTGGTGGTATGTGCTAATTATAATTGCCCCGGACAGTTGGTGATTTCAGGAACCAATGAGGGTGTTAAAACAGCATGCGAAAAACTTACAGCTGCAGGAGCCAGACGAGCATTATTATTACCTGTTGGAGGGGCTTTTCATTCGCCACTGATGGAGCCTGCACGCAACCGACTGGCAACAGCTATTCAAAATACCACATTTCATACTCCTGTGTGTCCGGTGTATCAAAATGTAGATGCTATGCCGCATACCAATCCTGAAGAAATAAAAAACAATCTGATACTTCAGCTTACTGCACCTGTAAGATGGACACAAAGTGTATTGCAAATGGTGAATGATGGCGCTGGCGAATTTGTGGAAGCAGGTCCGGGAAAAGTACTTCAGGGACTGGTTAAAAAAATACATAAGGAAGCTAATGTAATGAGTGCCTGATCATTTTTTAATAATAGGAAAAGTATAAATTAAATATAATGGAAAAAGCAACACAATATTCAAATCAAAACAAAGATCGCTTTCTGGAAGAATTGCTGAGTATATTACGCATTCCTTCTGTAAGTGCCGATTCCAATCATAAGAACGACATGATTCGTACTGCTGAATTTATAAAAGCCAGTTTGGAAAAAGCAGGAGCAGACAAAGTAGAAATATGCCCAACGGGAGGTCATCCCATTGTTTATGCAGAAAAAATAATTGACCCGAAACTGCCTACGGTTTTAGTATATGGACATTATGATGTGCAACCACCCGATCCATTGGAGTTATGGGAGTCGCCACCATTTGAACCGGTAATTAAGAAAACAAATTTACACCCCGAAGGTGCTATTTACGCAAGAGGTTCATGTGATGATAAAGGACAAATGTTTATGCATGTGAAAGCTTTTGAAAGCATGATGCAAACCGGGACATTGCCTTGCAACGTCAAGTTTATGATAGAGGGCGAAGAAGAAGTAGGTTCATCTAATTTGGGAATATTTGTAAAAGCAAATAAGCAACGTTTAAAATCAGATGTGGTACTCATATCAGATACATCTATGATTGCGAACGATACACCATCTATAGATGTTGGCTTACGCGGGCTTGCTTACCTGCAAGTAGAAGTAACGGGGCCTAACCGCGATTTACACAGTGGAGTTTATGGTGGAGCAGTAGCAAACCCTGCAACTATACTTTGCAAAATGATAGCCTCATTGCATGATGAAAATAATCACATAACGGTTAAAGGGTTTTATGATGATGTGATGGATGTAAGTGCTGCAGACCGTGCCGACCTTGCTAAAATTCCATTTGACGAAAATGAATACAAAAAAGATTTGGGAATAAATGATGTGTGGGGCGAAAAAGGATATACTACCATTGAGCGTACCAGCATCAGACCCACTCTTGAAGTAAATGGAATTTGGGGAGGTTATACCGGTGAAGGTGCAAAAACGGTGTTGCCCTCTAAAGCAAATGCAAAAATTTCAATGCGTTTGGTTCCAAATCAAAGCTCAGAAAAAATTGCAGAAATATTTACCAAACATTTCAAAAGTATTGCACCTGCAAATGTTACCGTGAAAGTAACTGCCGATCATGGTGGTGAACCGGTGATTACACCAACTGATTCAGTGCCTTTTAGAGCGGCAAGCAAAGCAATGGAAAAAACTTTCGGGAAAAAACCTATTGCTACACGAAGTGGTGGAAGCATTCCTATTGTAGCGCTTTTTGAAAGAGAACTTGCAGTAAAATCAGTACTCTTTGGTTTTGGTTTGGATAGCGATAATTTGCATTCACCCAATGAAAAATACGGATTATTCAACTTCTACAAAGGAATTGAAACCATTCCTTACTTTTTTCAATATTATACTGAATTGATGAAATAATTTTTTAAATAAATAAATGATAAGAAAGTATGAAACGAACGCTTCTGCTAATAGGATGTACCGCTACAATCATTGCACTTATGGCTTTTAAAAACAAAGGTGATATCAACCGCACTGCAATTGCACAAAAAGAAAACAAAGCTATTGATGAGTCTAATTTTGATAAGTCAATAAAACCGGGAGATGATTTTTATGATTATGTGAATGGTGGCTGGCTGAAGAGAAATCCCATACCGGGAACTGAAACTCGGTGGGGAAGTTTTAATATTCTTGATGATTCTACGCGCCATAGAGTAAAAGGTATTATAGAAGAGACTGCAAAACTTAAGGATGCACCTATGGGTAGTGCTCAACAAAAAATCCGTGATTTCTATAAAACGGCAATGGATACTGTTGCAATTGAGAAAATGGGTGCCCAGCCTCTCATTCCGTTTATTAAAAGAGTGAATTCTATATCGAATAAACAAGAGCTGGTTTCTTTAATTGCAGATTTTCACAGATTGGGAATAAGTTGTTTCTTTAGTTTCTATGTAGGTCAGGACGATAAAAACAGTGAACAAAACGTTATATTCCTGAGTCAGGGTGGACTGAGTTTGCCTGATAGAGATTATTATCTGAAAGATGACGAAGAAAGCAAGGGAATAAGAGATAAATATATGAAACTTATCACTGAGCAATTAAACTTGGCCAATGTTGGCCTTCCGGATGGCAGCTCAAATGATATTTTAAATCTGGAAACTGAATTGGCGAGAAATTCCAGAACACGAGTGGCATTGCGTGACCCTGAGTCCAATTATAACAAAATGCGAACAGAGGAATTCTTCAACCTCATCCCTTCTTTACCTCTTAAAACATATTTTGAAAAATTGAGGATTACTGAAAATGAAGTAGTAGTAGGTCAACCTGAGTTTTTCAAATCGTTGAATGAGATAATAAGTAAATATTCTCTTGACCAACTTAAAACCTATCTGATCTGGCATCTGGTTGATGAAAAGGCAAACACATTGAGTTCTGCATTCGAAAAAAATAATTTCGATTTTTATTCAGCTACACTCAGCGGTGCCAAAGAAATGAAACCTCGCTGGAAAAGAGTGTTAGGTTCTATGAATGGAAACATGGGTGAACTGATAGGACAGTTGTATGTGAAAAAATATTTTCCGCCTCAGGCTAAAGAAAAGGTAACTGTGCTCGTAAAAAACCTTATTGCAGCTTATAAAGAAAGAATTCTTTCCAGAACATGGATGGACGAACAGACAAAAAAAGCTGCCATTGCCAAGTTGGATAAAGTCATGCTCAAACTTGCTTATCCTGACAAGTGGAAAGACTTCTCGAATCTTGAGGTGAAAACGGACTCCTATTTTGAAAATGATAACAGAGCTTCCACATTCTGGTTTGATTACAACCTGAATAAATTAGGTAAGCCTGTGGACAGAACAGAGTGGGCAATGGCACCACAAACGGTGAATGCTTACTACAATCCCGGAATGAATGAAATAGTGTTTCCGGCTGCTATTATGCAACCTCCTTTCTTCGACCCAAATGCCGATGATGCAGTAAACTATGGCGGTATGGGTGTGGTAATTGGTCATGAGCTTACACATGGTTTTGATGATCAGGGTTCGCAATACGATGCAAACGGCAATCTGAAAAACTGGTGGACAGAATCGGATAAAGAACGCTTTAAACAAAATACAGCCAAATTGGTAAAACAGTTTAACAGCTTTGATGCAATAGATACGCTGCATGTAAACGGTGAGCTTACTCTTGGTGAAAATATTGCTGACCTTGGCGGGTTGATTATGTCGTATGCTGCATTACAAAAAGTAAGTAAACTGCAACAGTCCGTTGGTGGTGCCGGTGGTTTTACTCCCGAACAACGTTTCTTTATCAATTATGCTCAGATTTGGCGGAATAATATTCGTCCTGAAGAATTGAAAAAACGACTTAAAGTAGATCCGCATAGTCCCGGAAAATTCAGAACCAACGGACCATTACCCAACATGCCTGAATTTTACAAAGCATTCAATGTAACGAAAGAAAACAAGATGTATCTGCCTCCTGAAGAGCGAGCAGAAATTTGGTAAGATTGAATTCTGCATAAAATAAAAGAGGCTGCCCTGATGAGCAGCCTCTTTTATTTTTGATGTGCCCGAGAGGAGACTCGAACTCCTACAGGTTTTACCCCACAGGCTTCTGAGACCTGCGTGTCTACCAATTTCACCACCCGGGCAATCATTTCAAAGAATTAAGTTTAGTGCCCGGGACGAGATTCGAACTCGTACACCTATTGGCGCCACCCCCTCAAGATGGTGCGTCTACCAATTTCGCCACCCGGGCATTTTTAACTTTAGGGGTGCAAAAATAAAAAAAAACCTTTTCTAAAACTGTAATGCCCATACTTTGTTTTTCCGAGAACTCCCTAACTTTATTTTCATAAAAATCCTGACTGAAAAACGTTGAGTATCTTTGTGCATTATGATAAATATTTATCAGTTACTGAAAGAAAAAAAACCTCTGTTGATTGCCGGGCCGTGCAGTGCCGAAGGTGATGAGGAGTTGGTTAATATTGCCATTCAGCTTAAAATGGCAGGGGCACATGTGCTTCGTGCAGGTGCATGGAAACCGCGTTCACGACCTGAAAATTTCGGTGGTTTTGGCGCTAAAGCACTGCAATGGATTACCATGGCCGGACAAAAAGCAGAAATGCCCGTAATGACCGAAGTAGCTTGTGCCGAACATACGGAGGAAGCTTTGAAAGCCGGAATAGATATTTTATGGATTGGAGCTCGAACCACCGTTAATCCTTTTTTAATACAACAAATTGCCGACTCACTTCGTGGAGTAAATATTCCTGTGTTTGTAAAAAATCCTGTGAACCCTGATGTGAGTTTATGGCAAGGCGCCATTGAAAGATTTGCCAATGCAGGTATCAAAAATCTTGCGGCCATACATCGCGGATTTTCAAGTTATGAAAGCAATGCTTATCGCAACAAACCTTATTGGGAGCTGGCCATTGAATTGCGAAACAGAATGCCGGATTTACCGATGATTTGTGACCCAAGCCATATTTGCGGAAATACCGATATTAAAAAAATTAGTCAGACGGCACTCGACCTACAGTATGACGGACTGATGATAGAAGTACATCACAATCCTGCCAAAGCACTGAGCGATGCACAACAACAACTTACCGTACATCAGTATATGCAACTGCTGGAAGAGTTAATTGTGCGACAAGCAACACCTCAAGACCCTGTTGAGCTGAGCAAACTTCAAGATTTTCGTGATCGCATAGACGAGCTGGATGATGAAATAATAAACGTATTATCCAAACGGATGGAGATAGCACGCTTTATAGGAACTTACAAGAGTGAAAACAATATTGCCATACTGCAACCTGAACGATTCAGAGAAATACTAAGTACTCGCTCAGCAAAAGGTCTGGAAAATCAACTTACCAGAGATTTTATTCTAAATCTATTTGCACTGATACATAAAGAGTCCATCTTGCAACAAGAAAGCAGAATGAACAAACAGGAAGTAAAGACATCAAAATCTAAATGAGCAAGGATACTTTGCAAAACTCTCCTATATACTTCCGCTCGAATGATTTCGGTAAGATGGAAGAATGTCTTATAAAATATTCTGCCTCTGAAAAAATATTTATCCTTTGTGATACGCAAACTGCAATTCATTGTTTGCCATATTTAACTCATCAGTTCAGTGTTTTAAACAATGCCATACCCATAGAAATTCCCTCAGGAGAGAAAAACAAAAACATTGAACAGGCTCAACGAGTGTGGGAACAACTGCTGCATAATGGCGCAAGCAAACAATCACTTGTTATCAATCTAGGTGGTGGAATGATAACCGATATAGGTGCATTTATTGCCACTCTTTTCAAAAGAGGTGTAGATTTTTTACATGTCCCAACCACATTGCTTGCAATGACAGATGCTGCAATAGGAGGGAAGAGCGCTGTAAATATTCAGTCGTTTAAAAATCAGGCTGGAGTTTTTTCTTTTCCGGTATGTACTTATATAGATACAGCATTTCTGAAAACTTTACCCGAAGCAGAACTAATTAATGGATATGCTGAAATGTTGAAACACGGCATCATTGCCGATAAAGATTATTTTACAGAACTTTCAGAAAGTGGCGATTTTATTTCAGAAAAAGCAATCAGAAAATCAGTGGAAATAAAAAACCACATTATAAAAAACGACTTGTATGACAGAGCTGAACGCAAGTTGTTAAATTTCGGTCACACTATTGGTCATGCGTTGGAATCATTTTTATCTGAAAGTAACAAAACCATCAGCCATGGCAAAGCAGTAGCTGCGGGAATGATTTGCGAAAGTTATATCGCAGTGGATAAGAAAATATTATCGCGCAATGATGCTTTACAGATTGAAAAGTCTGTAAGAAAATATTTTTCCTTTGATATTGATTTGAGTTATGAAAATTTAAAACCATACTTGCTTGCCGATAAAAAGAATTCATCAGGGCAGATTAATTTTACATTGCCTGAGAGAATAGGCAAATGCCTTTATAATCAGGCTGCTGATGAGAAGATAATTCAACATTCCATTTCCCGTTTTCTTAATCCTGAAAAGTGATATGGCTATCAGAATTTATACCTATTCAAATATCACTGAAGGAGAAGTAACGGTGCCTGTTTCAAAGAGTGAAAATAGCCGAATTGCTTTTATTTATTCGCTAAATGACAGCCATCATCCTGTTATAGAAACGGAATCATCAGATACGTTTCAGTTAAAAAAACTTATTTCCTCCAACGAACACACACTGGATGCTGCGGATGGCGGAACCACTGCAAGATTTATAATGGCATGGTGTGTAATAAAAAATCGGGAAGCTGTTATTACCGGTTCAGAAAGAATGAAGCAACGACCGATTAGTGATTCAGTAGATTTGCTAAGGCAAATAGGAGCAAACATCACATATCTTGATAAAGAAGGTTTCCTGCCTGTGCATATCCAACCTGCGACCCTCAAAAAGGTAACTGTTGTAATTGCTGACGGCAGCCGCACATCACAACATATCAGTGCCATGATGATGATTGCACCGTTGCTTGGCCACGAATTGAATATTCGGTTAAATGAAAAGGTTGTTTCTTTTCCTTATCTGCAACTTACGGCAGCTATCATGCAATCATTCGGTGCTGATGTAAAACTTAGCACTCATGAAATTACTGTAGGTAATAAGTCTTATCATGCACATTCGGTGCAAGCCGGTGGCGATTGGAGCGCAGCTTCTTATTTTTATGAGATTGCAGCTTTAAGCAGTTCCTCTGAATTAGTTATAAATGGATTACTTACTGAAAGTGTTCAAGGCGATAAAATTGTTGCTGAATATTTCAGACCTTTTGGTGTGAACACAGAAACAGCAGATGGTAAAGTAATACTGAGAAAGAAAATTAAATCTAAACCTGAGTATTACACCAATTATTTCAGCCAGTGCCCTGATATTGCATTAAGCCTTGCTGCAACATGCGGTGGATTAAATTGCAAAACTGATTTGTATGAGTTACAAGGCTTACTGATAAAGGAATGTGACCGTGTAGCTGCCTTTCAGCGCGAAGGTTACAAGCTGAATATTAAAACTGATTTTTGTGGAGGGTCAAAACTTAAAATTCTTGAAGAGTCAACAATCAAACATACTTCACGTATTCTGAAAAGTTATAACGATCATCGTGTAATTATGTGCTTTGCTCCGTTAAGCCTTGTTACGGGAGAAGTATTCCTTGACGAAACGGAATCTGTTAAAAAATCATTTCCTGACTATTTCAGTCAATTGTTGAAACTGGGAATAAAAACGGAAAACGTTTAAAAGGCAGTTATTCCTTTATAGCAACGGAATAAGGTTCAACACCCAACTCGCATTTATATCCGGGAACAAGATCTAAGGTGTTCATATCAATGATGGTCATATTACCGTTTCTTCCGGCACAGGCACCACTGTGATGAGGAGCTTCACCGTTGGCATCCACATTTCTGTTGGCAACAAAAACAACTTCTTTATCATCATCCACCGCCAGGCCGTGAGGTTGTGTGCCTGTATGTATTTTTTTTATCAGTGTTAAATCATTGTAATTAATAATAGATACCGAACCTCGATTGCCATCAATAATATCTTCAGTGCATGAAACAAACAGATAAGGAAACTTATGTGATAGCGAAAATTCCTGAGGTAATGTACCAACAGGAATTACTTTGAGAAGTGCATTAGTGGTAGCATCAAACACGCGAACTTCGTTGGTGCCGTCACAGCTAACAAAATATTTTGTGTTATCCGGAGAAAAAATGATTTCATGACCGTTAAGTCCGCCACCATACGACAATGTCTGAAGATTACTTATCCATTGTGGAAAATCAGCCGGGCTTGAAATGGTGTCAGCAATGTAGTATGTACCGCCATTCTGATTGGTGATGTAAAGTTTATCGCCTGTGCTGTTAAAACACATTCCATGTGGATAAGCAAGTGCTGTAATAGGTAAGGAAGTAAATGAAGTCATCGGGAAATTTTCAAGATTGATAACAGCAATACGACCTGCAGCACTCCAATCAACACTGTAAGCTCTTTTGCCGTCAGGGGTAATGGTGAGTGTGCCCCATTGTCCGCTAATATTGTTGCTGCAGTCCACCTGATCTACAAAGCTATCATCAGAAGTACGATAACGCTGAATGACCCCTGAGCTGAAAAAAGCAATCAAGAAATATTTCTTGTCAGGGGTAACTTTAATCATGTGTGGTGCTTCGGTAATACCACTTATATTGCCTACATCAAACCATTTCATAATTAAACGTGTTTCCTGATCGAGTACTACTACCTGATCGCAAGCCTGATTACTCACATATATTTTTTTTCTGTTATCATCCTGCGGAAACAAATCATTGCCACAGGCATTTTTTGCTCCGTTTATTATCCAATCTTTCAGTGTCTGCACCTCATCATGTGTCAGCGGTGTTCGTTCATAAGGCATTTTGGGATCATTGCCTGTAAATCCCAAATCAGAATAAATGTTGCTGAATGAAAATAAGGTGCTGTAGTCGGCATTTCCAGGAATGACAACTGCTCCTGCATTGTTACCATTTCTCATCGTTGTCCAGTTTGTAAGGTCCAACCCGCTTGCTGCTGCATTCGACACACTGTTGTGACATCCTGCAGTGGCACATTTAGTGGTGATAATGGCTTCAATTTTGGGAGGATATTTTGTGCAGGGATCATCAGATGGAGTATCATCCATTTTATTCCATGTACATGAGCTCAGAGAAATACTTATCAGGGCTGCAGCTACAATACACTTCATTATATTACTATTCATGATGTACAATTAATTTTTTTGTGTGACTACCATTTTCTGTATTTATGACTAGCATATAAATACCGTTGCTAAGGTTAGTAGTAGATATTTCAAAATGATTGTTGTAAATAATTTTCTTAAAAACTTTACGACCTGAAATATCCATCACCTCTGCAGTAATTTTTCCTGATGTAAAATTAATCAGCGTAACTTCAGTTGCATTATTCGCAGGGTTAGGATTTACCTGAATACTCACAGGAGGTGAATACGTGGCAACAGACAATGGACATCCGGGAAGTGATGCGCTATAAAATGATAAACCTCCTGCCTGAGTGCCTACAATAATTTCAGGTTGACCATCGGCATTAAGATCAGCGAGTGCAGGCGCTGCGCGTGGTGGTTCATTCACTCCATAAGCGGTGGATGATACCAGATTAAATGTTCCCGATAAATTGCCTGAGATGTTATCATACAAAAAAAGTCGTCCGCTTTCGGAGCCTACCAACAATTTCCACTGTCCGTTATCAGTAAACAGATAAGGCACGCTGTATCCATAAAAAGTATTTGCGCTGTTGGTAATATTTATTCCTCCCCAATTATTACTTTGCAAAGTAAAGGAAGGTGAAGTAACGGTTCCGGTATTGCGGAAGTAATAAATTTTCCCGAACAACTCACCAGAAACAATATCCAATAATCCGTCATTATCCACATCAATAAGTTGTGGTGTGCTGTTGCTGCCTACATCTAAATTCTGAAAATTAAAACCGTTGGCAGCAAGTGCAAACTGGGGAGTGTTGCCAGCGCCTGCAATATTCATAAAATAGTGAAATGTTCCATTTTCATTTCCAATCAACATGTCAATATCACCATCGCCATCCAAATCACCGAAGGCGGGATAAATATTCGTAAAACCATATTGCTGCAGATTAGCAAAGTCATTACTCACTTGAGTAAATTCAGGACAGGTTCCTGTTGATGTATTTTTATAATACGCCAATGCACCTTCGTAATGGCTGGGGCCACCTTGTGTAATGTAATATCCTTTGTTTCCAATTATCAAATCTTTTCTTCCATCATTATCAATATCGAAAAAGACAGGCATGGCAGCAGTGCCCACGTCTATCATTCCATCCGTAAGAAAACGTGATTTACTGAATTGAAAATCGGGTTGCTGATTAGTACCTGCATTATGATAAAGTAAGTTGTTGTTATAATTTTCTGATTGCGATTCGGTACACGATGAAATTAACATATCCGTTTTACCATCATTATCGGCATCGAGAAAATTTGCATTGATAAACGTTATATAATTTACCGAACTACCATTGGATGGGTAATTGATGTCCTGCCAGTCAATGCTATCATTTATTCCCGGTTGTGTTCCTCCGTTATGCAAAAACAGCAGATTATTTCCAAGCAAATCACCATTAAGAATATCAGCCATTCCATCTCCGTCACTGTCAAAAGCTACCATACAACTTCCTGAATGGCGGTTAGAAAATGTTGTATTGTTGTTGCCTGGACTACGTGGTAAACCGAGGTTTGCAACATTGGCCATACCACTAAGTGACACATGCCCCCATTGAGCTTTTTTTTGGACAAGAACAATAGTATCTGTTCTGTTATACCATTCCTTTGCCATGTTTTCATGATATTCTATAAAGTTGGCTGCAATCTGAAACGTTAGTATATCCAAATCGCCATCACCATTTATGTCGTAAATGGCCGGCTGATTTACGGGTAAAACATAAAGTGAGCCGGGAAAACATGGACCTGAAGAATTCAGATAACAGGTGTTGAGTCCTGAGTATTCCTGTGTGAAATGTAAAACTCCCATAGAGTTAAAATCATTGCGATACACATCAATGCTCGACAGATTTCTGTTGTAAGTAAAAATATCTTCACGGCCATCGCCATTATAATCTATCAACATACAGAAGCTGACCATATCCTGCGGAAAATATTGTTCGTAATTGGGGTCGTAAGTGTAGGACGAAACACCGGCAGAGCCGGTATTGATGAATGTTCGGATTTTAAACACTCCGGGATAGGTTGACTCCGATTGTTTTTCAAAAACAAACAAGTCTTTTAATCCGTCATTATTCAAATCAATGGTTTGATACGATGCCGAATTTAACCCTCCTGCCCATGGATTGGCAAGAGCCTGATTATTGACATAAACTTTTGGAGTAGTAAATCTGGAATAGCTCTGTGCGTTCACAGATGGTGCCATCAACAGAACTAAAGAAAAAAATAAATATTTAAAGTTTGACAACACGTTGTGAGTATGTAAAATTGTTTTCAATGATATGCAAAGTATAAACGCCCTGTGGCAATGATGCAATTGAAATTTTATTCATATAAGAATGAAAGTTTCCTTTCATCACTTCTTTGCCCGCGATGTCAATGATGCTGAACACACCGCTATGAGGTTTGTCATTCTTAAATTCGAAGGTGAGCTCTTTGTAAACTGGATTAGGATAAACAGCAAGTTGTTTTTCAGGAGTTTTAATTTCATTGGTAGCTGTAGGCAGATTAGTAGAGTAAATACTCAAACCGCCTGCATTGCAACCGGTAATAATTTCAGGAGATCCGTCATTATTCAAATCAGCCATATCAAAACTCATTTGATAAGGTTCGTGAATGCTATATATATTGTTGGAAACAAGATTGAAAGTGCCTCCGAGATTGTTGTCAATGTTATCATACTTAAATAGATAACCTTTTTCATTTGACACTAAAAGTTTGGAAACACCATTCTCTTTGTAAAAACGCGGATAACTGTATCCGTTGTAAGAATATACCGTATCGGTAACGTTTACATTTCCGAATTTATTGGTGATGTAAGTAAACACGGGATTAGTAGCAGTGCCTGTGTTGCGGTAGTAATATAAAAATCCTAGTCGCTCACCAATAATCAAATCAAGCAAACCATCATTATTTACATCTGCCAGATAAGGCTTGCTGTTGTTTCCTACATCAATATTCTGAAAATTCATTCCATTGGGAGCAAGAGTAAAACTTGCAGGTACCGTTCCGTTATTGATATAATAATGAATAAAACCCAAGCTCTCACCTAAAATCATATCCGGAAAACCATCGCCATTTAAATCACCAAAGGTTGCATTCAGGCCCACTTTTCCCAGGCTACTGAGGTTGTTGAAATCATTTGTAACAAACTCAAATTCGGGGAGCGCACCGGAAGTGATGTTATGATAATAGGCAATCTTAGATTCATAATGCCCACCGGCAGAGTCATGAGTGAAGTAGCCGTAGTTCCCAATGAGCATATCCTGTTTACCATCATTATCCACATCAAAAAATCTCACATACGATCCGGTTCCTACATCAATCATTTCATCCGTAAGGAAACGATTTTTTACAAAGTGAAAAATATTATTGGTGTTGCTGCCTATGTTTTTATAAAATAAAGAATTGTTGTAATCTTCTGTAAACAACTCTGAACTTGCTGATACAATTAAATCTTTTGCTCCATCATTATCTGCATCAAAATAAAATGGTGCAGGAAAAGTCTGATAATTTACGGAAACATCATAAGAAGGGAAAAGACTATCCTGCGAAATCATACTGTCGGTTACTCCCGGAATGCCGCTGTTCTCTAAATAAAGCAGATTATTACCGAGTATATCCCCATTGATTAAGTCCATATCTCCATCGCCATTCTGGTCAAATCCCAGTAAACTGGAACCGTTATGTCTGGTGCCTGTTCCTGCTGTATCAGGGTTGTTAGGGTTGAAATAAAAACAATTGGCATAATTGAGAATGGCTGCATTATGAATGGGATTGAAACCAACCTGTGCATAACACTGTCTTTTCTGTTGATACACCAATGTATCGCAACGGTTGTAGAGCTCCTTAGCCATATTCTCATGATACTCTATAGTGCCACCAAGTAAAGTAAAAGTCAAAACGTCTAAATCGCCATCGCCATTAACATCAACCAAGGCAGGTAAATTTACATTGCTTACATAAAGATTTGCATAAACATTACCAAGAAAAGTGCTATACACTAATGGATATTTTAAACTGAAGGAAAGGCCATTGCCGGGTGTGTAATCATTATGATAAACGGCCATACCTCCGGAGTAGGAGTAAGTAAAAATATCTTCATGTCCGTCACAATCGTAATCAACAAGCAACACCCAGTCATGTAAATCTTGCGGAAAAAAACGCTCATACGCAGGAGCATATACATAATCTGTTTTTCCCTGAGTTCCGTTATTAATAAAGGTTCTGATTTTGTATGAGCCCGGATAGGTTGCACCATTTTGTTTGTCGAACACAAATAAATCTTTTATGCCGTCACCATTCAAATCTATGGCGCTGTAGAAAGGCGCGTTAAGACCACCTGCCCATGGATTTGGTAATGCCTTGTTATTCACATAAACCTTAGGTGAAGTATATTTCTGATAAAGTTGTGCATTGCTCAAGCTAATGCAGCACAATAGCATTAATACACTTAAAGGAATTTTACGGGAAAACATAATGGCTATAAACCTGTTAAACTGATGTAATTGATTCATGACTTTCTTTATGTCAAAGTTAAAGAATAATTTTGCCACTTTTGATGAATTATATTTAATTTATTTCAACCTTTATACTCTTCATTTAAACAAATACAGTTATGCCTTCATTCGATATTGTTAATGAAATTGATATTCAGAAATTGGATAATGCCATCAATGTGGCTAAGAAAGAAATTGTTAACCGCTACGATTTTCACGGTTCGAAGACGGAAATAGAATTAGACAAAAAGGAAATGACATTGAAAATTACTACGGAGAACGAAATGCGGATGAATGCCATTCGTGATATCATCATCAGTCGTTCTATGAAGCAGGGCATTGACCCAAAATGTTTTGATTTCGGCAAAGACCACTATGCTTCGGGAAATATGGTGCGCAAGGATGTGAAAATTAAAAAAGGGATTGATAAAGAAACAGCCAAAGGAATTGTAAAACACATCAAAGATACGGGCATGAAGGTGCAGGCATCAATCATGGACGAGCAAGTGCGTGTAACAGGTAAAAAAATTGACGACCTTCTGGAAGTGATTGCCGTTATAAAAACCAAACCTATTGAATTGCCACTGCAATATGTGAACTTCAGGTCGTAGGGAAGAGGAGGGGATGGTGAATATTCAAAGCTAAATTTTCAGAATGGATATTTGCACAATCTTGTTTTCAGCAATTGACTTTCTGAAAGCACTATCTTTCAACTAAAGGAATAAGTCCGCGCAGTCCCATATCTACTACTTGTTCTCCATCAAGAGGTTCAAGGATTCCATTTCCATTGGTGTCCGTCCATTCAAAACTGTTGTTTGTGCTGAACGATAGTGTGATAACGATATCACCGGTTTCATTTCCGGTGATTATAAATTTTTCAGGAAATGTGCCTGTAACCGTACAACTTCCTGCAGGCAATGGCGAAGTGGCATTGAGTGGGTTTATGACTGTAGTTGAAGGTGTTTGTCCTTCAATTACTTCTCCGGGATAGAAGGGCGGAATAGGAGGAATTTCTATGCCATAGTATCCCTGCGCTTTAACTCCGTTAACCGTTACCGATTTATCTTTGATGGTATAGGATGAAATTAAAGTATTATGCCCAACAAAGCATCCTACAGTGCCTGTCATATCATATCCGTTGGCTCTGAAGTTGAAGTTGTAATTCTGATAATCCACAGACGAACGGATATATTCATACGAACCCGGAGTAACTTTGCTCAATGGTATAGTAAAAACCACATCACCGTTTTTAAGTTGTTTGAGTTCATCAAATACCACTGCATGAACACCATTCTGCATAACGTTTCTTGCTGAATAAACAAGATCGCCCTGCTCGAACTGAGTAAATTTATTTGGAACCAATTCAATGGAGTGGATGGCAACATAATTAAAATCGGGATTCTGCGCGGCATGTCCTGCAGGCATTACTGCCGGGTTGCCAAACACATCGAGCCGAGGTTGTTGTGGGTCGAGTTTAACTTTAAAAATAAGTTGAGGCTCTTTTTTGTCCTTTTCCTTTTTACAGGCTGAAGCACTTGCAATCAGTCCCATTAAAATCAGATATCTTAGTTTCATATTACGAAGTATTATTAAAAGGTTTTAATACCGTAAATAACGAAGAAATTATAATAGCAATTGTATTTGCTCATAAAAACTTTTACAATAAAAAAACTGATTCCTTAATATCACATTCCAAACTTCATCTGCGTGACAAGTAGAATGTTCCGTATAATTATTTGCCTGCAGGAGTGTATATTTCAACTTTGTTGCTGACAGGCTTTTGAGTTTTAAGGAAAGCAAATATGGCCTTCAAATCCTCATCATTCATTTTACCATACATCGTCCAGGGCATAATGGAATTAAACTCACCGGGTTTAACCTTTGTATTCAACGTAGTGGAATCGGAACGTGAGTGAAAAATAGCCAAGAATGATTGCTCTGTCCACTGGCCTATGCCTGTTTCATTATCGGGTGTAAGATTTGTTGAACGTAATACCGTACCATCAGGAAACTGAAACTCTCTTCCACCTGCATACTCCATACCTGCAACCAAAGTTCCTTTATCCGCCTTGGTATGACATTCAATACATGCTGCAGCATTTGCCATATACTTCCCATAATTTATCACATCTGTTTTGGGAGGTAGTGATACGGGGTGCGCTTTTGATGGTATGGTGTTAATGATAATATTCATAGGGAAATCCGAATGTGATTCAGGTACCTGATTAACGATGGGATTTAGCGTACGGATGTATGCAATGATTGATTTGATGTCTTCACTATCCATACGTCCATAATAGGGATAAGGCATAACTGGAAACATTGCGCTGCCATTTTTTTTTACTCCGGTAGTTATTAAACGGAATAATTCACCGTCAGTATAATCTCTGATACCTTCGGGAGTAATATTTGCAGAATAATAAGCACCGGGGAATCCAAATTTCTGATTGAAAGTTTCACCTCCTTTGCCAAAGGTACCTTCAAGTGGTGGTCCGGAAAACCTGCTCCAGTCGCGGGTGGAATGACAATCAATGCACAATGTAACATGGTTGGCAAGATATTCGCCTCTTGCTATTCGTTCGGGAGTAGCTTCAATTTTCATATCAGGTGCAGCACCCACATCAGGCAATGCCACTTTAACATAGGTAATTGCTGAACCTATGACGATTATTACTATTGTCAATAGCCATAACAAAACTTTGAGTAACTTTTTCATGAATTGATTTTTAGAGATAAATATTAAAATAATGTTAGATGATTTTCGGCACTTTGCTTTAATTATTTGACTGATGAACACTTAAATTCATAGTTCAGGCATCAGATAGTTTTTTAATAAGACGAACTTAGTAAAGAATAGTTACTGAAACGGGAAATAATTTATTTTTCATTTTAATCTCAACAATCAATGATGCGCCATTGGATTATTTAGCCATTTGCATCCCGTGACATTTTCAGAAAACAAAAAAGGCTGCACTCCGGCAGCCTTAAATTGTTGATTGCGTTGATTACTCCTTGGTATCTACCACCCGTCCGCATTTAAGCATGGACGAGCCATAATAAGGGTTTTCAATATTTTTTTCTGTACTTAACCAGTATCCATCTGCCATTGGGCAATACTGATAATAAACCGGCTGATTCACTTTATCAGCATTTTTTACTTCCTTCCAGATGATGGTGGAAACATTATAAAAAGCTGCACGTTGTTTCTCCAGTGTTTTGGCATCAGCCAATTTGTTTACAGCTCTTTTTAATGCTGTATTTTTTCCAAAATCTTTATCATCGGTAATGCTTTTTTGAAGTACAGTAGTAGCTGTGGCAACTGCTTTGTCATCACTCAGTACCAATGCATTCTTTACGCTGAGATAATTTTTCACCAACATGTCGGTGTTTTGAGCAAATGCTGCTACTCCCAGTAACAGGATTGCTGTTGTTAATATTGTTTTTTTCATTTTTAATTTGATTAAACTATTTCTTCAATTTTAAAACCTGCATTTTTCACAGCTTCCATTATGGCCTCTTTGGTAATTTGACCACTTTCAACTGAAAGAATTTTATCTTTTATAGTAGTATCTACTGCCCATTTGCCACTACCTGCTACTTCATTCATAAAAGGCGTAACTTTAGCAACGCATCCTCCACAATTGATATTCGTTTTAAATTTCATCTCTTTATTATCCATGTTTTTATTAATTAAAGTGCAAAGTTAGCACTGTTTCGCTCTGAAGTATTATATTATTTCCTGTTTAATTTATAAGTTTTACGTTTTTAGTTTTAATCGCAGGCTATTGCTCACCACACTCACACTGCTGAATGCCATAGCAGCACCAGCAATCATGGGGTTGAGCAAAAATCCATTTATAGGGTAGAGGATTCCGGCAGCAATAGGTATTCCAATGATGTTATAAATAAATGCCCAAAACAGATTTTGCTTGATGGTGGCAACCGTTTGTCCGGATAGGCGAATAGCGCGAGGTATTTTATTCAAATCGGACGAAATAATAGTCATCCGTGCTACATCCATTGCAATATCACTGCCTTTTCCCATGGCAATGCTTACATCAGCAGTAGCAAGTGCTGTGCTGTCGTTAATACCATCACCTACCATAGCAACTGTTTTTCCTTGTTGCTGCAACGATTTAATAAAATCAGCTTTATGCTGAGGCAACATTTCTGCTTTGTAATTGCTGATTCCGGTCTGCTCAGCAATGCTCTTTGCTGTAGATGTATTATCACCTGTAAGCATGTACACTTCAATTCCCATAGACTTCAATTCTTTTATAGCCAGAACAGATGTGTCTTTAATTTTATCGGCAATAGCAATGGCAGCTAAAGTTTTTTTACTGTCGGCAAACCAAATTACAGTGTTTGCAAGGCTGTACCATTTATCAGCCTGCTGTTGTAATTCACTGCATCCCATAATGCCATTCTCATTCAACAATTGAATATTTCCTGCAAAATAAGTTTGTCCGTTATAAACTGCTTTAATGCCCTTGCCGGTAATGCTTTCGAATGAAGTTAGAGCAACACCCTTTTCATTTTTATAAAATGAAACCACAGCCTCGGCAAGGGGATGCTCTGACTGTTTTTCCAAAGTGAATAAAATTTGTTTTGCCGAGTCATCATTATTCAGCCAGGCAACACCTGTAACCTGAGGTTTTCCTTCGGTGATGGTTCCTGTTTTATCCAAAACTATGGCATCTACTTTTTTAGCCATCTCCAAGCTTTCAGCATCTTTTATAAGAATGCCGTTTTCAGCTCCTTTGCCAACACCTACCATTATAGCAGTAGGAGTAGCCAATCCAAGAGCACAGGGGCAAGCTATTACCAATACCGAAACAGCTGCAAGCAATCCATGCACGATACTGTTTTCACCACCAAGAATCATCCATAATATGAAGGTAAGCACTGAAGCAGCCATAACCACAGGAACAAAAATGGCTGCAACTTTATCAACTAATTTCTGCACGGGAGCTTTACTTCCCTGAGCGTCCTGAACCATTTTTATGATATGCGCCAGCATGGTGTCTTTTCCCACCCTTGTTGCTTTAAATTTAAAACTACCTTTCTGATTAATGGTTCCTGCAAAAATTTTCTCTTGCTCATTTTTTAAAACCGGAACCGATTCTCCGGTAAGCATACTTTCATCTACATACGAACTTCCTGAAACAACTACACCATCAACTGCAATGCGCTCTCCGGGTTTTACATGCAGCAAATCATCCTCAGCTACTTCGTCAATGGCAATCTGATGCTCCGAACCATCCTCAAGAATTTTGGTTACTGTTTTAGGCTGAAGACCTATTAATTTTTTAATGGCTGATGAGGTATTTCCTTTTGCTTTTTCTTCCAACGTTTTCCCTAACAGAATGAATGCAATAATAACTGCTGCAGCTTCAAAATATACATGTACTTCCAATCCGCGATTTATCCAGAATTGGGGAAACAGCATATTGAAAACACTGAATAAGTAGGCAATGCCTGTGCTCAATGCCACCAATGTGTCCATATTGGCAGAACGGTGTTTAGCCTGCTTCCATGCATTGATAAAAAAACCTTTGCCAAACCAAATTACTACAGGTGTGGACAGTAGCCACATGATATAATTTGCATAAGGCATGTGCATAAAAAACATTCCGATAACCATAACAGGAACAGCAAGAATTATTGACCATATTGTTTTAGTTTTTAATTCTCTGAAACGCTTATCATGTAATGCCTCGAGTGAGTCGTGTTGTGTGCTTTCATCTTCAATGAGTAAATCGTAACCAATGGATTGTATTGCCTTTTGCAATTTTAGCGGATTGGTGATGCCCGGCATATATTCTACGGAAAGCATGGCATTGGCATAATTCACTGAAGCACTAACAACACCTTCAGATGTTTTTGTCATACTTTCCACACTTAAAGCGCAGGAAGCACAGGTCATATTCAATACAGGAAAGGATTTTTTCAAAGTTGAAACACCGTAACCTAAATTGCGTATTGCTGCTATGGCATCTGCAACTGTTGAATGATCGTCAACAGTTATAATAGCGCGGTTGTTGTTGAGTTCTACTTTGTGGCTTAAAACACCTTTGACCTTGTCGAGTCCATTATTCACAATCATGGCACAATGCTCACTGTCCACATTTTCGAGAGGGAGATAAACTAACTGATTCTTTTCTGTTGCCATCATTTATAAATTTAACCTTACAAAGGTCGTAATAAGGTCTGCCTGAACAGTTATGTAATTTCTTATTTTATTTATGACATTTTATAAAACTGCATTTAGTCGTGTGTTTCTTCTATGAGACAAATAATTGAACCGCGTGCAAAAGTTTTAAAAATTGAAGGCTACGTTCAGATAAATTACATTCTTAAAGCACTATTTTTGTTTTTAAAGAAAACATTTTAAAACCAATTCACTTGATACATCTCACTTTAAAGAGGCTGGCACTGATAAGTGCAGTGATGTTTGTTTCACTCAGCTTAAAAGCACAGGATACTGTGCAGTATGTTGTGCCGAACCGTACCAATGATCAATCTCAATATAAAAAGCCATACGTAATATTGATTTCGGCAGATGGATTTAGATACGACCTGGCAGAAAAATATGATGCTAAATTCCTAAACGAAATGAGTAGGGGAGGGGTTAGGGCAGAATCTATGAAACCATCATTTCCATCGCTTACTTTTCCTAATCACTATTCCATAGCCACCGGTTTGTATCCTTCACATCACGGCATCGTGGACAACACATTTTATGATAAAAAGAAAAATCAGGTATATTCCATTCAAAACAGAAAGGCCGTATCAGATTCATCATGGTATGGAGGTATTCCAATTTGGGTGTTAGCCGAGCAAAATAAAATGCTGAGTGCTTCTTATTATTGGGTAGGCTCTGAATGTGCCATTGATGGTTATTTTCCAACGTATTATTTTCACTACAATCAATCTATTGCCATTGACAGACGAGTTGAAACGGTAAAATCATGGCTGCAATTGCCGGATAGTATCCGTCCGCATCTTATTACTTTTTATTTGCCGGAAGTAGATCATGCTGAGCATAAATTCGGAACTGAGTCCACACAAACCGAGCAAGCAGTGCGTTTTGTAAATAATGCTGTTCGCAAATTATACGAGGCTTGTGCATCTACCAATCTGCCTGTAAATTTTATTTTCCTGTCGGACCACGGTATGGCAAATATGGATTTGGATAACCCTGTAACATTGCCTATAAATATTGATACTTCAGAGTTTAAGATGACCTATGGAAGCACTACTGTACATCTGTATGCAAAAGACAAAAAATACATCGAGCCGGTTTATAAACAACTAAAAGATAAAGCTGAAGAAAACGGATATCAGGTTTACCTTGCAAATGAAATTCCTGAACGATGGCATTATGCAGCAAAAGATGACCGATACGACAGAATTGGTGATATATTTCTGACTCCTACACATGCAAACAGAGGATTTAGTATTAAAGGAAGAAAACAATCTGCAGGACAACATGGATTTGACAATGCATTTCCTGAAATGCAGGCAGTATTTTATGCATGGGGACCTGCTTTCAAAGAAAAGAAAACCATCGGCAACTTTGAAAATATAAATGTATATCCTTTGATAGCTAAAATTCTCGGACTTCCGATTACGGAAAAAATAGATGGAAGCCTTCAGGTGCTTGAAGGAATTTTAAAATAAGGAGACTTATTTTACCTGATCCAGCGGTTTTCGCTTTTCAGTTTTTATCTGTTTGAAATGGCTGGGAGTTAATCCCGTTACTTTTTTAAACTGACTACTCAGATAGGCCACACTTGAATAGTTTAGCTGAAAGGCAATTTCACTCAGTGAGAGTTCGTCATACACAAGCAATTCCTTTACGCGTTCAATTTTCTGAGCGATAAAATATTTTTCAATGGTGATGCCTTCAACTTCTGAAAAAAGGTTTGATAGGTAATTATAATCATGATGCAGATCATTGCTCAGAATTTCAGAAAGATTTTGTTGCAATCGGTTATCCTGAACATGTATGAGTTGAATAATGATGGTTTTAATTTTTTCAATCATTCTGCTTTTTCTGTCATCTATAATTTCAAAACCAAGTGCCGTTAAGGAATTTTCAAGGTTTTGTCGCTTGGTCTGATTAAGTTCAGCATCTAAAGTAACTTCGCCAAGAGTTACTTTTACAGGTGTTATTCCAAGTTTTTCCAGTTCGTGCTGAACAACCATAACACAACGGTTACAAACCATATTTTTAATAAACAACTTCATTTCCGGTTTACATAATCTTTAAAACACGTTCAAAGGTATTTATGTTACGGGAGGTAAATGAATCTTTCAGTTTTTTATTCCCGAGCACTTTACTGAATTCCGTCTTCAGGGTGTTTCCTTTGATTATTTTCCAATAAAAATTTCCGCCTTCAATTTGAGCTTTTTCAAATTCCGATTTCTGTGATTTTTTGAATTCGTTCATGAGGATTTCTTCAATGCCATCAATACCAGCGAAACTGTAAATATGATATTCAGGTTGTGGTTTAAACGGATTCATGCCGATGATTTGTTTTATTTCATTTTCGTCCTTCAGAAACAAAAAAGCTTCATAATTGAATTTTTCCGACAAGGACTTTTCAAGCAATTTTTTAAGGGTTGATTTGGATTTAGTTGAAGAGAAAACAATATTTCCAGATGCCAATACGGATGAAACATCAGACATGCCGCTTTGTTCAAATACCTTGCAAACCATTTCCATTTTCATGGTTATTCCGTTCACGTTTACGCCACGCAGAAATGCACAATATCGAGCCATACGTAATTTATTTTAAAATATTAGATTCATAAAAGGACCCAAATTTATCATTCCGGTAGCTATTATTGTATTCCACAACTTATTGACTGTCTGCCGGATTTCGACCTTTCAGGCTTATAATTAATATTATGTTAAATAGCATTTCTGAAACGCCTTCCTGAGTCAACAGCAGAAATGCAAATCAAACTCACGCCTTGCATTTACATCTGATTGAAGCTTCTTAATCCAGCCGTCAATCTAAATTGTCCTATTGATTTACATTTCTTTAATTTATACTTTTATTCAATATTATCTTTAATAACTATAAAATCAGATGTTATGAAGTACTTATTATTATTGATACTGATGGTTGCATCAAAGACCCTTACCGCACAAGGCTTATTTATGGAAACCGTTCCTGCGAAAGACGGAATGGTTTATTACGAAAGCATTACCGAAGTTCCGGGATTAACCAAGGACTTACTCTATGAACGCATTAAAAAATGGGCAAGCTTGAACATTAGGAAGAGTAAATCAACCATTGACTATGAGAATAAGGAAGCAGGTGAAATTATTTTTAAATTCCTTATCCCCATGCAATACGACCAGGGATTCCCGATGACGATATGTGATGTTGACCTAATTCCGGCTACACACTTCTATGTTAAAGACGGAAAATATAAGGTTACGATATCCTCATTCAGTATCTCCTGCCCTGCAACGTGCACCTCATGTGGAGAAGCTTTTAAGAGTTATCCGTTAGAAGAATGGTGCGCGATAAGGAAAAACAACAGAAAGAAATTCCTACAGAGCCTCAACCCTAAAATCATTAAATTAATGGATAACATGAAAAAAGAAATTCTTGCAACCACAGAGGCATCTGACTGGTAACATTTCATAAAATATCATGCGCAATGGGTGGCTACATACACTTATATCTTTACCCCCCTCGAAAAGCAGCAGCAATGTTGACCATAAGCACAAGAAAGAACAGGACCGGCAACTGCCGGTCTTTTTTTGGTATTATGCAATAAAAGGTTCGTTCATTCCTGCTCATTACGTTGCAGTGCTTCACTTCATGAAACAACTTCCACCATTATTTACCTTTTTTGACCCCATCGAAGACGTTCCTTCCTTATACTGCTCTATTTGAAATAGTATTAAAATAAATACTCTTAGTCCATTATATTAAATAGAATTTCTGATAAACAGGCTTAGCGCCCAATTCTGTTAAGTCCGGCCTTGGCCTTTTGGTCTAAACTGTTCTGGTAATCGTGATCCCTCATTTGCAATGCCAGCATAAAATATTTTTCGGCTTCAGGAATATTATGCTCCTCTTCGTACAACTGCCCCAGAAAAACTGCTGATGCTGCCGCAAAATAGTATTTGAGATTTGCCCCATTTTTTATGCTCAGTTTATAATTCTGTATAGCCTGATCTTTTAAATTCAGTTTATCATACACCCTTGCCAAGCGATATACATATTCCAGTTTATCCTGAGTTGTCGGCAGATTGATTTTGTGTTTATCGGCCAATAATTCCAATGCTGCATCATAAGATGCTCCATCAAACAATATACGAGACTTTAATAAGAATACATTCGGCAATATTTTCTCTTTGGCCTCCTTGGCTGCTTGCTTATCTTCATCAGTAAAATCATTGCCTTTTGTAGTCAGCAACTCCATAAATTTTCTATATGCCATAGTATCGCCATCAATAAGTTTGATCCATGCCATTTTCTGGTATGCAGCCTTTACAAAGCTATTTCCCTTATACAATTTAACATAATAATTGAAATTTGAGAAAGCCATACTATCCTGCTCAGCCATTTGCGACAATCCTTTAAGGAAATAGATGTATCTGATTGGATACGTATTACTTGGTTGGATATAATTATGTAACAATTCGGCTAATTTCAATTTCATTCCGGCAATGTAATATAGGTTGCTTGCAAAGAATATCTCCAATGGATTATCAGTGATATTCATTTCTTCCAGCAATCTGATGGACCTTTTCATATCGGGTTGCAACTGCTGACGAGAAAATAAATAGATGAAACCTATTTCGCGATGCATAAAATTAAACTCCGAATTGATTAAAGTACTACTTTGATATATACTCTCTAACTCATTGAGGCCTACTTGTATGCTTCCGTTCATTCCTGCTATCCGTACCAGCCATTGATAATTTTCAGGGACTGCCCCTATGAATGCATGTAATAAGCCCAGACACTTCTTATTCAGATTGAAATCAGGATAATCGTTATTATTTTGTTCTAACAATTTAAAGGCTCGTCTAACCTCCAGAGCTGCGCTTACATACTCCTTAAATTTAACCTTATTGAAAGCAGTCATCAGGTTGATTTCTGCCAGTAGATAATTCTTATAAGGCGACTTATCAGATGCATTGCGAAACAACAGATTTACTCTGTCGAAATTGTTTTTGAGATTTTTAAAATCATCCACTTCCTCCCCTATAAATGCTTTTAAAAACAAGATATAATGCTGCAGATATTCAGGGACAAGATTATCCGGATGTTCCTGCAATTCGGTTTGGATGAGTGCTGTAGCCGATTGAAATTTTAGCTCACAAATGTTTTTATACGCTGCTTTACATCGTTCATTAAATTCAAAATTGGATGTGGTGCCGGCTTTCGTTTCCGGCAATGCTACATTGAGAAGTAAAAAGATTACAGCTATTCTCCACATAATTTATCGGGTAAAAATACCTTAAAATATGTCAATGAAATCTTATACGTAAATTTGACAACTATATTTTTTTATAAAAAGTAATCTTCTTAAATAATATTCATCCGTTTTGATTAAAAGACGTTTAATTCATCCTATCCGTACACTTGCTGAACAGGGAAAATTAGCAGGTCTTTTGCTCATACTTTCTACTTTCCTTTCGTTGCTTTTCAGCAACCTTGAAATAACTGAACCTTACGCTCAATTCTGGAAAAAGGAACTGTCGGTTTTGCATTGGGAATTTTCTGTAGGGCATTTTATAAATGATGGTCTGATGGTGATCTTCTTCCTATTGGTGGGTATGGAAATTAAAAGAGAAGTTATTTCAGGTGAACTTGCAGGTGTACAAAAAGCCATGTTGCCGGTGATGGCTGCTTTAGGCGGAATGCTGGTTCCCGGATTTATTTATGCAGCATGTAATATAAACGACACTCACTTGCTTCACGGCTGGGCTATTCCTACGGCCACCGATATTGCTTTTTCACTTGGTGTTTTATCATTACTCGGCAATAAAGTTCCTTTTGGATTGAAGATATTTTTAACTGCACTGGCAATTATTGATGACCTGGGTGCTATTATCATTATCGCTTTGTTTTATACTGATGCCGAACATTTTCATATCAACTTTCTTCTTTCGGCACTCATCATTATTGCGCTATTATTTATTCTGGAAAGGAAAGGATTCTTTAATATTTTTCTGTGGATTTTATCCGGTATAGTAGTCTGGTATTTCATCCTACAATCCGGAGTGCATGCTACTATAGCCGGTGTGCTTATTGCTCTTACTATTCCGGTTAAAAAACTAAACTCCTATGAACACGCTCTTCAACCTTCGGTAAACTATTTTATTCTTCCGGTATTTGCACTTGCAAACACTGCTATAGCTCTTTCTTCTGAAAGTATTTCAGGGTTATTCTCCACCGTGGGACTGGGAGTAATGGCAGGACTTTTTATCGGAAAACCGTTAGGTATAACCTTTGCGTCATGGTTTGCGGTGAAACTAAAATGGTGTTCGCTCCCGAATAAAATTTCTTTTAAAATGCTGCTTGGTGCAGGCATGACTGCAGGTATTGGTTTTACAATGTCTATTTTCATCGCTTCTCTGTCTTTTAAAGAAGAAAGTTTGCTTGATGCATCCAAGATAGCCATCATTCTGGCATCGGTATTCTCAGCAATAACAGGATTATTTTATTTGAAAAGGATACTTGAATCAACCCGATCCAAATCCTGAGCAGAAAATTTTACGGTGCAGGTGTTATTTAATCAGATTGCCACTGATTTGTAAGAGTGAGGTCTCTGCAATTTTGGCATCATAAGCAGCGCTGATGTAATTGGATTGCGACAGCAGATAGCTTTGCTGAATATCTTTCAACTGCAGTTCGCTAATGGTTCCGTTGCGATAACGGTCCAATGCAAGTCTTACTGTTTCGCTGGCCATATCACTGTTCTGTTCTTCCATTTGTGCTATTTCCAGCAAACTTTTGAAATTTTTCCAAGATATGAGCAGGTCGCCTTCAATGGAATTTTTCAGTTGGTCAAAAGATATTTTACTGTTTTCGTAATCCAGTCTGGCATTTTTTATTGCATGCGATGTATTGAATCCGTTAAACAAATTATAAGTAACCGTAAAACCGTAATTAATACCCTTGCTTCTGCTCTCAAGGATTAGGCCAGACTGTGAATTTGAATTA
The DNA here is from genome assembly GCA_018268195.1 of Bacteroidota bacterium. Classification (GTDB taxonomy): domain Bacteria; phylum Bacteroidota; class Bacteroidia; order AKYH767-A; family OLB10; genus OLB10. The sequence continues at coordinate 39,710 of JAFDWZ010000038.1, read as the reverse complement.
GTCAGGGAATAGCTGCCGTTTAAACCAATCACAGGGTAGCGCAACGACTGATATTCTTTCACTGTTAATCCTGCAATTTTTGTATATCGGTCTGCACGTACCAACTCCGAATTGGAGGTAGTAAGTTTACTCAGCAGTTGGTTATACTCGCCTGCCTCTCCGAAACTGAAATTATCAAGCACATCAATATCGGTAGTTACGTCCTGTGCCAGCAGTTTGTTTAAAGCCACCTTGGCATTATCTATGGCAACCAATTGCCTTTTATAATTTGCACGCCCTTCATTCAAATCAACCTGTGCCTGCAGCCACTCCACTTTAGAATATATTCCTGTTTGAAATTTAGCTCGTGCCACTTCTTCTTTTGTTTGCGAAATTTTTAAGGAGCTGTCAATTGCCGTTAGTAAAGCTTTTTGCTTAACAATATTATAATAAGCTGCAATCACTTGCGAGGTGGTTTGCTCTATCTGCATTCGCACAGTTGACTCACCGGCTGCTTCAATTTCCTTCAGTTTGTTATAGGTAGCAAACATTTTAAATCCATCAAAAACTGTCCAGTTTAATTGTGCATAGGCATTCAGGTTATGAGCTGCAGCTCCGGTTTTATCAGATTCGGCACCGGTTGAAAATTTTTGTTTGGAATCGGTAAGGCTGTTAGATTGTGTGAGGCCGAGGTCAACTTTGGGAAGCATACCTGCATTACCTGCTGTGGCCGTCTGCGATAATATTTGCTGTTCATTACGTACAATTCTGATATCGTAATTATTACTTATTGCCGTTTCAATAGCCTTTTGAAGACTGATGTTAGTTTGTGCATAAGTCTTTACCGATATGAGTAACCCCGAAATAAGAATTAAGAAATATTTAGTCATGAGCAATCTTCCTTTTACGTGACATTAATGAATACATGGCAGGAATGACAAACAATGTCAGCACAAGTGAAAACAACAAACCACCAATCACAACAATACCCATTGACACACGGCTTTTGGCACCAGCACCAATTGCAAGAGCTATAGGCAAAGCACCGAGCATGGTTGCAAGGCTTGTCATAAGAATAGGACGGAAACGTGATACCGATGCTTCGATGGTAGCTTCGAGCATTGCCATTCCCTGTTCACGTTTCTGATTGGCAAATTCCACTATCAGAATACCATTTTTAGTAACCAGACCGATGAGCATGATGATACCGATTTCACTGAAAATATTCAATGTTTTACCAAATATCCAGAGTGATAATACCGCTCCTGCAAGTGCCAGCGGAACAGTAATCATAATCACAAATGGATCTACAAAGCTTTCGAACTGAGCCGCTAGAATGAGGTAAATTAATATCAGTGCAAGTCCGAATGCAAATAAAATATTTGAACCACTTTCAGCATAATCTCTTGACGCTCCGCTGAGGTCTGTTGTGAAACTATCGTCCAATACACTGTTTGCAATTCTGTTCATCTCATTAACTCCATCGCCAACAGTTTTTCCCGGTGCAAGTCCTGCCGAAATGGTGGCTGACTCATAGCGGTTAAAACTATACAACTGTGGCGGGCTGCTTTTTTCAACAACACTCACTACATTGTCTAATTGTATCAATTCACCTTTGTCATTTCGCACAAATAACGATTTCAGGTCCAGAGGTTCATCACGGTTTTCTCTGTTAAACTGAGCGATTACCTGATATTGTTTGCCATACATTTCAAAATAAGAAAATCGCTGTCCGCTAAAGGCGAGTTGCATCGTTTGAGCAATATCTTTGATTGAGAGTCCGAGGCTCTTTGCTTTTTCGCGGTCTATCTCTACATCTAACTCAGGTTTGTTGAATTTCAGATTTACATCCACCCCCTGAAAAACCTTGCTCTTCTGAGCTTCTTCCATAAAGCGTGGTACTGCTTCTCTGAGTTTATCAAAATCCTGTGTCTCCAATACAAATTGAACCGGAAAAGATGATGCTGCTCCTCCCCCACCGGCAGAAATAGTTTGCTGTTGCAAAACAAATGTTTTAGCCTGCTGAAAATTCCGAACCTTACTGCTGAGATAATCTGCAATCATCTGTTGTGAACGATGGCGTTGGTCAGGGTCTTTTAATGTAAGTCGTGCAAAGCCCGTATTTACTGCACCACTTCCTGAAAAGCTTGGAGCAGTTACCGTCAGCAACACTTTTTTTTCGGGAATAGAGTCGCTAATAAAATTAGACAGTTGGGTCATATACGCATCGGTATATTCATACGATGCTCCTTCAGGTGCTGTAATTGCCAGTCGCAAAAAACTTCTGTCATCAAGTGGGGCAAGTTCACTTTGCAAACTTCTTCCAACCACAAAAATCAAAACACCTGAAAGAAGAATGATTACGAAAGCCAAAGACCTGCGTTTCATAAATCGTGTAAGCAGATTTCTGTAGCTGTTGTTCATCCATTCAAAAAAAGGTTCGGTACGCAGATAAAATTTGCTATGTTTTTGTCCTTTGCGAAGCATTTTGGCATTCAGCATTGGAGTAAGCGTGAGCGATACAAACGCAGAAATAATTACAGCCCCTGCTATGACGACACCAAATTCGCGAAACAATCGTCCTACAAATCCTTGTAGAAATATAATTGGAAGAAATACTGCTGCAAGAGTTATGGAAGTAGAAACAATTGCAAAAAATATTTCTTTAGAACCTTCATGAGCAGCCTTGGTAGGGTCCATTCCTGCTTCCACTTTTTTATAGATATTTTCTGTGACCACAATTCCATCATCCACCACAAGACCTGTTGCCAGAACTATAGCAAGAAGTGTAAGCACGTTAATACTGAATCCGGTGAGATACATGATAAAAAATGCTCCGATAAGCGACACAGGAATATCTATCAGAGGGCGGAGAGCGATAATCCAGTCACGGAAAAACAAATAAATAATGAGTATTACTAATGCAATGGCTATAAAAATTGTTTCCTTAACTTCGGTAACAGATTGCTGCACGAAGCGTGTATTATCCAATGCAATATTTAATTTGTAATCCGAGGAAATATCACGTTTTATAAGGTCGAGGCGCTTATAAAATTCTCTTGCAATATCCAGATAGTTACTTCCCGGTTGTGGCACCAGTGCCACTGCCACCATAGGCACACCTGATTCTTTGAGAATGGTTTCTTCGTTTTCGGGACCTAACTCGGCATACCCTATATCGGACAACTTTACAAGCTGCGTTCCGGTATTGGTAATAACCAGATTATTGAATTGCTCAGGGTCTTTTAATTTTCCGTAAGTGTTTACGATAAGCTCCGTTTTATTACCTGCCAGTTTACCTGCAGGTAATTCCACATTTTCATTATTCAAGGCATTGAGTACATCCAATGGCGTTAAACGGAATGCCGCCAGGCGAGCCGGATCCATCCATATTCGCATGGCATATTTTTTCTGCCCCCAAATCTGAACCGAACTTACTCCGGGAATTGTTTGAAGCCTTTCAGCAATTACGTTTTCTGCGAAATCACTTACTTGAAGTTGATTTTTAGTATCACTTTGAATGGTAAGCGAAATGATTGCATCAGAGTTTGCATCTGCCTTACTCACCACAGGTGGAGCATCAATATCCTGTGGCAGCTGACGCAGTGCCTGAGATACTTTATCTCTCACATCATTGGCGGCTGCTTCCAAATCGGCATCAAGATTAAATTCAACAGTGATGTTGCTTATGCCCTGTGCACTAGTACTTGAAATATTTCTGATACCGGCAATGCCGTTAATTGCTTTTTCAAGTGGCTCTGTTATCTGTGATTTTATTACATCAGCATTGGCTCCTGCATAACTGGTGCGTACTGAAATGATGGGTGGGTCAATAGAAGGAAACTCACGAACCCCAAGATAATTAAAGCCAATAATACCAAATATCATGATGAGCAAACTCATCACTATGGCAAGCACCGGTCTGTTAATACTTACGGAAGAAATATTCATTTTATTCCTCCTGTCACTGTTTTAATTTCTTTCAACTCAACATTCATATCAGGCCTCAGAAACATAATTCCTGTGGTAATGATGGTATCGCCATCATTCAAACCATCAAGCACTTCCAATTTGGTATCTGTTCTGATGCCGGTCTTAATAGGAATCTGCTGTGCTTTACCACTTCTGTATGCAAATACGGTTTGACCTTTAAGTACTGGAATAACTGTTTCAGTAGGCACCATCAAAGTGTTCACTGATGCAGCCTGAACATCCACTCTCACATAGCTTCCGGGAAGTATTTTTCCGTTTTTATTATCTGCGATAGCCCTCAGTTGCAATGACCTTGTATCGGTTGTGATTTTAGGATCCATAGCATATACTTTTGCTTTAAAGGTCAGATGCGAAGCTTCGTTGGTACATACCAGTGTATCCCCTGTCCTTATACTGTTGCTGTATTTTTCAGGAACCGAAAAATCTACTTTAACCGTATTCATTCTCTGTAAGGAAGCAATCTGTGACTGAGGATTTACATATCCGCCTTCACTCACATACCGCAAACCAATAACACCATCAAAAGGGGCTCTTATGGAAGCTTTTTGCAAGGTAGCTTGCAAGTTTTGCAAGTCAGCTTTCAAAGTTTCTACCTGCGATTTTGCAACATCATAATCCTGCTGACTGGTGGCATTTATCTTCAACATTGCCTCCTGTCTGTTTAATTGCAATTGATTCAGGTTTATCTGCTCTTCTGTTTTTTTAATCTGTGCTCTTATATCATCATCATATATTTTAACCAACAAGTCACCCTTATGCACGGTGGTTCCTTCTTTAAAAAATATTCCTGTAATACGACCTGCCATTTCAGCTTTTAAATCAACTGATTCATCTGCTATGACCGTACCGGTGCTACGTATTATATTTTCTAATTTTTCTTTATGTAAAATGAAGGCGTTAACCTTCATCGGCTGTTTTCTATTATCTACTGCATCATTCTTTTTTTGGTCGCTTGACTTACAACTGAAAAGAAGCAACAACGTTAACGGAAAAATAAATGTTCTTGATGGCATCATTAAATTCAATTATTTATTCTGAAAAAGATGCAAAGTTACCTTAAAAATTCTTGATTCAAACTGTGAATCATTATTCATTCATCATCATACCTCTTCTTTTGTTTATTAAGAGGTTCTTCGTTAAAAAAGTAACGGATATCTACTGTGAGATAATTGCCTGAAATATCTGTCTGAAATATCTGATAATTTTTATGGCTGAAGAGTGTGCGTGAGCGATAAATAAAACTGTAAGGACGGTGGAAGGAAAATCCCAAATAAAAATATCCTGCCTTTTCTGTCCGGTATTCAGCGCCCAGATTTGCGATAAGTGCAGGTTTTATCCAGCTCTTTCTCAGCCCTTCGCTTTCAAACTCATCATCACCAATATAAATATCAGATGGATAAAAATCAAAAGAATTGCCTAAGGATGCATCCATAAATATTTTCTGACCCAGACGAATGTACACCAGCAACGAAACCGGAATTTCGTAGCCTATAAATTTGAAATTATTCTGATGCGAATAATTTGTATCGGTGAGTTGAATGGTATAATTTCTTCGTGTGTAATTTATTCCTGACTCAAGAGATATGCGATTGCTGAATCCTCTTCTGATAACCATTCCTGCGCAGTATCCTGAATTGGGTTTCACTGTTACCATTGCACCACCTTTGCTTACTGACTGTGCACCGGCACCAAAAAAATCATTGTTAAATATTGGTTTAAACTGAAATCCTGCGGTGATTATTCCCTTTTGCGCAACAGATTTTTGCGATAAGAACAGTAAAACAAAAGCAATGAAAAAATATATTTTTCCTCTCATACTTATCATACCGGGCAACTATACATTAAAAAAAGGGAGCATCATTCGTATTTAGTTTTGATTTTTTTCACACTTGCAATGTTTCTTCTTGTAAAATGGTTCGCAATAATGCGGGTCACTTTTCTCTGTTTTGCTGGTATATTCAAACAAATCACGTTTTCTGTTAAAACGATATTCCAATTCATCAATCATAAAAGTGGCATCTGATTGTGTTCTGTTGTAAAAATCGCTGATGTCGTCTTCCATGGTATGAATACTACCCTTTGTTTTGTAAGCAAGATTAATATACTGAGGGTTGATTCCTGTATAGGTTCCGCACAGAATAATTTTCACCGGAACATTTATCTCCTGATACAAACAGAAATCGCGCATACATGAGTTATTATCAGCAATTAAAATCACTTCTTTAAAATCCGGATATTTTTGAATTCCTTTTATTACAGCCTCTAAATCATTTTCTTCAGGGTCGCCACCATTGCCGCGTGCTTTAACTTTGTTGAGTAATGCAATTATCTTGTTAATGTTTTCGGCTTTTTCAAAATAAATTCCTCGTGTTCGTCCAATCTTCTTTTTCTTTTCCATATTACCATCGTTAAAAAAAACGAAATAACGAATACCTGATTTCTTCAGGTTCAATGAATGCCACAATACTGCTTGCGCTCCATAAGGATACATGCTCCCTGTCCAGTCCATAATTACCAATGACTTTGTCCATTCAGGGTGGCGTGCAAAAACTTTATAAACCACACTATCTGTAATACCTCCGTTGCCTGCAATAAAGCTGTTGATTTTTCGTATCGCTGCAAGATTAGCTGCATCTGTATTTTGAATTTTAGGAGTGTATGCAGTGTCCGTTTTTAGGATATTTTCCGGCACTTTACTGCTGTCTGAAGCTACTTGAATTGGCGATTCGTGAATTGCTATACCATGAAACATTTTTCTTGCTTCAGCATCAGAATTACAGGAAGTCTGCAAAAGAATTTTAAATACAATACTGTCATTATTCAATGATGGATCTAACTTGAAAAGCTCTATCAACCGGTTGGCAAGTAAAGCATGATAATTGGTAAGCCAGAAGTTTATGTTCTTAGGATAGTCCGTATAAATAAAGGTAATAGTATCCACAAAATAATCATTGGATACTCCATTCCATGATCCTTTGTTCTTAATAGTTGATTTGGCATAGCCATTTTCCAGAATTACAAAATCAGGAGAGGTTGCAGGAGTAAACACAGGAGTAAAATCTGTTACAAAACGTTTCTCAATTTCTTTTGAATATTTACCTGGCGACTGGAGCCATTGCATTTTAAAGCAGGTATTCTGACAGTAGGACGCTGCGGGAAAAAGTATTACAAAAAGGAAATTCTTAAGCAGTAATTTCATTTTTTTCAGGTCAGATAAACGGCATCATTTTTACCTTTCTTCAAGTCGGCTACTATATGCTCTTTAAACGTTGTGGAAAGAGTAAGTCCAACATAATCCGCAGCTACAGGATAACGTTTGTGATCACGGTCAACAAGCAATACTGTTCTTATTTTTTTAACATCCGCCTCTAAAAACGGGCGCAGGCTATGCAAAAGTGTACGTCCCGAATGCAGCACATCATCAACAACAATTACTACTTTGTTTTTAAGATCAGCAGGTTTTGTAATACCTTTTACTTCAACATGCAAAGGGTCCTCTTTATCGAGTACAATCTCCAACAAAGTAACCTCCATTGAATAATCTTTTCTAAACTGCTCGAGAAGTTTCTTTGCAAACACGTAGCCCGTATTTGCAATGCCGGCAATAAACAATTGCTTTTCCTCCAAATTGTCTTCATAAATCTGGCAGGCAATCCGTCTTATTTTCTGCTGAATCTGAACATGGTTCAGAATAATTGAACTATTATCCATTAGCTCCAATTCTTTAAACGGCATAAAAGTAAAATTTTTAACATATCAATCCTTAAATTCTTTAATTGACTTATCATCTTATCGTAAAATTTTGTCAGTATATTTACGCAGTAAGAAATATTGAATTGTTTAACTTTAAATTTGTATCAATTTGTTCGCCATGAAGTTTATATCGTTAACAGGTTTTTGGCTGTTATTATCACAAATACTTTTCGCCCAGACACCTCAAAATCGTTTTACATTTCCTGAAAATATTACCTCGCAGGATTACCTTCCAGGAACACTGATTTTAAAAATCAAACCTGATTTCAGGAGTTATTGTTCAGGTAATTCCATTGCAATTTCAGGTATAAACAAATCATTAGCGACTTTGGGAGTAACACAATTAAAGAAAAAATTTCCGAACCACAGACCTCCTGCCCATCAGATAAATAAGGAGGGTTTTAACCTGACCGATCTTTCCTTGATTTATGTAGCTGAATTCAACAAATCTGTTCCCGTTGATAAGGCCATTAATTTACTTATGCTGAATAATGAAATCAGCTATGCCGAACCGGTTTATATCAACAAACCTTTGTACACTCCCAATGACACACTTGCCACTTATCAATATCAGTATTTTCACAAGAACATACGAACATTTGAAGGTTGGGACATTCAGAAAGGCGATACCAATATTGTTATAGGCATTACCGATACAGGCATTGACACGATACATCCGGAGCTTATACATCAGATAAAATATAATTATGCCGACCCAATAAACGGAGTTGATGATGATGGAGACGGATATGTAGATAATTTTATGGGATGGAATGTTGCTTATGACAACAGTGATGTGCAAGGTGTAGTGCCATTACATGGTAATTTTGTTGCAGGAATTGCCAGTGCCGAAACCGATAATGTTCGTGGAATTGCAGGAGTTGGATTTAAAACCAAATTTCTTCCTGTACGCTGTGCTCCCAACTCAAATATCATTGTAAATGGTGACGATGCCATAGTATATGCTGCCGACCATGGATGCTCTGTAATCAATTGTTCATGGGGTGGATTTGGCCGGTCGCAATTTTCACAGGATATTATCAACTATGCTACTTTCAATAAGAATGCATTGGTAGTTGCTGCTGCAGGCAATGCTAATAACGATGCGCCATTTTATCCTGCATCTTATCAATATGTTTTAAGTGTTGCCGGAACCGATTCGTCCGACATCAAATGGACCTCATCGCCAACTTCAGGCAGCAGCTATGGCAGTTATGTTGATGTGTGTGCGCCCGGAGATAAAATATTTTCAATTTTTCCGACAGGAGTCTCCCCTGCTTATTGGTATTCGGGAGGAACCTCAGAAGCTGCTCCACAAACATCCGCTATTGCTGCTTTGGTAAAAGCACAGTTTCCTTCGCTTACTGCGCTTCAGATAGGTGAACGTATTCGAGCAACGTGCGACAACATTGATACCATTCCCGGCAATGCAACTTTTGTGAATAAGCTGGGCAAAGGACGAGTAAATCTTTTCAGAGCTTTAACCGAGCCAGCTCAATCAGTACGAGCGTTTGACACCTATATCACTGACCATAATGATGAGGCATATATTGCGGGAGATACATTGAGAATAAGTGCACGTTTTACCAACCTTCTCGATGCAACAAGTAATCTGAATGTTACACTCACCTGCAATTCATCTGATATTGTGTTATTGAACAACACTTTCAGCATTGGCAATCTTGGCACGATGCAATCCGACAGCAACAGAACCATTCCATTTGAAGTAATGATTGCACCTACCGTACCTCGCAATTCCAAGGTGATTTTCACATATACCTTCAGTGCCAACGGATATTCCGATATTCAGCAATTTGAGTTGACTGTGAATGTAGATTATCTGAATGTGTTAATTAATGATATTGGTGTTAGCATAACAAGTAAAGGACGCATTGGATATAACGATGCCACCGGAACTCAAGGAATTGGTTTTACACAAAACGGAAGTGAAAGCCTGCTATACCTCGGTAGTTTGATGATTGGAGTGAACGACAGCATGAGCAGCGATGCCGTGGTTGGAATGCCTGCAGGAAATACCGATCAGGATTTTTCAACTATTGATTACATCCGTGAGGTTCATCCTTCAGTTGTTTCAGAGTATGATTTAACTACAAGATTTAATGATTCAGGCAACAGCCTTCCTATAGGTGTGGAAGTTCAGCACAACACGTATGCATGGAGCACTCCAGCTGACCTTAAATATGTGATTGTTGAATACAACATAAAAAACAGCAGCACGAATAACTATCAGGATTTGTATGCAGGCATATACTGCGACTGGGATATAACAGCAAGTACCTACGCTACAAACCGTGCATTATATGATGCTGCTAATAAGTTGGGATATGCATTTGAAGTTACTTCCAACAGCAACTATGCAGGCATTAAATTGCTCACTTCGGGCAATGCAAATTATTATGCCATAAACAACGATGGTTCAGATGGCAGTGTTAATATTTATGATGGCTTTTCGAGACAAGAAAAATATCTGTGTATGAGTGGTCCGGCACGTTTGCAAGCCGGTATGACAGGCAATGGCACTGATATCAGTATGCTGTTGAGTAGCGGCCCCTTTACCGTAGCTGCTGGCGACTCTGTGAAAGTTGCCTTTGCTTTGGTTGGAGGTGATAATTTAACGGACATTACAGATGCTGCCGCAGCAGCTCAGATAAAATACAACAGTGTTGGAATTGCCGAAGTATATTCTGATGGTGTGATTGCAACTTTATTCCCCAATCCTGCTGAAAATTATTTTACACTAATCATAGAAAGCAAGGTGATGAATGAAGGTATTGTGCAAATTTGTGATATGACCGGGCGCATCGTCATTCAAAGGCCTTATTCAGGAGCAGGACAACAGCAATTACATTTTTTAACAACAGGTATGCAGCAAGGAATTTATCAAATAAATATTATTACTCAAACAACACAACTTCACAGCAAACTTTTAGTCAGATAATAAATATGGTAAACCAAGAAAAACTTAGTTTTATTAAGAAAGATGCTATTCAGCTACTAAAATCTCTGAAAGGTAACGAGACACCTGAATGGGGCAAAATGAATGCACAGCAAATGATAGAACATCTGTGTGATGCTATTGATGATGCAACAGGCATTAACAATCGCAAAATTCTGACCCCTGCCGATCAGCTACCTGGTTTCAGAAATTTCATGATGAGCGAAAAAGAATTTAAACCTAACACTAAAAATATTTTAATGAGCGAAACACCTGCTCCTGTTAAACTTGCCGGCTTAAATGAAGCAATTGCACGATTAGAAAACAGTATAAGCAGGTTAGAGTTGTACTTTAAGGATGATGAACATAAAACAATTGTAAATCCATTTTTCGGAGAACTGAATTTTGAAGAAAACATACAATTGTTGCACAAACATTTCAGCCATCATTTGCGTCAGTTTAAGTTGATAGATTAACCCTGATGTCGAAACCATTACATTCTACAGTAATACTTGGGCCCGCTTATCCACTAAGAGGCGGCATTGCCAATTTGAATGAAGCACTCTGCGAAAATCTGATAAAATCAGGAGTGAAAACAGAAATTGTAAGTTTCTCCTTGCAGTATCCATCCTTTCTTTTTCCGGGAACCACACAGTATGAGACTTCCGAAATCCATCATCCGTTTAAGATAACACCAATAGTTAATTCTATCAATCCATTAAGCTGGCTTAAAACTATCAGGTATATTAAGAATCTAAACCCTCAGTTAGTTATTGTAAGATACTGGTTGCCGTTTATGGCACCTTGTCTTGGTTACATTTCACGCAAATTGAGGAAGAACAATATTCAGATAATAGCCATTACCGATAATGTGATACCGCATGAAAAACGTATGGGTGATAAATCACTTACAAAATATTTCATAAAATCATGCGATGCATTTGTTGTAATGTCTGAAAAAGTGAAACAAGACATTGAACTATTTACCAAAACAAAGCCGGTGTATTTTACTCCACACCCTATTTACAATATTTTCGGTGAAATAGTTGAACGTAACAAAGCCTGTGATGAGTTGAAATTGGATAAAACAAAAAAGTACATTTTGTTTTTTGGATTTATCAGACATTATAAGGGACTTGACCTTTTGATTGAAGCCATGCAATATGTTGATGAAAGCATTCATCTGCTTGTTGCCGGAGAGTTTTATGAGGATAAAAAACCCTATTTTGATTTGATTGAAAAACATCACCTCAGTTCACGAATACACATTGCTGACGGTTATATTCCGAAGGAAAATGTGAAAAACTATTTCAGTGCAGCTGACGTGGTTGTACAACCCTATCGTGAAGCAACACAAAGTGGAGTTACACAAATAGCATATAGTTTCAACAAGCCGATGATTGTGACCAATGTAGGTGGACTTGCAGAAATTGTAACCGATGGTGTTTCAGGGTTTGTGACAGATACCCAACCAAAATCTATTGCCGATGCTATCAGTAAATTTTATAATCAGAACTTAAAAAGTAAGATGGAGGCAGGTGCAGCAGATGAAAAAAGTAAATTCGGATGGGCAAAAATGATAACCCGAATAACTGAATTGTTTCATGCTGTTGACTCCAAAAAATAATAGTTTAAATTTGTACAACCAATAATATCATAATATGCGATATTTTCTGAATACCATCTTTTTCATTATTGTGCTTCAATTGCCTGCTTTGGCACAGTACGAGCGCTGCCAAACCATCCAATATACCCAGAAAATTTTATCTGAAAATCCAAACCTGAAAGAGGAAATTACAAGGCAAAATACGGAGTTTGAACATAAGATGCACAATAATGCCATGCGTCCTTCAACTGTTGTAACTATCCCAGTAGTGTTTCATATCGTTTACAACACACCTGAACAGAATGTGCCTGACAGCAGAATTTTAGAACAGCTCGAGGTTCTGAATAATGATTACAACCGTTTAAATCAGGATGCACAATGCACACCCTCAGTTTTTCAGGGTGTGGCAGCGGGTGCTTCCATTCAGTTCTGTCTTGCACAGCGCGATCCGAATAATAATCACACTTCCGGTATTGAACGAAAACAAACTTCAAGGTTGTCCTATGATATTGGTGATGACATGAAAAAAACTGCACTTGGTGGATTGAAAGGTTGGAGTAAAAACAAATACTTGAATGTTTGGGTATGTAACCTGAGTAACAATTTGCTGGGTTTTGCTTCCATGCCGGGTATTGCAAATGATACTCTTGACGGTGTGGTCATAAGTTTTTCAACAGTAGGCGGACCAGATGCTGTGGGAGTGCATCCTACCTATAACTTAGGAAGAACGCTAACACATGAAACAGGTCACTGGCTAAATCTGATACACATTTGGGGTGATGATGGCAACACTTGCGATGGTTCAGATGAAGTAAGTGATACCCCCAATCAGGCTGGACCGCATTACGGAACACCTAATTTTCCGACTATCAGCTGCAATAATGGACCCAACGGTGACATGTTTATGAACTTCCTTGATTATACTGACGATTTTGGAATGAATATTTTTACTGCAGGCCAATCTTTGAGAATGAATACTGCCTTGAGTAGTCTGCGTGCACCATTGCTTACTTCCAATGGTTGCCAGAATGTGGTTTCCTCTACCGATTTGGAACTGGTGAAAATTAATAATGCAGAAGGAGTCTTTTGTTCAGACTCTATTAAACCATCCGTGGTAATTAGAAACGTAGGCGTAACAGCAATTACCTCCATAGTGTTTACTATTCAGGAAGACAGCAATACCCCACAAACCAAAAACTGGAGTGGTTCGCTAACTGCAGGACAAACTCTTACCATACCATTAAATGCATTTCAATCAACTCCCGGTACGCATTATTTAAGCGTGAAAGCAACCAACACCGGTGATTTAAATTTATCAAACAATATTTTGGTAAATTATTACCATGTACAAACTGCAGGTACTGCTCTCCCCTATTCTGAAAATTTTGAAAACAAAAGATTCCCTTCTGATTCCTGGAAAATAAATAATCAGGATAATAACGGAACGTGGATGCGCACGCGTTTAGCTGCAAGTGTGGATAATGCTTCGCTATGGATTTATGACACAAGTACTGCAAGTATTGATGATATACAATTGGAGCCTTTAGATTTAACAACCCTCACAGAGCCTATTCTTGCATTTGATATAGCATATCTTTATGATGCATCTCTATCTTCCGGCCACACATTAAAAGTACTGGCATCAACTGATTGTGGTGCAACTTATACCGAAGTATATTCAAGATCAAATGAATCTTTGGCAACTGCGACAGGAAGCGCAGGGACTTTGTTTATACCTTCGGCAGGTCAATGGAGAAAAGACAGTATTAACCTTAAAAATTTCGCTTCATACAAATCTGTTATTCTGAAATTCGAAAATATTTCAGGTAATTCCAATTCTCTTTATATCGACAATTTACAGGTTGACCGATTAGCGGCAATTTATCCTAACGCTTCCGACATCAATGTTTCCATACTGCAAAACCCGTTAAGAAATGTGATTCACTTTTCTGTTTTACTGTTAAAATCCGAAAATTTTAAAGTTCAGATTTACGATGTAACAGGACGATTGGTGTATAAATCAGAATACCAAGGTCGTGAAGTTGAAGATTACATTCATATACCCAATTTACAACATGGTGTGTATATGTTCAGAGTGGTTGCAGGAAATGAAAGTAAGGCAGTAAAATTTATACATCATTAAATAAACCCAGGCATTACATCAGAAGGGGTTAAAAACGCCTGATATAATATTGGATAAAATAAGAAGGGGAAAAGCTAATTTCATGCTTCGAATAATTACTGATAGTTTAATGCAACATTAGAATTAGTAAAAACAAAAGCAGCCCAAAGGCTGCTTTTGTTTTATAAACCTCCGTCAGTTATTCTTTTTAAGAATTCGTTTTTCTTTCTTTCGGTTGCCAACATAAATTGATAAGGTTCAAGCCCGCCCTTTTCACTGGCCACCCGTTTTTCAGGTTTCATTTCGTCAATCGGTTTGTTGAATTTCTCATCTTTCGAAATTACCTGCATCACTCCCCGCTGATAGTTGAAGTAATACCACATATCAGGCAATGCTTCGAGGTAAATGTTCAACACATCACCACTGCGCCTGCGCATAATTTCAACTTTCCCGTTTACCATACGCCCTACATAAGTTTTGCCAATTATACCAAGACCGATTTTGCCAGTTGATATGTAAGATGCTCTTTCCTTATTATAAGAAAACTTAAGCTCGCTAAGCATCAGTGTGTGTTGCAATTCAGAAGGAATTTTGCGTGCTGAACCATAGATTCCTGTTTCGTTAAGTAACTTTTCAGCTTTATCTTTTCCAATCATATTAGTAAGTGCATTGCGATACACTTTGCGATCATCCATGAAAGGTTGCAATGCAGGGATGGAATTAAACATTTCAGCCATTGCCTTCAATGCATCGTCATTAAACATAAAATCTATCGCCATGATTTCATCAAAGCCTACGGAGTCGTTTACAGTTGAATAAGTAACACTTCCGTAATTGCCTAATTTAAGCTGACCGAAATCTTGTGTAAGATTAATTCTTCCTTCAGCAACAAGTTCACATTTTTTATCATCAAGAACAACCGTATTGGTAACCACTGTTGATGCTTTTGACGAATCGGTTCCCGGAACAACTCCGCTTATAGTGTACTGTCTGGAGTTGTTGTTGTAGGTAAGATATCCTTCGGCAGAAATAACTTCAGCATCGCTGCTGCCCCTTTTTGGTGAAAGAAAGGACGGATACATCATGGTACTGTCGCTGCCAAAATAAATACCTGAATAGAGTTTCTGCATGGTTTCATTCGAAGGTGAAACAATAGGAATATTCACACCTTTAGGGTCAATATCTCCTGAAAATCCGAACCAGTTTTTGTTGAACATGCTGCAATTGTGATTCACAATGGCATATCCGCTGAAGTTGAGATTTGTTTTGGCTGCATTAATGCGCAGTTTACCTTTATATTGTATGGTAGGACTGATAAAGAAATTGGCAGTATCTGGAATTTCTCCTATTGCAAAAGTTTGCTTAGAAGTATCCACTCCTATCTGTGTAAGTCTTATGCTATGCTTCACCTTGGTTTGATCCAAATACTCGTAATTACCATCACCGGAATAGTTTTTACTGCTGGTGATGGTGATGTTGGTATTGAGCATGGTATGATAACGTGAAGTAGTATTGGCTATAACCATACTGTTAGTCAGCGGGCGCATCACTGCATTTCGTTCCACCACCACATTTCCTTGATCAGGAATAACGGATGCATCAGCAACAAGAATTTCTTTCACCTTGAATCCTTTTAGCAAATATGATTTCAGATTATAAGATGCCAAAGGTGCTGTCCATCTCAAAGAATCCTGTTGCTTGTTTACAGAAACAAATTCACTGCTGTTATTGGCAAGGGCATCAGAGCTGCCAAATTCCAATTCCGATTTATCCATAAACCAACGAAAATCTCGAATGTAAGAGATGTATTGGTTCACCGGGAAATCCACTTTCGCTCTGTCACCGTTGCTGCTGAAATTACCGATACGTTTATCGAGGTCAATATCAGCTTTTACATTTTTGGTCTGTAATGCAAGTAAATCCGTCATATCGCTCTGAAGTTTAAACTCGGCAGAGTCTGCCCCATAGCTATGTTCACGTATGTAATGATTATCGCTGATTAGCTGCGACTGTTGGAAGGTAATAACACCGTTGGATTTCACACCTGAAGGCATCAGAACTAAGTTCCCATCGAGTACGGCCTCACCATTAAACAAATCAAAATTATGGCTACGTTTAAATACATACATCTTATCCTTCTTTGGTCGCCAGTTTACAAAAACATCTTCCGATTTTATTTCAGGGAATTTGGTGTTTCCAATTTGTTCACGCCTCATCGCAAAACTTTGAGTAACGGCATGCATACTGTCAGGGAAAAACACAATATTATCGGACTTGCTGGTGCTGCTGAGGTAGTCCACCTCTCCTTTTCCTAAAAATCCATTATGACTAAGGCTTATCTGGTCGCGGTATTTACCTTTACCATTATAGGCTGTAAATCCTCCCGGAGGAGTTTGAGTAGTGAATCCTAAAGAATAATCAGCTTGTACGGTAAGTTGTTGTCGCCATTCAGGGAAAATATCAGCTGATACCATACTACCTTCAAATACCAAGCCTTCCTTGGTAAGTGAGTTTAAACTGTCTATACTGAATGGGTCTAGATGATAGTAAAATTTATCGCGTTTATAAACACCGCCATAAATTTCAGGATAGTCGTAATAAATAAAAGACTTATTGGTACAGACGAATATCGGGTATTCATCGTTAGCCACAAAGCCCGATTTATTGGAAGGATTATCAATAGAAAGTTTTCCATTCAATTGTTGTAAGATACTTTTTATAGGAATGAGTTTTCTTTTTCCATTCTGATCTACTTGGTCTGATGGAACTTTAAACCTTAAAGAGTCCACATTTTTCAAGTCAATATTAAAATCTTCATAGTTGAAGGAAAATTCTTTTCCATAAAAATCCAATCGTCCTGCATGTACTCTTCCGTTAAAAACCATATCTCGGTTTTTCTTTAGTGTAAGCTCTTGTTCAAAAGGTTGAATATATACTTCCTGCGAATCGCTGATAAGCACATGTGTTACTCCGCGCATGTTAATATCAAAGTTCAACAAATTGATAGTTGCATTAGGCATTCCGGAAATCATGGATTCAATTTTCAATTCATCATAATCTACCTTCCCTGTTTGAGCGCTGAGATAATAAGCTACTTTATCCTTAACTATAAATTTATCGGCATCGGAATCATAACTGATAAAACCTAGAGATGACAATCCTAAGACCAGATTCCGAACGGTGTTTTCCGTTAATTTCATGTACTGGGCAAGCTCCGTTACGCTGACGACCTTTGTGTTATTTTTCTCTGCGTATTGTTTGATGGTATAAAGTGGATTGGTTTCTGAAATTCCTTGTATGCTTTGAAACCGTTGTTTGGAAAATAAATTCACTGACTCAAAACGCAGCTTACTTTCACCCCCTCCCGAAATCATTTTAAGATCCATAAGAGGGTCATCAACTTTCCATACCAGTTGGTCAAAATCAAGATCCATTTTATGATAGCTGTCGAAATAAGGGCTGTTTACAGCAGTTTGTCCATTCTTGGTAAGTGTTACCGTGCGGTCTTTGTAAATATATTTGAATTCGACACCGGGATGATAAATGGAGTCCTTATCCCAATAAATGACAGCAGCTGCATTGATGGAAACTATCCTGTCAGGTCTTATGATAAAGCCTTGCGACAATAGTTTTAGCTGAGGTTTTCCGTTTAGTTTAAAAAGCAAGGTCGCATAACTGTTACGGTTTCCCGACCCTACCATTTTACTTCCCTGCAGCGAAAAGCCCCCTCTGTAATCAGCATCCTTTACCAGATCTTTAATATCAAGATTGGTGCTGTAACTCACAAACCTCGGATAACTTGCATTGGAGTCATTTACATTGGCTAGAAGTTTATCATAATATCTTCCTTTCAATTCTGTATCAAAATATTTTTTGTACGAAAAAGTAACAGAATCCATATTATACTCTGAACTTTTCAGATTTAAAACATATCGTTTGGCTTCGGCATAGGCTTCATTTGTTGCAATTCCGGCACGGTTAAAGTTTACTTTGCCACCATTGCCATAAAACTGCAGGTTATTGGGATAATATACGCCCTGAGTACCTTCAATCAGTGAGCTGTCGCCTTTGCTGGTACACCTTAAGGTTGTGGGACCAAAAACAATGCGTGGTAAAGAATCAAATTCAAATGAATACTGGCTGTTGTAAGTGCTCCATGCAACAGAACTGGATTGATATAATTCATTATTTGAGAACAGAGATTGCGAAATTTCAAGAAAATCGCCCAGTCTGCGAACACTGAGTTTGTTCATAGATTTGTTAAAAGCATTATGCCATGACGAGAAAGTTTTGGCATCTTTTCCACTCGCGCTGAAGGCAGTGAGCACTCCTGTATAAACAACAAAATCAGGGAATGCTTTCATCCTTTTTTTAAGCATAGCATTGCAGGTGGTAATAATGGTTTGTTGCTGATCGGCATTGAACTTACTGAGGAAAATGGGTTTAAATTCGTCCATAATTCTCTCAGCTTCTTTTTTGTTGGTTTCCTCAAAAAAGGACTTCATATCTACAAGAAATCCTGAAGGATCGGTGCTGAACGATTTTAACGTTTGTGCCATTACATTTCCTGTGAAGCAAAGCAGGAAACAAACTGCAAATAATTTTCTCATCTAACTTATTTATGTAAAAAGTGGTTTCTTGCAAAAATAACGCTTGCCGAAGGATTTACGTGTATTCATTCGGAATGTATGATGATTTTTTAACATATAAAGAACTTCATGATTCATAAGAGGTTTACAGTTGAACAGCATAAATATGACTTCTAACCCACTATTTTTTTGTTAATAAACATATTCAACATCCTGCTTTTGGATACATATAAAACTTTCCTAATTTCGCGCTCACAAAATTTAAAATAAAATGGCTGACACTAAAAAAGTTAAACACCAAACAGAAAAAGACAACCCGTTTGAAGAAATGATTAAGCGTCTTGATGTAGCCGCGAAAATCATGAAGCTTGATGATGATGTGTATGAAATCATGAAAAAGCCGAACAAGATTGTGTATAGTAGTTTACCTATTAAAATGGATAACGGAAAGACTCAGGTTTTTGAAGGTTTCCGTGTGGTTCATAATACTGCTTTAGGTCCCTCAAAAGGTGGTATCCGCTACAGCTTAAATGTGAATGAAAGTGAAGTAATGGCTCTTGCGGCATGGATGACTTTTAAATGCGCTATTGCCGATATTCCTTACGGAGGAGCAAAAGGTGGTATTAACTGCGACCCTTCAAAAATGAGTGAAGGTGAATTAGAACGTCTTACGCGCTCTTATACCAGCGCCATGTCTGATGTTTTTGGCGTAGATAAAGATATTCCCGCTCCTGACATGAATACCGGAGCACGAGAGATGGCATGGATAGTGGACGAGTTCAGCAAAATAAAAGGAGCTTATACTCCGGGAGTTGTTACCGGAAAACCTTTGCACCTTGGCGGGTCTCGCGGAAGAGTTGAAGCTACCGGACGTGGTGTAATGACTGCTACCATGGAAGCTATGGAAAAATTAGGTATGAAACCTGAAAAATGCAGAGCCGCAGTACAGGGTTTTGGTAACGTAGGTTCCATCACAGCAAAACATCTTGCAGCACAAG
The DNA here is from genome assembly GCA_018268195.1 of Bacteroidota bacterium. Classification (GTDB taxonomy): domain Bacteria; phylum Bacteroidota; class Bacteroidia; order AKYH767-A; family OLB10; genus OLB10. The sequence continues at coordinate 19,714 of JAFDWZ010000038.1, read as the reverse complement.
GGATAAAAATTGTTGCCATCTCTGATCATACTGCAGCATTCTATAACGCTGACGGAATAGACATTGATAAGGCTATTGCTTATCGCAACAGCAATAAAGGTGTTATAAAAGGATATAAAGGCGGCAAACTCATTTCAAATGAAGAGCTGCTTACCCTAAATGTAGATATTCTTTGCCCTTGCGCAATGGAAAATCAGATTACAGAAGAAAACGCCAATAAAATAAAAGCAAAACTTATTGTGGAAGGTGCTAACGGACCTACTACTGATGAGGCCGACCATATTCTCGAGAAAAAAGGCGTAACCGTAATTCCTGATATTCTTGCTAATGGTGGTGGTGTTACAGTTTCGTATTTTGAATGGGTGCAAAACCGTAACGGCTATTATTACAGCGAAGAAGAAATTAATAAACGTGCTGACAGATGGATGAAACAGGCGTTTAATAACGTTTGGGAAGTTTCCAAAAAATACAAAGTACACATGCGCATTGCTGCTTATATTTACGCATTAAGCAAAATAGAATTAGGTATTAAATCACGCGGTAGTTATTAAAAACTACCGCTTTCAACTTTTAAGTGAATGACTATACACCGTGAAGGCAAAAACTGGGTGCTGGGGACTTTATCAGCATTTGTTATTATAAATGCACTTTTATTAATTACCCGAAAGCAACAGGACTGGATTAGTCTTCTCGTCTTTGTAGTGACATTCGTTTTTCTTTTGTTGGTTCTTCAGTTTTTTCGCTATCCCAAGCGGTCTGTCACACGAAATGAAAACTGTGTGATTGCTCCTGCTGATGGGAAAGTTGTAGTGATTGAACAAACCGTAGAAACTGAATATTATAAAGATAAAAGAATTCAGGTGTCTATATTCATGTCACCTTTTAATGTACATGCCAACTGGTATCCCTTCAGTGGAAGAATTCGTTACCTGAAATATCATAAAGGTAAATATCTTGTAGCCTGGCATCCTAAAGCATCCACTGAGAATGAACGTTCAACCATTGTTGTTGAGAAGGATGAAAAGAAGTCGGTATTGCTACGACAGATAGCCGGTGCTTTGGCCAAAAGAATTGTTTATTACCCTGCTGAAAATGATTTGGTGAAACAAGGTGCAGAAATGGGATTTATCAAATTCGGTTCACGTGTGGATATCTATCTTCCATTAACAGCCAAAGTAAAAGTGGAACTTAATCAGAAGGTAACCGGTAAAATTTCTGTTATAGCGGAACTGGAGTAAGCTCGCTGACTTCAGCATTTTTTTATACGTATATTTGAATCATGTTACGAAGTAATGATATTTTATTACGTGCCTGCGAACCGGATGATTTACCGTTGCTTTATGACTGGGAAAACAATACTGATAACTGGTTACTTAGTGATACCGTTAAACCATTTTCGAAATATACTTTAAGTGAATTTATTCAACAGGATCAATCCGATATTTTCACTACCAAGCAACAACGATTTGTGATACAACTTTTAAAGCCTTTAAAAGCAATCGGGCTGATTGATTTGTATCAGTATGACCCCATACATCGCAGAGCAGGTATTGGAATTTTAATAGGTGACGAAGCCAAACGCCAAAAAGGTTATGCACGACAAAGCCTTGAATGCATTATTCATTATTCAAAACGAACCTTAAACCTTCATCAGCTGTATTGCTATATTCAGGCATCCAACCTCTCAAGTTTAAACTTATTCAGGCAAGCCGGATTTTCAGAAGTCGGAGTTATCAAAGATTGGCTGATAAATAATCAGCAACCTGAAGATGTAATTCTTTGCCAGAATATACTCTGAAATCAGTTTATCAACAACTGTTGATAGCGGGTGGTTTTCTCAGATTCTTTTTAGCAGATTTGCAATTCAAATTTTCACATCATGCAAACATTAGAAGAAACCATTGATAAGGTAAAAGAATTTCATGCAGTTTTTGGACTTCAGTATTTCGAAAAACCACAGGCAGATGTAGATCGCAAAATAGTTGAACTGCGACACCGCCTCATGCAGGAAGAAAATGATGAGTATCTGGAAGCAGCTTTAAACAATGACCTTTCATTGATTGCTGATGCACTTGGTGATAAACTGTATATTCTCTGCGGCACCATCATAGCTCATGGACTTCAGCACAAAATTACCGAAGTGTTTAATGAAATTCATCGGAGTAACATGAGTAAATTAGATGAAAACGGAAAACCTGTTTACCGTGAGGATGGCAAAATCATGAAAGGAAAAAATTATTTTTTGCCTGATATTAAATCGGTTCTCGAACGGTGATAACCAAACTCAGCATTATTATTCCGGTATTTAATGAAGAGAAACATATTGGCGAAGTGTTGCAGAATATTATTTCTTTGCAACTGGCACACAACATTGCCAAACAAATAATTGTTGTTGATGATTTTTCAGGTGACCAAAGTGTAAAACAAATTGAAGAAACACTCAGAAATGATTCATCCGAAATCAGATTTATAAAGCAACAAGTAAACGGAGGAAAAGGCAGTGCTATCAGAAGGGCTATTGAGGATGTAACCGGAGATTATCTGATTATACAGGATGCCGACCTGGAGTTAAACCCGAAGGACATCAACTTGCTTATAAATGAAGTGGTGCTTCATCAGGCAGATATAGTTTATGGTTCACGATTTTTGAAAAAGCAGCCCTACCCTATTCCATTTAAAACGAGATTGGCTAACAGATTTTTGTCATTGATAACATCTCTGCTCACAGGAAAAAAAATTACTGACATGGAAACCTGCTATAAACTGTTCAAGCTACAATTACTTGATGATATACGTTTATTCGAAAACCGATTTGGCTTTGAACCGGAAATTACGATGAAGTTATTAAAGAAAAAAAATATCATTTACAGGGAAGTGCCAATTACATACAAAGCACGAAGCCAGAAAGACGGGAAAAAAATCGGGTTTAATGACGGCCTCAGGNNCTATATTGTTTAGTAAAATACTATTTCAATGATTAAGTTCAGACATTATCTGATACTTGGCGCACTACTCCTGATAGTTTCTTTTCTTTATCAGCACATCACCTTTGGCAACGAAAAGTACGAACGAATAATTGACAGCGATGGCAAAGGATATTATGCTTACCTGCCTGCTGTGTTCATTTACCATGATTTAAGTTTTGGGTTTTATTTTAAAAATGAAAACAAAGAAATAGCCCGTTATTTTAACGAACGATTTCTGACAAAACAAGGTGATAAAACAGTCATAAAAACTTACTGCGGTGAAGCTATTTTGCTATTGCCGTTTTTTGCTTCCGGTTGCTTAACGCAATATTTTATTGCAGGACATACCAATGGTTTTGAGCCTTTGGTTCAGTTTTTCATTTGTGCCGGGGCAATATTTTATTTGTGTTTAGGGCTTTATGCTATACATAAATTTCTGAGGCTTTTTAATTTCGGTGAAAAAGTTGCGTTCATTACCTCCTTAGGAATTTGCCTTGGCACCAACCTGCTTACTTATGTTGTGTTTTACCCTTCTATGAGCCATGCTTACTCATTCAGCATGATTGCTTGTTTTATTTATCTCTCATTTAATTTCAAATCCAAACCTTCTGTATCTACACTTCTTATGCTCTCCATCCTTTTTGCATTAATAATTCTGATTCGCCCTGTTAATGCAAGTGTGGCATTGTTTCCTCTTATTTTGGTTAATACTGAATGGCTCAGGTTTATCAAACAACATCAACGAGCTGTTTTCTTTTCTGCTTTAGTACTTCTTGCAATCATCAGCATTCAGCCCATACTTAATTATATGCAATGTGGTAAACTATTTCCATGGAGCTATGGCGATGAAGGGTTCTATTTTAAACATCCGCAATTCATCAATGTGCTGTTCAGTTTCCGCAATGGTATGTTTATTTACTCACCGTTTTTGTGGTTGTTAATTCCGGGCATAGTCATGTATTTTCTCTTTAAGCAACTTCATGCTACTGCTACCTTAATCACACTTTTAGTGTCATTTTATTTTATCGCTGCCTGGTGGAACTGGTCATCAGAGCCTGCGCTTGGTAACCGCTCATGTATTGATTGGTATGCGCTTTTCGCCATTCCAATTGCATCAGTTTTGAGTATCAGAATTAAATCCTTAAAAATCATTCTTACTGCCTTTATGCTTATTGCCATAGGCATAAACTGCATTTTTACTTGGCAATATCTACGCGATATTATTCATCCAGATGGCATGACACGCGAAAAATTCAAATATGTTTTTTTGAAAACATCAAAGGAATACTACGGTTGTCTGGGCAATGGAAATGAAGAAAGTTATTTGCCGGCAGAAGCTAAACCATTTTTTACATATCCGTTAAATCATTCAGCACCTACCAATACGGACTCTGTTTTTGTTTTTGATGCTGCTCATCTCAAAAATGCAATGATAACTATTGAGAACAACAGCAACATTTTACAACCCATGAAGGCCGTGGTAAGTCTGCAGCGATTAGAAAAAGAATTTAAAGCTTGCACGGATGCCTTTGTAATATTTGATTACACCAATAAAGACGGCAATCTTTATTACAGAGAAAATCTACGCGTTAATGATATTCCGCGAAAGCAATTAAATGAATGGATAACATTCGAATATCAATTTGTGATGCCTGCAGTAAAATCTCCCGGTGATAAACTAATTTTTTATGTTGACAATAACCAAGGGCACCATTTTGAGATGAAGAATTTGCAAGTATCGTTGTATCACTTTGTAAATAACGGGTCAACAGAAAAGTAAGAGTGAAATAGTATTTTTGCAGCGCATGCAACGAAAATTCATCACCAATCTGGCATTACTATTATTGCTCAATCTGCTGATAAAGCCATTTTGGATTTTCGGAATTGACCGCACCGTACAGAATATGCTGGGCGCGGAAGTTTATGGTAAATATTATGCACTTCTTAATTTCTCTTTCCTGTTGAATATTTTACTCGATGCCGGTATTACCAATTATAACAACAAAAATATTTCGCAACATCAACATCTTGTTTCAAAACATTTTTCAGGCATAGTAGTATTGCGTTTCCTGCTGGCAGGTGGCTATATGCTGGCATCACTTATTATGGCATTTATTGTCGGCTATTCAACTGACGACCTGTACTTACTGATTCTGTTATTGGTCAATCAATTTTTTATTTCGTTTATTTTATATCTACGCTCCAACCTTTCAGGGCTGCATCTTTTTAAAAGTGATTCATTGGTTTCGGTTACTGACCGTTTTCTGATGATTATCTTCTGTAGTTTCCTGATTTGGGGCAATAGCGGGCAGCATCTGGAAATTTCATCATTCGTATATGCGCAGACAGCTTCTTATATTCTTACATCATTTTTTGCAATTCTATTATTAAAAGGCAGGCTGAAGTTTCAAAAAATCACATGGCAACCTGCATTTTACATCACCATACTCAAACAATCTGCTCCTTTTGCACTACTCATTTTGCTGATGACTTTTTACAGCCGCATTGACGCCATCATGCTGGAGCGTTTACTTCCTGACGGTGCCTTTTTTGCTGGTGTTTACGCCCAGGCTTTCCGCATGCTCGATGCTGTAAATATGTTCGGATATTTATTTGCCACATTACTGCTTCCCATGTTTGCACACATGATTAAAAAACATCAGCCTGTGCAGGACCTGACAAGACTTTCTTTCACACTACTTGCTGTTCCTTCCATTACTCTTGCAATTTCAGGGTTGTTTTACGGGAAATCTATTATGGAGCTGCTTTATCATGAACATGCTGATTTATCTGCACCCGTATTCAGCATACTGATGTTCAGTTTTTTCTGTATGGCAACATCTTATGTTTTCGGCACCTTGCTTACCGCCAATGGTAGCCTGAAACAACTGAATATTATGGCTGCTGCCGGTATGATACTCAACATAGGATTAAACCTATTGCTAATTCCCTCATTTAAAGCTTACGGTGCTGCTATTGCAGGATTAACCACTCAAGTGGTAATGACCTTATCTCAGATACTTATTGCCTGGCGCATTTTTCATCTGAGGTTCAACTATCAGCTTATATTGAAATTACTCCTCTTTAGTATTATTCTGTTGATTGCCGGAAATGCAATGGTAAAAATCAATTATTCGGTAACAGGTTTCTGTGTGATGGTAATAATAGGTGCCATTCTTGGCTTTTCACTCCGAATTATCAGTATATCAGGCATAAAAACCATCCTCGGTGACAGAAATGCCTGACAAAGCTTTATTTGTTATTTTTGCCGCTCTTTAATCAGTCATCTATCAATGAATACCCATCCGGATTACGAAGAAAACTTCGCTTCGCTTAACTTTATTCAATTAGTAAAAAAGTGGAAAAAGCAGCTGCTTATCATTGCTCTTATTTCTATTGTACTATCTTTTATTTTCACTCTGCCATTTTTTATACCACCCATGTATAAATCAATGGCCATAACCTACCCGGTAAATTTGAGTGCTTATTCAACTGAAAGCACTACAGAGCAATTGCTGCAATTATATGATGCAGAAGAAATTAAGGTAGAGCTAATCCGTGATTTTGATTTATTCAATCATTACGAAATAGACTCCACCAAAAAATCTGCACGAACAGAAATTTTTAAGCAATTGACGAGCAATATCAGCATCAATAAAACTGATTATGAATCTGTAAAACTTGAAGTCATGGATACTGACCCATTGATTGCAAAACAAATGACAGATTCCATTATAGAGAAAGCAAACCGTGTGGTACGAAATTTATACAGAGATCGTACATTAGAAGCCTTAGTAATAGCACAGAAGCAATTCAATGAGAAAAAAGCTGAAATTGATTCCATGGACTTAGCAATGACCCAACTTCGTATGAAGTCCGGAATTATTGAGTTCTCACAGCAAACCAGAGAAATTAGCAGAGCATATTACACCTCCATATTGAATAAAAATTCAAGTGCAAGATTGGATACCTTGTTTGGCAAAATGCAGCAATATGGGTCTGATTACATTACCTTGAATGAAAAAATAAACTACGCCCGTTCAGTTTTGAATAATTACCGTCAGTATGTTGAAAATGCAACCAAAGATTATACAAAGGAGCTCACGTATTCCAATGTAGTTACAAAGCCTATTGTCGCTGATAAAAAATCGTATCCCATACGCAGCCTTATTATGTTGATGTTTACAGGCTCAGTTGTTTTCCTTGCATTCGTAGTTATTGTGATTTACGAAAACACCCAGGAGAAAAAAGGTGCAAGCAAATAAAATTACACAGGCATTACCTCAACAGCAAGTAAAATGGCTTTATACGCTTTCAGCGTTATATATGCTAGTTGCTGTTGGAAGTCTTGTAACTGAATTTTACTGGTTGCTGCTATTGCCTGCAGCTGTATTAATTGCTTACAGTGCCTTGTATCACCTTGATAAATTATTTTTATTTGTTGCTTTTTGCACTCCTTTAGCCATCAATCTTTCGAAGACAGATTTGGGTATTGGGGTAAGCTTGCCAACAGAACCTCTTTTATTCAGCATGATGCTGATATATCTTTTGTCAAAAATGATTGATGGAAAGATAGATAAAGATTTAATGCTGCATCCTGTTTCTATTCTTATCATCGTTCATCTTTCATGGATGTTGATAACATCATTTACCAGTTCCATGTTTGTGGTTTCGATTAAACATTTCACTGCACGATTATGGTTTGTCACCATAGGATTTTTCTTAGCAACAAAAATTTTTAAGAAAGAGAGTCGCATTCGTAATTTCATCTGGCTTTACAGCATAGGCATGGCCATTACCATTATCTATACGATTACTCGTCACAGCATGAATGGGTTTTCGCAGATGTCGGCACACTGGGTGATGACACCTTTTTACAATGACCATACCGAGTATGGAGCGGTATTGGCTATGATGCTTCCTCCTGTTATCGGATTTATCTTCATGCATCAGAAATCGTTCATGTATCGTTTTTTTGCAGTGTTGCTTGCCGGACTGGTTATAGTAGGTATTGTACTGTCTTATACACGTGCCTCATGGGTTGGAATATTGTTTGCTGCAGGTGCTTCATTAGCTTATGTATTTAGGATACGCACATGGATGGTGGTTGCATTTCTTGCTTCAATGGTTGTGGGATATTTTATTTTTCAATCAACGGTTTTATATAAATTCGGAAAGACAAAAGAATATTCACAAAATGATTATCGCAATCACATCAAGTCTATCACTAATATAAAAACGGATGCCTCAAATGTAGAGCGGCTGAACAGGTGGAGCTGCGCTTGGCGTATGTTTCTTGATAAACCTGTTTTTGGATGGGGACCCGGAACCTATCAGTTTAATTACTCAGTTTATCAGCTTAACGAAGAAAAAACCTATATCAGCACCAACATGGGCGACAAAGGGAATGCTCACAGCGAATATTTAGGCCCCTTAAGTGAACAGGGAATTTTAGGTCCGATAATTTTTATTGCATTGTGCATTACTGTTCTTTATAGAGCATCACGTGTTTTTCTTGAATCGCCCAGCCGCGATCAACGCATTCTTGCACTTACCATGCAATTGGGTTTAATCACTTATTTCATTCACGGATTTCTTAATAACTTCCTCGACAAAGACAAAGCCTCCATTCCATTCTGGGGCTTTCTTGCTGCCATCACCATTATGGATTATTATCACCGGAAACACTTTAAGGCTCTAAGCGAGAGCACGAAGTGATAAAATTGTTACATCATCAGTGTATGAAGTACTCTGACGGTAGCTGTCCAGTTCTCTGATTAATGAATGATGAAAGTCTGACAATGTACCTGCCGCCATATTTTTATGTATAAACTCATGCAGATTCTCTGTGCCGAAAAATTCTCCTGCATTATTTTCGAGTTCGGTAACACCATCAGTATAACAAAACACGGATGCATTTTTTTCAAAAGTCACGGTTTCATCTTTCAGCGATGGAAGTGTATCAAGCATCCCAAGACCTGTAGTACCTTTATCCAATAGTTTAATCTTGTCTTTATCAAACAGCACAGGAGGATTATGTCCAGCGTTAATGTAATGGATGGTGTGATTTTTAAAATTGATAACCCCAATGAAAAAGGTGATGAACTTCTCGCCTTTTGCTGATTTATTTACGCATTCATTCAACTCGGTAATGAGTTCTTTGAGTGGTAATTTATTTCGGATGAGTGCATGCAGGTTAGCTTGAAAATTAGACATTAACAAAGCTGCTGCCATACCCTTTCCCGAAACATCGGCCATACAGAAAATATGTTCATACTCACTCAGCGAAATAAAATCATAATAGTCGCCACCCACCTGCTGATGCGGGAGATATACCGTGGCCACATCAAACCATTCATTTCCTTTCAGCCCTACAGGAAATAACATGTCTTGCATTTCTGCTGCCAGCTCAAGCTCTTTTCGGAAGGCAGCCTGTGCTACAGCTTCAATGTTTAACCGTTTGTTCTCAATTGCAACAACTATAATATTGGTAATGGTGTGAATGAATGGTACTATTGCACGCACAGGAATATCATGGGTACTTTTAATATCGCCCACAATGCTGTAAGCAAGAAGTCGTTCATTATGATAAACCGGAATGATAGATTCATCTTTTTCAAGCCATTCAGGTGTTGCTATTTCTTTTGTGGATGACATCTGCAATTCATCCAGAAGTTTTTCAGGCTGCAATCGTGCTAGTTCTTCCTTCATGCCATACGACAATACCTGTTTCCATTCTCCTTCATTTACAAAAAGAGAAAGTTTACCTGCATGCAAATGCTCTTTAATTACAGTCTGGTAAATATTATAAAGTTGCGCTGAAGGAAGATTATAGTTAATTGCTTTAGTGATTTGTAACAACCAGTGCAGCTGCAGTTTTTTCGACTGTAGTTCCCAGTGTAATTTTTCTATTGTCTCACTCATAATATTCTCAGTCATCCTGCTTATCCAGGAATTCAAATATTTCGGGAAGTCTTTTTAACAAAGCAAGTTCTTTCATTTTTACACGTGCATCAGATGTGGGGCTTCCGAAATAAGTTTTTCCCGGTTCTAATGATTTTCCTACTCCCGACTGACCTAACACCACTGCTCCTTTGCCAATAGTAAGGTCTTTTTGCACTCCTACCTGTCCCCAAAGAATTACATCATCTTCAATAGTTACCACTCCTGCTATGCCTACATGTGCAGCAAACAAACAATTGCGTCCTACAACAGTATCATGACCTATGTGAATGTGGTTATCTAATTTGGTTCCACTGCCCACTACTGTATCGCCCGATACGCCTTTGTCAATAGTGCAGCATGCTCCTATTTCTACTTTATCACCTATTATCACTTTGCCGCAAGTGTGCATTTTGTCATATCCTTCGGGTCTTCTCTTGAAATAAAAAGCATCAGCACCAATAACCGTGTTGGCATGAAGTATTACATCATCACCAATTTCGCAATGGTCATAAATAACCACTCCGGGATGAATAATACAGTTGCGTCCAATTTTTGAATGAGCACCTACTACACTTCCCTGCATAAGCATTGTTCCTTCGCCTACTGTGGCAGTAGGATGCACCTGACTCATACTTGGTTCAAATGGCCTATAATAACGGGTAATGTAATTATACTCTCTGAAAGGGTCATCCGATAATATCAGAGCTTTGCCCTCCGGGCATTTTACTTCTTTGTTGATAATGATTATGGTGGCTGCTGAGTTAAGTGCCTTATCATAATACTTGGGATGATCCACAAAGGTGATATCTCCATTTTCAACCTTATGAATTTCATTTATTCCCAGCACAGGAAAATCAGCTTTGCCGATATATTTTGCGTTGATCAGTGAAGCTATATAGCTTAGTGTGATCGGTTGCTCAAATTTCATTTGTGTAAATTAAATGGCAAAGGTAACAAAGGTTACTTTTCTGTAACCCTTATTTTTTGCAAACTTATCACAATCATTGTAGCAGCAACAAATGGAAAAGTAAGTTGTATAAACCCATACTGCACCATTTGAATGCTGATAAACAGTGAAAGTATCACTGCAGCAAGGGCCGAAAGTAAATTCACAGGCTTTCTTCCGGCTAATGCTATAGCACATAGCACTGCATTAAAACTGAATAAGCCATCGGCAATGGTGCTGCCATGAACCATAAAAAAAATATGAGCCAATATTCCTGATAAGAAAGCGCCTGCAAAACCATAACTCGCTGCCAAAGGCGAACAAAGAGCAACACCTGCAATGAATAGCAAACCTGAAGTCAGATTATCCTGAAATATAACCTGACCGAAACCCTTTACAGGAAAAGCAAGATAGTGCAGTTCCGATGTGGAAACAGGAAATATCACTGCTGTTTCAGGAAATACTTTTTTAACAAAATAAATCAAAAGCCAAGTCACCAGCACGAAAGGCAGAGTAAACACAGAGATATTTCTACTGATGAAAATATGCTGCAAACATGCTGCCAACACAGCGCCTATTACCACCAATAGCCAGATCATTATGGTTGGTTTAAAAAACAACACCAATGCTGCCCCTGTGAGCGCAGCACTGAATCCATATAACCCTTTGTTAATGTTATCAGAATTAAATTTTAAAATAATTGCTGCTAAAGTTCCCGTAACAACAGCAAGTAATGCCGCTACTCCCATTATCGGTGTGCCTGCAAAAATTCCGGCTAGAAACAACATTCCCGTTAATTCATTTTCCTGAAGCATGATTTGACTGATGCCTTTCAGTATCCTGCTGACGAATGAACCACTTTTAATAACATATTTGGCAGCAACAGGCATATTCATATCAGCCAGAGAAATTAGAACCCGATAAAAAAATAATGACGTAGATGCGGCTTATCTCAGAAGGTAAAACTTGCCATCAGCAAATTCAGATCACGATAAGGCATCTTAAATATTGCACCCACATATTTATTGGTGATGGTGCCCCGGAAGATATACACTCCCGAACGTATGGCAGCATCTTTCCAGAGCAAGTTTTCAAAACCTCCGTACTCACCTACATTAAGAAGTATTGGAGTAAAAATATTACTCAGTGCTGAAGACGATGTTCTGGCAACACGGCTGGCAATATTGGGTACACAGTAATGAACCACTCCATACTCTCTGAAAATAGGGTCGGAATGGCTGGTGGATTTCGATGTTTCAAAACATCCGCCCTGATCAATGCTTACATCAATCACCACAGAACCGAATTTCATATCGCTAACCATTTCTTCAGTAACTACTATAGGTGTTCTTCCGGTTTTGGCATGTAATGCTCCTATGGCTACATCACAAGTGCGTAATGCCTTCAGTAAAACAGAATGAGTCAATGTGCTTGTAAACACATGCTCTCCAAGATTTTTGATAACACGTCTGAGTTTATACATATTGTCATCAAAAATTTTCACATCAGCACCCAACCCCATAGCTGTACGTGCTGCATTCTCTCCTACTGTACCTGCTCCTATAATCACCACTTCCGAAGGTGGCACCCCGGCAATACCTCCCAGCAATTCTCCCTTTCCTCCGGTTGTATTGCTGAGTAATTCAGATGCAATAAGGATGGAAGTGCGACCTACTATTTCACTCATAGCCTGAATTACCGGCATCAGTGCCGAATCGTCTTTCATATATTCATAAGCCAGTGCTGTAATTTTCTTTTTTGCCAACTTCAGAAAAAATTCTTTGTTTTGAACAGTCACCTGCAACACCGAAAACAAGGTCTGTTTGTTTTGCATCATGTCAATCTCATCAAGCGTAGGTGGCCCGATTTTCAAAATCATATCTGCAGTGTAAACTTCTTTGGCACTGTAAACAATTCGAGCACCGGCTTCGCTGTAATCCGTATCTGTAAAGTTGGCTGCATTTCCGGCTCCGGTTTCTATCATCACCTGATGGCCGTTATTCACCAATACAGCTACTGAATCAGGCGACAGAGCAATACGCTTTTCTTCGAATGATATTTCTTTCGGAAGACCTATCAGCATTTCTTTCCTGCCTTTTTTTACTTCAAGCATACTCTCCTGCGGCATCAACACCGACTGTGAGGATGATGCTGCTTCACCTCCTATAGACATGGTCATAGACTTACATTTATGGTGCGAATTTCGTCTTTAACATCCATAAGAACAAGTGCTGCTTTAAAATTTATAAGCGATTCTACCTTTTCAGGCCATTCAATAAAACACTTGTTCCCACTGTAAAAATAGTCTTCATACCCCATATCATAAACTTCGCTAATCTTATTTATTCTATAAAAATCAAAATGATAAATAATTTCATTCGTTGCTGTGTGATATTCGTTAACAATTGAAAATGTAGGGCTGCTTACATTATCTGTTACACCATAATGTTTGCAAATTAATCGGATGAGCGTAGTCTTACCTGCTCCCATTTCACCTTTAAACAATACGATGGTTGAATCTTTCAGCAACATAGCAATATCTGCTGCAATAGTTTCAAGTTCCGAAAGACTTTTGCAGATAAACACTCTATCCACTACCATACTTTTACTTTGTTACCAGCGTAATGTAAGGCACAATCATTTCTTCAAGTGACACCCCTCCATGCTGAAATGTATTACGGTAATGGTTCACATAATGATTGTAATTATTGGGATAAGCAAAAAATTTATCCTGCTTGGCAAAGACATACGAAGTGCTCACATTTACTCTGGGTAAAAATGCATCGGCAGGATTTTTTATTTCAAACACATCGCGCTTATCGTAATTCAGATTTTTTCCCTGTTTATACCTAAGATTGGTATTGGTGCTTCTGTCGCCAATAATTTTAGAAGGTTCTTTCACACGGATAGTTCCGTGGTCGGTAGTAATAATCAACTTTACATTTTTCTGTGCAATACGTTTCAAAGCTTCCAGCAGCGGTGAGTGCTCAAACCATGATTTGGTGATTGAACGATATGCGGATTCATCATCGGCAAGTTCGCGTATCACTTGCATGTCCGTACGTGCATGTGAAAGCATATCAACAAAATTGTAAACGATAACATTCAGTTTGTTATTAAACAGATTGGGAATATTATCCACCATATCCTTGCCTGCATCCAGGTTGGTAATTTTGGTATAAGAAGCCTTAATGTTTTTACGAAGTCGCTGAATCTGGTCCATCAGCAGTTCTTCTTCGTGAATATTTTTTCCCCCTTCATCGTCATCATAAGTCCACCATTTAGGATGCATTTTTTCGATTTCAGAAGGTAACAGCCCTGCAAAAATGCTGTTTCGTGCATATTGTGTTGCTGTTGGCAGAATGCTGTAATAGGTATCTTCTTCTACCACACGGAATAATTCCGATATCACAGGCTCAATAATTTTCCACTGATCAAAACGTAAATTGTCTATCAGCAACATAAAAACCGGTGTTTCATCGCTTTCTGCTGCAGGAATTACTCTGCGCTTAAGTAGGTGCTGCGACATCAGCGGTGCTTCCTTTTCAGGATTTTTTAACCACGAAACATAATTGGTTTCAACAAATTTTGAAAATAGCCTATTTGCTTCCTCCTTCTGCTGCACCAAAATTTCATGCATGCTGTCATCATTGATATTTTCTAACTGGAGCTCCCAGTAAATTAACTTTTTATAGAGCTCAACCCATCCCTGATGCGAAAGTCTGTCGCCAAGCATCATACCTATCTGTCTGAACTCCTGCTGATACTGAGTGTTGGTTTTTTCACTAACCAGCCGCTTGGTTTCCAAATTTTTCTTTAATGAAAGAAGTATTTGTTTTGGGTTTACCGGTTTAATCAGGTAATCCGCAATTTTGGACCCTATGGCATCTTCCATGATAGCTTCTTCTTCACTTTTGGTAATCATTACCACTGGAATATTTTCATTCATGTTTTTGATGCGAAACAAGGTTTCTATACCACTCAATCCGGGCATGTTTTCATCCAAAAAAACAATATCAAAAGGCTCTTTTCGGAATATTTCTATGGCATCGTTGCCACTATGTGCGGTTACGGTTTCATACCCTTTTTCAGCTAAAAATAAAATATGCGGCTTCAGTAAATCTATCTCATCATCAGCCCATAATATACGTTGCATTTCCATTATTTAAATTCCGGTTAAAAATAAACTATTAAAACGACTGTCTAGTTTTTTTATTTGATATTTTTTCAAATATTGCATGAAAGTAGTTTCTGTAATTCTTAAGGCATACAAAATTGTTACGATTGATTATTAGGCACTTTAAATAAAAAAGCACTTCTATTTTTTAACAATTGCCGTTGTTTCGGCTTTCCTCATCAGAGGAATTTTAATTTTGCGCCCTGTTTTTTAACAAGGCTGTGTGTAAAATGCAAACCGCAAATGCTCCTACAGCTTAACATAAAAGTATAATTTCATCGTCTGCAGAAAGCTCATGCAGCAATTTTATCAGAATTAATTAAGTAAACAAAGAATCATGTCGAAAAAAGCTTCTCATAATTATAACGAAGATAGTATTCAAAGTCTTGACTGGAAACAACATATCCGCTTACGACCCGGGATGTATATCGGAAAACTTGGTGACGGAACTTCACGCGATGATGGTATTTACGTATTGCTGAAGGAAGTTATTGACAACTCCATTGATGAATATGTGATGGGCTATGGCAAACAGATTGATGTTACAGTCAATAACGGTCAGGTGACAGTGAGAGATTATGGTAGAGGAATTCCACTTGGAAAAGTAGTGGATTGTGTTTCTAAAATCAATACGGGAGGAAAATACGACTCTCAGGCTTTTCAGAAGTCGGTAGGTTTAAATGGCGTTGGTACCAAAGCTGTAAATGCATTGTCATCTTATTTCAAAGTGCAGTCGGTACGTGACGGGAAAACCACGGTAGCAGAATTTACTCGCGGTGAGTTGGATAAACAGCTTAAAGAAAAACCTTGTGACCTGCAGGACGGAACCATGGTGAGTTTTATTCCCGACAGCGAAATTTTTCCTGATTACAAATTTAACCATGAATATATTGAGCGAATGCTTAACAATTACGCATTTCTGAATGTAGGATTGAAATTAAATTTTAACGGAAAAGAATTCTATTCACAAAATGGGCTTCTTGATTTACTCAAAGCCAACCTCAGTGAGGAAGTTTTGTATCCGATAGTTCATCTGCGCGACAAAGACATTGAATTGGCATTTACTCACACTCCTTCCTATGGCGAAGAATATTTTTCATTCGTAAACGGGCAGCATACCACTCAGGGAGGAACCCATCTGGCAGCTTTCAGAGAAGCAGTGGTGAAAACAGTTCGTGAGTTTTATAAAAAAGATTTCGACCCCAGTGATGTGCGCGAAGGTATAGAAGCTGCCATCAGCATACGTATTCAGGAGCCGGTGTTTGAATCGCAAACAAAAACAAAACTTGGTTCGCAAAACACCTATCCCAATGGCCCTTCACTGCGAAACTGGATTAATGATTTTGTAAAAACCAACCTCGATAATTTTCTGCATAAGAACCCTGAAACAGCAGATGCATGGCTCAAAAAAATACAACAGAGCGAGCGTGAGCGTAAGGAAATTGCAGGAATTAAAAAACTGGCTAACGAACGTGCCAAAAAAGCAAATCTGCATAACAAAAAACTACGCGACTGCAGAACACATCTCAACTCCAAAGCAGCAGAGCGTTTTGAATCTACTCTGTTTATTACCGAAGGTGATTCTGCCAGTGGCTCTATTACCATATCACGCGATGTAAATACGCAGGCTGTTTTCAGCCTGAAAGGGAAACCGCTGAACAGTTTCGGCCTTACCAAAAAAATTGTTTACGAAAACGAAGAGTTTAACCTGCTTCAGAATGCACTGAATATTGAGGATGGATTAGATGAGTTGCGCTACAACAGAATAGTGATAGCTACCGATGCCGATGTGGACGGAATGCACATCCGGCTGTTGCTGCTTACATTCTTCCTTCAGTTTTTCCCTGAGCTGGTAAAAAACAATCATGTTTACATTCTTCAGACACCTCTTTTCAGAGTGAGAAATAAGAAAGAAACGATTTATTGCTACAATGAGCAGGAGCGTTTAAATGCTGTTGCCAAATTAGGTAGCAAACCGGAGATAACCCGATTTAAAGGTCTCGGAGAAATATCACCTGATGAGTTTAAAAATTTTATCGGACGCAAAATGCGCATTGAACCTGTACGTATTGAAGGTGAAGGTTCCGTGCAGCATCTGTTGGATTATTACATGGGCAAAAACACGCCTGAACGTCAGGATTTCATCATCAATAATCTTCGACTGGAAGAAGAATTAGAGCCAGAAGAAACCGAAGCATAACACATTATTAATTAAGCAAAGTAACATCAGCACATGAGCAAAGCAAAAGACAAACACAATAAAGAAACCAAAGAACAACTTCCTACAATAACGGAGCAACCCACACGCCCTATAAGCAGCATGTATCAGAGCTGGTTTCTGGATTATGCATCGTATGTAATACTGGAGCGTGCCGTACCCTATCTTGATGACGGCTTGAAGCCTGTGCAACGCAGAATTCTGCACAGCATGTGGGAAATGGAAGACGGACGCTACAACAAAGTAGCCAACATCATAGGTAACACCATGAAATATCATCCGCATGGTGATGCCTCCATTGGCGATGCTCTTACCCAAATCGGGCAAAGAGATTTGCTGATTGATACGCAGGGAAACTGGGGAAATATTTATACCGGTGATGCCGCTGCTGCTCCTCGTTATATCGAAGCGCGACTTTCGAAATTTGCATTGGATGTGGTTTATAACCCTAAAACAACCGTATGGCAACTTTCTTATGACGGCAGAAATAAAGAACCAGTTTCATTACCTGTAAAATTCCCATTGTTGCTCGCTTCAGGCGTTGAAGGTATTGCAGTAGGTCTTGCTTGTAAAATTCTTCCTCATAACTTCTGCGAACTGATACAAGGCTCTATTGATGTACTGAGAAATAAAAAAACCAATATCCTTCCTGACTTTGCTACAGGTGGTATTGCTGATTTCAGAAACTATAATGAGGGTGTGCGTGGTGGCCGAATTAAAGTGAGAGCAGTTATTGAACAAAAAGACCGTAAGACCTTACTTATTAAACAAATACCATTCGGTACAACCACTACTTCCCTCATCGAATCAATTCTTGCAGCTAACGATAAGGGTAAAATAAAAATTAAAAAAGTTGAAGACAATACAGCTGCTGAAGTTGAAATTGCTGTTTATCTGCACCCCGACTCCTCTGAAGACATTGATAAAACCATTGAAGCTCTCTATGCTTTCACCAACTGCGAAGTAAGTATTTCGCCTAACTCCTGCGTGATTCGCGATGGTAAACCGGAGTTTATGAGTGTGAACGATATCCTCAAAGAATCTACATTCAACACGGTTGAATTGCTCAAACGTGAGTTGGAAATTGAGCTGAGTGAATTAATGGAAGACTGGCATTTCTCTTCTCTCGAAAAAATATTTATCGAAAACCGCATCTATCGTAAAATTGAAGAATGCGAAACCTGGGAAGCCGTAATCATAGCGATTGATAAAGGACTTACTCCCTTTAAGAAAATGCTTAAGCGTGAAGTTACCGAAGCTGATATTGTAAATCTGACCGAGATAAAAATCAAACGTATCTCCAAATTTGATTCATTTAAAGCAGATGAACATATCAAAGCACTGAATGAAAAAATTAAAGATGTAAAAGAAAATCTGAAAAACCTGACTGCTTATGCTATCGCCTATTTTAAAGAATTACTGAAAAAATATGGTAAAGGACGTGAGCGCAAAACACAAATAAGTGAAGAAGGTTTCGAGCAGATTGAAATCAGAAAAGTAGCTATCAACAACGCCAAACTTTATGTGAACCGTGAAGAAGGATTTGCAGGATATGGCATGAAGAAAGATGAGCTGGTAAGCGAATGTTCAGATATTGATGATGTGCTGGCACTTACCGGAGATGGCAAGTTTGTGGTAAATAAAATTGCAGACAAAGGTTACTACGGAAAAGATATTCGCTTTATCAAGGTGTTTGAGAAAAATGATGAAGGCACAGTTTATAATATGGTTTATAAAGATGGCACGAAAGGCGATTTATACATCAAGCGGTTTATCATCACAGGAGTTACAAGAGAGAAAATTTATGACCTCACAAAAGGGACAGAAAATTCTAAAATTGTTTACCTGGGAATTTCAGGAGTTAATGATGCCCCCACTATTCAGATTATTCTGAAACCTCGACCCAAGTTAAAAAACACTACCTTTAATGTGAATTTTAATGAGATTCTTATAAAAAACAGATCTGCCATCGGCAATATTCTCACCAAATTCCCGGTGCATAAAATCACTGAAGTGTCAAAATCAAAACCGGCAGCAAACAGTGAAACACCAAAGGAAGGCAAGAAAGCCGATAAAGAAAGTGAGCCTGAATTGTTTGAATTTAATAAACGTAATAAGGAAAAGTCTGAAGAAAAATCTGCAATAGAATCACAACGCGTTCAGATGAAAATGGAAATTTAAACATGCGTGAAAATACCATCATGAATCATATAACCGGCATTATTGCCGGTTTTGATTTTTCTGTACCTCTACATCATTATCTGAAAAATTATTTCAGGCAAAATAAACAACTGGGCAGCCGCGACCGAAAAATTATTTCATCAGGATGTTTTGCATACTATCGTTGCGCACAATTGTTTGCCCAAGGCGCTGAAGAGGAAAAACTCGCATGGAGCTTATTTCTGACCGGTGAACATCATCTGTTGAGTGAATTCTTATTCCAAAAATATGCACTCCAAACT
>JAFDWZ010000037.1:270-8082 GCA_018268195.1 Bacteroidota bacterium | reverse complement strand
GTTTTTAGACGGACTGCCGTTGGTGGCTATTTTAACGAATTACAGAACAAATAAAGTCTTTTAACAGTAATCATTAACAATGAGAAAAAAGAATTTACTACTCTTAACTGTTTGTTTTTCCTTTTTATCAACATCAAAGGGACAAACCATAAAATTGGATGAACTTGATTCCATTGCAAAAGAACTGATGGTTGATTTTAATTTACCGGGACTTGCCGTAGGAATTGTACGAAATGATTCCATTTTATTTGCAAAGGGATATGGAGTCAGAGAAATTAATAAAGCACTACCTGTTGATACAAATACAATTTTCGGAATTGGGTCAATTTCAAAATCCTTTACAGCATTAACTTTAGGATTTTTAGTTAATCAAGGAAAAATAAATTGGGACGACCGTGTGAAAGATTATCTTCCTTACTTTGAACTATATGCTCCTTATGTAACCGAAAATTTTACCATTAGAGATTTGCTTACTCACAGAAGCGGACTTAATTGGACAAGTGGAGGAACGCTTTGGTATCACTCAGATTTATCCAGAACAGATGTAATTAAAGGTTTAAAATATTTAAAACCGATTTCGGGATTTCGGGATAAACCGATGTGTCAAAATGTAATGTATTTGGTTGCGGACGAAATTGTAAAGGAAGTGAGTGGGATGACTTGGGACGAGTTTCTCAAAGTCAATATTTTCAATAAAATAAAAATGAAAAACAGCACTTCCGTTTCAAGCGAACGCGAAGCAAATACAAATTTAGCCCGACCTCATATTTGGAGCGACAATTTTGAAAAGATAGCTGTTGAACAGGAAAAAGGAGATAATATGGCGCCTGCGGCATTTGTTTATTCATCCGTCAATGATATGATGAACTATATGAAACTGCTGCTGAGCGATGGCGTATTTGAAAGAGATACAATTGTTTCAAAAGGTATTATTGATGAAATTTTTAAGCCGCAGATAATATTTCCTATGTTTCCGCCTCCTGTCCACAACGAATTTACTTCGTATGGTTTTGGTTGGTGGATAACTCCCGGGAACGGACACAAAATTATAGACCATAGCGGAGGAATAGACGGAATGGCTGCAAATCTTGTTATGATTAAAGATTTGAACATTGGTATCATCGTACTGACAAATACAGACGAACTAGCCCCCTTTGTATTAACATTTAAATTATTAGAACAAGTACTCAACGATAAATCGTATGATCTGTACGCCTCTCTTAAAAGGTACAGAGAATCTTTACTTGCTCAGGAGAAAAGTAATAAAGAAAAATTCGAGAAACCACAAATAAGCGGAGCGAAGCCTTCATTGGATTTGAAATTGTATGCAGGTATCTATAATGACAAAATGTATGGAGATATTATTGTAAATTATAATGGCGGTAATTTAGAAGTTGATTTTTCGCATACCCCGCTTTTTAAAGCAAAATTAAAGCATTGGCATTATGATACATTTATAGTTGACTGGTATGATCCCCGTGTACCTGACGGCTTTATCACCTTTAATTTTAATGCAAAAAGAGAAATTACCGGAATTACACTTGAACAACAGAATCTGTTAGACGTTGATTTCAGTGAATTAGAAATAAAAAAGAAAAACTAACTATAACAAAATCAGCAGCAGCCAACAAACATATTGGCAAGAGAGCAGGTTAAACAGCTTCCCCGCCTGCCGGACGGGCAGAGATTGGGGTTTATGCAAAGTTGAACAGCAGTTATTCTATTGAATTTTTGTGCTAAAAGCCCCGAACCGTCAAACTGTCTAAAAACTATGAATGTATTTGTTGAATACTTTTTAAAGGAAAGTAACCACGAACGTATGTGTTGGTGTATATTTATTACATGCAATACATACAAGGAACAAACCGAATACAGGATGTATTGTTAACCGCGTTTAACTAAAAATACCGCACTATAATTTTCTCATCTCACTTTGCCCTTCCGAAATTTACTTTTTTAAAAGCTGCTTAAAGGCTTTCTGAAACCGGAAAATAATTAATTTTGTAGGGCAATGGAAGTTTTTAGACGGACTGACGTTAGCGGTCATGCTATTGGGACAGTGCAACCATTAAACTGACGGGCTGACAATAAACTTTAACACAACAAATTTTGACAGGTGGACAAAGACATACAGGTAACTTAACATCGGGACAGTTTTGGCTGACTTTCCGACACTCATGCCTACGCTTCAAAAAAATTAAAACACCGCCACCTCACAAAAAAAATATTTGAATTTCTATCGCAACCGCACAAACGGCACATAGGGGGTTGCCGCCACGCTGCAAGCCGACCCAATGGCACCCCCCAAAGAGCCGCTTTTCCCCAACGCTTTATCATAATACCTCTATAATTAACCCTATATTTGAAAGTTTTTAAAACGCAACTATTAAAGACAAAATCATGGCTATAAACAGTAAAAAAGCAAACGAGATTGATGCTTACATTAATTCTCACGAATGCAAAAAGGGAAAGCAGAAAGTAGTAATCAACGGCAAAGTTGAATTGTTAGAATCATACGCTATTCCTACTTCCCTATTGCAATACAACCATGACAACAGACGGTTTAACCTTGAAATTCAAGAGGAAGAAATAAAGTTGGGAAGGAAACTTGACCCGACTTCCAAAGATGATGTGCGTAGGATAAAAGAACTTTTATTGCTTGACCAAGCGGAAGCCAAAAAACTCAAAGACGACTTGAAACGAATTGGAGAGCAAACGGAAGTTGGAGCAGTTTCATTTGACGGAGTTGTTATCAACGGAAACCGAAGAATGGCAACTCTTGAAGAATTGTATTCCGAGGACCCAAACAAGAAATGGGAAAATCTTTGGGCAGTTCGTTTGCCAAAAGACATTTCGGAAAAAGACCTTTGGAGAATTGAAGCAGGGCTTCAATTGTCAAAGGAAAAAGTTGCCGACTATGGTCCAGTAAATAATTTGCTAATGATTTCAGAAGGAAAAAAAGCAGGGCTTTCTCATTCTGAAATTGCTTCTTCAATGTATGGCTGGACTGACAAGCAAGTTGCAGCAGATTTAGAACGACTTGACCTTATTGACATCTTCCTTCAGTTTTTCGGACAACCGAAAAATTATGGATTGATAAAGAGATTCCGCTTGCATGAACATTTCATTGACATTCAAAAAGGACTTGTTCAAAAATTGAAAGATTCTGGTGCAGCGAAAAAAGAACTCACAAAAAAACTCGAAACAGTTTTTGTATTTCTGAAAGCAAATATAGACAAACCCGACACCATCAGCATTACTCACTATGATGTGCGGAACATTTGCAAAATTCTTCATGACGAAAAATCAACTTACGCTTTGACCGATTCTTTTGAGGAGCATAAAGACATTCGTAAAGTTCCAATAGAAAAACTTGTAGATAATCTTGATAAGGCAATTGATGTAAAGAAAAACAGAGACGACAAAGAGAAGCCGGGCAAGTTGATTGACAGAGCAATCTCTGCATTAAATAACATTGACCGCAGAGGCAAACACTTCAAAGAGGAAGAAGTGAAAAGAAAACTGAAAGAACTTGACAGCATTATTAAAGAAATGAAAACACAGCTTGGAATTAAGTAATGATAAAACTTGAAATAAGAAATGGCGACTTGATTGTTGAAGATGATTCAAAAGAAATCTTCAATTGGCAGAACCGTGCCTTTTTCAATATTTCACTTGAGTTTGAAGTGGACGAAGACAACAACCGCTACTTCTTCACAGAGAAAAATAAATTTCAAGATTCAATTCGTGAGATTGTAAGCTACTTGAATGAAAATGAAGTTGAGTTTACTCCCGATGAAAAGGTTGCCCAATTGATTGCAAGCATTCAGCAACAAGAAGCAGAGTTCAGTCAGGCGAAAGAAAATCTGAATGCAAACATTTCTCTGCAAAAATCTACTTCGTTTCAGCGTGAGTTAAAACCATATCAGATAAAAGGAGTTGAACACTTCCTAAAAATAAAACATGGTGCAAACTTTTCTGTTCCTGGGAGTGGGAAAACAACAATGGTTTACGCTTACTATGATGAATTGAAACGACAGGGAATCGTAGATAAGATTTTTGTTGTCGGACCATTCAGCAGTTTTTCACCATGGGAAGAAGAATCAGAAAAATGTTTCGGACATAAAATAAATTCAGCAAGATTGGTTGGTGGCAGACGACAATCCTATTATCTGCAATCATCACAATACGAACTTTTCCTTTGCCACTATCAAACAGCAGCAAACGACAAAGACGAAATCATTGAATTGTGCAAGCGACACAAAGTCCTATTAGTGATTGACGAATCGCATTACATAAAAAGATTTGCGGGTGGAGTTTGGGCTGATGCTTTACTGACGATTGCACCAAACGCAAAACGCAGAGTAATTCTTTCAGGAACTCCAATGCCAAACGGCTATATGGACTTGTGGTCGCAAATGACATTCTTGTGGCCTAGTAAGCAGGTGCTGGGTGAACGCAACGCATACAAGAACAGGTGTGATGATGTTGCACAACAGGAAGAAATCAAAAAAGAAATCAGACCATTTTTTTACAGAGTAAAAAAATCTGACTTGAAATTACCCAAGCCGAAAACAAACAAAACATTCTATGAACTCAAGCCAATTCAAGCACAGATTTATCATGCTCTTTCAATTCGGCTGATAACTGAATTGAAATTGCAACCAGACGACAGACAAAAATTAAAGCAATGGAGAAAAGCAAAAATGGTTCGGCTGCTGCAAGCAGCATCCAATCCTACTTTGCTCAATCGCTACTCACAAGAATTTGAGATTCCGCCTCTTTCTGCTGACGGAACTTCTTTGATTGAGTTAATTGAGAAGTATCCAAAGTTTGAAATGCCGACAAAGTTTGAAGTTGCAATTGACCTGACTAAAAAATTGATGTCGGAGGGAAAGAAAGTTTTATTATGGACTACATTCATTCACAACATTGATATGTTGCGTGAGCGTTTAAAAGATTTGAAATACTTTACGATTCACGGAGCAATTCCACGAGACGACAACGAGAATGAAATTTTCAATCGTGAAAAAGAAATACGAGAATTCAAAACAAGCAAAGAGCCGTGTTTGCTAATCGCAAACCCTGCTGCTTGTGCTGAATCTATTTCACTTCACAAAGCTTGTCATGATGCGATTTATCTTGACCGAACATTTAATTGCGGACAGTTCATACAATCACTTGATAGAATTCATAGAATTGGTTTGGAGCAAAACGAAATTGTGAACTATCATATACTGCTTGCAAAAAACACTATTGATGAAACGATTGATAATCGCCTTGATGCAAAGCACGAAACAATGATTCGGGTTTTGGAAGATGAAATTCCAATTGGCGAATTAGACATTGAAGGTCCCGAACTTGAAAACGAAGATGAAGAGGCAGCGGACTTTGAAGCAACAGTAAAAGACACACAGAAATTTTTGAAAACGAAAAAGAATTGACTGAAATAAAAAATGGAATTACCAGAAACAAGCATGCTAAACTTCTTCAATAAGGTTTTGATTTCTCTTGCGGAATTGACACCCGATGGAGATTCATGTTCGGTTGATTCTTTAATCACTCATTGCAAATCTTTTGCTCTTGGTGGTGTGCGTGGCGAGTATGAATCTGTATTGAATCATTGCAAAGTTGGAGGTCTTATTTCTATCAAAGGAAAAAATGTTTCGCTTTCTACTTTAGGAAACAAATTTTTGACTGCTAACAGAGAAAAGTATTTTGAAATTACAGAATCACAGAAACAGATTATAGCCGAGAGAATTGTTTTTAAAGGAGCATGGAGCAATCATGCAAGAGAATTGTTTGAACATTTTTCAGCCAATACTCAAACCACACTTTATGAACTTTCAACAGTTGAAACTTCTTTGCCTCAAAATCAGAATGTCACTGTTCATTTCTTTAAATATTTAGGAATTTTGCAGGAAGAAAATTCATTGATTCTGGTTCATAAAAGATATTCTCAATTGGTTTACGAATTGACAGCAGACAGCAAAGCAATTTCAGAACAGCAACTTGAACAGTTGCTAATGGAAAATCGTAAGCTGGGAGCACAGGCAGAAAATGCAGTTGTGGAGTTTGAAAAACAACGCTTGCTTAAAATGGGAAAGACAATTCAATCGGAATTAGTGAAACGTATAAGCATCATAAACACAGCAGCAGGTTATGACATTGAATCATTTGACGGAACAACAGATGATGTTTTCCCGAACAGATTTATTGAAGTGAAAGCAACGACTGGTGAAGACATCCGTTTTTATTGGACAATCAATGAAAGAGAAGTTGCCAAGAAGAAAAAAAATCAATATTGGATTTATGTATTGACAAGTTTCAGAGAGGACAGACCAAGCGAATCATTACCGATTACAATTCAAAACCCTGAACACATAATTCCCAAGCACGATTCCTTTTCAATTGAAGTGAACAAGTATTTAATTAGCGAAATTGCGGAGATTGAATTAACAGAGCAGCACATTGATGAATTAAAGTGGTATCAACTTGACTAATAAAAATGAAACCGAAAGAGTTAAATAAAATTTATAAAGGCGATTGCAACACTTTGTTGAAGGACACGAATTTTTTTCCTGACAAAAGCGTTGACCTTATAATTACATCGCCACCTTATGCAGACAAGCGCAAATCAACTTATGGAGGTATTCACCCTGACAAGTATGTAGAGTGGTTCAAACCAATTTCAAAAGAGTTGCACAGAGTTTTAAAAGACAATGGTTCTTTCATTCTCAACATTAAAGAGCATCCAAAAAATGGTGAACGAGGAACTTATGTTTTAGAGCTGATTCTTGAAATGAAAAAACAAGGTTGGCTTTGGATTGAAGAATACTGTTGGTATAAAAAAAATTCGTTCCCTGGTAAGTGGCCCAACCGTTTTCGTGATTCATGGGAACGATGTTTACACTTCACGAAGAAGAAGGATTTCAAAATGTATCAGGAAGCCGTGAAAGTTCCCATTGGAGATTGGGCAGCAAAGCGTTTCAAGTCAATGAGTGAAGATGATTTTATCAGACGAGTTTCAAAAAACAATAACCACTTAGCGAGAAATGTTTCAAACTGGTTGAACAAGAAAAAAGTTTTCCCTCATAATGTAATTGTGTTTGAAGAAGAACATCGTTTGTATTTAAGCAATGTTGTTGAGTCGGCTGTTGAATCTTCTTCAAAGAAAAATCATAGTGCAATATTTCCGATTGAACTTCCATCTTGGTTCATTCATCTTTTCACAAAAGAACGTGATGTTGTTTTGGACCCTTTTATGGGTTCGGGTTCAACGGCTGTTGCTGCTTTGTTGAATCATAGAAACTATTTAGGAACAGAAATTCAAAGTGAGTATGTGAAAGAGGCAACAAAAAATATTCTTGAAGTTGAAGAAGAAGTATTGAAGAACAAAAAGAAAAAGCCAACTCACAAAAAAATACACACTTAAAAAACAGCACAATGCCAACACACAGACCAAAGTTTTTAAGAGAGTATTTTTTCAGCCACCCAAGAAGAAATTCAAATATTTTTTCTTCCACCCTTCGGTGTTTTAATTTTTTTGCAACCGCACAGCCCAAGACAGACAAGCTATCAGAAAGTTTATTGCAGAGCTTAACCGGACAGTGCTACTTGAAACGGACGACAAAAGCACGAACCGCTAACAAGGTATTGCCAAAAGCGGGGCTGAACGGCTTCGGTCGGACATTTGTGCAAGGTTCAATCCCGATTGCTATCGGGATTCTTCGATTGAATCCCGCTTGGAGCGGGATGCTAAAATACCGCCCGAACGCAAAGCCGCAAAACGTCAAACTGTCTAAAAACTCT
>JAFDWZ010000037.1:0-244 GCA_018268195.1 Bacteroidota bacterium | reverse complement strand
CACGAACGTATGTGTTGATGCATATTTATTGCATGCTATACAAACAAGGAACAAACCGAACACAATCTGTATTGTTTACTGCGTTTAACTCAGAAATGCTGCACTAAAATTTTTGCAACTCTCCTTTCCCCTCCCGGAAATAATATTTTTAAAACCTACTTTAAACCGCCCTGGTGTCTTTCGCCAACCGGAAAATAATTACTTTTGAAGGGCAATGGAAGTTTTTAGACGGACTGCCGTTGGT
>JAFDWZ010000036.1 GCA_018268195.1 Bacteroidota bacterium | reverse complement strand
CAAGAATGGTAACAGCTATGCAGAATGGCACTTATCGTGCACCACTGGCCACTTCACTCGGATGCCAGGCACCAACTAGCAGTGGTCCTACTGCACAATTTACTGCCAACACTACCAACATTGCTCCCGGAGGAAGTGTAAACTTTACCGATCAAAGCACAGGTTCACCTACTTCATGGAGTTGGACTTTCCCAGGAGGAACTCCCGGTACATCAAGTTCACAAAATCCAACCAATATTGTTTATGCCGCAGCAGGCACTTACAATGTGACATTAACAGCAACGAATGCATCAGGTAGTAACACTTTAACAAAAACTAACTACATTACCGTGACCCAAGGAAGCAGCGGTGGTTGTGATACGATTAGTAATTTTGATTTGACTACCAGTACTCCAACAATTTATACTGCTCAAAGTGGCGGATATCTTGCAGGACAAAATGGATATGGCGATATTTCAAAAGCTGATATTTATACAAATTCAACACCTAATACAGTTGTAGATGCTGCAATAATCATATTTGGAGTTGGTACTTCTTCCGGAACCGGACAAACTGCCAACGCAAAAGTTTGGGGAATTACTTCAGGGCTTCCCGGCACTGTACTTGGTACCAAAACCGTGACTTACGATGTGATTGCGGCTGATGTAACTGCACAGTTACCGACACTTATTGATTTCTCACCAAATGTTTCCATTCCGGTGGGTAGTTTTTTTGTGGGTATGAACTTTGGTTATCATGCCGGTGATACTCTGGCAATAGTTACAAATCAGGATGGAGAAACCGTACCGGGAACTGCTTATGAAGAGTGGAGCGGTGGTGCTGGATGGTATGCTTATTCTGATGCAACAAATTCATGGGGCCTGGATATAGCTCATGCTATATTCCCAATTTTATGCAGTTCAACAGGAGTAAGTGAAGTATTAACACCTGGAAATGCTGTGATGGTGTATCCTAATCCTTCTTCTACAGGAGATTTTACTTTAATCGTTCCACAAAATGATATTAAAGAAAATATTGTGGTAAAAGTTTATGATATGAAAGGCTCGATCGTGTTTAACGAAAGCATTGCTTCTAAAGGCAACGGCACCTATCAATTTAAACTCAATAGTGCAGATAAAGGAATTTATATGCTCGAAGTTCAAACAAAGAACGGTGTGAAAACACAACGTATATCTGTAAGATAACAAATACCGAATAAAAAAAGGCTGTCTTAAAAAATTAAGACAGCCTTTTTTATTATGCTCTCATCAAACTATTAGCCCCGACTCAACCGCATTCTTGATTTTCATCCAAACAATTTTGAAAGAAAATTCTTCTTCACCGGTTCGTTCAACCGAGCTTTAATTTCCTCTAGTGCAATCTTTAATTCATCGCAAGACTGATATCTCAAAGCTTGACCTTCGGCAATAGTTTTTTCAATTTCATCAGCATCTAATTGTGCGGGCGGTAGGCGCAACTGTTTTTTAAATGTTGCCTTTCGTATTAAATCCAATAGTTCAGGAGAAATATTTTTATGTTCTGCCACCGGAGTATTAAGTTGCAGGTGCATTACCATTTCAGGATTTTCATTAAAAAATGGCGGATATTGTGCAACACATTCGTAAAGGGTGAGTGCTAAACTATAAAGGTCAGTAGTTGCATTGACAAGATCAGGATAATTTAACAATTGCTCCGGTGGAGAATAAATCATTGAAAAAGGCATGCGGTAGCTGTGAAAATCTGTTTCAGAATGTTTGCTCAGCCCAAAATCAATCAGCCTAACTTGTGGATTTAATATATCAGGATTACCACGCTTATTTACCAATACCAAAATATTATCAGGCCTTATATCACAATGATAAATCCCCTTCAGATGAAACTGTTGTAGAATATCAAGTATAGCAACCATGCATTTGACAATAAATTCCGGACGCTCTTTTATCGCGCTCTGCATCATCTGCCGGAGAGATAATCCGTCAATAAATTCTTTAATGATATAATATCCTGACTCGTCACGCCATGCGTCAAGAGTATGCTGCACACCATAATAATCAAATCCCAGCAATGCTTCCTTCTGAAAACGAAACTGCGTCTGAATATCCTCCGGATTGTTAAGTTTCTTGATTACAACAGGCACCCTGTCGTCAACACGATATCCTAAATAAACCGAACTAAATTTCCCTTTCTTTTTCAGAACAAGGTCTTCCCTATCGGGGTCAAGTAAGTATGCCGCACGATCAGTTTTCAGAATATATGACATCTCTGAATCATTTTTTTATTTCAGCTAAAATAGTAAACTGCGTTTATGTAGATTTGTTGCTCACATAATATTCCTAAATAATACGAAACATGATAGTAGTTACAGGAGCTGCAGGTTTTATTGGAAGTTGTCTTGTAAGGCATCTGAATGAAGAAGGATTTAATGACATTATTGTAGTGGATGACTTTAGTAATGCAGAGAAAAATAAAAATCTAGATGGTAAAAAAGTCACAGCCCGTGTTGACAGAAATGAATTTGATGAATGGTTGGATCAGAATCATCAACTCACGCAGTTTATATTTCACATTGGCGCACGCACCGATACAACTGAATTCAATCGTGAGATTTTTAATCAATTAAATCTAAACTATTCAAAAAGCGTTTGGAATAAATGTGTTGAATACGGAATACCTTTAGTGTATGCATCATCAGCAGCTACTTATGGCAATGGCGAATTTGGTTATGATGACGATGAAAAGCTAATTTCAAAACTCACTCCATTGAATCCTTATGGAGAATCAAAAAACGACTTCGACAAATGGGCACTGGCACAAGAGCGTAAACCTTACTTTTGGGCCGGGTTGAAATTTTTCAATGTATATGGTCCAAATGAATATCATAAAGGGCGCATGGCATCCGTAATTTTTCATGGATATAATCAGATTAAAAAAGAGGGAAAAATTAAACTATTTAAATCGCACCGTCCAGATTATAAAGACGGATGGCAGTTGCGAGATTTTATCTATGTGAAAGATGTAACAAGTGTTTGTCATTTTCTAATGCAGCATCGTAAGAATTCAGGAATTTATAATCTGGGTACCGGCAAGGCAAGAAGTTTTTATGATCTTGCTGAAAACACTTTTAAATCACAAAATATTGTACCGCAAATTGAGTTTATTAATATGCCTGAAGACATCAGAGATAAATATCAATATTTTACTGAAGCACGAATGGAAAAATTGAGATCTATTGGTTATAGCAAACCATTTTACACTCTGGAAGAAGGAATTGAAGATTATGTAAAACAATACCTTCTGAGGGGAGTGTATTATTAATTCTGGATTTGGCTAACTGCCTGACATTCAGATTAACTTTAGTTAACATTTTTCAACAATCAACCTCTCTGTGCAGCAATAATTTTACTTTCGCCCCCCGATGATAAAATTTACAGTCAGAATACTTAATCTGAAAGTTGTCAGATATTTTTTCTCAGCAGCTTCGGCCACAGTAGTAGATGTAGGTATCTACTTTTTGGCATTTAATTACCTCTTTCATAAAGAAGATTTACAATTTTCTTTCTATACCTTCTCTGCTCCTACTGCTTCATTAGCCTTGTCCTATACCTGTGGATTAATGACTAATTTTTTTCTCACCAAGAATCTTGTTTTTAAAGAATCTGATCTTAAAGGACACCATCAGTTCTTACGTTTTGTCTTGGTAGCTATTGGAGTGTTATTTCTTAACTACATACTGATGAATTTTTTAATCCGTCAAATGCAATGGTATCCAACCATAGCACGTGCATTCTCAGCTGTAAGCATCGGTGTGCTGAGTTTTATTGTACATAAAACTTTCTCCTTCCGTGTATCCAACACGGAAGAAGTAGAAGACTAATTAACTTTTATCTGTCACGCATAACTGCAATCTTGATAACAGACATTATCCTGTTATTTTTAATAATTCGTACAGCATAAATTCCTGAAGTTTGAATTGCAGATATATCAATGCGGCATTTACCGCCATTGTTATTACATTGCTGCGCAATGATTAGCTTTCCTAACACATCAGTAAGTTCAATGTTCAAGGTTGTCATATCAGACTCGATAATGATGTAATTTTCCATTACCGGGTTTGGATATAATTTATACCAATGTCCAAATGAAAAATTCTGCACTGAATTTATCGTATCACAATCCCATAATCCGGTATTTCCTCCTACACATATTCCACAAGTATCGAGATATGCAGTTCCACCCCATACGCCAT
>JAFDWZ010000035.1 GCA_018268195.1 Bacteroidota bacterium | reverse complement strand
TTATCATCTTAATATCGGTCAGCCTGATATTGAAACTCCCACAGTAATGCTGGATGCCATTCGTAAAATTGATCTGAAAGTGATTGAATACAGTCATTCGGCAGGCATTGAATCTTACAGAAAAAAACTCATTACTTATTATCAGAAATATCACATAAACCTGAATATTGATGATATCATTGTGACTACAGGTGGCTCCGAGGCTATTGAAATTGCAATGATGAGTTGCCTCAATGAAGGTGACCAAATCATTATTCCTGAACCGTTTTATGCCAATTACAATGGATTTTCTATTCAGGCAGGAGTAGAGGTAGTACCCGTTTTTTCGTCCATAAAAAATGGATTTGCTTTACCTCCCATCGAAGAGTTTAAAAAAGTAATTACTCCCAGGACTAAGGCGATTATGATATGCAATCCGAGCAATCCTACAGGACATCTCTATTCTAAAGAAGAATTGCAAAGCCTGAAACAACTTGCTCTTGATCATGATTTGTTTTTATTTGCTGATGAGGTATATCGCGAGTTTTGTTATGACAACCGCGAATATTTTTCTATCATGCATCTCCAGGGGCTTGATGACAATATTGTGCTGGTTGACTCCGTGAGCAAACGTTACAGCGCCTGCGGTGCTCGTATTGGCGCACTTATCTCTAAAAACAAAGAAGTAATGAGTACCGCTATGAAATTTGCTCAGGCCAGACTCAGCCCGCCAACTTTTGGACAAATCGCTTCGGAAGCAGCTATTGACACACCTGATGAATACTTTAAAAAAGTGAATGCTGAATATGTAGCAAGACGAAATTTTGTGGTAGAACAACTGAATAGTATGGAAGGTGTTTTCTGCCCTAAACCAAGCGGAGCATTTTATTGCATTGCACAGTTACCCATTGATGATTCAGATGCGTTTTGTCAGTGGTTACTCGAAAAATTTAATTATAAAGGACAAACAGTTATGCTGGCTCCTGCTACAGGATTTTACAGCCGACCAGAATTAGGTCTAAAGGAAGTGCGCATTGCTTATGTGTTAAATTTAGATGACTTAAAAAATGCTATGGATTGTCTGCGCGAAGCTTTATTGGTTTATCCGGGTCGTGTGCTTGAAACTCCCAAGACAGCAGTTACACAGTAAAAATTTCGGAAAGTAAGTCTCTTATAGAGCCATAGCTGTTTGCTAAGGCATCATGTACTTCGTTTTTCAACATCCATCTTACTTCCAGAATGTCTTCTTCTGTTTGTGGTGAAATTTTCTCTACAGCATTAGATAACATCTTAAACCAAAAAGTGTGTTTCAAAACAATCTTATCGTTTAGTTTATAAATGTGGTAGGTACCGGGCAACTCAGCTACTATTGTTGTGTTACATATTCCTGTTTCCTCGCAAACTTCACGTAATGCTGCCTCCTCTGCAGTTTCTCCCGGGTCTATTTTGCCTTTAGGCAAATCCCATTTCCCGAGGCGTTTTATCATCAGAAGTTTGCCTTCAGCATTATATACTAAACCACCTGCAGCGTTTATACACCTGAACTGATCACAAAATCCTTCAAAAGCTTCCGGAAGGCTATGATTGGTATAATAGCCTCCCGAAATATCAGGACGTTTAAAATCATTCATTAATTGTACAGGAGTAGGACAGTCTATGTAACGGAGGTATTTTTCGGAGGTGAAATTTTCTGAAAAAATGAAAGGTTTATCATTTACAAAGACTTTTATCATGATTTGGCTTTTTGCAATTTGAAAAATAAGATTTACGTTTGTAAAACATGATTGATGAGACAGCCTCAAATATAGCCGAATTTCTGTTGCAGATAAAGGCAATAAAGTTAGAGCCTGAAACTCCATTCACATGGGCTTCAGGATGGAAGTCGCCTATTTATTGCGATAACAGAATTGTATTGTCGCATCCGCGAATTCGCACCTATATCCGACAGGAATTGGTGAAAGCTATTGAGCGAAATTACGGACGGCCCGATGCCATTGCAGCCGTTGCTACAGGAGCCATTGCTCAGGGTGCACTCGTTGCCGAAAGTATGGGGCTGCCTTTTGTTTATGTAAGACCTGAACCTAAACAGCATGGTGCACGTAATCAGATTGAAGGCGATATATCACAAATACGTTCGGTAATCGTTATTGAAGATTTGGTTTCAACCGGGAAGAGTAGCATTAAAGCGGTAGAAGCTCTCAGAGAGGCTAAAATTCTTGTTAAAGGAATGGTGTGTGTCTTTAATTACGGCTTTGAAATAGCCCGAGAAAATTTTAAAGCGGTGCAATGCCCATTATATTCTTTGAGTAATTATGATGTGCTTATTCAGAAGGCAATTGAAACAAAATATGTCTCCGCCAATCATCTCAAATCTCTTCAATCGTGGCGAAAAGACCCGGAAAAGTGGGGTAGTTCTAAATAATTTATATGGTACGTATAGAAAGTGATGAAATTGTAGTTCGAAATCCTGATGCAAAGGTGTTTGAATTTTTAAGTGATTGTAATAATCTTCAGCAGCTCATGCCTGAGCAGGTTACCGACTGGCAAAGTACAACAGATGAATGTAGCTTTACCATTAAAGGAATGGCTTCACTGGGAATGGAAGTAGCTGAACGCAATGCTAATTCGCAGATTAAAATTGTCAGAAAAGGGAAAGCTCCTTTTGATTTTAACATGTTTTATAATTTGGTTCCCGATGGCGAAGGGCAAACACGTTTACAGATTGTTTTTGATGCCGATATGAATCCGTTTCTGAAAATGATGGCGGAAAAACCGTTGAAGAATTTTTTAAACACCCTTGCTGAAAATTACAGAAAACTCACTGATTCGCCTCCTGTAGCATAGTAGCTTAAGATTTATCAGTTTGTGATGCGCAACACCGTACCATCAAAATAAGTCTGATACTGAACCAATGGCCTAGTGGCAGGCCCTTGTGATATGCTACCGTCAAAAATCATAAAATGCGATTTGCAACAGTCGTCTTTTAAGGTAAAATTATCACTCTGCACAACCACACCATCGCAGTCACTTTCCGGGTCATAGGTGCAGGCTCTTTCGTAAGCAACATATTCTGTTGCACTTCTGCGGTAAATAATGATTCCTTTGTAACCTGCATTGTAGTAAATATAATTACCAACGGCATTCAACTGAACCAACTGCGGGTCGTTTGCGTATAGCATTACATTCACATAAACGTAAGGTACTATACCACTGTCTTTTTTGCGGCAGCCGGCAACCATAACCAGTATTAATAAAAAACCGGTTATCTTAGTCAAATTAAACTTTTTCATATTTCTTTTGTCAAAAATACATGTTTATATCAATAACTGCGTTAGTAAATCATCAGAAATGTCAATAAGAAAAATCATAAGAAGAATATTTTGGATATTGTGCATCGTATTCATTTCTGGCAGTGCTATAGCTCAAAGCAGTGCCACCAAGGAACAGCGTAAGGCTGATAAGAAAAAGGAAATGCTGAAGAGGAAGGCAGCTAAAGCAGATAAAAAGGCTATAAAGAAGCACATGAAAATTCAGACTAAAGATGTACGAAAACGGATGAAAAAGAATAGGCGCAAATCAGACCACGATACGTATCGTAGAAATTAAAAAAAACAATTTTTTTACAAAGCGTTAAACGGCATCTGCATATTCTCTCAAATCTACAGGCACCACAGCTGTTACTCCGGGTTCATTCATCGTTATTCCATATATAATGTCAGTTGCAGCCATCGTTTTCTTGTTATGTGTAATAACAATAAACTGCGATTCATTGGAGAACTTCTTGATAATGTTATTGAACTTGTCAATGTTGTTATCATCCAATGGCGCATCAACCTCATCAAATATACAAAACGGAGCAGGTTTTACCAGGTAAAGTCCGAAGAGCAGTGCTGTTGCTGTAAGGGTTCTTTCACCTCCTGACAACTGCTGTATAGAAAGTGGTTTTTTACCTTTAGGCTGAGCAATAATCTCAATGTCTGACTCCAATGCATTATTACTGTCAGCTAAAACCATATCGCAGTTGTCATCCTGTGTAAACAAAGAGCGGAACACGGTGATGAAATTATTGCGTACCTGATGGAATACTTCCGAGAATTTTTCCTGAGCGGAAGTGTCAATTTCGGCAATGGTTTGCAGCAAGGCTTCTTTCGCTTTTTTCAGGTCATCCTGCTCTTTGATGATAAAATCATAACGCTCTTTAATTTCCTTAAAGGAGTCAAGCGCCATTGGGTTTATCGGGCCGAAGTTTTTAAGCTGATTACCTAATTTTTCATTCCTTGCTTTAAGGTCGTCTTCATTCCATTCAGGATTTTGTTCCTGATTTATTACATCATCAACTTCAATTGAAAATTCAACACTGAGTCTTTCTTTTAATGAAGCAACTTTCAGATTCACATCACTTGCTTCGTTGTGCAAGGTATGCATAAGCTCATCAGCTACTTCTTTCTTTCTTCGTGTTTCTGCAATTAATTTTTCCAGACTGTCTATTTCTCCTTTTGAAGTGAAATAGTTCTTCTCACTTTCCGTAAGTTGATGTTCCAGCGCAACTTTTTCTTCAACATGTTGTTTGAGTCCTGTTTCTGACGTATTGCCTATTTGCGCAGTTTCATCTATCTGTAATGCCAGTGCTTCGGTTTCTTTTTTCAGATTTTCAATAGAAGTATTCAGATTGGTTTGTTGAGTGGTCTTATATCCCGTTTCTCTTATAATATTCTGAATTCGGTTTTGCTGTTGCAGAAAACCAATATTTTTTTGGTTGTAGGCATTAGATGCATCTTGCGAAATTTTTTGTGCTTTGTTGGATACGTCTTGTTTTTCGCGCTGCTGGTCAGTAAGTTTCTGGAGATTTATTTTCATCTCCTCTAAGGAAAGGTTCCCAAGTCCCGGAGCATTGTTTTTTTGTTCTTCAATCTGTGTAAGCTCTTCGTGCAACTTTTGCAGATTACGTTCATTGCTTTCGCAGTTGGAAGTGATGAAATCTTTTTTGCTGGATTGTGTGTTTACCGTCAGAACGGCTTTGCTC
This sequence comes from Bacteroidota bacterium, assembly GCA_018268195.1. Taxonomy (GTDB): domain Bacteria; phylum Bacteroidota; class Bacteroidia; order AKYH767-A; family OLB10; genus OLB10. The sequence continues at coordinate 89,116 of JAFDWZ010000035.1, read as the reverse complement.
AGTTCATTGTCTAACTGATAAATACTTTTCTGCGTTTCTGAAAGATTGTTCTTTGCCAGTGAAAGATGACTTTCTGTTTCCTGAAGTTCAGTCTTTAATTTTTCAACCTGCGATTGATGCATTTGAATTTCTGATGCCAACTTTTCAAGATGTTTCAACCTTCCCGTGCGCTTGCCATCATACGAACCTACTGAACCACCGCTTATGGAATAACTGTTTCTGTTAAACTTTCCGCTTACCGAAAGTATCACAGCATTATTCAGATTTTCAGCCTGCAGATGGTTCACTAATGAATCATCTTTTAAAACATAAACATCCTGAAGCAAATAATTCAACAATGGCTGATACTGAGAGTGTGGTTCGACTACGCTAATTGCCGGTATGCAACCCTCTATTTCATGTGTAGAATGATGATTGAATTTCTGCAGCGAGTCGAGGATAAAAAAGTGCGCTCTGCCTTTGCCTTCTGTATGCAAAAGGTCAAGGCCTTTCCATGCATCTTCCGTGTTCTGCACAATAAAATGATTGAGGAAAGGTTCCAGATAGTTTTCAATAGTTATTTTATACTTCTCCTCACAGTTTATAATATCACTAAGCAGCGGAGTATCCTTAAATGAGTTGTTGTTCTTCTTCAAAAATTTGATAGACTCCGGAAAACCTTCCATTTTTTCGACAAGGTTCTTGGTTAGCTGATACTCGTTGTTTTTTACTTCGTAATTTCTGCGTTCATCTGAAAGCTTGTCACGCAATTCATGCACCTGTTGTTCAAACTTGCGAATATCCTCTTCTAATTGAAGCCTCCATTGTTTTTTATCGTGAGCTTCTTTTTCTGAAGTTTCTCTTTTTTGTAAAAGCTCAGTTAACTCCGTATCTATATTTTGTAAAGTAGCGCGGTCTTTTTCTATTTGCTCCTTCAGGCGTGTTGCCTGATCGTTGATGCTGGTTACGCGTGCCTGTCTTACTGCAATAAAAGTTTCGTGATCATTTACTGACTGACGAACCTGTAAAACATGAAGGTTTAGCTGACGTAATTCATCAACAGACTGGTCGTACTGTGATCTTGCTGCATCCACATCTGCTTTCAGTTTTTGCAATTCGTCTTCTAACTCTTTCAGCTTGCTTTCTTCCTGCGCTTTGTCGGTGTTGAGTTGTTCTATTTGTTGCTGTAGTTGTACCACCTGATTACTTTCATTCTCGCTTTGCGTATGCAGCTGCGATTTTTTTTCGTTCAGATAATTGAGCTTTTCGATTCTGCTTTTGTGCTCGTTTTCAAAACGATTTATGATAAATAATTTTTCGTTGAGCGCTTTTTGTGAGGATGACAGCAACTGTTGCTTTTCTTCACTGATAATTTTTAATTCTGCAAGTTTTTGCTCTTGCTCTTCTAATTGCTGTTGCAACTGATTTTTTTCCTTAAGTTGAGTCTGTTCTCTTTCCGAAAGGTTTTTTATGGATGCCGTAAAATCGCGCATCAGAAACCACGCAAGAGCTGTAGATACAACCCTGTATTCTTCTTTAAGTCGATAATATTTCTCCGTTTTCTTAGCCTGATACTCTAATTGTTTTAAACTTTTTTCAATTTCAAATAAGAGGTCGTTCACACGGTTTAAATCTGCATCGGTTTCTTCCAGTTTCTGCAGGGTCTGTTTTTTACGAACCTTATATTTTGAAATACCTGCAGCTTCTTCCAATAGCATCTTGATGGTGTTATGGCGATCGTTGATAATATCATCCACCATTTTTAACTCAATAATAGAGTAGGTATCGCTGCCTATACCTGTGTCAAGGAATAATTCTGTAATATCTTTCAAGCGGCAGGTAACACCATTCAAAAGATATTCGCTGTCACCCGAGCGATAAAGTCTGCGAGTTATACATACAGTAGAAAATTCTGTAGGTAAAATTCCTTTGTCGTTGATAAAAGTAAGGCTTACTTCAGCAAGATTGGCCGGTTTGCGCGTTTTAGTTCCGTTGAAAATAATGTTTTCCATTTTTTCGGAGCGAAGCATTCGCATTTTCTGTTCGCCAAGTACCCATCGCATGGCATCAACCACATTGGATTTACCGGAGCCATTAGGTCCTACAACTGAGGTTACTCCTTTATCGAAATGGATGATTACACGGTCGCCAAAACTTTTAAAGCCTTTTATTTCCAAGCTCGAAAGACGCATAGATATATTTGATTTTTTATTGGTTCTCTGAGAATCTGCGAAAATAACCAAAAGGACTTCTACATCGGTCAAAACTTATTAACGGCTGTTAGAAAATAGATATCTCTTTTGATAATGAGATAACTTGTATTTTTGACAACATGGAATTTAAGTTTATCATCTACTTTTTAATTGCTATCGGCTGGTATGTAATGAAGAATTACAAGAAGTTGGCTGAAGAAAACCGAAAACGAACTTTTGGCAAGCCTGTAGAATACCCTCCTGTAGCCGAAATTCCATCATCCACTTTTGAACGCAGACAGAATAATGAACCCAAAGAAACTTCGGATGTCAGAACGGTGAAAGCATTAAAGAGAAGGAATGAAGTTAAGCGTAAATTAAGAAATGAACTTACAGCTCCTGATTATGACTTTTTTCAGTCTGCAGTAGCCTCCGGTAAGATTGAGCGGAATGAAAAGTCTGAAGAAAACGTTAATATAACACATACTTCCGTTTCTATTGAATCCGGACTTTTAAAAAACGCCATAATTTATGGTGAAGTAATTAATCAACCGCGCTGGGCAAAATATTGATAATAAATGATGTGTATCATAATTGTGTCAAAAAAATCAAACTGATTTGGAAGTTAATTTTTTTTATTCATACTTTTACGCAGTATAATTTTTAACAAAATCTTCACTTTTTAAGACAATAATCAGAAATTTAATAGGTCAACCTATGCTTCGAAACATTTACTTAACATGCATTTTTACCTTAATATTTGGAAGTGCAGCATGGGCACAATCAGGTTCCATCAAAGGTAAAGTACTGGATAAAATCACGAATGAGCCGTTGCCATTTGCCAGCGTAGTAGCTGAACTGAATGGTCAACAGATGGGTGGTGCTCAAACCGACTTTGATGGTAATTTTACCATTAAACCTTTAGGTCCCGGAACTTATAACCTGAAAGCAACTTTCGTGGGTTATACCAGTGCTGAAATTACCGGCATCATTGTGTCAGTAGATAAAATAACATTTGCTGATGTTAAATTGGGAAAAGGTGCAGTTGATATCACTGCTGTTGAAGTTACTGCTTATAAAGTACCTCTGATTGACAAAGGTAACCCTGCAGTTCAAACTACTATTACGCAAGAAGATATAAAATCTATTCCAACACGCGATGTGAAATCAGTTGCTGCAACTGCAGCAGGTGTTTACCAACGTGACGAAGGAAGCGACCTGAATATTCGTGGATCACGATCAGATGCTACCGACTATTATGTGGATGGAGTTAAAGTTAGAGGTAGTGCTCAGGTTCCGCAATCTGCAATCGAGCAGGTTACGGTAATTACCGGTGGTGTACCTGCACAATACGGTGATGCTACAGGAGGTATTATTAGCATTACTACCAGAGGGCCTTCAAAGCATTACAGCGGTGGTGTAGAGTTGGCTACTTCAGAACTTACCGATCGGTATGGTTATAATCTGGCAAGTGCTAATGTGTCCGGACCTATATACAGCAAGAAAGATAAAGAAGGTAATAAATCTCCTATGGTCGGATTCTTTCTTTCAGCTGAAGGTGAGTGGATGAAAGATCCCGACCCGTCAGCAATAGGGATTAACAGAGTTAAAGGAAGTGTTTTGGAAGATCTTGAAAAAAATCCATTGCAACCAAATTTCGTAAACGGAGTTATTCAAGGTACACAAAAAAGAGCAGAATTTATACATAAATCTGATATTGAAAACCTGAAATATAAACCAAACACTAAATCAGGTGAATACAAACTAAGTGGTAATCTCGATTTTCAACCATCAACCAATTTTAATATTAAAGTGGGAGGAACTTATAACCACAGAGATTATATGGATTACACTTATGCTTATTCATTATATAATGATAAAAATTACAGCAATCACATAGCTAATACCTATCGTGGTTATGTACGTTTTACACAACGTTTTAATACCGATACTAAGGAATCCAACAATAAATCGTTATTGAAAAATATTTATTATAGTATTCAGTTCGATTATACCAAATCATTTGAGTTGGTACAGTCCAATACACACAAGGATAAATTATTTGACTATGGATATTGGGGACGTTTTAATACACTCAGAAGACCGGTATTTACACAAGGTGATAATGAATTATTGGGATATCTTCCATATTTAACTCTTTTCAGTCCGAGTGGAAACAATCTTAACACAGAAGCTTATACCAACCAGTATTTATCATTTTTTGATAATAATTATGCTGCTCATGTGGACGAATATTATCAGACAGGCAATACCAGTCAGTTTACCAACACACCATATTACAGCAATCCGTTTGTAATTCGTGCAGGAGGAGGTTTGATAAACGGTCAGCGTGCGGGTACAGTGTACAGTATGTGGTACAACACAGGAAGAACCATTGACGGTTATAATTTTGTTGACAATGATCAATACCGTGCATCAGCAACTTTTTCTGCTGATATAAAAAATCACGCAATTTCACTCGGTTTTGAATACGAGCAAAGAGTAGATCGTCAGTTTTATATCACTCCGACAGGATTGTGGACAGCTATGTATAACCTATCCAATTTCTGGTTAACAGAAGCTAACCCTGAAGCTGGATCTTATGTTATAAATGATACCATTTATCATCCAAATACATATAAAAACGATGCAGGAACAGTTGGATTTTATGAAAATGTAAGAAAGAAACTGGGACTGTCCAACACAGATTATGTAGATATCTTCAACTACGACCCATCTAACTTCAGCTTGTCGATGTTTAATGCAGACGAACTGGCACTTTCAGGTACTCTTGGTTATACATATTATGGATACGATTACAAAGGAAATAAGCAGAAAGTGTTAAGCCCTTCTGCAACTTTTGATAATTTCTTCAGAAAAGATCAGAATGGAAATTATCAGAGAAATGTTCCTGCATTTCAGCCTATTTATATGGCAGGATATATTCAGGATAATTTTGCTATCAACGACCTTATATTTAACGTAGGTTTACGTGTTGATCGTTTTGATGCCAATCAACGAGTAATGAAAGATAAGTATTTGTTGTATCAGGCATATACTGCAGGTGAGTTGAATATTAATCGTCCAGAAAATATCGGATCTGATTATGTAGTTTATGTTTCTGATCTGAGCATTGACAAAAATTCAATGACAGCAAATGACATTTTAGGCTACAGAAGCGGTGACCGTTGGTTTGACAAAAACGGAACAGAATTAACCGACCCACGTATTCTTGAAAGACAAAGTTCTTCTGCACGCGTGTTGCCAATGCTTGTGAATAAAGATGATGATATTAAGAGCGGAAATTATGACGCAAGTAAAACTTTTAAAGATTATGATCCTCAGATTACCTTTATGCCAAGGGTTGCGTTCCAGTTCGATATCAACGATCAGGCACAGTTTTTTGCAAACTACTCCATCCTTACACAACGCCCTCCGGCAGCTTTAAGAATTGATCCATGGTCTTATTATTCATTTGAACAAGGAGTAACCATTGCGAACCCTTCTCTTAAACCTGAGAAAAGCATCAACTACGAATTAGGTTTCCGTCAGATTCTTAGTCGCAGTTCTGTATTAACTATTTCAGCATTTTACAGAGAGTTGAAACAACTTCTGCAGTTACGCGCTATCTACTTCTCTTATCCTGGTACCGGTTATTCGACTTATGACAATATTGACTTCGGTACTGTAAAAGGACTCACATTGGGTTATGATATGAGAAGAACAGGAAATATTAAACTGAGTGCAAGCTATACGCTTCAGTATGCTGATGGAACCGGCTCTAATGCATCTTCTGCCAGCGACTTGTTGGATACCGGACAGCCTAATCTTAGAGTAATTCAACCTCTTGATTTTGACCAAAGACATAACTTGTTGCTCTCTTTTGATTATCGTTATCAGGATGGAAAGAATTATAACGGTCCTGTTCTTTTTGGCAAACAAATTTTTGCCAACACAGGCGCCCGACTCGAATTCAGAGCAGGTTCAGGTACACCTTATACCAAACAATATCTTCCAACATCTGAAGGAAATAACATTGGTGTTCAGACACTGGGAACTTCAAAAGTTAAAGGTGATATCAACTCCGCTCGCTTACCTTGGAACAGCCGTTTTGATTTGAAAGTGGACAAAGATTTTGCTCTCAACTTTAAAGATCAGAAGGCGAAATATTATCTGAATGTTTACGTACAGGTTCAAAATCTATTGAATCAGAAAAATATTATCAGCGTTTACCGTTATACCGGAAATCCTGATGATGATGGTTATCTGGGCTCAAATTTGGGTAGAGATTACCTGGCAAATATTCAGGCTTCAGGTAGAGATGCTCAGGCATTTTCAGATCTATATAGCATCAAAGTCAATAATCCTGATAACTATTCACGTCCAAGAACAATCCGCGTTGGTTTATCATTTAATTTCTAAAAAGTAAAAGAGTAATTTTTTATAAAAAAAATAGCACAAATGGTTAATAAGAATTATTTATCCGCCTTTCTGGCTCTTACTATTGCTTCTGGTACAGTAATGGCCAGAGAAAACATAGGTCAGAAACCGAAAAATACAACCAATGTTATCAATAATGCCACATTGAGAATAACGGCTCCCTGTAATGAGCCCTCAGCACAAACCGATTTGCAAATTAATAATGTACGGGCAAGAATTTTTTCTGCCGGTGACATGTGGTGGAATCTTTCTGAATCTGCACAAGCTGCCCAATACGAAGTGCCAAAAGGTACCGGTAAAACATCGCTGTTTGCCGGCTCAGTATGGATTGGTGGTTATGATGCTACAGGTAACCTTAAAGTTGCCGGTCAAACTTATCGTCAGCAGGACGCCAATGACTTCTTCACAGGCCCGATTGGTGTACAAGGCGGAAATATGACTACTGATGTTGCAATTTGTAATCAGTATGACAGATTGTGGTCGGTAACCAAGCAGCAGGTACGTGATTTTATTTCAACAGGTGTACCTACTCGTGATATAAGAGAATGGCCCGGAAATGGCGATGTATCAAGAGGCGAATTGCCAATGCTGGCACCTTTTGAAGATGTAAACGGTGATGGTTTATATATTCCTGACAGTGGTGATTATCCTCGTTATTTATTACAGGGTGATTATGCTCCGGATCCCAATGATCCGAATAAATTAAGCTGTGATGACTATATTTTTGGTGATCAGACTTTGTGGTGGATATTTAACGATATCGGAAACGTGAAAAAAGAAACCAATAGTGCTGCTATCGGATTGGAGTTTCATGCTCAGGCTTTCGCTTTCAATACCGATGATGAAATTAATAACATGACGTTCTACAAATACAAAGTCATTAACCGTAGTAATATAGCCTTTGATAGTACTTACTTTGGATGGTGGGTTGACCCTGATTTGGGCGATGCTTTTGATGATTATGTTGGTTGCGATGTAGGATTAGGATTAGGTTATTGCTATAATGGCGATCCTGATGACGGAAGTGGTACAGTAGATGGATATGGTTTGAACCCTCCTGCAGTTGGTGCTGACTTTTTCCAAGGCCCGCTTGCCGACCCTAATGACGGTATTGATAACGATATGGACGGTGTCATTGACGAACCCGGAGAGCAAATTATTATGAGTCAGTTTTGTTATTATAACAACGACTTTACTGATTACGGTAATCCACAGACATTTGACGACTATTATCAATACCTGACAGGAAGCTGGAAAAACGGAATTCGTTGGTCACGTGACGGACAAAAAGGTCAAACTCCTCCAACGGCTGCAAATCCTCCAACTAATTATATGTTCCCCGGAACAACAGATCCTGCTTTCCCCGGAAGTAACTGGACTGAAGCTACTGCAAATAACCCTCCCTACGACAGACGTTTTTTACAATCGGCAGGAAAATTTACTTTACAGGCAGGAGCAGTGAATTATATTACTGTTGGTATGGTATGGGCACGTACTACAAGTGGTGGCCCATTGGCATCTGTTGATTTATTAAAATTGAGCGATAACAAAGCTCAAAGCTTGTTTGATGCTTGTTTTAAAACTTTGGATGGCCCGGATGCACCGGATGTTCAGATTACTGAATTAAGTAATAAAATCATCTTGTCATTAAAGAATTTCAATAATGAGAGGATAGAAAAATATTCGCAATTAGATCCTTCTATCCCAACCTTAGTGCAGCCTGATGAAGAACTGCGTAAGTTCAAATTCCAGGGTTATCTTATTTTTCAGGTGAAAGATGCAAATGTAAATACTGCTGATATTTTCGACCCTTCAAAAACTACTTCTACTAACGTAATGTCGAGTGATAAATATAAGTTAATCAAACAGGTTGACCTTAAAGATTCTGTTGAAGCACTCACTAATTATTATTGGGCACCCGATTTGCCGGGTTATCGCCCCTTAACTGTGGCGTTTAGTTCGTCACAATTTCAGGGAGCAAACAGTGGATTGAAACACAGTTTTGTGATTGAGAATGATGCCTTCACCAATAAGCCATTAGTAAATCACAAATCGTACTACTTCGTGGTAGTAAGTTATGCTTATAATAACTTCAAGCCATTTGAATACATTGTGCCAAATACATCAAACTTTACGCAACAAAAACCAATGAAAGTTGGAAGAAACAACATTAAAGTGATGTCTGCAATTCCACATGACCCTGCTGTTGAATATAGCGGATTAGCTTTCAATTCAGAAATTGGTGACGGAGTGGAAGTTACAAGAATTGAAGGTTCTGGTAATGGTGGACTGTTGCTTGATATGAAAGATGAATCAATTCAACAAGCATTGAATCCTCCTTATGTAGTAGCAAATCCAGTTTATGAAATGGGTAAAGGGCCATTGAATGTTACCGTTTATGACCCATTGTATGCTAAACATGGACATTTTGAAATTAAACTCAACGGAGTTTCACAAGACAGTTACTGGAATGTGAAGGAAACGGAAACAAATTCAGTTGACACAGCAACTTATGCAATATCGCAACCAAACAGTCAGATTATACAAACCCGCGACCTTAATGATGTGAATAAGGTTTATGAGTGGGGTCTTACAGCTGATATCAGTAATTCGGTAATTGAAGCAGGTGAAACTGGTGCCATTAAGAATGGATTGCTAGATCAAAGCCTTACCTTTAGTAATCCGGACGCAGCATGGTTGACGGGAGTTGCCGATCGTGATACTACTCCTCCTGATGCAAGAGATTGGATAAGGAGTGGTACAGGTCCTAATGATATTGGAGGCGCTGACCCTAATCAGGTTTACGAAGGCCTTATAGGAGGAACATGGGCTCCCTATAAATTGGCAAACAAAACAGATGCACAATTCGGACCTCGTTCTTCTGTAAATCAGGATAATCAGTTAAAACTCAGCGGCCCACAAGGGATTGTAAGTGTGGATGTTGTATTCACCAGCGATAAATCTAAATGGACACGTGCTGTCGTTCTTGAGATGGGGCAACCTGTTAGTGCAACTATTGGAAATGCGCCAAGATTTCAAAAACGCAGATCTGCGTCAATTAATAAAGATGGTTCTAATAACCCTGGCGGATCTGTAAGTACCGACCCTAACGATCCTAACTATATTGATAACGAAGGTATGGGTTGGTTCCCAGGTTATGCCGTAAATATTGAAACCGGTGAGCGTCTTAATATAGCTTATGGAGAAAATTCAGTATTTACTGACCAGAACAGTCAGGATATGAAATGGAATCCTACATCAACGGTATCTGATGCTAATGGCAATCCGATTTTTGGAGGAATGCATTACATTTGGATATTTGGTGCAAGAAACACACAAGGTGCACGTGATATTGGAGTTTATGATGCTTGTCAAAAATTCAATACGTTAATAAAAAGCACCACAGCAACTGAAAGAAGAGATGCACTGGCAAATATTATTTGGACCAGCATTCCATTGTTAGCAGAAGGTAAAACACTTCTGGATAATGATGCTAAAGTACGTTTGCGTGTAGCCCGTCAATATCGTGTTTTCAATACCAACTTTGATGCAAACACGTACATCAATCACACCGGTACAGGTTCACCACTTAACAGAGGAGAAACATATTATATCGTAAACGGAACCTTAACAGCAGCGTTCAATAACAATGCTATTACTTATTCACCAGGACAAACTATCACCATTCCAACCGATCAGAATACATTCCCTGATCCATCAATTACATCAGCCGGAGGAGTTGTTTTGGCACCTACAAAAAATGGAGCAAATCCATATTATAATTTCATGTCAGGTGATAATGTAGCTCCTACATTCGATAATAAGGACGTAGCTAAAAATGCACTGAGCAGTATTAATGTGGTTCCAAACCCATATTACGCTTATTCCAGCTACGATAAAAACACCAACCTCATGTGGGTGAAAATTACCAACTTGCCTGCTAAGTGTACAGTCTCCATCTACACCATGAATGGAATTCTGGTGAGAAGATATAAACGAGATGCTGCACCAACAATAACAGGTGAGCAAGTAGGTCTGAGCCAAGGTACTGAAGCAGGAAGTGGAAACTACGATACTTCCATAGATTGGGATATGAAAAATAATGCAAATGTTCCAATCAGCAGCGGTGTGTATCTCATCCATGTTCAAGCTCCCGGTTTGGGCGAGCGCACGTTGAAATGGTTTGGTGTAATGCGTCCAATAAGTTTAGATAGTTACTAATCAAAATCCTGAACTAAATTAAAATGAATATGATAAATAAAATCAGCATATCAGCAATTGCAGTAGCAACACTCTTTTCTGTTCAGTCATGGGCAGGTAATGAAGATCGTGTGGGTCAGTCCGGTGCCAATGAGTTAATTATTAACCCATGGACTCGTAGTGCAGGGTGGATGAACAGTAATACATCCACAGTAAGAGGAATGGAAGCTCAGTATCTCAACGTAGCCGGCACTGCATTCACAAGAAAGACAGAAGTTGGATTCTGTCACACTACTTGGCTTAAAGGAACAGGCATTAATATAAATTCATTCGGAATATCACAACATGTAGGCGAATCAGGTGCAATAACCCTTGGTATCATGTCTATGGATTTTGGTAATATTGAAGTGACAACACCGGATTTGCCGGAAGGTGGAATTGGTACTTATAAACCACAGTTTCTTAACGTAGGTTTATCTTATGCCAAAGCTTTTTCTAATAGCATTTACGGAGGTTTAACCCTTAAAGTTATCTCTGAAAGTGTTGCCGATGTAAGAGCATCAGGTTTAGCATTCGATGCAGGTATTCAATATGTAACAGGTTTTAATAAAGAAAAAGACAACCTGCGTTTTGGAATATCGCTGAAGAACGTGGGTGCTCCTTTAACATTCAAAGGTGATGGATTGGCGTCAAAAGGATTTACTTCAGACAATGTTTCATTAACTATATCACAACGCGCTGAAAGATTTGAATTGCCTTCTTTAGTAAATATCGGAGGATCTTATGACTTTAAACTTGCGGAAATGCACAGGCTAACTATGTCTGCTACGTTTACATCTAATTCGTTTTCGCGCGACCAGACAGCTGTAGGCTTGGAGTATGGATTTAAAAAATTGTTTATGCTACGTGCCGGATATTCATTCGAGAGTCATGGATCCAATAAGGACCAAAGTATTAATGTTTATCGCGGTTTTGGTGCAGGGGTAACTGTTGAAGCTCCAATAGGAAAAAGTGGCAAGTCTATCGGACTGGATTACTCTTATCGTCCTACTTATACCTTTGATGGTACACATAGTTTCGGAGTTCTGTTGAAACTCTGATTATAATAAGATTAAATTTAAATTAACGGAAAGGAGGCCTTTTAAGGCCTTCTTTAATTTTTTATACTAATACCAACAAGTTATGGCAATTACATATCTGACAGAAGAAGGTTTAAAAAAACTTCAGGAAGAACTGAATTACCTTAAAACAGTACAACGACCACTCATATCTAAACAAATAGCCGAAGCTAGAGATAAAGGTGATCTTTCAGAAAATGCTGAATATGATGCAGCAAAGGATGCACAAGGAATGCTGGAGTTAAAAATCAGCAAAATGGAAGAATTGTTAAGCAGTGCACGCATTGTGGATGAGTCGAAAATTGACACTTCAAAAGTTTCTATTTTATCAAAAATAAGAATCCGTAATCTCAACAACAAACAGGAGTTGACTTATACACTTGTTGCTGAAAATGAAGCAGACCTTAAAGCGGGTAAAATATCAGTAACATCACCTATAGGTAAAGGTTTATTGGGAAAAAAGAAAGGCGAAACAGCTGAAATTACTGTTCCTTCCGGAAAATTGACATTTGAAATTATTTCAATAGAAAGATAAATGGCATCTATATTCACACGAATTATCAATGGTGAAATTCCTTGCAATAAGATTGCAGAAACAAATAATTGTTTTGCTTTTTTAGATATCAATCCCTTGGCTACAGGCCATGTTTTGGTGATCCCCAAACGTGAAGTTGACTATATTTTTGATTTAGCTGACAGTGAACTGGCCGAGTTGATGGCTTTTGCAAAAAAAATTGCAGCAGCCATGAGGACCACAGTTCCATGTAAGCGAATAGGCATGACGGTAATTGGGCTTGAAGTGCCACATGCTCACATTCATCTCATTCCTATTAACAATGTGGACGATATGAACTTCGGCAAACCTAAGTTGAGATTCACCGGTGAAGAGCTTGAACTCATTGCCATTAAAATTCGATCAGCAATTAAATAAATTTTTGTTTTCCAAAAAAAATAGCGTATTTCGCATAGTATCTTTTAACCTGTATAAAGAATAATATGAATAACATTAAATTCCTTTCAATGATGGCCGGTGCGATGGTATTAGCACTTGCATCATGTACAAAAGACAAACTCACAAAAGACTTTACCGCATCGGATATTCAACAAAAAGGAAATGCAAAAATGCGTTTTATACATGTGGCACCTGATTTACCCGGTATTTCTGTAAGGTTTAATGATAACAGTGTTGTAGGTGATTCTATTCGCTACACCGAAAAATCAGGCTATACGGATGTAGTTGTTGGGTCTTCAGAAAGTAATTTTATGCTGGATATGATTCCTATTTTGGATTCACTTGCTTCAGGTGACGAGCCTAGTTTTTACACCCCTAATGAAACAGGTCTGATCACTTCTTATAAGCAGGCTAATTATATGTTACAGGTAGGAAAAACCTACACTTGCTTTATTGTGGATACCGTGAAGGAACGCCCTGTGCTTACACTATCTTATGCCGGATTTAGCCGAATTGTAACAGATAATTTTGTGACACCCGGAGCTGATTCATTAAAGGCACGTTTTTATAACGCTTCTCATACAGCAGGTATGGTTGATGTTACATTTACTAATAATTCAACAGGAGTTGTTACCAATATTTCAAATGTAGCTTTTCTGCAGACGCCAACTTATAACACCTTGACTTCAGGTGATTATAATATTGAAGTAAAGAAAGTGGGAGCTACTATGGCTACAGCAAATAATGTAAACCTTGAGGCAGGTAAAGCCTACACATTTATGTTACGCGGTATTATGAATTCCTCCGGAAATACAGAGTTAGGAATTGATTTTGTTACAAACGATAATTAAAAAAAATTACAATAGTGAAAAAGGCTGCCTTTACAGGCGGCCTTTTTTTATGACTTTAATCAAATACTAATAATTCTATTTGCAGAAAATAGAAATCTTGTTTAATTTTCATACCGCTAATAAAAACCATATTTTATGAGAGCTTATGACGAGAAACACATCAAGAACATCGCTTTGGTTGGTTCCGCAAAAAGCGGTAAAACTACTCTGGCAGAAACCATGCTATTTGAAGCAGGTATTATAACCAAGCGTGGTACCATAGAAGAAAAAAATACAGTTTCCGATTATCACGAAATCGAACATGAACGACAAGGTTCTGTTTATGCAACCACCTTACATACCGAATGGAGGGATTATAAAATAAATATTATTGACACTCCTGGCATAGATGATTTTATAGGGGAAGTTATTTCTGCTGTACGAGTTTGTGATACTGCTATAATGTTGCTCAATGCGCAGTATGGTGTGGAAGCAAGTAGTGAAGTAATTTGGGACTACGTGGATAAATTCCGAAAGCCAACAATATTTGCAGTTAACCAATTGGATCAGGAGCATGCAAATTTTAATAATACGGTTGAAGTGGCAAAGCAGAAATTTGGTAATGCTGTTACCATTATGCAATATCCCGTAAATCAGGGAACGGGATTTAATGCCATCATTGATTTGTTGAAGATGACCATGTATCGTTTCCCTGCCGGAGGCGGTAAACCTGAAAAATTGCCCATACCTGCAGAAGAGGAGGAAAGAGCTAAAGTATTGCATAACGAACTGGTAGAAAAAGCTGCTGAAAATGATGAGTCCTTAATGGAAATGTATTTTGCAAAAGGAAATCTTGATGAGGATGAACTGCGTAAAGGCCTCAATGCCGGCATGATGAATCATCAGGTGTTTCCGGTGTTTTGTTTATCTGCAAAACGTAATATGGGTAGCGGACGAATGATGGGATTTATTGATAATGTTGCACCGTGTGCAGTAGAAATGCCTGCAGAGTTGGCAGAAGATGGCACCGAAGTGAAATGTGACCTTGCAGGACCTACCGTGTTGTTTTTCTACAAAACACTTGTTGAGCCACACCTCGGAAAACTGGGATTCTTTAAAGTGCTTTCAGGCGAAGTTACTTCTGGAATGGAATTATTAAACACTACCACTGATACTGCTGAAAGACTGAATCAGCTTTTTAGCATGGATGGAAAAAACAGAAATGCAATTGATAGATTGAAAGCCGGAGATTTGGGTTGTACTTTAAAACTGAAAAACACATCCACCAATCATACACTATGCGGTAAGGGAATTCAAGTAAGTATTACTCCAATAAAATTTCCGGATCCGAAATTGCGTACCGCAATTGTTGCGAAGAGTAAAACGGATGATGAAAAACTGGGCGAAGTGCTCAGTGAAATCAGCATGCAAGACCCTACCTTAAAAGTAGAGTACTCACGTGAACTGAAACAGGTGCTACTTCATGGACAAGGCGAACTGCATTTGGCGGTTACAAAATGGAGAATTGAAAACGTATATAAAATGCCTATTGAATTTATTAAGCCGCGAATATCATTCCGCGAAACCATTCAAAAGGCAGCACTTGCAAATTACCGTCATAAAAAACAATCAGGTGGTGCCGGACAGTTTGGAGAGGTGTATATTAAAATTGAACCTTACTATGAAGGAATGCCGGAATTAACTGAGTTTCCTGTGCGTGATAAAGAAGAACATAAACTGCCTTGGGGTGGTAAACTTGTTTTCAATAATTGTATCACAGGAGGAGCGATTGACACAAGGTTTCTGCCTTCTATCTTAAAAGGCATTATGGAAAAAATGCAGGAAGGACCACTCACAGGTTCTTTTGTGCGCGATATACGTGTATCAGTATATGATGGTAAGATGCACCCTGTTGACTCCAATGATATATCATTCAAAATTGCAGGTATGATGGCTTTTCGTGAAGCTTTTCATAATGCGCAACCGCAGTTGTTGGAGCCTGTCTATGATGTGGAAGTTGAAACACCTGATGAAATGATGGGTGATGTGATGAGCGATTTACAATCACGCAGAAGTTTGATTATAGGTATGGATTCAAGAGATGGCAAACAGATAATTAAGGCACGTACCCCCTTGCTCGAATTAGATGGCTACAGTACAACATTAAAATCTATAACACAGGGTAAAGCAAAAATAAAAACATCATTTGCTGAATATGTTGCTGTGCCTGGCGAATTGCAGAAAAAGTTGCACGAAGAATATAAGAAGACAGAATCTTTACATACGTAAAACAAAAAGCACCTCAGAGGAGGTGCTTTTTGTTTAGTGGAAAAATTATCCTTGTTACGTTAGTTATGTATTGGTAAAAACGAAAAGTCTTTTCCAAACTCAAGCATCTGTGGAAGGAAATCATTATTGTATTCAACTTTTACATCTGTAATACTGTCACCATTCATTACAGGCACTAATTTGGGTTGTATAAAACCACTGTAAGGTGCTATATTTAATGACTCATATCGTTTATGTACTTCCGTTAATAAATCCTGATCAACCTTAACTCCAAAATTTTCAACCAGATTTTTTCCTGCAGTAAAATCACCTTCCGATTTTATACGCTGAATTTCTTTCAGCAACTCACCAAAAAGAGTGCGCAACTTATCATAATCATTTATTTTGAAATAGGTTTTGTTGTTCCTTGTTATGCGTTCTATCACTTTGTCAGCTTTTCCTTTTTCATATACCCACGATGCAATCAGTTGTCGGTTGCGCATGTGAGATTCTTCTAAATTGTTACCCGGTTTAATCCGATATAGCTGAGTCATTAAACCATTAAGGATATATGAGTCATATTCAGCTTTTCCTACTTCAATGGAAGGCATTACTCCTATATCAACTAGTTTTTTGTCAGTAATATAATAAAGTGCAACCAAGTCAGCTCGTGCTTCTTCCAGAGTGCTTGCATAGTTTTTTAAAGTAACATCGGGTCCGCTTACACCTTCATTAATCTGGCCTGATGCATGTCCAATTACTTCATGCATATCCGTATGTAAATCTCCTGCAAGCGCTCCATATTTTTTTGCCCTCTCAATAACTTCGGGACTTTCTCCAAATTCATCAATCATGGGACTTTTTGCTTTCGCATAGTTATAAGATGCTACAATGTTTCCAAGTGAAACAGATTTGGAGCCTACATTTTCGCGTATCCACTCCTGGTTAGGAAGATTTATTCCTATAGGTGTTGATGGTGCAGCATCACCGCATTCGTTTATTACGGTAATTACTTTTGCTGAAATACCTTTTACACTTTTCTTCTTATGTTCAGGCATTATAGGTGAGTTGTCTTCAAACCACTGCGCTTCCTTTGCAATTGCAGCTATGCGTTTTGTGGCTTCAAGGTCCTTCATACTCAACACCGATTCGTAAGCACCTTTGCGATGCATGGGGTCTAAATATACTTCAATAAAACCATTGGCAATGTCAACACGGCTAGCCGTATCTTTTACCCAGGAAACACAGTAGTTGTCATAATCCTTTAAATCACCGGTCTTATAAAATTTTACCAGTGCTTCCAAGGTTTGTTTTTGAATATCATTCTCTGCAACCGTTGTTGCTTTCTCCAGCCAGTAAATAATTTTATCAATAGCAGCTCCATACATTCCTCCAGACTTCCAAACCTTCTCTTCAATCTTTCCGTTTTCTTTTACAAGTTTGGAATTAAGTCCCCATGAAGGTTGTTCTTTCTCACCGGGTACAATTTTCTTTTTATAATAATCTTCTACTTCCTTTTGAGTAACACCATCATACAAATTACTTGCCGAAGCTTTTACATTATCAACATCGGCAGCCAACGATACACATTTACCATCCACATTCGGGTCAAATAAAATAGGTTTCAGATAAGCTATATATTCTTCCAGGCTTTTACCATCAGAAGGTATTTTGCTGAAATCACTTTTTGAAAGTAAGACACTGAGATAATCCTCTGAAAATTCAGGTATAATTTTATCGGTAGAATAATGATGATGAATGCCATTGCTGAAGAAGAATCGTTTTGCATATACTTCAAACTTCTTGTAATCATCAGCCTGCTTATCGCCCTGAAATGTTTCCAGTATGGTTTCTATAGTTTTTCTTATCTGCAGATTATGACGATATTTCTGATCGTAAAAAATATCACGACCGCTCATTCCTGCCATGTATAGATAATAAGCTAATTTTTTTTGTTGCAGGCTTAAGTCTTCCCAGCCGGGTATGGTATAACGAAGTACTTGTATATCGGCAAATCGGTCGCCCATAATTTCAGTCTCAGGCATGGTGTCTTTCATTTCTGTTTTTTCTTGTTGCTTAGGAGATTGACTGCATGATGCTATTGCCATCACTCCTCCTGCAAAAGCTAATTGAATAATTGTTTTACGCATGGTGTAATGTTATTTTTTTAAGGAGTGCAAAGTTGTAAAAAAATCAATGCCTACACTTAAAATAATGTTAAAATGTTAAGATGTCGCTCTTATCGTTCATTACTCCCTCACATAACGTACATCTTGTGCAGGGAATAGGGGAGTGTTATTGCAAATGATGGTATCTCCTGATATTCTGATGATACTGGCTTGAAAACTCACTTCCTGCAGCGAAGGTTTTAGTTTTACTTCAAAATAGGTGTTTGCATTTAACTCATCTTTTATCAATGTGCTCACATCAGGAAATAACTCATGTTGCAAATAAATTTTTTCGCAGTTTTTGGTGTTGATGTCAATTTCTCCATCTTCATTGGCTTCGTATTCATTCCTTAGTTCGCCAAAGTAAGTGATGGCTTTTACTTTTTGGGTGAGAAATGCATTTTCATCGCGAACAATTACTTTGTATGTTTTCCCTTTCATACTTTGTTCAATTATTTCAAAGTCATCACCGGCTTTTTTCTCACTGTAAAGTTTGATGGTATCATTTGATATAGCATAAGTGCCTTTGGCGAAACGGTCAACAGCTCCATAAATGAAATAGAACTCAAAAGTGTTGTCGGGATTAAATTTAAATGCAGAAGACAGATCCTGTACTCCCCTGAGTTGGTAAACGCCATCAGGTTTTTGAGCAGATACTTCTGTTGAAACAATGTGAAGTAATAATATGGAAGAAATAAATTTCCTAATGAAGTTCATGTAGTAGTATGATGATTAAAAGCGTTAATGATTGATTATAAGTTTTGTGGTTTTGCTGTATGAATTGTTTTTAAACGTAAGTATGTAATGCCCGTTAGCCAATGAGGTGCTATTGATTTTATCTTCTTTCGTATATGGGATGTCTTTGAAAATGATTTTACCATTGATATCAGTAAGGGTTATTTTTCCCCGAATGGTGTTATCAGGATATTGAATGACAAAATAATCTTTAACCGGATTCGGATAAACAGTTAAATAAAAATCTTTCATGCCGATTTCCTGTGCAGACAATGCAGTACTGTCAGTTGTATATTGCCAAAATTGATTCATAAAAATATTTCCATCCCATCCTGTTCCAAGATAGGCATAATTGCCAATAGAAAAGCATACTGTTTCAACCACACCAACATGCGGAAGCGGAGCAATAGACGACCATGTGTCGGTTTGTACATCATAACGCCAGAAATCATTCTTTGGTAAAGTTCCATAGCCGCCACCCATAAAGCCAAATCCTCCTACACTAAAAGCTGTTCCTTCAAAGCGCGCACCACCTGGAAAATTACTTTTCTGAGACCAAGTATCCATAAGTGCATCATACTCCCAGAAATCACTTAGCGTACCACTGCTTGAAGATCCTGTTCCTATATATCCTTTTAAGCCAATAGAAAATGCTGCTGCAAACATGCGCGCTGCTGCAGGCAAGCTAGCTTTCTGAACCCACGAATCTGCAATGGGATCATATTCCCACAAATCATTTTGATGAGGATTTACACTGTTCACTCCACCTAATCCGAAATAGCCTTTATTGTCAATTGTAAATCCAATAGCACCTTGCCTTTGCAAGCCTGGAAATGTTGCCTTCATTGTCCAGTTATTGGTTGTTGGGTCATACATGTAAAAGTTGTTGCCGTTGTTGAAGGGAAGCAAATATGCCTTACCCATTATAGTAATACAGGTAGCCTCTACCATACTGTTGCCGGTGAAGCTGGCTTTTTGAGTCCATGCATCGGTTAAAGGGTCATACTCCCACCAGTCAGCGCTGTAGCCTGTGGTATATCCGGTTCCTATATAGCCTTTGCCATTGATTGCACAACCAACTGCATCAGCTCTGCCCTGACCTCCAAAATTGGCTTTTGGAATCCATAAATCGCCATAAGTAGAAAAACTTATAGTCAGTAAAGAAAGAAGGAGAATGTTTTTCATAAAAGTAGAATTGAATTTAGTTTCTTCTAATCGTGCTTCAAATATCAGTATTCTATTGGATTACAGGGTATGGTACCGAAAAATACTGATAATCTAAAAAAAATGAAAAAAGCTGTAACTTTACATTCACTTGCACGTCCCATTAATATACACTCTAAACTAAAATTGTGACAGCGAAGGAATACAATAAATGTGTTGACATGTATGCCGATGGGATTTATCGTTTTATACTTCATAATATGAGGGACGAAGATGACGCACGTGATGTGGTGCAGGATACATTTGAAAAATGCTGGCGAAATCATGAGAATGTGGTTTATGAAAAAGCAAAGTCTTATTTATTTACCACAGCTCATCACACCATGATTGACAGCATCCGAAAATCAGGAAGGCAGGAGACTTTGACCGCATATCATGAAGAACCATCTCATAACCGACAATATAACGACCTGAAACAAGTTTTGCATGAGGCTTTGGATAAGCTTTCGCCTGTACAGAAATCGGTTATCATGTTGCGCGATTACGAGGGATATGACTATAAAGAGATTGGTGAAATAACGGGGTTAACGGAGTCGCAGGTAAAGGTTTATATTTATAGAGGGAGAGTGGCGTTAAAAGAATATATTGGTGATTTGAGTAATGTGCTTTAAAAAATGATTAACAGAGATAATTACGAGGTTTGGTTTGTTGACTATTACGATGGGAAACTTTCTCCTGAAGAGCAAGCTGAGTTGCTTCAGTTTCTTGAAGTAAATTCTGATTTGAAAGCAGAGTGGGAAAGTTTTTCAAATATCGAATTGCCTGAGTCAGAAGTGAAGTACGATGGCAAAAACAGCCTGAAAAGAAATGTAGTTACTGCCGGAAATTTTGAAGAGTTTGCCGTAGGTTATATAGAAAACACATTAACGGCAGAGCAAAGAGAAATGTATCTGCAATTTTTAGATGATAATGCTTCGTATAAAAAAGAACATGAGTTATTTGCAAGAGTTAAGTTAGAGCCTGATCAAAGTGTTGTATTCCTGAATAAGGAATCATTGAAACACAAAACAGGCAATGTTATTAAAATGAAACCTCTTTGGTATTCGGCAGCAGCATGTCTTCTTGCAGCAGTTATGGTTTATTATAATCATACACCGGAAGTACAGATTGCGGAAGTGCCTGTCAATACAACAAGCACTGTTCCTCAAAACAGCAATCATTCAAAGCAGAATACAATACAACAAAATAGTCCGATTAAAGAAAAAGAGGTAACCTTGGCCGATGTCAATTCTTCTTCTGTTAAGATAAAACAAAAAACGGTTCAGATAAACAAACCTACAACAGCCGAAGCTACAGAACAACATCCAATGATAGATGAACTGGCAATGGTGCAAACAGAAATTGTAGCTCCTGAGATAGAATTACCAATAAAGCAATTGAGTTATAACACTGAAAATAATATAGCATCAGCAGAACCGGATAAGCCAGGAAATATACCGGAAATACTCAGAGATATGACTGTGAAAAGACTCAATACTTTAGCTATGAATCAGGATGTTGATATTCCTGATAATACAAAACGTGTGAAGGTGCTGGCACTTTTCGGTAGAATTGTAAATAAAGTTACTTTTCAGAAGGTGAATATTGAAACTACGTATTCTCCTGAAGGTAAACTAATGGCTTATGAAGTAACTGCAGGAAAGTTGAGTTTCGAAAGGCAGGTGACGAAATAAACGGAGACACTATAATGAATCAGAGTAAACAGTAGCTGTTTATTGTTTAAATAGACTGAACTTAGGAATTCGGATTACAGAATATTTTAAACTTTCAACCCTAAAATATCAGCAGATTTTTTCCTTGTAGTTCTTGCTAATTGAGGATTTGATGATAGGGATTGTCCGTAAGTAGGAATCATTTCTCTTAGCTTGGATTGCCATTGCATGCTTTTCATTTTTTCTGCAAAACATTTGTTAAGCACATCCAGCATAATATACACAGAAGTGGAAGCTCCCGGTGAGGCACCTAAAAGTGCAGCAACTGTTGCTTCCTTGTTGCTTATTACTTCGGTTCCGAATTCAAGCAGTCCACCACTTTTGCCATCTTTTTTAATAATCTGAACTCGCTGACCGGCATATGCCAATTCCCAGTCTTCAATATGCACATCAGGAATAAATTGTTTTAAGGATTCCATTCTCTCTTCCGGTGTTAGCATAACTTGTTCTATCAGGTATTTTGTCAAATCCATATTGTGCATACCTGCAGACAATATGGGCAGAATGTTATGCGAAGTCAATGATTCCGGTAGGTCAAGATAGGAGCCATGTTTTAAAAACTTGGTTGAGAATCCGGCATAAGGGCCAAACAACAAACATTTTTGTCCGTTGATTATTCTTGTATCAAGATGCGGAACCGACATAGGTGGTGAACCCACATCTGCTTTACCATATACTTTGGCGTGATGTTTTTCAATCAATGATTTATTTTTACATATCAGCCACTGTCCGCTTACCGGAAAACCTCCGTAACCTTCTCCTTCATCAATGTCTGTTTTTTCGAGCAACCGAACGGCCATTCCGCCTGCACCGATGAAAACAAAATCTGCAATAGTATTTTTTCTGCTGTTGTTTTTAAGGTCTTTTATTTCAAGATACCACGTCCCGT
The DNA here is from genome assembly GCA_018268195.1 of Bacteroidota bacterium. Classification (GTDB taxonomy): domain Bacteria; phylum Bacteroidota; class Bacteroidia; order AKYH767-A; family OLB10; genus OLB10. The sequence goes on along the minus strand of JAFDWZ010000035.1, from coordinate 66,409 downwards.
CATCTTCTTTGTCTATATCTCTCACTTCATGCGAAAGATGCAATTCCACATCAGGTTGTGCAGCAAGCCATCTAAACAGTGTTTTGGTTAGTTCTTCAAAGTTTACATCAGAGCCTGCATCCATTTTTGTTGCTGCAAGTTTTTCTCCCGGAAGTCTGTTTTCCATAATAAGTGGAATCCATTCCATTAATTTTTGAGTATCGTCAGAAAACTGCATGTTTTCAAAAAGTGCATTTTTGATTAATGCATCATGTCGTTTTTGAAGGTAAGCAATATCTTTTTCACCATGCACCAGGCTCATGTGCGGAGTGCTGTGAATAAAATCGTCCGCTTTAGCAAATCCTTGCTGAATAAGATATGACCAGAATTGTTTTGAGATTTCAAATTCTTCTGCCACTTTTAATGCTTTGGAAATATCAATAGTGCCATCAGTTTTTTCGGGAGTGTAATTTAATTCACAAAATCCCGAATGTCCGGTGCCTGCATTGTTCCATGCCGCAGAACTTTCCTGCGCTACTGTATTCAGGCGTTCATATATAGCAATGCGTAATTTGGGTTCGAGAAGTTTTAATAATACGCCTAACGTAGCACTCATGATGCCACCGCCTATGAGGGCAACATCCAAAACATCTTTATTTGAATGGGTATTCATATCAGCATAAGTTTTTGATATTGTTCTTCTAACAGATGAGTTGAATAAAAAGTTTCGATAACGAGGATTGAGTAATTGTATGCAACTAATACTTTAATGTATTTTAATTCTGAAGAACTGACCATCATCGCCAGCGGCAAGTGCTACGGAATTATTTAAAATTTTTATTGCATTGATACGTTGCCGGTCGAGAGAATATCCGTTCTCAAAAGAATCGCCTGAATCTGTACTCAGTGATACTATTCCCGACAGTCCACAGGCGATTATAATATTCTCAAAAGCATCAATACATAAATAATGTTCGCGCGAAGAAATTAAATTATTAGGGTGATGCAGAGTTTTGGTAAATTCAGCATGAGCATTTAGTTCATAAATTCCTCCGTCATAGGTACAAGCATAAACTTTTTCAGGATTGGCAGCAGCTAAACCGGTATAGAACGAACGCTCACAATTCAAAAACTGAAATGCGTCACTTTTAAAATTTGCAAGCATTGCTCCATAACCTCCGGCAATTATGCCTTCACTTGTTTGGCAAACTGCTCGTAACTCATGTTCAAGACCTTGTGTTTGCCATAGGTTACCTCCATCCGTAGTGTAGTAAATAAGTCCTCTTTCGAAGAAGTGTCCGCCTGCAAAATATCCGGTATCGGCATTTGCGAAGTAAACACATCTTAACGGGCAATGATACTGCCAGGGTATGCCTTGCCAGTCGAAGTGTAGAGTCCATGTGAGGCCGCCATCAACAGTTTTATATACATGCGATGAGTCTGCACCGGCAAATCCTTTTCCGTCAGGAAAAATTATGATACTGTATAAGTTGTAATTAAAATTTTCAGATAACACGTTCCATGTGTTGCCACCGTCCACCGATTTCAGAATTTTTCCAAAGCCTTGCTTGCCGCCACAGGCATAAACAGTATCTGCATTAAGGCAGAAGATGTTGTTGATATCAATAGACGCATCAGTGTGAATTACTTCGTAAGTCAGATTTATTTTTTCTTTTTTACATGAAAAAAAAAGCACTGAGATAAAAAGCGATAAAACCGTAATCCGGTTCATTTAAAATGAGAAAAGAAACAGAAGAAACATTGCCAGCCAACTGAAATTAACATAGTGGCAAAGGATTGTTGTGCTGTTGAGCTTTTGTAAAATATTGCTATCGCTGAAAAACAGAAGTGAATCAATCATATCTTGTGAGCGGTGATAAGCCTGATAGGTAATATATACGAGATACGAAGTAAGCAAAAGTACATGAGCCAAATGAAAGGCTACAAGGCTTGTAAAATAAAATGAGTTAAAAGGTTTCATGCTGAAGAAGCCTGCTTTATAAAGTGCATGGAGGCCGAAAACCTGAGTCAGTATAAAGAGAGAAGAAATAAGGATGGTGGTGATAGTTGACTGAAGGAGTGAGTCAAAGGAATCTTTTTTGAAAGCAGAAACTGTTTTTGAAATGGTATAACTGCTGAACATGAGCATGATGGTGCTTAACGTAAAAATTTTTGGTAAAGCAGGGGGTTTTAAATTGTTTTCGGAAAGTGATGTAAGAAATAGGAAAGTAAATGTGAGTAAAATAACAGTACTCGTTAATATTCCGAAAAATAAAACAGTTTTATAAGGATGAATTTTTTCTATCCTTGATATACTAATGGATTTCTCTTTTGATCTTGTTCTATCTGTTGCCATAGCCCTTTACCGACTCTTCAAAAGTACAATCTACAAACAGTAAATCAAAAAATATGTTTTATAAAAAATATTAACTTTTTTTCGGACTGTATTTCAGTTATCTGAAGTTTTATGGTTTATCGGGCAGCTTTGAATGGCGGAAATATTCTTCTGAAATATTGTATTCTCGACTCACCTGCTTTCATTGGAAAAATCCCTTGTTCGGCCGTAAGAATGTCCTCAATGGTGAAAAATGAACTACCATGCAGTTCATTAACTAATGAAATAACTTTTGCGACATCTTTACGTTTGGCAACTACCAATAATATTTTTACCGGCCCTTGCGACCCTATGGCATCCAGCTCGGTTACTCCGAGATTTGACGCACGTAAGGCTTCAATCAACTTCTGGCTTTGCTTGTTGGTAATTATTCTGATCATTTGTTTGCCAAGGGCTAATCGCTTTTCAATGTTCACTCCCAGTAAAATTCCTGTTGAGTAGCCCCCGGCAAAGGCAATATAGCACATAAAATTGTTCAGGTTTTTAATGATAGAGCTAACAGCAAGTAGCCAAATGAGTACTTCAAAAAATCCAATTACCGGAACAATTTTGCGAATTCCTCTGGCAATAAAAATATTGCGTAAGGTAGCTAAAGTTACATCGCTCATTCTTCCAACATAAATGAGCAATGGCAGTACAACCCAGTTGTACCAGTCGGTTTGCATAAATTCAGCACTAAACATGAGAGGTGATTAAATTTTTTACTAAGGCAGGAACAGCCTGTACGGCTGTTTTATTAATTACTGTAATATCTTCTGTTTTTTGGAGGTCGTTGGCATGAGGGTCAACCAGAAATTTCTGAGCATTTGTAGGAGCAAATTCAACAAGGCTTGCTGCCGGATACACTTCCAGCGAAGAGCCAATGATGATAAAAATATCAGCAGCTTTAGTAATGTAAATTGCCTCATCCATTTTGGGTACCATTTCACCAAACCATACTATGTGTGGCCGTAGCTGATGACCTGATTCATTTTGTGCATCATGTGCTACCTGCCAGTTTTTTACTTTATAAATAAGTGATGGATCCTGAATACTTCTTAGCTTCATAATTTCGCCATGCAGATGCAAAACTTTTGATGATCCTGCACGCTCATGCAAGTCATCAACATTCTGAGTGATGACAGTAACATTAAAAAATTCTTCAAGACTGGAAATTGCCAAATGTGCTTCATTGGGTTTTGCTTCCATCACTTGCTTTCTTCTTTCGTTGTAAAAGGTAGTTACCATTGCCGGATTTCTCTGCCAAGCTTCGGGAGTGGCTACATCTTCAATTCTGTATTCTTCCCACAAACCATTGCTGTCGCGGAATGTGCGTATTCCACTCTCGGCACTTATGCCTGCTCCCGTAAAAACTACTACGTGCTTCATTTCTGTTTCTGCAAAGGTCAGAAGGGAATGTTTCGGTGTACGATGAAACCGTAATTATTTTTTAACAAAGTAATCTTTAAAGCTGAACCCCCGAAGAAATTCCCTAACGTTCATCCTGCGTTTACCTTCCAGTTGAACATCAGTAAGCTCCAGCCATCCGTCATTACCGCTTATTCGCAAAAAAGTTTTGCCGTCAGTTTCTATACTTCCTGCGTTGGCATCCGACATGGAATCAGTTTTCAGAGCGTTAAATATCTTCAAGGAGATTTCCTTGCCTTCAGCCGAAGCCAAAACCGTGAATGCTCCGGGGTAGGGGGAGAGCCCTCTGATTTGGTTATATATATTGTTAACCGATTTATTCCAATCTATACGGCAATCGTCTTTGTAAATTTTAGGTGCAGTTTTCAGAGGGTTATCACTCAACTGAGGATGTGTAACGGCTTTTCCGGCCTCTATCAGTTGTACGGTTTTCAAAACAAGTTCAGCACCGGAATGCATCAGTTTGTCATGTAACTCTCCGGCAGTTTCATCATTGCCGATGGTTACTTTCTCAGATAAAATAATATCTCCGGTATCTATTTCGTGACGTAGAAAAAATGTTGTTACTCCGGTTTCTTTTTCGCCATTCATAATAGCTCTGTTAATAGGTGCTGCACCCCGGTATTGCGGCAACAGCGATGCATGTAGGTTAAAAGTTCCTTCAGGTGTCATACTGCACAATTCTTCCGGCATCATTCTAAAGGCAACTACTATATGCAAATCGGCATGCAGGCTGCGAACGGTTTCAAGAAATTCAGGGTCTTTAAGTTTTGAGGGCTGCAATACCGGAATACCTTTTTTTAATGCAAATTCTTTAACGGCAGACTGGCGCAATTGCATTCCTCTGCCCGCAGGTTTGTCGGGAGCTGTTATGACTGCGACAATGTGATAACCGTTATCGGTCAATTTTTTCAAAGGCTCAACAGCAAATTCGGGAGTGCCGGAGTAAATGATTCTTAACTTACTCATTACTTCTTATTTTAATTCTTTAACAGAAGTTAATGTAATCATTTCGCCAGCCATACAAATGGAAAACTTGTTAGTTTTCTTGAAGGTGATACAAAGTTTCAAGCCATCCTTATGATATTTCTGTTGCAGATTATCAGGTTCAAGAAAAGAGTTGTTCGCAGTTTCAAGCAAATATCCGCACCCGTCAAGCCCCGTTTTATTCACAACGGTTACTTCCATACATGAGGATGTTGTTTTGGCTGCAGGCTTGCACGATAATAAAATTATCAGTCCTGAGTATAAAGCGATTTTGTATTTCTCCATTTATTGCTTCGTAAATATAACCATGCACACAAGCCCATTGTTATCCAGTAAAGAACTTCTACATACCATACCACTTCCAGTTTTGTTTTAAATACGATGGCTGCTAAATATGCATAGGACAAATAAATAAAAATATTCAATATTTCAATCATCAGTGCTACCTGAGTTTTACCGGTTCCGCTGATGGAATTCAACAATATCATGCTTACACTGAAAAATAGCATACCACACCAGATGACATAATATGGTTGCATGCAATCTTCAATTAATTTTTGATCTGAAGTCATAATCCTCAGCAAAAACCGTATATCTATTAAATTCAGCAGGAAGACACCTGCCACGGTTAACAAACTCAGAGTTATGATTTTTTTTATCAGCTTGAAAATTTCGTCCGGTTTATTTTGTCCGATCAGATTGCTCACCATACTGTTGGCAGCAGACGAAAATCCCCAAACAGGCGTCATCAACACCATGTAAGCACTCCTCACAATATTTGAGATGGCCAACTCATGTTCGCCAAGCTGCTCAATAAATACAAAGAATAAAAACCACGCTCCCATGGATAATAGATTTTGAAAAAGTATTGGAGCTGATATGATAAGAACCTGTTTGATTGTGGAAAAAGAAATGGATTGGAAACGGAATAGCCGGAATGATTTAATATCTTTTTTAAACGCAGTTAAGAGAAATAAAAATATACAGGCAATAGCTTCTGCAAGAGAAGATGCTTTGGCTGCACCTGCTATTCCCTGAGCTTCGAATCCCAGTTTGCTGAAGATTAAAACGTAATCAAGTATAATATTTGAAACGGTAAGTACGAGAGATGAATAAGTAATATACCGTGTTGTGCTGATGCTGGTATAAAATGCACGGAAACAGTTTACAGGAAGAATAAAGAATATGCCAAAACTTCTGTAACGTATAAAAGTGTTGCTTGCTTCTGCTATTTCAGGTGAGTGTAATATTCTGCCAAAAAGCAAAGGTGTGACATAATGCATGATGGCAAAGAGTATTACTGACATTGAAAGCAGAATAATGATGCTGTGGTCAAAAATATTTCCGATTGCAGCACGATTTCCTTCACCGGCTTTGCGTGACATTAGTATCTGACTGCCGATTGACAATGCCATACCCAACATCACCAACACAAAATAGTAAACGCCTGCAATTGCTGAAGCGCCCAATTCTACTTCGCCAACACGTGCAAGAAAAGCAGTATCGGTAAGCCCCAGAATGGTCTGAGCAATTGCTCCCAGCATGATGGGATATGCTAAATGCCAAATGTCATGATAAGTAGCTTTTACCTGCATTCAAAAAATATTTTCATTAGTTGCTTCAAGCAACTATTTTGAAGTGTTGAAGTAAATATTTTAGTTAAGTTTTTTTATTTCTTCACTGATAAACTGTGCCAGTTCTGAAATGTATTTTGCTGAGAAATCGAAACGAATGCCTGCTGTGTTATAAATTTCTCCAATAGTTTGCGTGTAGCCCAGAGTTAATGCTTCTTTATACTGTCGGATAGTTTTTTCAGGATTTTCGCGGTAGTTTTTCCAAATGGCAATAGCGCCTAACTGTGCCATACCGTATTCTATGTAATAAAATGGTGAATCAAAAACATGAATCTGCTTTTGCCAAAGGTTGGCCTTGACGTTTTCTAATCCTGTCCAGTTTATTTCTTTTCCTGAATAGCGCGTGTAAATTTTGTTGAATGCTGATTCGCGTTCGGCAACAGTATGTGTTGGATTTTCGTAAACCCAATGCTGAAATGCGTCAATAACTGCTATCCATGGAAGTATATCAATAAGGCTGCTGAGGTGTTCTAATTTTGCTCGTCTTAATTCTTCAGCATCACTAAAGAAGAGATGCCAGTGTTCCATGGTGATAAGTTCCATTGACATTGATGCCAGCTCTGCAACTTCTGAAGGGCACGATTTTAATTCGTGAAAAGGCAACTTGTGTGCAAGAATTGCATGAACGGCATGGCCACTTTCATGCACCATAGTTACTAAGTCGCGCAGTTGTCCTGTGCTGTTCATGAAAATAAAAGGCACACCACTTTCATAGAGCGGATAGTTATATCCACCGGGCGATTTACCTTTTCTGGAGTCGAGGTCAAAACGATTCATTTTATCCAATAAGGATATGCATTGTGCAAGTTCTGAATCTATTTCATCCATACAGCAAATGGTTTTTTCAACCATTTGCTTCGAGTTTTCAAAAGGTTTCAATGGAGTTTTGCCGGTAGGGTCAACAGCCAAATCCCAGGGTCTCAACTCATCATAGCCCAAGGTTTTTTTACGATTTTTTTCTAAATCATTTACCAATGGCAGAATTGCCGACTCAATAGAATCATGAAAACGAAAACAATCTGCAGGCGTATAATCAAAACGGTTCATGGCAACGAACGAATAGTCACGATAATTCTTAAAACCTGCATTCAATGCAATCTGATTTCGTAATGCTATAAGTTCTGTATAAAGTTGATCGAGTGTGGCTTTATCTTTCAGTCTGCGCTCGGTGATTTTCCTATAAATGTTTTCGCGCAGATTACGGTCTGTACTTTTTAGCAATGCTGATGCCTGTGGCAAAGTAAGTTCATGTCCGTTATTCTCAATAGTTTGTGTTCCCGAAATCTGACCAAATAATTGTTGCTTATCAGAGAGTTCAGATTGTAGATGAATATTTTCTTCTCTGAAAATTTCAACACGTTGTTTAATACTGCGTATATAATTCTTGTATTCTGTGTTCGCCAGTTTTTCGTGAAACGGACAGTCGAGAAGTTTTTGGTTGAGTTTGTTTTCCTCAGGCGCAATCAAAGGCTCAATGTCACGAACGAAGTTTGTGTATTCCTGCTGAAGTGTTTTATTGGTGTTATCACAGCTCATTCTGATATAACGCCATGCAAAATCTTCCTGCAATGCCGATTCCAACTCACTGCGATCCTGAAGCCATTGCATCATTTCTTGCTCTGATAACAGAGGCCTGTTATTCAAATCATCATAATAAGGCTTTAAATCATCCCAACAGGTGATTGAAAATTCAGGCTTCAGGTATTTATGATATACCTTACCAATATTTTCTAAGGCGATAGTCATAAAAATTACTCTTCCTTGTCGGTAGCAGATTTTTTTGATTTTCTTTTTGCAGCAGGTTTCTTTGCAGGCTTTGATTCTTCAGCAATTTCCTGTTTTGCTTCTATAGCGGCCTCTTGCTTTGGTTCTTCAGTAGCAACAGATGTTTCATCTTCTGTAAAATCTACTTCGTTTTTTAACACATTGAACCACTTAAACACCTTTTTAATATCAGACGGATAGACCCTGTCTTTGTCAAATTCCGGCAAAACCTTTCCGAATGCACTGTACAAAGTTGCACCGTCAGCTTTCATGTCAATGTCAGTTTCATTTTCAGGCATAGATTTCATACGCTTAAACACCTCTGATAATTTAATATCTTCGGATACGGTGAAAATACTGATGTCAGATAACATGCTTACTTGCTGATTGCTATGCACCGGAAAACGTTTCTTGTCAACCAACGATTCAGCAATGAAACCATTTTTGGTTTGAGCTACCACTTTATACAATCCCGGCATTCCGGAAATAGACATAATTTTCTTTAAACTCATTTGAATGTAACTTATAAAGGCGGCAAAAATAAGAGAATATTGTTCGTTAAGAAATTTGGTTTTTCCACAGTCGTCAGTTTTTAGATGAAGAAAGCAGGAATCTTACAACAGTGAAACCAATTGCATAACAGAAAGTATAAAGGATGTTAATAAAGAAAATCAGTTATGTTAAGACGCAAGAAGATTTTAAGTCAGGCGCCTGCCGTAAGGGCAAAGTTAAAAGTTGCTTTATATGTTGGCGCAGCTTCAGTTTCAGGTCTGTTGGTGTTGTTGCTCATAGTGTTTAATATTTCCAAACGCGAAATATCCAAAGCCGCATTTAGTGGAATCCAAACCATCAATGCGGAGGCTTTTCAGTCTGCCGATTCAGTTTTCAGAGGAAGTACTAATATGCCTATTGCCGGCTTAATGGTAAATGTAATGGGTGGAAATTCTGCCGTTAAACTCAATTCATTGACTTTTTCGCTCAACGGTAGCTCAAAACCTTACTTTAAAAATATTGAAAACATAAAAATCTGGTACACCGGAAGTACTAAAAGTTTTTCAACAACAACTTTGGTTTATGGGAATATTTCTCCCGGTGATAATCAGATGCGAGTGGATGTAAATCGTTCAATCCCTCAGGGTATAAGTTATTTCTGGATTACTGCCGATGTAAAACCTGATGCCATAGGGGGCAATGTGGTGGATGCTGAAATTTCGTCCATAACGGTTGATGGTAAAAACTTATTAACGTTAATATCTGCATTCCCGGGTAATAAAACTATCCGCAATAATAAAGTCATGTATTCGCAGCGGTCGGGAAATTTTACCGATGTTGCTGCATGGAACTCATCTCGTGACGGAAAAGGACAGGCCGCAGTTGCATTTCCTGCTTCAAATACATGTTATTTTATTCAAAAGGGGAATGAGTTAAGGTTGAACAGTGATTCTGAAATTCCATTTGTTTCTATTGAGCAAGGCGGAAAACTTATTGCTGAAAAGGAATATCATTTAAACGAATTGTGTGTAAACAATGGAGGAATTATGCAGGCGGCTGAAGCTGCTGATGGACATGCAGTAATTAATTTATTAAATCTGAATGACGGTTCTGATTATATTCATTCATCTTCCGGTGAGTTTGCTGCTCAGGGAGCCACTATTTCTCCATCATCTACTGTTACTTTCATGAACTACAGTGCAGCTACATTTCACAAATCATTTACATGGGGCAATGTTTCATTTGATGCGCGCGAATCATCAGACGCTGAAATAGGTGAAGCATTTAAAAACGTTAAAGGAAATTTTGAAATTCGAAATACAGGAGCCGGCTCACTCTATACCGAAGGAGTACACATCATGTCTGTAAAAGGAAATTTTGTAATGACTGGCGGCAGCTTTGAGGGTGTTAGAGAAGTTAACAGCAAACTGGTAATGAATGTTGGAGGCTCTTTTATGATAAATGGAGGCGTATTTAAAGATGTTCAGAACAATACTACAGCAAGTGCACGTACCACATTAAATCTTTTTGGAGATGTTTCTTTTACAGGTGGAAAAGTATTATTGAATAATGCCGGTGATGACGGCTCTTTTATCAACCTGATGGGGCTTGAAAACCCAAGAATACGCTGGACACAAAGTGAAAATGCTCAGGTAGAACTCTGCAACATTTCTGTTAAACCCGAAAAAGAAGTTTTTCTGAAAGGGAATAAACTTGGTGATATTTCCGAAGGAAGAATGATGACCGTTGAAAGAAATGGTAAAGTTTGGTGCGCTGTATTTCCTGTAACCGGAAAGGGAAAGTTTCAATTATCGGAATATGCAACTTTGTGCATTGGCGATCCTAAGGGAATTACTTCTGAAGCAAATGAAGGAAATATCCGTACGGCAGAACGTCAATTCAGTTCAGGAGCCAACTATATTTATTATATGAGCACCACACCGCAGGAAACTGGTCGTTTCAATACATTCCCAAAAGATGGCACCATTCGTAATCTGACGATAAAAAAGGAAAACTCTACGCAGTCTGTAATTTTGTCATCTGACTTCTTTGTCACGGATCAGGTGAAAATCAGCATGGGCGAATTAGATAAAGGTAATTTTAAGCTCTTACTTTCTGATGTGAGTGAAAAAAATAAATGAGTCTATTAATTTTCATAGAAATATTTTCAAAGCCGGTAGTAGCCGGCTTTTTTTATAAGTTTTCAGCGGTTGAAAAAAATAACTGAAGGATTCATTAATTCCTATTTCGGGGTGTTACTTTTAAATTAATTTTGCATCCACTAAATATTATTAAACAGAAAAAAATGAAAAAATCAGTTTATCTTAAAAGTGCTGTTGCAGCTCTTTTAATTTCAGGGTTCAGCTATACAGCTAAGGCGCAAGGTGGCGATCCTCCTTTTGTAAAAGGTTCTAATACCATAGGTCTTTCCGTTGGTTTTGGTGATTATTACAGTTATGCAAGTAACTATTACGGTTCTAGTTGGACTGTATTGCCTTCTATCAACTTGAATTACGATCACGGCTTTTTTGAAAACGTAGGGCCGGGAACTATCGGTATCGGTGGAATAGTAGCAATTAAAAACCGTTATTATAAATATGGTAATGGTGATAAATATACCGATAATAGCGTAATTGTAGGTGTTCGTGGTACTTACCACTTAACTTTATTGGCAGATAAAAACAATAAATTCGATCCTTATGGTGGTGTATTTTTTGGAGTACGCATAAGGAATACAAATGACCGTTATTGGGATGAAACACACTCATACGTTAATCCAACATCCGGTTTGTTTGTGGGTGCTAAGTACAACTTTGTTCCCAATTTTGGAGCCTTTGCCGAATTAGGTTATGATGTATCATTCTTCAAAATCGGAATAAATCTTAATTTTTAAGATACTATTGATATTAAATAAGGGGCTGTCTGTTTTCGGGCAGCCTTTTTTGCTTTATTAAAGGCTATCGCCATCCGGTCAGGATTCTAACATCTGCATACTGAAAAACGTTGCTAAAGTCATTTGCATAAACCCTTTGGCTTCGTACATTTGCACACATTGTAAAAATTAACGGAATTTTCCTGGGATGAAGTTTACAGCGCAACAAATTGCAGACCTTCTGAAAGGTACTGTGGAAGGCAATCCGCAAATAGAAGTCAGTGGGCTTTCCAAAATTGAAGAAGGCAAACCGGGAACCTTATCTTTTCTGGCTAATCCTAAGTATGAACCATATATCTACACTACTCAGGCATCCATAGTTATAGTCAATAAAAGTTTCGAAGCCGAAAAGGCTGTTGCAGCAACCCTTGTAAAGGTTGAAGATGCTTACAAAAGTTTTGCTTCGCTGCTTGAAATTTATAATCAGATAGTAAATGACAAGAAGGGTATAGAACAACCATCATATATTGACCCTTCGGCAACCGTTGGTAAGGATGTGTATATAGGAGCATTTGCTTATATTGGTAAGAATTCAGTGATTGGTAATGGAGTGAAAATTTATCCTCATTGTTATGTGGGCGATAATGTTGTAATAAAAGACAATACCACTCTTTTTGCAGGATGCCGTATTTATTCTTTCTGTCAGATTGGAGAAGAGTGTAACATCCATGCAGGAGTGATTATTGGTGCCGATGGTTTTGGTTTTGCCCCTAATGAGCAGAATAATTATAAAAAAGTACCGCAGATAGGAAATGTAATAATTGAAGATCATGTGGAAGTTGGTGCAGGCACTACCATTGACCGAGCAACGCTGGGTTCTACCATCATTCGCAAGGGGGTTAAGTTGGATAATTTAATTCAGATAGCCCACAATGTAGAGATTGGAGAGAATACCGTAATTGCTGCTCAGACTGGAGTTGCAGGTTCAACCAAAATAGGTAAAAACTGTATGATAGGAGGGCAGGTAGGAATAGTCGGTCACCTGAATATTGCTGATGGTGTTAAAATAGCAGCACAGTCAGGCATAGGTACCAGCATTACCACACCCGGTGAAATTGTTCAGGGATCACCAGCATTCAATATCAGCGATTACAAACGCACCTATGTGGTGTTTAAAAAACTTCCTCAATTGGAAAGAAAAGTTAATGAACTGGAAAAAAATGCAGGTTAACCATATCTGTTGAAGAAAAATATGAGTGTAAAACAAGTTACATTAAAACAAGAAATTACAGTAGAAGGCCCGGGATTACACACCGGCATAAACGCCCGTCTTACCCTGAAGCCTGCTCCTGAAAATCATGGTTATAAATTCAAACGTACTGATGCTAAAGGGCAACCGTTAATTGATGCTGATGTGGATAATGTGGTGGATACATCACGCGGCACCACTTTAAGTGCCAATGGTGTCAAGGTAAGTACTACCGAACATGTGCTTGCGGCACTGGCGGGAATGGAAATTGATAATGCATTGATTGAAATTGACGGCCCTGAAGTTCCTATTTTAGATGGTAGTTCTTTTCAGTTTGTAGAAGCCATTTCCAAGGCAGGATTGCGTGAGCAGGAAGCCACACGCACCTATTTTGAGATAAAGGAAAACCTTACCTACGAAGAGCCTGCACGTAATGTAGAAATGCTTGCAGTTCCAAGTCCTGATTATCGTATCACCGTAATGGTGGACTATAACTCTCCTGTGCTGGGAACGCAACATGCACAAATGCACAAAATCACAGAGTTTAAAGACGAAATTTCAAAATGCAGAACATTTGTATTCCTGCATGAACTTGAAATGCTCTTAAAACATGATTTGATTAAAGGTGGCGACCTTAACAATGCCATCGTTTTTGTTGACAGAGAAATTTCGCAAAGTAAATTAGATGAACTGGCAACTTTATTTCACAAGCCTAAAGTTGAAGTAAAGAATTTAGGTTTTTTGAATAATGTGGAATTACACTATCAGAACGAACCAGCACGTCACAAGTTGCTCGATATTATTGGTGATTTTGCCTTGCTGGGAGTTCACCTTAAAGGCCACATTCTTGCAGCGCGCCCCGGACATGCAGCTAACGTAGCCTTTGCAAAACAATTTAAAGATGTTATCCGAAAGGATAAATCCAGAGTACGTGCGCCACTGATAGATCCCAACAAACCACCCTTGTTCGATATCAATAGAATAGAATCGTTCCTCCCTCACAGGTTTCCTTTTTTGATGATTGATAAAATAACGGAGTTGACGGAGACAGGAGTAGTAGGAGTGAAAAATGTTACGGCAAGCGAATGGTATTTTCAGGGACATTTCCCCGGTAATCCGGTAATGCCGGGAGTGTTGCTGATTGAAGCTATGGCACAAGCAGGAGGTATTCTGGTGTTAAACACCGTTCCCGACCCAAGTAATTACTGGACTTATTTTCTTAAAATTGAATCTGCACGATTCAAACAAATGGTTAAACCGGGCGATACTGTTGTTTTCAAGTTAGAGTTGATTTCTCCTATCAGACGAGGCTTATGCCACATGGGAGGTCAGGCTTTTGTGGGCGACAAAGTAGTTATGGAAGCTGAAATGATGGCTCAAATTGTAAAAAAAGGATGATATCACCGCTGGCAGTTGTTGACCCCAAGGCTCGCATTGGCAAAAATGTAACCATTGAACCTTTCACCATGATTTATGGCGATGTAGAGATAGGTGACGATACATGGATAGCCTCCAGTGTTACCATCTATGATGGTGCACGCATTGGAAAAAACTGTCGCATTTTTCCCGGAGCAGTAATTTCTGCAATCCCTCAGGATTTAAAATATAAAGGCGAACAAACCACTGCCGAGATAGGTGACAACACCACCATACGCGAGTTTGTTACCATGAATAGAGGAACATCAGACAAATTGAAAACAGTTATCGGAAGCAACTGTCTGGTGATGGCTTATGCACATATTGCTCACGATTGTATTCTCGGTAACAATATCATTATGGCCAACAATGCTACACTTGCAGGGCATGTTCAAATTGATGACTATGCAATACTTGAAGGATTGGTGGCAGTGCAACAATTTGTTCATATAGGTGCACATAGTTTTATTGCAGGAAGCTCACTGGTACGAAAAAATGTGCCGCCTTATGCAAAGGCTGCACGCGAACCATTATCTTATATTGGTGTGAACAGTGTTGGACTTAAGCGCAGAGGTTTCAGTAATGACGACATAAATACCATTCAGGATATTTATCGTATTCTTTTTGTGCAAAACACCAATATGAAAAAAGCCATTGCTGAAATTGAATCTGAAATTCAGGAAGGCAAATATAAAACTGAGATACTTCAATTTATCGAACAGTCGCCCAAAGGATTGATGAGAGGATTTACTCCCTCAGAGGGTGATGACGAATAAATCGGATTCAGGAGGATTGTCCGGAAAGTGTTTACCATTGACATAAATAACGCAGGAAAAAAATTCAGAAGTGAGTGGATTTTTAAGAACCTCTCATTACAACTTCAAACAGGTGATATTTTGGGAGTAACCGGCAGCAATGGCTCCGGAAAGTCCACATTGCTTCAGGTGTTGTCAGGTTTTATGTCGGTAAGTGCAGGGGCTGTTACTTATACTTATAACCGGAAAAGCATTCATCACGACTCGGTATATGAATACATTTCGTTGGCATCGCCATATATGATGCTGGTTGAAGATTATACGTTAACCGAAATGATGCATCTGTATTTTAAGTTTAAGAAAATCCGACCTGAGTTTAGCGTATCAAGTTTAATAGAAGAGTCAGGATTGGCGCATCATGCCGGAAAGCAGTTAAAAGATTTTTCATCGGGAATGAAGCAAAAAGTAAAATTGCTTCTTGCTATCACATCCGATACTCCGTTATTACTTTTAGATGAACCTTGTACCAATCTGGATAAGCATGTAGTAGAATGGTATCAGCAATATCTTCAGAAATTCTCAGCTGACAGGTTAATTGTTGTTTGTTCTAATCAGGTGAAGGAAGAACTTTTTTTGTGTAATAAGTTTATTTCCATTGAAGATTTTAAAAAATAGGATAATAAATCTCTCCTGAAGCTATTTTCTTTCATAATTTTTTTCCTGTTATAAATGATGTTTTTATGGCGGTTTTCACTCTGAAAACATCAGCTTATTCGCCTTTGATAATCTAGAACTTTTTGAAAAATCTTACAAGTACAACACTTACCACGTTTTGAATGAATTTTGCTTTTGGTGTATCATAATTTGCACTCATTAAAACAAGGAAGATTATGATGAACAACGACCCAATTATTACTTACGACCACACTCAGGAGGAGAGGTCATTAAAAGCTAAATATTTCAGAAAGTCATTATTTGGCAAATATCAACCCATGCTTATGTTTTTCGCAGAAGAATTACTGATACTGGGTTTTATGGCTTATCTGGTTTATTTGGTATTTGTATAAGCTACTCTTGTATGTAGGTCTTATGCTAATTAGACCTTATAGTATCGGGCTTTTCAAAAAGTCCGATTAGATTGGCTTAATCAATAGTTTCAAAAAAATAAGCTTGCAAGGTGAATGTTTCATTCACCTTTTTTTTGTTTTAGTAACAACTCCAATTTTGAAAACAATAAAACAAACTTTCCTTCCGGTAATAGCTACTATAGGATTATTAAACGGAAAGAAGGTTTTTTATCACACTGCAGCACTTAGCTATTTATCAGCTAAAAGCATCTTTGTGGATAAATGATTGAAATTCTTCTCTTAAATCCTTGAAAATCTTTTCGTAAGAAACAAGTTTTTCCCTTTCATTAAGATGCATACCGGCAAGGTTCAGAACCGGTTTGCTGGAATGGGATTCAATTTTATTTTCGTGTTGCTTAAAATCATGCCGCATATTATCCAACACATCTTTTTGTAAAATAAACTGATTCTGGAAATGCTCCACATGTGGCATATTGTACTGATTACTCTCAGCATTAAGGGTGCTTGAGAGTGTCTGCTTCATTTGTTCTATCTCCGAACGGTAGAAGTTAATCTTAGCCTGCCACTCTTTATGCTCGGCAAGCATGTCCTGCAATTGCTCAATTGTATGCATGGTATTAAGAATTTGATGTGAATATTTGAATGGTGGTTGAGAAAAGAAGCAGGTAATACCACTACTTTAATTTCAGCAAGAGTTTTTAACTCTTGTTTTAATTTTAAGGCATATAACAGGGCATTTAATTTTTGCATCCGGCTATGCTTTTTATCTTGAATCCGAAAGATAGGCAGTTTTTATGAATGATAGAATAGTTGTTGATAAATTAAGAAAAAAATCACGTTCTTTTAGTGAATAAACCTCCAAAATCACTGGCATCAGTCCAACTTTTTCACTCCTTATTATTGTTTTATGGAAGCTCGATCGGTGATTTATTGTTTTACTGCACTGTGAATGTCTGTCAGTATTAGCACCGGCATTTGATGTTTTATAGTCCTGAGCCAACAAAATATAGAACAAGCATCAATAATCTGACAACAAGACCAAAGGATTAAATCGAAAAGAATTTTATTTCTCAGAGGAGGAGACTTAAAAAAAAACATCACATGCTATTAATTTCTTACATGCGTCACTAAAGTTTCTTTTTCCGAAAAAATCATGTCGTTTCGGAGGGCATTTTGCAAATCAACTGTAAAAATAATTTAAACAGTATGAAAAGATTTGCAGAAATTAGTTTAATGGCCTTATGTGTGCTTGGAATATTCAAAGCTACCAGTGCTGATGCTCAAAGCAATCTTGCGGAACGCAAATACAGAGTTATTGCATATAAGCAAGGAGCTAATGAAATAACCAGCACGAGTAATGAAACCTCCGTTACGCCTAACATGGCTATTTATGTGCCTAACTCATTTACACCTAATGGTGATGGCATGAATGAAACCTTTGGCGCTTACAGTGAAGGCGTAAAAGAGTTCACTATGCAGGTATATAATCGTTGGGGTCAATTGATTTTTGAATCATCAGATATCAATACACAATGGGATGGTAAATACAGAGGCGAAATGGCTCCTCAGGGAAGCTATGTTTATAAAATTCAGGCTAAAGCCATCAACGGAAGAATCATCACCAAGAAAGGTACTGTTAACCTGGTAATGTAATTCTAATCATAGCATCAACTTAACTCAAACAGCAAAGGGAAATATCATGACGATAATGATAATTTCATATCTGGTGCAACGGTTCGATAAAAAGAATGTTGTGAAAGCCAGAATAAACAGGCTAAAAACAAAAATTGCCATGCTCAATTTTTAGTACGTAAATAATTGCTACTTTAGGGCATTATATCAACGTATGAAAGCCCGGACAATTTTTACCATTACAGGTTGCATTTTAATAGTGTTATTTAACTCATTACCTTCATTCAGTCAGGAAGAATCAGTTGGTGATAGAATCATGCCTGAAAGAAAATGGACAATAACACTGGCAGGAGGAGCCAGTTTACCACTTGGTGATTTTGCCGACAAAAACACGGATAGTTATAAATCCGGATTGGCAATGACAGGAGCAGGTGCGCGTCTGAAAGCAAACTTTAGAATAAACCGTGGATTTTTTACCGAGGCAAATATTTTATGGTTTTATAATCCATGTGCTGCTGATGGTTTATTGAATGATTTAACCGATTTAAATTCACCCGGGCCGCGATATAAAGTAATCACCTACCCATGGCAAGTAACAGGAGTTACTGCAGGAATAGGAACCTCCTTTGATTTAAATGAAAAGGTTTTATTCCAACTCAAAGGAATGTTAGGTATTGTAGGAGGTAAATATTCCAAAACCATTTACCAGAGTTTTGATGGAAGCAACACACAAAGCATTACTGAAAATGCAGAAACCGCTTACAGTGTTGCTCTGAACCTTGGATTTGAATTACAGTATTCAATTGTTGAACGTTTTGGCGTATCGTTCAGTGGTGATTATTTTAATACCGAATTAAAGTATAACAATGTAACATTAACCCGTTCCAATAATACGAAGAAAGATATTGGAGCATATACACAGCCATTATCAGTTTTTCAATTTTCATTAGGAATTTTCACCAAATTTTAGTGGGTGAAATAGCTTAATTTTTGGGTGAAAGGCTAAAAAACGATGGCGAAAGTTGAGTTATTAACAGGTGTTAATAACATAAAGCATTGATAATTAATCACATGTAGCATGAAGTTAAATTACCCTCTTGTTGGGTAAAAATTCGTTCTATATTTGGCCACGTAAAGCAGTCAACCGAAGATTTTATTAAGAAAGAAATATCACGAAAAAACGTAATGTTAATCGTGCGTGGGAATGTCTTGTATAACACTAATATATTAATTATCATGGTTAAAACATCAATCAAATCAATTCGACAAGCAATAATGGCCTTGTTGGTATTAGTTCCTGCTGTATTATCAGCACAGAATTATTTACCAAAATCCTATTATACGTTTGAAAATTCGAAACCCATGACTGACTCAATGAACTATTTTGATCTTGATCCAAGTTATTACCGATCGGGATATACCATCAACAGCAACCCAGCGGGTGTAGGTGTTGGTAAGTATATGACTTTGGATTCCAATTCAACCATCATCAGAGGTGGTACATTGGCAATTGATTCAGCCGTAACTTTTGAATTCCTGTTTAAACCGGGATTTTATTTTGGAACAACAGTGTTTGCTAAAAGAATGGATGGTGCAATTGAATTACGAATGAGCTACCCGGCCATCAACTTTATGACCTTTGTTACTTCAAACACCGGTTCAGGCATTAGTGATGATTTTCAAATAGACCTTACCGGCATTGGTCGTAAATCTTATGGTTACTATATGGATGGCAACTGGCATCATATCGTGTTTAAGTATAATGCTAAAGCAGGAATAAAAGAAGTTTGGATAGACGGACAGTTACCTGCCGGATTTTCCAAGACAATTGCCGGTGGAAGTTTTGCCCAAAGTGGCAACAGAGAGTATATGATAGATTCTCAGTCGGCATATTATAAATATCAGGGTGCCATTGACGAGTTTGCGGTGTATTATAACTCATTAGGAGGTAATTCTATTTATTCTCATTATCTTAATTTTATAGCAGGTAAGCATTACTCATTTGCAAATCCTACTGTAACTGCACCTACTCCTTCACCGGTTACGGCAGGAATCAATATTAATGACTATGCTCCAGGTCACCCTTCGCCATCTCTTACTCCCATTGAGCAATTGAAAAACTTTCCGGTTCCACGTTATAAACCGGGGCATACACTGTTTGCAAACAATCCCTTTGTTGGGTATTATTATCTATCGGGATATAATACTTACGAATCAACCATGTCGGCAGCAGTTGCAAACAGTGTGACATTACAAACGGATTTCGCTAAGAACTTTAATTATACCATTATGGCTTCTGAAAATACCGGAGCTTACGATGACTATAACATCAGTACTACTTTTTCTTATGCATGGATTAATCTGGCAAACCAATATCCTCAGTATAAAACTTCGGCATTATCGTATTGGCCACAATTGCGCCCCTCAAATGCGGGTTTCAAAAGCAGCACGTCTTATGCCACCTGTAACTGTTTGCCTGATAAATATTACTTACGCAACAGTTCAGGGCAATATCTCGATCCGAATGGAGGAACAGGGTCAACAAAATATTTAAGTCCTGCTGGCGCACCTGACTCTCTCGTTAATGATGGACAGACACAAAAATTTTATTTGCAAAAACTTCTGGCAAAGTTGAGCCGCCCTCTTGACTATGTTTTTGATAACGGTGAAGTTATTCCCTATTTGTACTACTCCAATGTAATGACGAATGATCCGTCTGTAGTATCTGATAAGAACTCAAGTGGATTGGATTGGTTCACTTACGAAGGCCGCAGGGCTGCAACAAAAATTAAGGCTTACCGCGATCAGTTCATGGGTTTAAGCGGATTATCAAATACCAAGTTTGCTTATTATCAGTTGGACGGACAACCGACCTGGAATTTGAAATGGTCAGAAGTAAGAAGTGTGAATACGCCAATGAATGGCTCCAACTATGCAACAGGAGATATTTATATGCGTTGGCCAAGTAACTGGCGTTACTGGTCAGGTGCATGGAAAGGATGGCAATGGGTTGTTGAATCCAGAAGAGAACAATTGTTATCTGGAGACAAATATTTTTCACCTGCAGTATCACCGGGATGGGATAATGATGAAACACAAAATGTGCGTCCTGCACAATGGTTAGGGTTCTTAAAAGCCTTATCTATGACGGGTGCAGAGTTCTTTACTACAGGATACTTTGTTACTTCAGTACCATATCAGAATCCTAAAAATTATATCTGGCAAATGGTAATTCCTCCTTATGCTCAGGCTATCACTTCAAGATATGAAGATTTATTCCGCAATGGTTATTTAATGGAAGGCGATGTACCGAATGACCCTACTAATCCTACTTTTAACGCTTACTCATTCCGTACTGGCGACCCTAGAAAATTGGTGGTTGTACGTAAACACAATTCGTTGAATAAATATGCAATTACCGGAAGTGTTCAGCCGCTGTCGAATATGGCAGGTGCAGTGGAAGATGAAAGTAATACCATGATTAAACTCGATGGCCAATGGGTGAAATTTAAAGTAAGACGTCAGGGTAGCACTTACATTTACGACAACACAAATCCTTCGGCACCGGTATTCTACCAACTTGACGGATGGCATGAAAATACTTATCCATATTACTGGAGCAAAGATTTTAAAACTGAAGCTGAATTGTTCGATAATACCAATACCAGTGTTTATCTGAAAACTACCAGGCCTTCAAATGCTGCAGCAGGCGATTTCACCGATTTCACCACAGCGGTAGGTTTTAATTCAGTAAGTGATCTTACTTATGTATTTCAACCAAGGTCAACATCCAATTATACTTACTATCTGTGGGTGAGAGCTCGCTCTAAAAATGCAAATACCACAGGAATGACTGTTACATTGGATGGTGCCAACAGTAATCAGATAGGCTGTATTGCTGATACCAATTGGGTTTGGTATTGTTATAATGTGTCAAGCGGCCAAGCTATTAAATTTGCAAATGTTAGTTCTTTGACTGATCATACACTAACAATTACTCCAACAAACACCAATCTTGAAATAGATCAGATACATCTTACAACAAGTTCAAGTGCTATCTATTCAACTCCTGCTCCTTGTACATCAGGAGTAATAGTACCAACTATCAGTGCAAACGGACCTTTGGCATTTTGTGCAGGAGGTAATGTTAAATTAACGGCAAGTTCCGGTACATCATATTTGTGGAGTAATGGTGCGACAACTCAGGCTATCACAGTTTCAACTTCAGGTTCTTATTCTGTAACAGTAAATTCTTCAGCAGGTTCAGGAACATCAGCACCTGTAACGGTTACTGTAAATTCTTTGCCAACGGCAACAATTTCAGCAAGCGGATCAACAACATTTGCACAGGGAGGAAGTGTAACTCTTACATCAAGCACCGGTTCATCCTATTTGTGGTCAACAGGCGCCACTACACAGTCAATTACAGTTACAACGGCCGGCAGTTATTCAGTAACAGTTACCAACTCATCAGGATGTTCAGCAACATCAGCAGTTACAACAGTAACCGTTACAACAACAGTACCAACTCCAAAAATTACTGCCAGTGGCCCAACTACATTCTGTCAGGGAGGAAGTGTTACGCTTACTTGCAGTGCAGCAAATGCCTATTTGTGGAACACAGGTGCTACAACACAATCTATCACTGTTACAACTGCAGGTGTGTATAGTTGTACGATTACCACATCATCAGGTTCAGCAACATCGCCTACGGTAAATGTTATTGTAACAACGAGTACACCAGCTTCAATTACAGCTTCAGGCAGCACCACATTTTGCCAGGGAGGAAGTGTAAATCTTACAGCAAGTTCCGGTTCATCTTATTTATGGTCAACAGGTGCAACAACGCAAGCTATTAATGTAAGCACAGGTGGAAATTATACGGTTACAGTTACCAATAGTGGATGCAGTGCCTCAACTTCACAGAGTGTTACAGTGAATGCATTGCCTACAGCAACTATCACTACCAGTGGTTCAACTTCGTTAACACAAGGCGGAAGTGTTACTCTTACATCAAGCACAGGCTCATCATATTTATGGTCAACAGGTGCAACCACAAAATCAATCACTGTGAATACTGCAGGAAGCTATACAGTAAGAGTTACTAATAGCAATGGTTGCAGCGCTACTTCAGCACCAACAGTTGTTACAGTGAGCAGTAGTTCTTTTGTCCCTACCATTACAGTGAGTGGAAGTTTGTCATTCTGTAGCGGAGGAAGTGTGGTACTTACAGCCTCAAAAGGGTCATCCTATTTATGGAGTAACGGAGCAAAAACACGTAAAATAACCGTATCCACTGCAGGAACATATTCAGTTACTGTTAAGCAATTGAATACAGGTGTTTACGGTACTTCAGCAAATGTAGTTGTTACAGTACTGCCGGCTCCTACTGCCACGGTTACAGCAAGTGGTTCCACAACTTTCTGTCAGGGTTCAACTATCAACCTTACATCAAGTTCGGGTAGTGCGTATTTATGGAATACAGGTGCTACTTCAGGTACCATCAGTGTTGGGTCAACAGGTAATTATTCAGTAACAGTAACCGGAAGCAATGGATGTACTGCTACTTCAGCTGCTACTGCGGTTACGGTAAATAATTGTGGCGGTGGTTCCAGTTGCCCTGTTCCTACAAATCCGAAAACAATTAATGTATCAGGATATTCAGCAGAACTTACATGGGGCAGTGTTGCAGCTCAGAATTATTATTTCAAAGTAGAAAATATGAGTAATGGCAGTGTGTATTTGTCAAATGCACTGAGCAATGGTGTTACTTCAATAACAGTAGGAACTTCGCCAAATACCACCTATCGCTGGTATGTAAGATCAGGATGTGGAGGAAGTACATATTCTGCTTGGACCAGCTACGTTCAGTTTACTACACCGTCAACAAGGTTTGGTGAGGACAATTCACAGGTGAAAGTTTCAACAGAAATTTCGGTGTTCCCAAATCCTGCTTCTACGTATGTTGAGTTTTCACTGAATGCACCTCAACAATCAACAGCTGTTGCATCATTGTTTGATTTAACAGGACGTGAAGTTTACAAGCAAACTTTCTCATTAGGCGAAGGTTTGAATACCAATACCATTTCGGTAGAAAAATATGCAAGAGGTACTTATCTCTTACGTATCGAAACAGATGGAATGGTACACATGAGCAAGATTATTATTCAATAATTAAATTTGTCGCATAAGTTTGTAATCCGCTACACTTCATGTGTAGCGGATTTTTTTATTTCATGTATTGTTAATACAATTTTAAACGTTTAATTCCCTATATTTGCAAGCAATGAAAAGAGTCGCTTTCATCATATTTTTATTCTGCCTTGGTTTTTCATTTAGCTCCAAAGCTCAGGAATCGGTTGTTGAGCAAAATAATAAATGTTATTACAGCCAGATTTTGGGTTATGAAGTGCAAAACATTTTCAATTTTAAAGTTTTTAATTTAATTGATAATTGGCTGAATACTCCTTATAGATATGGTGGTAAGAGTGAATCAGGAATAGATTGTTCAGGCTTTGTAAATATGATTATCAATTCCGTTACGGGTCATAACCTCGGCAATAGTTCATTTGAAATGTTTAACAAACTGCCACATATAAGTTTTTCTGGTTTGAGGCCCGGAGACTTGGTGTTTTTCAAAACCAGAGGCAAACGTGTTTCACATGTAGGGATGTACATTGGGCAAGATAAATTTGTACACGCAAGTACCTCGAATGGTGTAATCATCAGCGACCTCAATGAAGCCTATTACAAGAAAAGGTTTGTGAAAGGTGGCCGGCTGAATCTCAATAATGTTGAGGATACAGCCAACCACTAAAAATCAAAAATTTATTATTCAGCTTCCATAAAAGGATATCTGTAATCCGTAGCGGGCACAAACGTTTCTTTTATGGTACGAGGTGAAACCCAACGCAGCAGGTTAATCATTGCACCTGCTTTATCATTGGTGCCTGAGCCTCTGGCTCCACCAAATGGTTGTTGACCTACTACAGCACCCGTACACTTATCATTGATATAAAAATTACCTGCAGAATGTGTCAGCGCTTTGGTTGCCATGTCTATTGCATAACGGTCGCGGGCAATCACAGCACCTGTTAAAGCGTACTCACTGGTAGAGTCAACTAATTTTAATGTTTCTTCGAAACGCTCATCATCATAAACGTACATGGTTAGTACCGGACCGAAAATTTCTTCGCACATGGTAGTGTAAGCCGGGTTGGAAGTAACCAAAATGGTAGGCTCTATAAAATATCCTTTGCTCTTATCGTACTTGCCACCAGCAATAATTTCCACTTCAGCACTTTTTCTGGCATTTTCAATATATCCTGCAATCTTATCAAATGATTTTTCATCAATAACTGCATTGATAAAATTTCTGAAGTCTTCCACAGGTCCTATTTTCATGCTGTTAACTTCGGCAACCAATTTTTCTTTAACCTGCGGAAATAAAGATTTCGGGATATAGGTACGTGATGCAGCACTGCATTTTTGACCCTGATATTCAAATGCACCGCGAGCTAATGCTGTTACCAATACATCTACATCGGCACTGGGGTGAGCAATGATATAATCTTTACCGCCTGTTTCGCCAACAATGCGCGGATATGACTTATACTTTGGCATGTTTTCACCAATGGTTTTCCATATTCCTTTAAATACTTCAGTAGAACCTGTAAAGTGAATACCTGCAAAATCAGGATGGCTGAAAATTACATCTCCGGCTTCGGGACCTGAAACATAAACCAGGTTAATAACTCCGTCAGGTAGTCCTGCTTCTGCGAGCAACTCCATGATTACATGTGCTGCATAAATCTGAGTGTTGGAAGGTTTCCACACAATGGTATTTCCCATCATGGCGGGAGCGGTAGGCAAATTGCCTGATATGGCTGTAAAGTTGAATGGTGTAAGTGCAAAAACAAATCCTTCTAAAGGACGTTGCTCAATACGGTTCCATACACCTTTGCCGGTTACAGGTGGTTGCTGAGTATATATTTCACGCATGTACTGCACGTTAAAACGAAGAAAGTCTATGAGCTCACATGCTGAATCTATCTCAGCCTGATAAGCATTTTTAGACTGGCCGAGCATGGTTGCAGCATTCATTTTGTAGCGATATGGACCTGCTAATAAATCAGCCGCTTTTAAAAATATGGAAGCACGTTGTTCCCAATCCATTGCAGCCCATTTGTGGCGTGCTGCCAGTGCAGCATCTATAGCTTGTTTAATGTGTTCTTTAGTTCCTTTGTGATATACTCCCAATGTATGTTTATGATCGTGCGGAGGATTCAGAGGAGCTGTTTTTCCTGTACGTACTTCTTTTCCGTTAATATACATTGGTATGTCTGCCTGATACGAGCGTGCATGAGTTAATGCAGCTTTTAAAGCTTTGCGTTCTGCACTGCCGGGGGCATAGTTAAGTACCGGCTCATTAGTTGCCGGAGGAATATTGAATATTGCGTTTGACATAATTAATCAGAATTATTAGGCAAAAATAACTATTATAACCATGACTGAAAGTAATAGGAGTCACAATAGTTGTGCGATAATAACAGATGTTAAGGTGATATTGTTTTTTCTTGGTGCAATAGAGGGATTTCTTAAAGTAATAACTTGTATTTTATGTGTTTTAGCAATTATCAGCTATGCAAAAAGAGCTATGGATAAAGAGTTAATGATTTAAAGGCATGTGGAATTTTTCAAGAGGATACACTTTGCCATACTATGCAATGCTAAAGAGAAGAATCAGTAAGCAAAGGAGGATGCAGAGATAACCTCCTTTTACTCTTTCACAAACTTTTTAACTACACTTCTATTTTCATCAAATGCTCTAATAATGTACAATCCACTTGCAAAGGAACTTACATTTAATTTAATAACACCTTCTCTGTTGTTGGCATTAGTTTCCGTTATTTTATTTCCAATCAAATCATACACTTCCAGTTTTTGAATTTTAAAATTCGAAGGTTGAATATTTAATTCTTTGTTGACCGGATTAGGAAATAAAAATAAATGCTCATCTGGAGCAAGGTTATTTTCGTTTAAGCCCACGGTGCATCCTGTCGAATATCCCCATTTAGCAATAAACCCATCGGAATTGCCTCCTGCCTGTGTGTAGTTTACCCCGTTCACCGTCATAGTGCCGTCAAAGGATCCACCTATGTAAACATTATTATTTACATCACTTGTTATGCACTTAGGCACTTCCTCCGTGCCGGTTCCGCTGATACTGTCAGCAGATAAAATCACACCTGAGGGAGAAATCTTTGCCAAAAATATATCTCTTACCCCATTAGCACCGCTGAATGTAGTACTTCCAAAAATAGCCTGCCCTGCATACCATCCTGCAAAATAGCTATCTCCATTACCGGAGGTTGTAATTCCTCCGGTAGCTCTACTTTGATATTTATGAAAGGAATTTGCTGTCCATAAGCATGTTCCGTTAGAATTAAATTTTGCTACAAAAGGAACATCCATATTAAAATTTGTGCTTAATGGATTAGAAAAACCAAATCCGTCAATGGTTGTTGTTGGGGCGGTACCACCTACAACAACAATATCAGAAGAATCAATACTGATTCCGTAACCCTTGCTGAAATTAAGTATTGTGTCGCCTATTTGTCGTACCCATTGAAACAATCCTGCCGAATCAAATTTGGCGAGAAATAAATCGCTTCCGCTTGAAATAGCAAGTCTAAATAATGTTGTATCACCGATTACCACTGAATCATTGCTAAAACTTCCCGTTATGTACTGATCGCCTGTAACAGGGTTTAGCTTATAGTCTTTAACAAAAGGTCCCTGAATGTTATTACCTATATTCATTAATTTATTTATATTCCCTGACGTATCAAAACGTGCTACATAAGCCCATGTTGGAGGTACAGTGTATCCCGGAAAAAGAACACCGCCTCCGGTAGTTATACCCAATCCCATCACATAAATCTGATTTTGAGAATCCATTTCAATTTTAGAACCTTGTGTAAAAAGATAATCAGGTCCTTTAGCAGCCCAGTTCACCCATTTAAAATTACCAGCGGTGTCAAATTTGGCAAGGAATAAATCTACTGCCTCTTCGGTAATGACAGAATCCATAAAAGTGCAGGGCATGGGGGTTATAGCTCCTAATTGCCCGGTCAGGTAAATATTGCCGTTGTTATCCAGAGCAAGGGCATTGGCCATGTTGTAACCATATAATCCTCCCATGATTTTAATCCATAAGAGGTTACCGGCACAGTCTGTTTTGGCAAGAAAAGAGCAGTAACCTGTTGAAGGGAATAAATTATTCAGGGGCAAACCGTTAAAGTCGGCATTTTTACACAATCTTCCGCACAAATACACATTCCCCTGCGCATCGGTTTTAATGTCGTTCACCATTTCATCGGGAATATCAGTAGTGCCAGCAGCACTGCCAATGCGTGCAGCCCATTGCCAGCTTTGGGCAAAGGATTTTATCCCCAAGCCGTCAGCCAAAGACAGGGCAGTGAGGATACAGATAATTTTTACAACAGTTTTCATCGTGTGAATGATTTTATGATGACTAATTTTTTAACTATTAAACTTCCAGCAGAAGTTCTGAGAGAAACGACATACACACCCTCACTCCATTGGGAGGTGTTGACTGCAGTCGCAGCATTTGTCTGAGTCAGTTGCTGAGAAAAGAGTGTTTTCCCATGCATATCTTTTATTTCTAATTCACCGACAGGCTTTGTTTGTGTTTTGTTAGTGGGTGAAGAGAGTTCATTGACCATAGTAGAATAATGAAGGTAAACCATATTGTCTGCGGGATTGGGATCCATAAGCAGTTGAGTTAACCCAAACAGAGAGTCGGTTTTTTCAGGCATAGTCAATCGAGTGGGAGGTGTTCCACCGCAGCCTGGTGGATTATTTATACAAATTAAATGTTCACATACTATGTGAGTAGTAAAATCATAAACCTGAAAAGCGATACAAAATCCATCAAAAGGAGTAAGGTCGGTGAAGGTAGCGTTAATGAGCGAAATGCCCGGACCAATAGTAGCAGGTATTCCGGCAAGGATACCTCCCTGCACCGAGTAGGAAAGAGCAGAGTAATTAAAGGGGTTTGCCATAATGGTAAGAGTATAAACAGGATGTCCTTGTGCATCATGCCCAATACAATCCAAACCGGTAATAGGCATCTCAAAATTGCAATCGCCCGGGATTCCGCATTTGGGCAGTTTCATGCAGTATCGGTAATTGCAGTTACATTCAGGGCTGTTTACATCGGTAAAATTCAAATCAAAACACACGGTTTGAGGATACAAAGCAGTGGTGGCAAGAATGCCGGAAAGGTATTATGGGAGTATGGATGAAGACAATAGTGTTACCCCGCCATCAGGAGAGGTTACTGTCAGATTTGGACTTACAGAGCAATCGTAATTGGTATTTATTTCAAAATGGTAGTTGTGAGGCAGGTTGATGTCACCGTCAGCATATTCCATACAATAAATAGAGCCTTTAGGGTTAATGCGGCACGGACAACGCCTGATGGTAATTTCAAGAGGTTTGGTCCAGAAATCGCAGTCACCGTCAGGATAGTGAGCAACTAAATGAAGCGTTATGACATACACACCCGGATTCATTGTGCCAAGTATAAGGTCAGCCACAGGCGAGTTTGCCCCGGCACTGTACGACTGCCCGTCCACAAACCATTCCCATTTTGCATAATTAATGGCAATGCCTGCCCACGTGCTACCGGGAATGGTTATGGGCACTGTATCGCAAAAGTCCATGCATCCATTGTTAAAAAAGCCTGAATAGGGGTTTTCATAAACTTGAAAATCATTAAATGCCGTGCATCCATAAGCATCCGTTACAGTGGCACGATAAACTCCGGCATTGTAAACGGTTATGGGTGTTCCGCTGGCACCGTTGCTCCAGTTAATCCAGTTGCTGCCGGCATTGGTAACACTCAGGTCTATTGCCTGTTCTTCGCAAGGTGGGTTTGGATTGCTTTGTATGTCAGGCAGGGCAGGGGGTGGATGAACCGTAACGCTTACTTGAGTGCTTCGGGAGCAGCCATTGGCAGTAATTTCAAGGGTAACGGAATAAATGCCAGTTTGGGCGTTTGCTATTACTATGTCGGGCTGGCTGTAGGTTGTGGTTGTACTGTTCGGGTCAGTCACTGTCCATAGGTATTGCACTGCCGGCCCTTGATTCCCGTTGAGAGAAATATCTTCACCAAAGCAAAGTTCAAGGTTGCCCCTGATGACAGGCTGCGGCACATTGAAAACAGAAGCCATGCCGGCAACGGCAGGGCTGAAACTACAGCCTTTGTTATCGCTCACGGTCACATTATAACTGCCGGTTTGCGTTACCGTAATGGTGGGAGTGGTTGCACCCGTTGTCCACAGCCACGCTGTGGGTGGAGAATATGTGTTGAGCAAATTCAGCCAAAAGGTTTCATTTGCTCCCGGACAAAAATGAGTATTTAGGGGCATAACTGATCCGCCCAACTTATTTTCATTAACCGTTACCTGCTGAGTGCTGCTGTAGTTGCAGCCGTATTTATCCGTAACGGTAAGGTTTATACTGTAGTACCCAGATCCATTAAACACCCTGTCAGTATTAATACCTGCAGAGGGGTCTAATGGCATATATAAGGAACCATCGCCAAAGTCCCACAAGGCATGGTGAACGTTGGTATTACTTGCTGTCAGATGAACGATAGTTTGTTTTTCGCAAAAGGGAGCACCGCTAACGGTGAAAGCAGCAGACGGAGGCAGGGGTACAGGAATTGCAATGGTGCGCTCGCACACATCATTATTAGCATTTTTGAGTTTCAAAGTAATATTATGAACACCCGGAGATAAGGTAAAAACAGGATTAACACCGGAGCCAAGCAGTGTAGATCCTTCATACCAATCCCAATTACTAATAGGATAAAGGTAAGTAGAAAGGTCAATAAATTCCACATCATAGCTTCCTGGAGTAGAGCTGCAGTGGAATGCCGTAGTAAAATCAGGATAAAGCGGGATGTCAATAATTTGACAGTCAAAATCGCAATACGGAACTCCGAGATTATCAAAAGCATACAGACAAACCTTAAAATGCCCTGCGGAAGAATAGGTATGTGATGGAGATGAAGTGAAATCAGAAGTTTGATCTCCAAAATCCCATGCTAAAGAAGCGGGGGGTGGATTGCCACCGCTGATATTGGCGAGAAAATTTTTAGTCAGACAGTCGGAACCAGCAGAATAGCTGAAAGCAACATCTACGGTAGGGTCGTTATTGCAAGTGGAAGGTGCCTGACAGAAAGGAATGGAAAAAGATTCAGAAGCGGAACAACCTGTAACGGCATTGGTAACCGTAACTGTAAAAGGTTGAGGGTCGGTATAAAACAAAGAGGTTGCAGAGGTAGCGGAGCCGTTACTCCATAAATAATTAAAACTTCCGGATTGCAGGGTTAAGGAAGCTGAAATAGTTGAAACTAGTGGAGGGCAGAATTTGTCATGGGATAACCAATGTTCAACCAAGGGCTCAGGGTTTACCGATATATTGGAGCTGGCATAAGAGGTACAACCGTTGTTGTCAACCACAAGAGTTACGTAAAAAGTAGTAACCGGAGCACCGGGGGACAGGTCGTAAGCATGGGGAGTAGGATTTTGAAGAGAAGAGTTAGATCCGTCTCCAAAACTCCAAAGATAGGTAACACCTGAACCTGTAATAGGAGGTGAAAAAGAAAAATTTAAGGGAGTATTTTCGCACACTGTCCCTGTTGAAGTTATGGTTAAGGCAGGAACACCTCTTAAGTTAACAGAAAAAGAAGCGAGGTAGTTATCATAACCGCAAAGTGTGGTTTTAATCTGAATAGAGGCAGAAGCAACGCCATTGTTCCATTGAATGTTGGCATTCAGTGTTCCCTGTCCGCTAATCACACTTCCGGCAGTTGAAGGAATAATAATCCACTGGATTTGGTCATATATATAATCTCCGGTCTGAGGTTGAGGGGTGCTCACATTGGAGATAATATAAGGTTGGACAGAGCCCATACAAGGGGCAAAATCACCGGCAAGTAAGGGAGGTGTGTAAAGTTTCTCTTGTATAGGCATCAGTGTAGGGTCGGAGACGCATCCTGAAACGGTTTCCACCTGCACCAAACTTATGGAGTAATTGTGAGGTAAATTAGCATTCCAGGCAATGGAAACATCATTACCCGTTGCCGAAGCAGGGCTTCCATTTGTAACAGACCATTGCAGGTAATAAACTGCATTTGAAGGTGTGCCGGAATAAAGGTGTGGTGTTCCTGCGCACACCCAGTCATCGCCCGTAGGCATGGCAGGTGGAGGTGGGGCATCTTTTATTTCCAAGGTTAGGCTTGCAGTGGTGTTGCAATAGTTTCCGGAATTATCAGTGGCTGTTATAATAAATGTGCCACTACCGAGGTTCCATGAGTTCACAGTAAAATCAGGGGTGCCGCTACCGCTTCCCAGAAAATGAACCTGGTTTTGATTATCGGTTGCTGTCCAGTCAAAGGATACGTTGGCAGGGTTTACTGCTGAAAATACGATATCAGCATTCGGGCAACTTTTGTCAGGACCGGAAATAGTAAAGTCTTCCATTATTTCTACAGTAATGTCGCCTGTTCCACCACAGTCAAGCAACCTGTTTTCATAGTCCACATGAATAAGTGCCGTACCTGAGCTACCCCATTCTACCAATATTTCATGGGTTCCTTGTCCTGAAATAATTGTGCCTCCGGCACCTGTGACGTTCCAGTTGTAAACACTACCTGTCATATCAGGCACGTTGTATTTTGTTTGTGAGCCTGCACACACTATGGCGGGCCCGTTAATGGCTGAAATAGGAGTTATAACAGGTATTTCAGCACAGGTTACACTAGGGCAGTAATTTCCACAATCACCTGCCGAATTGTCGAGGCACAATATGCCGTTGCCGTTTTTTCCGTTCCATACTACCTGAATGGAACTGCCGTATGGTAAGTAATTTGCCTGAATGAAGGCAGGAAACAAAAAAGATAAAATTAAGAGCAGCTTTTTCACGGCAATGGAACGGTTATTTTATTCTTAAAATTCCTGATTTCTAAGCAAGAAATATCTTCTTTTTGCGGGAGGGGGGGAGATGTGCATTCATAATTTGGTTATTTAGTGACGCCTAAATTAATATGAAATTCTAATAAATTCATCAATAGTTAATAAAAATATTTTCTCCGGTAAGGGATTTATCAAATCCAAATATTCCTATTCATCGTGTATGAACAAAATGCAGGTAGTGGTTTTGAGATTGATAAATTTAGTTTGCTCCATTATCAGCTATACAAAAAGAGCTATGGATAAAGAATTAATGATTTAAAGGCATGTGGAATTTTTCAAGAGGATACACTTTGCAATGATGCTCTGAGAAAAGAAGTGTATGAAGTTAGTATTTACTGAGAATGTCGAGCACTTCCTTTCTGGTTGCTTGGGCAGCTTCCATAAGATTGGCAACTTCTTCGTTCAACAGATTTTCGTCTCCGTTTTTGCCTTTTTCTTCCACAATACGACAAGCTGCTTCAAGAATTTTAGCACCTATGTTTGCTGAACTACCTTTGAGTTTATGAGCAGCCTTATAAAGATTGTCTAAATCTTTGGCAGTATTATATGCCGAAATATCCTGCGTAAGCCGATCCAATTGCTTGATGTATAAATCGAGAATATTTTTCAGAAACTCATTGTCATTTTCGGGCGAAAGATCTTTCAACCTGTTGATGACTATTCTGTCAACAGCAGGTTCGGTTTTGTTCATTGACTTTCTGTTGTTTATTTCAATACCCCATTTTTCAATCAGTGCCTGCACGGTTTCAATACGTATGGGTTTGGTGGTGTAATCATTCATGCCGGCATCCATACATTTTTTCTTATCGTCATCCAGTGCAAATGCAGTCATGGCAATTATAAGCGTGTTTGTATGTGCAGGAGATTTGCGCAGTTCAATGGTAGTTTCAAGACCATCTTTTTCCGGCATCTGCACATCCATAAAAATCAGGTCGTAAGTTTTGGCAGCAACTTGTGATAACACTTTGTTTCCGTTTTCGGCAACATCAGGTTTGTATCCTAATTTTTCTAAAACGGTAACGGTGAGCATCTGGTTTACCGGATTATCTTCGGCAATAAGAATCTGAAGAGGGAAACGATTTGCAAGAGTAGTATCATAAGTAGGCTCTTCAGTAGTTGCAATATTATATCTCTGTGAAGTTTCGACAAATGATTTAATAAGCACAGTAGAAATTTTTATGGCATCAACACCTGCAGGTAGTACTGCTTCAAATAATTTGTTGCCATAAATTACATCGCCTGATACACTTGCATTAAACACAAACATCGGTATTCCTGACTGACGTGTATGCTCTTTCAGGTCTTCTGCAAAAAGCAAATAATCCGGCATTTGCGCATCCATAATAAGTGCATCATAAACTGAGGAGTCGGCAAGTTCGGTTCGTGCATCTTCCAGTGTGGTTACGGTATGATGAACCATATTCCAGTCATTAAACAAGTCGCTGAGATGTAAATCAAAATCAGTGTTAACAGAAAATATCAATACCTTCTTTCCTCTTAATATACGCAGATTGGTTTTGAGGTTTCGCGATGCCGCAACCGGTGCAGCCTTTGTTTTAATAGTGAAGTAAAATTCTGAACCACTACCCGGAGTGCTTTCCACATCAATAATTCCTCCCATGAGCGAAACCAATTTGGCACTGATGGTTAACCCTAAGCCTGTGCCTCCATACTTTCTGTAGGTGGATACATCAGCTTGCTGGAATGATTTAAACAGTCGTTGTCTTTGTTCTTCGCTAATGCCGGCACCGGTGTCTTTAACAGAAAACCGTATTTCGAGAGTGTCGCCTGCAGAGGGCACCAACTGCGTGTTGATGAGAATGTGACCATGCGCGGTAAATTTTATGGCATTTCCAACAAGATTTACTAGCACCTGCTTCAGTCGCATACTGTCACCCATGATGTATGCAGGAATGGTTTCGTCAATATTATAAAACAACTCCAGCTTTTTGCCTAAGGCACGATAATATAACAAATCAAAAGTTTCCTCAATGACTCTTCGCAACTCAAAAGGCTCATTCTCCAGTTCCATTTTATCAGACTCTATTTTGGAGAAATCGAGCACATCATTAATAATGTTGAGCATATTTTCACTGCTGAGTTGCAGGGTGCTTACATATTCACGTTGCTTGTCCTGCAACGATGTCATTCGGAGCAATTCAAGCATACCTACAATACCGTTGAGAGGCGTACGGATTTCATGACTCATGGTAGCAAGAAACTGCGATTTGGCTGCGGTGGCGTTTTCAGCAATTTCGCGTGCCTGCATCAACTCTTTTTCGTAAGCAGCCCGTTGTGTAATATCTCTTCCGAATAAAGATATGCCTGTGATAATTTGATTGTCGGTAAATACGGGGTTTAATGAAAACTCAAAAGTTCTGTTCCGGTCTGCAATATGGAACTCTCTGACGTAAACAGGTTTTTTGCCTCGCATAGCCTGCTGATGATAATCATTCCATTCAGCAATTTCGTCCTGAGGAATAACTGTCCGGTAATTGTCTCCGGGTTTAAGTGTTTTTCCGATCAGTTGTTTGTAGAAATTTATTCCTGCAGAATTTATCACTGTAATAACATGATTCATATCGAGAGAAAGAATCAGGTCGTTGGTATTTTCAATTACAGATGAAACGTTGGCTCTTGCAAGCGAAAGTTCTTTTTGCAATCGAACAGAATCGGAAATATCTTCTGCAAAAATTTTAACAGACTGTGATCCATTGGTGCTGAATAATGATTTCAGAAAATGAATTTCACCATTTTTATGAATGAAACGTACCGTGTCATCAGCTTTTTTATCTCTGCGGCTTTGCTGCAATAAGTTTTTCCATTTAACACTATCGGCAGGATGGACTAACTGTTGGATATCAATTTGTGCAAGTTCTGAATCGGTGTAACCGATAAGGTTCAGAAAGGACGGACTGAAAGACACCAGCTCATCCTCCTCATCTAAAATCAACTGACTCCAGTTTTCTGCAGGCAAATTATTTTCAATAGTTTCTGTATGATGAACAGAAATGTTTTTTACCAGCATCCAGTAGTATGCTTTCTCACCTTCATATTCTCCATTGAATATTTCAAAAACAAAGGGGTCGGTCTCATTTATTTTAAATTGAGTGTAGTTGTGAATAGTTGCATTATCACGAATGAATTTTTTAAAATAATCTTTAAGCGACTCAATCTCTATGGTGATAAAGTCTTCCGCATCATGACTGGAAGCAAGAATCTGACCTTTGAGGTCGGTGATAAAATAATTTCCGGGGATAAAAGATTTTTCTGGCTTTGGCTGAAGTAATTCAGACGCACTGAAACTGGCAATTATTACTTTTTCATCAGCCGGTGCGGTGAGGGTGAGTGAGAGGTTAGACTGCTGATGAGATGTTGTAGCTATGGCATTAAAACTTCCTGCTGTAGCCAGTCGCAACAGTTCATTGTCGTTATAATTTTCGAGTGCAAACAAAGAACGAAGTGTAGCACCTTTTTGATTTTTTAAACTTAATAAATCTTCAGCAACTATGTTGTAATCAATAAGTGAGAAATCACTTTTGTTGAAAGTTGCCAGTGCTACAGGTGAATTCTGAAATATTCTCTGTAACTGTTTTTCTTTTTTCTCCTGTGCTTCATTGTTTTTAATTCGAAACCATTGCATCAGGAAACTAAACAGCATGCCAAATACCACACTGAAAAACATGATTACCGGTTGAGTCACACCGGCATTACCTGCAATAAGGATGTATTCGAGCGCTCCAAGAACAAGGACATTGTACAACAACAGATAAATTACATTGGTGATATGCAGATTGGAGAACAGAATTACGGCAATAAGAATAAAACCGATATGAATACCGGGTTGATTTTTAAAAAGGTAAAACAGCAGATGAATAGTGAGCACCAGAAACATACCTGCAGCCATTTCTGATAAATATTTGGAGGATAGTGGCAGGAAAAAAGAGATGGCAAGTAATGCAAAAGGAATAAATGCTAACCATGAAAACGGCAACCACACCGTAACGGAGTTTCCGGTAAGAAACATTCCGACAAAAACATAAACCACTCCAAGCAATCCAAACAAAATACGGAAATAGGTAAGCTCCTGAGTGGAACTTTTACCCATTTGTGTGGAGAGATTAAATCTTGTGGATGCCATTTTTATATGATACGCAAAAGTACAGCTTTGGTTATCGGTTTCAGAATGATTTTTAAGCTTTTTTCAGATGAATTTCCTGAAACTTTTTCAGCCGATGAAAGGAAACAGTGATTTTGTTTTGCCGAAGGGTAACTTTGTTTAAATTTTTGAATATTTGTGCGCATGAAAGTTGTTGGAATAATGTCAGGAACATCTTTGGATGGTGTGGATTTGGCATTGGTGAATTTTGAAGAAAAGGGATCATTGTCCTTTCAAATTCTGGGAGCAGAAACCATACCTTATTCCAACATTTGGAAAACAAAACTGAAGAATGCATTTTTTATGAATGCTGAGCAGTTTTTGAAATTGCACAATGAATACGGAGAGTATCTTGGAAGGTTGTGTAAGGATTTTCTGAAAAAGTGCAATCAGCAAACAGAGCTTATAGCCTCTCATGGTCATACCGTTTTTCATCAGCCCGGCAGCAGATTTACTTTCCAACTCGGAAACGGGGCATCCATTGCAGCCATCAGTGGCATTACTACAGTGTGCGACTTTCGCAGTTTGGATGTAGCTTGCGGAGGGCAGGGCGCACCCTTGGTACCTATTGGTGATCGTTTGTTGTTTTCAGAGTATGATTACTGTCTTAATCTTGGAGGAATTGCAAATATTTCCTTTGAGAAAGACCAAAAGAGAATAGCCTTTGACTGTTGCCCAGTGAACATGATTCTGAATAAGCTGGCTAATGAAAAACAATTGGATTATGATAAAGACGGTTTGCTTGCTGCCAAAGGAAATCTTCATCAAGAGTTGTTAAACCGGCTCAACAAACTTGGATATTATCATCATTCATACCCAAAGTCACTTGGAGCTGAATGGTTTTCATCAGAATTTTTGCCTGTAGTTGAGCAGTATTCAATTGCTACGGAAGATAAATTGCATACGGTGTGTCATCATATTGCTTATCAGATTGGCAATTGCCTGATGACTTCTGTTTCTCATAATTCAAAAATGCTTGTAACGGGAGGAGGAGCCAAGAATAGTTTCTTAGCAGACTTAATACGGCAATATTGCAAAGTGCAGATAGTAATTCCGGAAGAGATTATTATTGACTTTAAAGAAGCGCTGATATTTGCCTTGCTGGGTTACCTTAGGATTAAAGAAAAGGATAACACACTTAGTTCCGTAACGGGAGCTAAAGAAAATTCAGCAGGAGGAGCTGTTTATCTGATGAAATAAAATTGCGGACTGTTAGTTTTCGTCATCAAAACGAAAAAAAATTTCGTCAATTTTATCGTCATCATCTTTAAGTAGTTTGTTTTTCCAGTTGCGCTCATTTTTATGACTTGTCATTTTGTGTTTTTTGCCAAAGTCATCATTGTAATTTTCCCAGGAATTGCGCTCCTGTTTTTTGTTCTCGTATCGCTGATTTCTCATGTCAGTGAAGTTAATAATGAAATACTACAAGTTATACTACAAAAGATATTTAAAGGTTTCGGTTTTCTGACCTAAAAGTAGAGCAAAAAACTGGATAATTTTAATACTTTCGCGAAAAATTTAGATAAAGAATATGCTTGATTTACTGAAGAAATTTGAAGAAAAACGACCTGAAATAGTTTTTGAATGGAAAGATGCTGAAACTGAGGCAGAAGGCTGGTTGGTTATCAACAGTATCCGCAATGGTTCGGCAGGTGGCGGCACACGTATGCGCAAAGGTTGTGATAAACGTGAAGTTGAATCGCTGGCAAAAACCATGGAAGTAAAATTTACGGTGTCCGGCCCATCCATTGGAGGAGCTAAGTCAGGTATTAATTTCGACCCTTCGGACCCGCGTAAGTCACAAGTGCTTGAGAGATGGTTTAAAGCAGTAAAGCCACTTCTTAAATCGTATTATGGAACGGGAGGAGATTTGAATGTAGATGAAATACATGATGTAATTCCTATATGTAATAAATTGGGTATTCTTCATCCGCAGGAAGGAACAGCAGTAGGTCATTTTAATGATGGCGAAGAAAATATACGTAAACGTATCAAGAATCTTCAGGAAGGAGTATCACTGGAATTAACCGATGATTCTTTATCGCCCGATTTGAACAGAAAATATAAAGTGGCCGATATGATTACCGGTTTTGGAGTTGCCAATGCGGTTAGAAATTATTATCAGATATGGGGAGGTGAAATTTCAGGTAAGAGAGCCATTATTCAGGGATGGGGTAATGTGGCTGCGGCAGCAGGATTTTATCTGGCACAAATGGGAGTGAAGATTGTAGGAATTATTGACCGTGAAGGTGGTGTTATCAATGAAAAGGGTTTTACATTGGATGAAGTAAAAGAATTATTCAATAGCCGTAAAGGTAATCAGTTGCATACATCAGGTATGCTGAGCCGTGAAGAAATGAATGATAAAATATGGAGCACCGATGCCGAAATTTTTGTTCCCGGAGCAGCATCGCGATTGGTAACAAAAGAGCAGATGGCTACACTGATGCAACATAAACTTGAAGTGATTTCATGTGGTGCCAATGTGCCATTTGCGGATAAAGAAATTTTCTTTGGCCCGATTGGAATGTTTTGTGATGAGAAAGTAAGTGTGCTTCCTGATTTTATCGCCAACTGCGGTATGGCAAGAGTATTTGCGTACTTGCATAATGCCAATGCAGTTATCAATGATAAAATGATTTTTGATGATACTGCAAAAACAATATATGATGCGCTGGCAGATGTACATAAACTGAATTCGGCACGTACAAAAATTGCAGCATCGGCATTTGAAATTGCACTTAAAAAATTGTTGTAAATGATGGACCCTTTGCAATGGACATTTTTGGGAAATACAGTAGAAAACTACTTGTGGTTTACAGGTATTTTTCTGGTAGGATTATTTTTTAAAAATCTTATCTCAAAACTTATTTCCTACCTTTTGTTCAATGTATTGCGAAAATATTTTAAGTCAATAGGGGTTCAGAAATTTGTGGATCTTACAACACGCCCTTTTTCCATAACCATATTTCTGTTGGTTATTTTCATTGCTTGTCAGTTTTTGCATTTTCCTGAAGAATGGCACCTTGCATCAGGAAAGGAGTTCGGAGTACGAATGTTTCTCGACAAATTGTTTGCCGTTGCTCTGCTTTTTTGTGTAACATGGACGGTGTTGCGCATCATGGACTATATTGGGTTAGTAATGAAAGAACGAGCCAAACACACAGTATCAAAAATGGATGACCTTTTTGTACCGTTTCTGGTATCTGCAATCAAGGCGATGATTATTATTTTCAGTTTGTTTGTTATGCTGGGAGGCATATTCAAATTAAATGTAGCCAGCATCATAGCAGGTTTGGGAATAGGAGGTTTGGCAATTGCACTTGCCTCAAAGGAAACTTTAGAAAATTTACTCGGTTCGTTCCTCATTTTTGCGGATAAACCATTTGCCGTAGGCGATTTAATTAAGTCTGACGGTTTGTACGGACACATTGAAGAAGTAGGGTTTCGTTCAACCAAGGTCAGGACGCTTGAGAAAACCCTTATCACTGTCCCTAATAAAAAGATGATAGATGCCGAATTGGAAAATCAAACAGTAAGAACTTTTTATCGTTATAAATTCAACATCGGGCTGATATATTCAACTACCGCAGAACAACTCCGAAAAATTATGGGAGAAATCAGGGATGTGCTGGACGAAAACCCATTGGTAGTTGAAAACCCAACTGTTTTCTTCAGTGAATTTGGAAATAGTGCGCTTGTGATTACCATTATTTATCTGGTAAGTACATCGGATTATGATACCTATGCATCCACAAAACAAGATATTAATTTCAAAATCATGGAAATTGTTTCAGCCAACGGAAGTGATTTTGCTTTTCCAAGTACGTCCGTTTATCTTGAGAAAGAGCCCCAGTAATCGAATATCGTCACATACTTTTCTTTAACGAATTACGTTCTCTTTATCAACACGAAAATGTGTATAAGAGCAGCATTTCCGCATAAATCAAAACAAAGAGGCATATACTTTTACTTTTTTAAATTTCAGACTAAAATATGAGCATATTGCTTCAAACAATGCTGGGTGCTGCTGATACAGCGGCAGCTTTGCAACCTGCCGTAAAAACGGAGGAATCTATCTCGTTACTGGATATGGTAGTTAAAGGTGGACCCATTATGATTCCACTGGCATTGCTATCGGTAGCAGCTGTGTACATTTTCTTTGAACGTTATTTTACCATTCGTAAATCATCCAATATTGATAAAAATTTTATTAATCAGATAAAAGATTTTGTTCATAGCGGAAATGTGGATGCAGCAAAAGCACTGTGCAAAAACACCAACCATCCTGTAGCACGAATGATTGAAAAAGGCTTGATGCGTCTGGGCAAACCTATTCGCGATATTGAATCGGCAATAGAAAACGTAGGTAAACTGGAGATATACAAAATGGAAAAGAATCTAAGTTTTTTAGGAACCATTGCAGGTATAGCTCCTATGTTTGGTTTCCTCGGTACTATTTTTGGGGTGATAAAAATTTTCTATCAGATTTCACTCGAAAACAGCTTACAGATAGATACCATTTCAGGAGGACTTTATGTGAAAATGATTACCAGTGCCGCTGGATTATTAGTGGGTGTGGCTGCATATATCGGATATCATTACCTGATTTCATTAGTGGACAGGGCAGTAAATAAAATGGAAATAAATGCAGTGGAGTTTATTGATCTGCTGGAAGAACCGGCAAGTAAGTAATGTGGAATTTATTTAAATCAGCATCATTATGGCATTGAATTTAAGAAGAAGAAATAAAATGACGGGAGAGGTGTTCGTAGGATCACTTAACGATATCATGTTCTTTCTGCTGCTGTTTTTTCTTATCACTTCGACAATGGCCACACCGAATGTTTTGAAATTGTTACTGCCCAATGCCAAGACCAGTAAGCCGGCAGTGAAACACCCGATAACTATCACCGTGACTGCTGATTTGCAGTATGCCGTAAATAATCAGATAGTAGCATTCGATCAGCTTGAACCTGTTATGTTAGCTCAATTGCAAGGGCAGGAAGACCCAACAGCAATACTTAAGGTTGATAAATCCATTCAGGTGCAAAGTTTGGTTGACTTACTTGATATTGGAGCGCGGAATAAGATAAAAATGGTGCTTGCAACCAATACGATAAAGTAATTATGGAAGCACCAGCTATCAGACGGAATTCACTCATTATTTCCATTCTGTTTCATGGGATAATAATTTTTC
Organism: Bacteroidota bacterium; assembly: GCA_018268195.1. Taxonomy (GTDB): domain Bacteria; phylum Bacteroidota; class Bacteroidia; order AKYH767-A; family OLB10; genus OLB10. The sequence goes on along the minus strand of JAFDWZ010000035.1, from coordinate 24,309 downwards.
TGTTGTGGTATTTTGCGATGCATACCAAGATACCACCTTTTGGAGGTGGCGGTGGTGCTGAGTCGGCCAATATAGGTTTTGTTGAAATTTCATCAGGTGATGTTCAGCCACTTTCGGAAAATGTTTCAGAAAATCCGCAAGTACAACCGCAACCACAGCCTGCTGCAGAAGTGAAAGAACAAAACTTTGCTACTCAGGAAACAGAAGAATCAACTGCCTTGGAAAATAAGGAGAAAAAGGAAGTAAAAAAAGAGGTAAAATCGGTTAACACACCCGTAAAAACCGAAGTTAAAAAAGTAGAACCTGTAGTTCCAAAAGTGAATGCAGCGGCACTATATCCGGGCAAGAAAAATAATTCCACTTCGCAGGGTACAGGAAATGTAGCTGCGGGTGATCAAGGGGTACGTGATGGCGATCCTGCATCATTATATCAGGGCAAAGGACAAGGTCAAGGAGGTAATGGCAGTGGTGGTGGCCAGGGTGATGGGTCAGGTCCCGGCATAGGAAGCGGCTCAGGTCCGGGGTTCTCTTTTGATTTAGCGGGAAGAGCAGTTCGTACACGTCCATCCATCTACGATAACAGTCAGGAAACAGGCAAAGTAGTGGTGGATATTAAAGTAGATAAATTCGGAAATGTTATTGATGCTGTTCCCGGTGCAAGAGGTTCTACCACAACAAGCAGTAATCTTTACCGTAAGGCAAAAGATGCTGCCATGAAAGCCAAGTTCAGCCAGAGCCCTGCCGGTGTTGAAGAGCAAAGAGGTACTATTACCTTTGTGTTTGTTGTTCAATGACCTATAAAGAAACACTAAATTATCTATACTCCTTGCTGCCGATGTTTCATCGCATTGGACCGGCTGCCTATAAAAACAATTTAGACAACACCATTGCTCTTGATAAGTTGCTCGGACATCCGCATGAAAAATTTAAAACAATTCACATTGCGGGTACCAACGGCAAAGGCTCAGTTTCCAATATGCTTGCTGCAACATTGCAGACCGCAGGCTATAAAACAGGATTGTTTACTTCGCCACATCTGAAAGATTTTCGTGAGCGCATACGTGTAAACGGAAAAAAAATTTCAAGAGAGTATGTAGTTCACTTCGTTGCTAAATACCAACATCAGTTTGATAAAATTCAACCTTCTTTTTTTGAGTGGACCACTGCTTTGGCATTTGATTACTTCCGTCATAAAAAAGTAGATATAGCTGTAATTGAAACAGGTTTGGGAGGTAGATTGGATTCAACCAATATCATACAACCTGTACTTTCTGTCATTACCAATATAGGTTGGGATCATACACAGTTGCTTGGAAATACACTGAGAAAAATTGCTATTGAAAAAGCTGGAATCATAAAACCGCAAACTCCGATAATAATTGGCGAATACAACCCTGAAACAGGTAAAGTTTTTTCCTCTTTTGCAGCAGCAAAAAAGTCTGAAATAATTTTTGCTGATAAAAAATATCGTTGCCGGAAGATAGCATCAAAGGAAATGATGAAGGTAGAGGTCAGTACAAAGGGCAACGGTTATAAAAAAACCTTTGAGCTGAGCCTCACCGGCAACTATCAGTTGCATAATTGCGCCACGGTAATTGCCGCTATTGAAAAATTAAATTTACTCGGAATAAAAATATCCGACAGCCATGTAAGAAAAGCATTGAAAAAGGTGCAAATTATTACAGGCTTTTCAGGTCGCTGGCAAATGTTAAGTAAGAAACCGTTAATCATAGCAGATACCGCGCATAACATTGACGGAATTAAATACGTCATTCGCCAAATTAGGTCGTTGAAGTTTCTTCACCTGCATATTGTGTTGGGAATGGTTTCGGATAAGGATATTGAAGCGATACTTGGACAATTTCCTAAGAAAGCAACCTACTATTTCTGCAACGCTAAAATACCCAGGGCCATGCCTGCTAAAGATTTGAAAAACAAGGCCGTGGGGTATAATCTTCAAGGCGAAGAGTTTGCATCAGTGCGAAAAGCTTTAAATGCGGCAAAGAAAAATGCCTCAAATAAAGACATGATTTTTATTGGAGGGAGCACATTTACCGTAGCTGAAATTATCTGATTTTCTGTAATCTTTTACCCAATATCAGCCTGTTTTCCATTCAGGCAGGACTATTTTTGTGACTTCTAATTTTTAAAGTTTTGCAAATGAATAAATGGATTACAGTTCTATTGATTTTATTTTCTTTTCTGGCCAAGGCCGATCAAACAATTTTTGGTTTAAATACTTCATGGAAATACCTCGATAATGGAAGCAACCAGGGAACTGCATGGCAGCAACCATCATTTAACGATGCTGCCTGGGCTAGCGGAAATGCAGAATTAGGCTATGGCGATGGAGATGAAACTACAACGGTTTCTTATGGCCCTGATGCGGCAAACAAATATGTGACAACCTATTTCAGAAAAACTTTTACCATTGTTAACGTAAGTAATTTCACCGGTTTTCAGATAGGAGTTAAACGTGATGATGGTGTTGTGGTTTATGTAAATGGAGTGGAAGTTTGGCGCGATAATATCAGTGGAGTTGTTAATTATACTACACTAGCTGATGCGGATGCATCTGATGATGGCAACACTGTCCTTACAGCAATCATTCCAGCTTCATATTTTGTGAATGGCGATAATGTGGTAGCGGTTGAAATGCATCAGTTTGTAGCGAATAGTTCAGATTTGAGCTTCAGCATGTCATTAACAGGAATGGAAGGTTTGCCTCCTGCCAATCAAAGTATATTCTCTTTACATTCCAATTGGAAGTATCTCGATAACGGTACCAATCAGGGTACAACGTGGAGAGATTTGTCTTTTAATGATTCAGGCTGGGCATCAGGTACAGGCGAATTGGGTTATGGCGATGGTGATGAGTCAACAATCGTATCGTATGGTCCGGACCCGAATAACAAATACATCACTACCTATTTCAGAAAGTCAGTTACTATTCCTGATGTGAATGCCTTTACTTCTTTTCAATTAGGAGTTAAACGCGATGATGGCGTTGTGATTTATGTCAATGGTGTGGAGGTATGGAGAGATAATTTAACCGGAACGGTTTCTTATAATACATTAGCTGATATGGATGCTGCTGATGATGGTAACAGTGTACTTACTGCAACCATACCGACATCTTATTTTGTTAATGGCAACAATGTAATTGCTGCAGAAGTACATCAGTTTGTTATTAACAGTTCGGATCTCAGTTTTGATATGTCACTTACAGGAATGGGAAATACACCACCTACCGTGCCTGTTATTACTCGTGGTGCATATTTGAATGTAGCTACTCCTACAAGTATAATTGTCAGATATCGCACCGATTTAAGCACAGCATCGAAGATTGTTTATGGAACTTCGCCTTTGAATTTTACTGATAGTGTAACAAATCAACAAGGAACAACAGAACATGTTGTACAGTTATCCAACCTTCTTCCGAATACCAAGTATTATTATGCAATTAAGTCAGGCAACAGTTTTTTACAAAGGGATTCGACAGAAAATTTCTTTATTACTCCACCCGTAGCCGGAACTGTTAAACCTACTCGTATTTGGGTATTAGGTGATATGGGATTTGGCAGCGTTGAGCAAAATCAGGTGAGAGATGCTTATTATAATTACACCGGAAACACATACACTGATTTATGGTTGTGGCTTGGTGATAATGCCTATAATTCAGGTACTGATGCAGAATATCAGAATTATGTATTTGTCAATCGTTATGAAAGAATGCTGAGACAAACCGCAGTATGGCCTTCAGCAGGTAATCATGAGATGTATGCTTCAGATGCAACAAATGAAACAGGACCTTACTATGAAATGTTTAGTTTCGCGACTAACGGTGAAGCAGGAGGTGTTCCTTCAGGACATAAAGCTTATTATTCTTATGACTATGCAAATATTCACTTTATAGTTTTAGAGTCAACAACTGCTTCTTTCAGAGTGAATGGGGGAGCTATGATGACCTGGCTTCAAAGTGATTTGGCGGCTAACACACAAAAATGGACAGTTGTTTATTTTCATCATCCACCATATTCCAAAGGCAGTCACGACTCAGATGCAGAATCAGGAATGATTGAGATGCGACAAAATTTTATTCCGATTCTTGAGCAATATAAAGTGGATTTAGTTTTAAGCGGACACAGTCATAATTATGAAAGAAGCTTTATGCTAAAAGGACATTATGGGTATTCCAATACCTTTAACAGTTCATACAAAGTAGATGGAGGTAGCGGTGGTACTGCTACGCCATATATAAAATCAGCATCCAATAACTTTGATGGTACTGTTTATGCTGTTGCAGGAACGGGTGGTATTGTTGAATCAGTTTCTGCCGGCTGGCCACATCCTGCAATGTACAGTTATTCGGATTCGAAATATGGTAGCATGGTTATTGATGTTGATGGCGATACTTTAAAAGCGAAATTTATTGATAATACTTTGCCAAATCCTGTTGTATATGATCAGTTTGAAATTGTAAAGCAATGTAATGCAACAGTAGCTCTGAATACTTTTAATCCTGTATGTGTGGGTAATAGCCCATTTACACTTAACGGTGGTTCTCCGGCAGGAGGTGTTTACAGTGGTGTGGGTGTGAGTAACGGAATTTTTAATCCGGCTGTTGCAGGAGTTGGAACACATGTTATTACTTATACTTATACAAATGGTTTCTGTACTAACGCAGCTACTGCAACAATTACAGTTACCGACCAACAGGCTACCATAACACCATCGGGAATTCAGGAGATATGTCAGGGCGGCAGTGTGCTGCTGAGTGCAAATGCAGGCAACAGTTATCAGTGGATGCTGAACGGACAATCGATAGCAGGAGCAACGGCACAGAGTTATACGGCCACCGTAGCTGGCAATTACGCAGTAACAGTAACAACAACCTGTGGAAGTGCAACATCGGCAGGTGTAACAGTAAATGTAACATCGCTGACAGCAACAGTGAGTCCGAGTGGAACGGTAGATGTATGTTCGGGTCCGGTTGTGCTTGCAGCCAACAGTGGTGCAGGATATGCCTATCAGTGGCAGAAAGATGGAGCGAACATTGCAGGAGCTACAAGTTCAACAATACAGGTATCAACAGCAGGAAGCTATGCAGTAGTTATTACTAATGCATCAGGGTGTACGGCAGTTTCGAATGCAGTAAATGCAACCATGGGATCGTCCACCACGATTATGGCAAATGGTTCGACAGAGATATGTGCAGCAAGTTCGGTAACATTGACAGCACCCACAGGAGCAGGAATAACCTATCAGTGGTACAGGAATAATAGTGCAATCAGTGGAGCAACGAGTTCAAGTTATACTACTTTACAACAAGGGACATATTATTGTTATATAACAGTACCACAAGGCAGTGGCTGTTCGGGAGAATCGAACAGTATGGTAGTAACGGTAATCAATAATCCGACACCAACGATAGGTGCGAATGGCTCAACGAATATCTGCGTAGGCAGTACGGTTGACCTTACGACCAATTTTTATGCAGGCGTAACGTATGAATGGGAGAAGAATGGAGTTGTGGTATCAGGAGCAACCGGACAGATATATACGGCAACAACAGCGGGATCGTACCGTGTAAAACAAACAGCGAATGGATGTTCGAAGAAATCGCCAAGTATAACAGTAACAGCAACAGCAGGCCCATTGGCAACCATAACAGCGAGCGGCAGCACGTCACTATGCAATGGATCAACGGTAACATTAACAGTAAATACTGTAAGTGGAGCCGTATATCAATGGATAAAAGACGGCAATGCAATAGCAGGAGCTACATCAACGAGTTATACAGTAACACAGGCAGGAGCATATCAGTGCAGTGTAGCCAAAGGTTGTACCTCTATAAGCAATACCATTACGGTAAGCACGGGCGGCAACCAACAGGCTACCATAACACCATCGGGAGTTCAGGAGATATGTCAGGGCGGCAGTGTGCTGCTGAGTGCAAATGCGGGTAGCGGTTATCAGTGGATGCTGAACGGACAAGCGATAGCAGGAGCAACGGCACAGAGTTATATGGCCACCGTAGCGGGCAATTACGCAGTAACGGTAACAACAACCTGTGGAAGTGCAACATCGGCAGGTGTAACAGTAAATGTTATTTCATTGGAAGCACAGATAAATGCAAATGGTCCTACAAGTTTTTGCCCGGGAGGGAATGTTACTTTACAGGCTAATACAGGATCAGGTCTTGTTTATCAGTGGAAACTTAATGGTAATATTCTCTTGGGAGCAACACAATCAATGTTTACTGCAACAGCGGCAGGTAATTATTCAGTTATAGTGACAGCAAATTGCGGGTCATTGGAATCGAATATAATTGCTGTAAATATTATCACTGCCGATAGTATTGTTGCACCATCAGGAATAACTTCAATATGTAGTGGCAATTCACAATTATATTCAGTGAATGCTACAGGTGGTGCGGTGTATCAGTGGTACAGAAATAATGCATTAGTTGCAGGAGCCACAGGTAGTAGCCTTAATGCAATTAGTTCAGGGAGTTATTATGTAAAAATTAATGTAGGCGGATGCCCTGAAGTCACATCCAATACAGCAGTACTCAACATGCAAACCAATCCAACGCCAACTTTCACTTCATCAGCAGGAACCACCATTTGTACCGGTTCCTCAACCACACTTACATCAAATACTTATTCCGGTGTAACTTATCAGTGGCAGCTTAATAATATTGATATTCCGGGAGCAAATGCTCAAACCTATGTGGCTACTTTGGCAGGCACTTATCGTGTTATGCAAACATTTAACGGCTGTTCACGATTCTCTGCAAAGTCCAAACTTACATTCATTAGTTGTAGAATTGCAGGGCAAGAGAATTCAGATTCAGAGTATCAGTCTGTAAGCATATCTCCTAACCCTTTCAATACTTTTACGATAGTAGAGTTAAAAGGATATGCACCGGAGGCAATCATGGTATTGTATGATATTTTAGGTAAGGAAACAATACGCTTAACATCTGTCAATGGTCAGGCACGTATAGACAGAAATGACCTGCACACGGGAATTTATATTCTTAAAATCACAGATGCTGATGGACATACAGTTGCAAAACGACTGATTGTGGAATAAACAAATTGTGTAAAACTTAATATGAAGTCCGGCTTGGTATACTGGCCGGATTTCTGTTTATTAGCACAATGGTTTTTTCAGTAAAAAGTCATAAACTTTCTTACTATGAAAACGTATAATATGTTATGAAGATTAAATTACTATTGCTACTTGTTGGTTTATCTTTTTCAAAAGCGATAATAGCTGACAGTACTTTTGTACAGTATCATGATGAATGGAAATATTTTGATGGTGGTTACATACCTTCATCAGCTTGGAAAAGTAATGGCTACAGTGATACGGCCTGGGCATCAGGATATGGAAAATTAGGATATGGCGATGGCAATGAAAATACAGTTGTCAGTTATGGACCTGATGCTTCCAATAAATACATTACCACTTATTTCAGAAAAACCATAAATATTCCGGATCCCTCAGCTTATGCTTCTTATCATCTGAACTTACTTCGTGATGATGGAGCAATAGTATATATCAACGGCAATGAAGTTTTCCGCTCCAATATGCCGGCAAGTGCTGTCAGTTATTCCACACTTGCATTTACTGATGCTGTAGATGATGGTGCCGTGCCTCAGACTATTGTTCTGTTGCCAACATCATTTCAGTCAGGGGTGAATGTGATTGCAGTGGAAGTGCATCAATATGACCCTGCAAGTTCCGATTTATGTTTTGATATGGAACTGGTAGGTTATGACTATTATGTTCCGCAACTTATAAGACAACCCTATCTTCAAATGGTATCTTCTGATGCAATTTCAGTAAGATGGCGAACCAATGTTCCTTGTTTTTCTGAAGTTAAATATGGTACACATCCCGATTCTTTAAATCTGCATATTGTGGATTCGGTTTTGGTAACGGACCATGAAATAAGAATCACCGGTTTACAGCCGGAACAAAAGTATTTTTATGCTGTGACAGATTTAACTACCCTACTTCAAGGCGATTCATCTAATTATTTTTCAACATCACCTGTAGCAGGGCAGAACAAACATTCGCGTATCTGGATAATGGCAGACACAGGTGTCAATACTGTTGATCAGAATACTGTACGTGATGCTTTTTTAAATTACAATGCAAATGCACCAATTGACATGCTTTGGATGCTTGGTGATAATGCTTATATGGCCGGAACCGATCAGGAGTATCAGGATGCTTTTTTCCAGAATCATTACGAGGATATTCTTAAAAACATTCCATTGTTTACCATTGCCGGTAATCATGAAAATTATACAGCCAATGCAATTACACAAACGGGCCCTTACTACGATATTTTTTCACTTCCCGCTAATGGAGAGTGTGGAGGATTGCCTTCGGGAAGTGAAGCATACTACTCATTTGATTACGGAAAAATACATGTAATTGCATTAGAAGCAAACACTCCAAGTTTGTTGCTCCCGGGTAGTACCATGCTCACATGGCTGCAAAACGACCTTGCTGCTACAACTCAAAAATGGAAAGTCGTAATGATTCATAATCCGCCCTATACCAAAGGCGGGCACGATTCAGATACAGAAAACGATTTGATAAAAATCAGACAAAACATTATGCCGATTTTGGAACAGTATAAAACGGATCTTGTTCTCAGTGGGCATAGCCACGTATATGAACGTACTTATTTTCTGGATGGACATTACGGATTCTCTTCTACACTTAATTCGAGTATGATTGAAGATAGTACTTATGGAGCACTTCCTTTTCCCTATAAAAAGCAAACTGCAAAAAATTACAAAGGTATTGTGATGGTTCAGGCAGGATGTTCAGGAGTTGTTGAAGGTGTGCAATCAAGCTGGCCACATCCTGCTATGCGCTCCTATTTGAATGCAAACCTCGGTTCGTTGTTGTTGGATGTGAATGCCGATACGCTCACAGTAAAATTTGTAGATAACACGGTGATGAATCCTCATGTACTTGATGAATTCAGTATTGTTAAACAATGTGATGTTACTCCTGTTATTTCCTCTCCGCTCACGAAATTATGTGTCAGCCATTCACCAATATCGCTACAAGGGACACCTGCAGGTGGTTTTTTCAATGGTGCTGGTGTTACCGATTCTACTTTTAATCCTTCTTCTGCAGGTGGCGGATTACACACTGTCTCCTACACTTATCATGATACACAAGGATGTAATGTGTCTGATTCAGTTGCAATAAAGGTTGTTGACAGTGTACCGGCAATGCCAACCATTCAATCAGGTAATCAGTTTGTTTGTCCACCATCATCAGGTGAATCGGTTTGGATTAATTCTGTTACGGATGCTGATGGTTACCATTGGTCAGGTGTTGCAAGTATTAATTTTAAATCACCGGTAAATGATACACTTGTAAAATTTGAGCTTACATCCATTCTTCCTTCGTATAAAATATGGGTATCGGCAAATAATATTTGCGGAAGTAGTGCTGCCGACACAATTGTACTCACATCTCAAAAAAACATACCTCTCTATGTGACAGGGTCATTGATTGCTTGTGGTGGTGACTCATCAGCCTATTTCGTAAATTCCTTCACTTCCCTGGCATCATCATGGTGGAGTGCAACAGCCGGAATAAAAATTAATGGCTCGGTGACACCCGTTTCTGTTTTAAACCAACTTTCAGTGATGGCTGAATTCGATTCTGTATTTACGGATGGAATTATCTGTGTTGCCAATAAGGAATCATGTTTGCGGAATATAAAAGCAAGCTGCATTGCAGTATCATCTAAGCCTGCAATTCCATCTGTGATTTTAGGGCCAGGAGCTGCAATAGGTGGGAATTCAGGATTAGTTTACTACGTAAATCCCGTTGCCGGTGCAACAGGCTATCTTTGGGAAGTGCCATCAAATGCTATAATTGTAGCGGGTCAAAACACACCGAGTATTACCGTGAATTTTCTGAATGGTTTTTCAGGCGGGATTATCAGTGTAAAAAGCTTGAGTAACTGTGATGAAAGTGAAGCATCTTTAAAGCTGATCAGATCTTATTCTCTGCCGTTTTCTACAACAACTTTGTCACCTGCAAAGACTAGTGAAACTCAAGCCGGTGAATTGCCTTCAATGTTTGTTTATCCGAATCCGGTAAAAGATAAGTTGCAAATTACTCTGCAGGACATCAAGAATACTCAATCAGTTCAGATATGGGTGAAAGATATTAGCGGAAAAGTGATTTTTACTGAAGCCTTTCCTGAAATAAATGAACAAGGTGTTGTGCAGACAGATGTTTCTAAACTTAGTGGAGGTTATTATTTTCTGATAGTAAAAACAAACAATCAACTTGTACGAGCAGGGTTTATAAAAGATTAATTTTTTACACATGTGGAATTTTAAGAACCACGGTAGTTCCTTTTTCCGGTTGACTGTTAACCGTAACCGAAATGTTCACTAGTGCAGCAAGTTCTGAAATAATTATATAACCAAGTCCAAAGCCATGCTTATTCATTGATTGTTCCGGCTGAGCGGTGATGTCTTTATTTAATATTTTATGAATTCGGTCAAGTTGTTCCGAAGTCATGCCACTGCCATTATCTTCAATTCTGATTTCATAATAAGACGGAAAATAATCTGAAGAAAATTCTATTTTTCCATTGTTGGTAAACTTTATGGCATTGGACACAATGTTGTGTATGATGATGGAAAGTATATTCTCATCAGAATGTATGATATCATCGTGTGATACTTTGTTGATAATAACACTGTTGTTACTTGCAGCAATATCCTGTAACTGCTCAGTGATTTCCTCTGTAAGAGCACCTATGGCAATGTTCGATTTTATTACGGCAATACGTTTATTCTGTTGCTTAATCCAAAGGAGAATATTTTGAGCATTGTCGTGCAGCTTTTCGGTGGTGTTACGTATTTCACCTAATAAAGTATGTAATTGATTAGAGTCTAATTTGTTTTTCTCACCGGAACTTTTTCGTGCCACTATACTGATAAATCTCAAAGGTGTTACGATGTCATGCGAAATAATGGAAATCAATTTATCTTTGATACCAACAGATTGTATAAGTTCATTGTTTGCTTTGGTGAGTTCGGCTGTTCGTAATCGTACATTTTCTTCCAATAAGATATTTTTTCTTGTGATATTACGTGCATATAATCTAGCTGCTATTATAATTATTAATATGGCTAATATCAGCATCAACGGCCAGAACCAAAGCATTTCATAATACTTCTTTTTAATGCTAAAGCTGAATGATGCGGTAATATATTTATCAGAATCACTCAGGCCATTCAGCTTACGAATAAGGAGCGTATAGTTGCCTGATTTTAAACCTGTAAATTCCAATACTGTATGAGTCGGAGCCAATGTGATCCACTGTTTGTTATAACCTTTCAGCATGTATTCAATTTTAAGGTTATCTGCATTACCCCAAAATGGGCTTGAAAATTCAATGCGAATGTTTTCAGTAGCAGAGGAAAGAAGTGGAGCTACCGTGTCGTTATAAATGACATCATCAACAAGAAACTTTTCAATTTTTAACGGCTGATTGAAAGGCGCATCTGTAATTTGTTCAGGAATAAACCAAACTAATCCTTCAACATTTGGAAGTGAAACATATCCGTTTTTGAGACGGATATAAGCAGGTTCGCCACCACCATTAAATTCAGGGTTTGTAATTCCGTTTTCTTCATTGTATTGAATGTAGGATATGTTATAGCTGCTATCATTAAAATGTTTTACTAAATCACTGAATTTGGTTTTGAATATCCCTGTGTTGGCAACCAACCATACGTAATTATTTTTATCACGTATAAAAGTATGAATCTGTTTGAGTGCATCATTACCTCCGGATGACATTAGTTTTACCTGATTGTTATGATACATGAAATAGCCTCTGCCAAATGTTCCCATTAGAACATAGTCATCCATAATAGTGATGTTGTAAGGGTATTTGGATGACAAGGCGTGAAGAGTATCAATAGTTCTAGTTGATGAATCGAAACGATATATGCCCGTATAACTACAAATCCAAAGTTTGTTTTCAAAACGTGTTATCTGGAGTATATTAAAATTCGACTGATTATTATCGAATGTATAAATATGTTTTATAGAGTCATTGATAATGCAACCAAAACTTTTTATCATACCAACCCATATAGAGTCACCTTCTTCGTAATAACATAAAGGCAGTTCTCCCGTTGGATTATAAATGGTTTTCTTAGTGCCGGTAGTAGGGTTAAAACATACAAGGTTATTATTCTCGGCATACCATAAATTATTCCTTTTGTCTTTAAGAATATTTTCAGAGTAGTTTCGGATAAGATTAAATCGGCTTTTTTTAGCTCCTTGGATGGTAAACTCCCTGTTCCAGTCGGTGTAAATAGTATTGCTGTCAAGAGCTACCATGCAGAAATAAGTGTTGTTAGTTCCCGGTTCAAGTTTATTATAAGAAAGTGTTTTGAAATAATTTTTTTTGTAAACATAAAGGCCTTTAATATCTGTAGCAATAAAAACCATTTGTTGTTTTTTGGAATAAATAACAGAAGAAATCAAAGTGTTTTGAGGGAGTGTTTTAATAATTAAATCTGTAATTAAATGGTTTGGATTCAGAGTGTCGGCTTCTATCTGATATAAACTATATTCATACTGAAAACAAGGATCGGAGTTATTAGAATTCCAATAGAGGCGTATGATATTGTTAATGGAAATATTGGTAGTGTTTAATCTACCACTTAGCGTACAGGGTTCTACCTGCCAGGTTTTTAGATTTATTCGACTCAGATTATTTTTATCATGAAAAAAATAAATATTGTCTGAAGCGCTGAAAAATTTTAAATCTTTATATGATTGAAGATTTAATTCTTTAATTTTAGATGTACCATTAAACCAAGCAATGCCCGAATGAGTTCTCACAATGTATTCTTTGGTGTTAAGAGGAAACATTATGAGTGGATTGGTGTCCCAACTTTTGTCAACAGTTTTGTTTACATGTGGTGTAGTTAGCTCAAAATAGGTGCTGATATCCGGCAACGCACCTTTAATATTAAGATAATTAAGCACATTGTCTTTCCCTTCGCGCAACGTGTCAATGGAATTGTTGTTGAACTCAAGGATGTAGCCGCTGGCATCCATCATGTATTGTTTTCCTGAAAGTGTTTTGTTGATAAACACATTTGGAAGAGGTGTTTTAGAGGTGTAAATCTTTTTGAAATTATTTCCGTCAAAACGAATCAGGCCATTGGTGTAGGCTATCCATAAATATTCATCCTGAGCCATATAAAGCTTCAGTATATTATTTTCTGGCAATCCGTTTTTTGTAGTATAATTATAAATCACATAATCACTCTGTGCAAACAGATTTATGCAAGGTATAATAATAACAAAAGCAATAGAAATTATTTTTCTTAAAAACATTATCCGGTAGGCAAATTATAGAGTTTCGCAGTTTGCTGAAGATCTATGATATTGTTGACTCCTAGTTTATCAAAAATTCGTGCTTTAAAAGTGGCAACGGTATTGGATTTTAAATCAAGATGAGAAGCTATTTCCTTTACTCCCTTGCCTTTGAGTAACATCAGCAACACTTCCATTTCTCTTTCAGATAAAATTTCAAAGGGGTTTTCTTTCTTTTTTTTGTTTTCACTACTGATGAGTTGAGAAAGTTTCTGACTCATATATTTTTTTTCCTTGAAAAATGAATCCATAGCACGGATGACTTCGTCTTCACTGCTTTGTTTGTTCAGGTATCCTGCTGCACCTAATTGCATCATTCTTTTGCCGAAAATTTCTTCCGGGCTCATTGAATAAATCAAAATTGGTAATTCAGGATACTGCCGGTGTACTTCATTGAATATTTCAATAACATTTCCATCGGTAAGCTGCATATCAAGTACCAAGTGGGTAAAATTATTTTGAATAAGTGCTGATAAGATTCCTTTGTTTGAATCGGTTTCATGAATATTTATTTTTCCGAAATGTGATTCTAAAAGAAATTTTAGCCCACGTCTGATGATGACATGATCGTCAGCAATAAGTAATGTAATTTTTGATAATATCATTGAGTTTCTTTATTCCAACTAATAAAATATTGAATGGATAAAGATATTAATTATTTTAAATGTATTTTAAAAATTAATGATATTAAAGTTTTTGAAAAAAATAGAAAGTGTAGTTTTTGTTACTTGAAATCAAAGATGTAATACAACGTAGTTGCAATTCTACATTATAAAATATTTAATGATTGTAAATTTGAGCATTGTTGAAGTAGTACCCAAACCAGATTCATTAATGATTATAATCACAGCGATAATTCAATTGAATTCTTTATATATTAAAATCAGTCAGAACCTGACTGTAATAATGCATATTTAAGAAGGAAAGAATTGGAATAGGTACAGAGAGTATAAAATATTTAAATAACTAAAATAGTATATAAATTAAAACCAAATAAAATGACAAACACAAACAAAATCAGGCGGCTGCTACGCAGCTCAGTTTATTTTTGTATTGGGCTCCTATCATTATTGATGTGGACAACCGGTACAAAAGCGCAAACTACCGTTACTATCGGTGATCCGAATTCTACAGGCACATCTTATCAAATTCCTATTAACAATTTGTATGGTTATAGTTATACACAACAAATTGTATTATCATCAGAAATAGGAATGGACGGCACTATAACCAAGTTAAGGTTCTATTGGAATGCAGGCAGTTTTGTTAATAATAATAACTGGACGGTATATTTAGGTTATAAAGCAACCGGCATTTTTTCGGGAACAACTGACTGGGTGCCATTGTCGAATTTAACGCAAGTTTTTTCAGGCACGGTTACTCAACCTGTTACCCCTGGTTTTACCTGTGAGATAATACTCACTACACCTTTTAACTATGTTCAATCAAATGGAAATTTGGTTATCGCTGTAGATCAAAACGACCCCTCATACACGTACACCAGTAATATGTTTAAGACTACAGCAGGAAGCAGTAGAGCAATACATTATTATAGTGATGGTACAAATCCTGACCCTGCAAGCCCTCCAATAGCAAGTGGTGTATTGAGTGTGTTTAATACTATGCAACTGGAATTAGCACCTAATACACCATGTGCAGGCACTCCAACAGCAGGTGCCACCGTAACATCAAACACTCCTGTGTGCCCTGGCGAAAATTTCAATTTAACTTTATCAGGTGCATCGTTCGAGGCAGGAATAACTTATCAATGGCAGAGTGCTGATGATGCAGCGTTTACCGTTAACGTTAATAATCTGGGCACTTCTTATTCACAATTGGCTAATCAGGCTTCAGCCAAATATTATCGCTGCCAGTTAACCTGTACCAATAGTGGATTGAGTGCTTATTCAACTCCTGTTTATGTAGGATTAAATCCTAACTTACCCGGAGGTAATTATACCATCAATTCTGCATTGCCCACGGGTGGAAGTAACTTCCATAGTTTTAATGATTTTAAGGCAGCGATGAGTTGTGGTATTGCAGGTGCTGTGGTAGTGAATGTACAGCAGGCAGTGGCCCTTATAATGAGCAGGTAGAGTTTGGGCAGATTCTGGGTGCTTCAGCTGTTAACACTATCACTATTAATGGTAATGGCAACGTTCTTACGTATGCCTCATCAGCAAGTGCAACCCCATCAACACTTGAGTTGAATGGTACGGATTATATGATCATAAATAATTTAACCATAAATGCTACAGGAGCAACCTACGCATTTGCATGTCACTTATGGAATCAGGCAGATAATAATACGTTTAACAACTGTACTTTTAATGTTCCGGCTAACGGTATATCATCCACAATGGTTTCTTTTTCTCTTTCAGGTTCCAAAACATCGGCAACTACTTCCGGTACTAGTGGCAACAACAATGTGGTTACAGGCTGTACCATGTTCAGCGGTTATTATGGTTATACTATGGTAGGTAACAGTTCAACTGCAAGTACAGGTAATCAGATAATTAATTGTAACATCTTGGACCCGTACTATTATGCATCCTACAACCTTTATCAGGATGGTGTGATTGTAAGAGGAAACTTGTTTGAAAGACCTACACGTACCACTACCACAACTACATACTATGGTATATATATAAGTACCGGATGTATCAACAGTCTGGTAGAAAAAAACAGATTCAGAAATCCTTATGCTAATAATCCAACTTCTACAGGAACTATTTATTGTGTTTACAGCCCGGTAGATGCTTCCTTAGGAAATGAAAATAAATTTTATAATAACGTAGTTTCTGATATCAATTTTAATGGTACCATTTATGGTATGTATATGTCAGGCGCAGATTACTGGAAGGCTTATCATAATACTATTTCATTAGACCAAACATCGTCAACGTCTTCGTCAACCACCTATGATATATATGCAACAGGAACTTTAGCATTTGATGTAAGGAATAATATTGTTTCAATATCGCGAGGTGGATCAGGTACTAAATATTGTGTATATTATTCAACTCCATTAGCGGCAACAAGTAATAATAACGACCTTTATATGAATGCAGTTGCCGGTAGCAGATACATAGGTTATAACGGTACAAGTTATGCTACACTGAGTGCATGGCAGACCGGTTCAGGAAAAGATTTAAACAGCGTTAGCGTAGATCCTATGTACCTGGCACCGGTTTCTTATGATTATACTCCTAATAATGGATTGGTAAATGATATAGGTGCTCCATTAGGAGTAACCACAGATATCAACAATGCAGCGCGATCAGCAACAACTCCTGATCCGGGTGCTTATGAGTTTTCACTCGCAGGTTTGGATGCCTCAATTACATGGGTAAGCCCAACAAGTCCTGCTACAGCCGGAACGTATCCTGTTACTGTGAACATAAGCAATACACAAGCACAAACCATAACCAGTGTATATTTAAAATATAATGATGGCAGTGGACCGGTAGCTCAGAAATTTACGGGCTTGAATATTACTGCGGGTAATAATCAGAATCTGACATTTACGACACAGTATAACCTGATAAACAGTGTAACTATGACGGTATCTGTTGATAGTGTAAATGGAGTTGTTGATGCGGTGAGTGGGAACAATACCGATACTTATTCTTTGTGTATAGCATTAGCAGGAACATATACCATTAATTCATCATATCCAACAGGAGGAATCAATTTTCATTCCTTTACAGATGCTATCAATGCTTTATCTTGTGGAATAGCCTCACCTGTGGTATTTAATGTTGCCTCAGGAAGCGGTCCTTATAATGAAGCAGTTCTTATTCCTCAAGTTACAGGAGTTTCTGCTGTCAATACTATCACTATAAACGGAAACGGTCGGACCTTAACTCATGCAGGCACTTCAACACAACCTAATACGCTTGCATTAAATGGAGCAGATTATTTTGTTTTCAATAATTTGCACATTGAAGCTACGGATGTAACTTATGCCATTGCCTGCCACCTGTATGGTGGTGCTGACAACAATGTATTTAATAATTGTACTTTCGAATGTAATATTTCCGGAGTAGGTTCTTCTATGGCACCGTTTTCAATAAACGGCTCTGCTACGACAGCAACAGGGGCAGGTATTTCCGGAAATTATAATACTATAGACGGATGTACCATGATTGGCGGATACTACGGAGCAATAGTTTATGGTAATTCAGTTGCACCATATAACCTTAACAATACGATTCAGAACTGTACAGTACGAGATTTCTACATGTATGGTATTTACAATTATTATTGTCAGAATACAGTAATCAGTAAAAACATTGTTGAACGACCCAACCGTACCAATCCAACTGCCGGTTACGGAATTTATCTTGGATCAGGTTCATTAAACTGCCTGGTAGAAAAGAATAGGGTACGTAAGTTGTTTGATGGAAATATAACTAGCACTTCTGCAACCTATGCGCTGTACAACGGAGCCAGTGGAGTAGTAGGTAACGAAAACAAATGGTTTAATAACCTGGTAAGCGACATTAAGTCGAACGGATCTATCTACGGTTTCTACAGCCTCGGTTATAGTTATGTTAAATTCTATCATAATACCATTGTAGTTGACTATGCCGGTTCAACTTTAGGATTGGTTTATGGTATTTATGCTTATGGTACTTCTACCGATATTAAAAACAATAACGTATCTATAACCCGTGGAGGTTCAGGCACGAAGTATTGTGTTTACATGAGTTCTACCAATACCGCAACCTGTAACAATAATAACTTGTATATGAATGCACCTTCCGGTTCAAACTATGTGGGTTATTATAGCGGAACATATGCTACATTAGCTAACTGGCAAACTGCCAATGGAGGCTCATGGGATCAGAACAGTGTAAGTTCAGATCCTGATTTTGTTAATTCCGCTGCAGGTAATTACAAACCCACCAGTATAATCTTAAATGATATTGGAACGCCTTTGGCAAGTGTAACAGATGATATTTTAAATACCCCAAGGAGTCTTACGGCTCCAGATCCGGGTGCGTATGAGTTCTCAGTATCTCCAAAAGATGCCGGAGTATTGGCACTGGTTGCACCTGCTGTAGCTACTTGTTTTACCAATGCAGAAGCTGTTACGGTAACTATTTTCAACTTTGGTTCTACAGCGTTGGATTTTTCAGTAGATCCTTTAACTGTAACAGTAAATGTTACCGGTGCTGCAACAGCAACACTAACAGGTACTGCAACAGGAACACTTGCTGTAGGAGCATCAATGAATGTAACCATGTCAACTACTTTAAATATGTCGGCAATTGGTACTTACACCTTTAATGCATTTACAACAATGGCCAGCGATGGTAACAACAGTAATGATGCCATGGTTGCAGATACCAGAACGTCTGTAGTGGTTGCTGGAAATATTACGCCTTCACCAGTGACACTTTGCGTTTCAGGAACTCCTACTCTTACCTTAAATGGCAGTAGTGGCAACATTCAATGGCAACAATCTACTGTGAGCGCAACAGGCCCATGGACTAATGTAGGAACAGGAGTTTCAACTTATACACCTTCAGTGCCATTAACTCAGAATACCTGGATTCAGGCAGTAGTAAGCTGTAATGCAAACAATGTAACAACTGCTGTTGATACAATTACAGTTGCAACTCCTCAAATTGTTTCTACTACTCCGGGTTCACGTTGCGGATTTGGTAATGTTACTTTAGGTGCTACAGGCACAGGTCAGGGTAGTATCAATTGGTATGATGCATCAGTAGCTGGAAATCTGGTTGGAACAGGTTCTTCATTCACAACATTTGTGAATAACACTACTACCTATTATGCTGAAGAAAATGTAGGCGGAGGATATGGTGCAACACCCATATTAATTACTGAGATGGATTTAGGAACTAATGATCAAATCGAAATTCAAAATGTATCAGGATTGCCGGTTGATGTTACAGGATGGAAAGTAGTAGTAAGTAATAGCTATACAGATATTACAAGTGTAAATGCAAATATTCAGACTCTGAGCGGAACAATGAGTCCGGGACAAACAAAATCTTGGACAGATTTAAGCGGTCAGCCTAACTATTGGGGAAGTAATATACTTTGGAATCCCGGGACATATCCTTCATTTACAGGATGGGCAGCCATATTGGATAATAATAATGTGTTGGTGGATTTTGTGCCATTAAACTGGCCTGCAGCTAACATTCAGGGAGCAACCATTAATATTAATGGCAATAACTATACAGTAGGATCACAGTGGAGTGGTAATGGTGTGGATATAACTACAGTAGCCGGCACACAGAGTGTATCTCGTCAAGGTAATTTAGATAACAATAACCTGAGCGACTTTGCAATTATTCCTTTATCTATCAATTCTACAAATCCCGGAATGACAATTCCATTTACTGGATTTGGTTGTTCAAGTTCACGTGTTGCTGTAACAGCTACAGTAAATCCTGCACCATCGCTTTCAGTGAGTGCAGCTATACCTAATCTTTGTCCCGGTGGTACAACTACGGTAACAGTAAGCAGTCTTAATGACCCAAATTATACATATTCATGGACTAGTAATCCATCAGGATTTACAGCTTCAGGTGCAGGACCTCATAGTGTCAGCCCAACTATATCTACATGGTATGTTGCAACAGCAATAGATAACAGTGGTGGTTCAAATCAAGGTTGTGCCGTGAAGGATAGTGTAGAGATATTTACCGGAGCTGTTCTGTCAGCAGGTACAGTTAGTTCTTCTGATACAGTGTTCTGTGCTTCAGGTACACCTACTTTATCAGTCGCAGGCGCTGATGGTGGATTTATTCAATGGCAGCAATCTACAGTTAGTGGTTCAGGACCATGGAATAATGTCGGAACACAATCAACAGTTTATGCACCGGGAAGTATTACTCAAACTACATGGTATAGAGTAAAAGTTTCCTGTCAGTCATCAGAGGTTTATTCCAACGTTCGACAGGTTGTAGTGAATAATCCTCAGGTTACCAGTACTACTCCTGCCTCACGTTGCGGAGCCGGTACATTGACATTGGGTGCTACCGCAGGAGGTACTGCTGTTATGAATTGGTACGCTAATGCTTCGGGAGGTACATCCCTTGCAACAGGTGGAAGCTTTACGACTCCTTATATTTCAAATACCACAACTTATTATGTAGGAGCATCAGATGGAGGTCAGAGCAATATCACAATACCGGGAGATGGCGGATGGAATCATTTCACAACTACCGGCTCATTTCAAACGACTACAATCACCGGTGCATATATGATACTTACCGTACTGCAACCCTTTACATTGAGCAGTATGGATATATACCCAAGTGCAGCAATTGGAACATCATTTAATATTGAAGCCAGAACAGGCAGTGCGAGTGGAACCACAGTAGAAACATATAGTGGTGTAACAACTGTACAGAATTCAGTTACTCCAACAGTAGCTCAAACAGTACCGGTTAATTGGAATTTACTTCCGGGTACTTACTATATTGGTTTTACATCCAACCCAAACACTTGGAGATCGGGATTAGCTACTCATACATTCCCTTGGGTGCTTCCGGGTTATGCTTCACTTGATTATTATCTCACACCAAGTTATCAATATTATTTTTACAACTTGAAATTAACAACCGGATGTGAGGGAATACGTGTGCCTGTTACAGCAACCATTAATGCTGCACCTGCAATAACAGCATCAGCTACAATGCTTGCACCTTGTGCCGGTAATTCAACTGATTTAAGTGTAAGCAGCGGCAACTCAGGCTACAGCTACTCTTGGAGTTCATTACCTTCCGGATACAGTGGATCTGGTGCAGGACCATTAACAGTGAATCCAACTGTTGCAACAAGATATATTGTAATGGCAACAGATAACAGTGGTGGAGCATATAATGGCTGTGGTGCTGTTGATACAATTAACATTACTCCAACCGTAAATAACATGACAGTATCTACGTCAGCTACTCCAGGTGTGGTATGTGCGGGGTCAAATGTTCAGTTAGGCGCAACTCCAGCATATCCTCAATCTGTAAGTAGTTATGTGTTTACTGCCTCTAGCGGAACCTTTACTCCATTATCAGGAGGTATTGCTGTATCTACCATTCAAACTGACGATGCAGCTTCTCCAGCAATACCTTTAGGTTTCAGCTTTAGTTATGGCGGAGCTACATATACTCAGGTATATGCCAGTTCAAATGGTATTTTATCATTTGGCGCTGCAAACTCGTCACTCACTAATAATTTGAATAGCGGTACAGGACGACCAATCATTGCACCACTTTGGGATGACCTTGCAGGAACAACAAGTGCTGCATCATATCTCACATCCGGATCACCTGGTAGCAGAGTATTTACTTTTGAATGGCTGAATTGGGAGTGGAACTATGGTGCTACATCTGCTGTAATTTCCTTCCAGGCCAAATTGTATGAAGCTACCGGAGCAATAGAATTCATCTATCGTCAGGATGCAGCAGCAATCAATGGAACGCCATCCGCTTCTATAGGATTGGCAGGTTTGACAAATGGTGAGTTCTTGTCATTGAATAATGCATCGGCATCTCCAACCGCATCATCGTCTATAGAAACTGCAACCATCAATAGCAAGCCTGCAACAGGTCAGATTTATACTTTCACACCGCCACCGGCATCAGGCACATTTACTTATTTGTGGTCACCGGCAGTGGATTTGAACAATGCAAATATTAATAATCCGATAGCACAAAATGTGTCAGGAAGCCAAACTTATACCGTAGTTGTAACTGATCAAAATTCTGGTTGTACACAATCAGCTAACGTTTCAGTAGGAGTAAATGATCTTCCATTCCCGATTGCATCATCAGGTGGTGATGTATGTCAGGGAGGAGATATTTATCTTACAGGAGATAACGTAGATCCGGGACAAACCAGCGGCAATACCTTTGCATGGACAGGCCCTAACGGATTCAGCAGTACACAACAAAATCCGATTATCTCCGGCCCAAGTCCGGCATATACTGGAACCTATACGTTGGTAGTGACCAACAGTAATGGATGTACAGCCAGCAGCACAACAGATGTGAGCGTAAATCCGAATCCTACACTTACGTTATTAAGTTATCAGAATGTAGGATGTATTGGTGGCAGCGATGGTTCAATAACTATTGGAGCCAGCGGAGGATTGGCGAATTATGATTTCACTGTAGATTTTTCAAATTTCATCAACGATCCTGCACAGGCAACATTTACCAATCTGCCTGAAGGATCTACTACAGTATATGTAAGTGATGCCAACGGATGTTTGTCAACTATATCACCATCGTTGACTCACATAAACACAGTTGCCCCAACACAAAATGTGATAGTGCCAATATCAGGTATGCCTGGTAATGCATGTCCGGGAACAACAGCAAATTTGAGTGTTGCTGCAGTAGCTAATGCTACGATGTACACATGGGATGGTCCTCCGGGAACTACTTTTAATGGTAATCCATCACCATACTCCAGCAGCACACCCAATGTGGCAATCGTATTCGGAACGCCAAGTACATCACTGTATCAGATAGGAGTGCAGGCAGGAAACGGCTGCGGAAACTCTATTCGTAAGATTCAGAAAATACGTTACAGCGTATCGGTACCTGAAGCTATCATTGGAGATCCAACGGTATGTGCCAACACCTCAGGAAAGGTTTACAGTATTGCTACTGCACCTGAAGGAGCAACACAATATAAGTGGACTATTACAGGCGATGCAAGCATCAACGGACAAGGCAGCACAGCAACCACAACATCGTTGTCGGTAACAGTAAACTTTGGTCCAAGTTGGAATGGCGGAACCTTATGTGTTGCAGCACAAACAAGTTGCTATACATCAGCATATAAATGTTTCCCAATCAGTACAGCATCAGGCAACTTCGGCATCATCACCGGATCATTCACAGCATGTGCCAACTCTTTGGAGAACTACTCAGTAAGTCCCGGATTTGGAGTAGCCACATATACCTGGACAGTGCCTGCTAATGTATCAATAAGTGGCGGTCAAGGAACCAATGCAATCAGCGTATTCTATCAGCCGAATTATAATGCAGTTGGTAATATATGTGTAACAGCAACGAGCATTTGCGGAGTATCATCAGCTGCAAAATGTAAAACTGTAGCACCAAGTTTACCAACCAGACCGGCAAGTATCAGCGGTATCACTAATGGATTGTGCGGCAGTACAAATGTTACCTATTCGACACCTTCGTTAAGCGGAGTGACTTATAGCTGGACAGTACCTGCAGGCGCAACGATAGTTAGTGGCAATGGAACCAACACTATTAAAGTGAACTTCGGATCCTTCACCACAGGTCAGATATGTGTAACAACGCATAATGCATGCGGTTTCAGTTTAGACAGATGTATCTCGGTAAAAGGTGCACCAAATACACCGGCCAGCATTACAGCGGATCCATCAACCTGGTGTGCATATGATGGAGGAATAGAGTTTACAGCGGATATAAGCAACGTAACAGGAACATACACCTTGTCATGGGCGTATCCAAGCACCGTAAATTATGTTTCAGGTGGTGGAAACACCGCATCGGTGACCTTAGACTGGGGTGCAAACAACGGAGTAGTACGTGTGACATCAGAAAACAGCTGTGGAAATGCCACACAGACCTACAATGCAGTATTGGGCTGCAGAGAGAGCGAAATGTCAAGCAGCAAGCTGAATGTATATCCAAATCCGACAGCAGGAATGCTGAATGTGGAATACACTACCGATAAAGGCGCAACAACACAGGTAACAGTATTAGACCTGAGCGGCCGAGTGGTGATGACACAAACACAGTCAGCAGTAGCCGGTCAGAACACTATGCAATTAGACCTGAGCAAGGTAGCTAAGGG
>JAFDWZ010000034.1:15049-51025 GCA_018268195.1 Bacteroidota bacterium | reverse complement strand
CGGAGAGAGAGGGATTCGAACCCCCGTTGGTGTTACCCAAGGCGGTTTTCAAGACCGCTGCAATCAACCACTCTGCCATCTCTCCGGGCGCGAAAATAAAACAAATTTTAATACCTCAAGAAATTTTCAAACGAACATTTCTTTTAATTTAGCTATCTTTATATCGTAAAATCGAGATTGGATGAAACGTGTTCTGTTTATACTCGCAGTTTGCCTACTGACTACTGCTACAGAGGCAAGGAACCTTAAGGCTTTATTCGACTATAAAACATTTTATGCTCCGGGTCAGGGACCCTATTTAGAATGGTACCTTTCTATCAACGGAAGTTCAGTGACTTACCAACCCACTAAAAATGACGGGTTTCAGGCGTCAGTAGCAATAACCTATATTATAAAGTCACAGGATAAAATTATTCGTGCCGACAAGTATAATTTATTAAGCCCACTTTTAAAAGATACTATGTTCGTGAGTGATTTTATGGATGTTAAACGTATTCCGCTAACTGAAGGCAGCTATGCTCTTGAGATTTCTGTAACAGATAATCAAGGAGGAAATGAATATAATTTAAAACAAAATATCAATATTAACCTTAATGCGGAAAAAGTAAGTGCGTCAGATATAGAGCTGATACAGGATTATATGAAGACGGATAAACAATCAGATATGCTGGTGAAAAATGGTTATTCCGTCACTCCTCGTGTAGATAATTTTTATAATACCGGAGACAATAATTTGAAATTTTACACCGAAGTTTACAATACTCAAAAACTTACTGATGATGCCGTTGTGTTGGCCTTTTTTATCCAAAAACTGGAAGATGGATCCGTTTTATCTGATTTTGGGATGGTACAACGTAAAAATGTATCAGAAGTAATACCTGTTTTGAGTGAAATAAATATCAGTAATCTTCCTTCAGGAAATTATGAGTTGGTTGCTGAAGTAAAAGATAAATCTAATAACACTTTAGCAAATTCTAAAGTATATTTTCAAAGACATAACTCTGCTACCGAAGTTCCTGTTTATGCCGGTGATGTAAGCAAAACATTTGTTGGTAGCATGAGCGACAAAAATGTTCTGGCAGAATATATAGCCTGCCTGCGACCTATTGCAGGGCCGCAACAGTCGGAGTGGATTACCAATCAGATGAAGGCTTCAGACATCGAAATGATGAAAAACTTTTTTTACGATTTCTGGCAACAACAAAACCCTGCCGATCCTGAAGGTGCATGGAAAACATATAAAGAAAAGGTTGATATGATTCAGAGAAAGTATGGAACTCGTGCATTCAAAGGTTATAATACAGACATGGGAAGAGTGTATCTGCAATATGGTCCGCCATCCTCCATAAACAAAGGCGAATTTGAACCTAACACTTATCCATACGAAATGTGGCATTATGATAAAATAAAAAATCAAACCAATAAAATGTTTGTTTTTTACAGCAAGGATTTACTTTCCAGAAACTACACATTATTACACAGTGATATGCCTGGTGAGCCAAATGAACCAGCATGGAACATTATTCTTCGCCAGAAAAGTGCAGTCACTTCAAAAGATATAGACGACACTGGGAAAGATCTTAAAGGTATTTACTCAGGTGACCGTACCAATGATAATTATAACGACAAATAAAAATTGTGCTTTTGCTTCTGCGTGGCCTCATTTATCTTCTCTCGCTGCTTGATCTTCGTATCCTTTATGTTCTGTCTGACATCATTGCCTTTATGCTAAGGCATTTTGTTCAGTACCGCAAAAAAATTATTCTTGAAAATTTATATCGCTCTTTTCCAGAAAAAAATGAAAAAGAAATAGAGCTGATTGCCGGTGAGTTTTATACTAACCTTTCGGATGTAATAGTTGAAACCATTAAACTCGTAAGCATCAGTGAAAAGGAACTCATCCGAAGATGTCGTTTTACAAATCCCGAAGTCCTTAATCAATATTTCGACTCAAAAAAAAGCCTGATAGCTGTTTGTGGGCATTTAAACAATTGGGAATTGGGCGGACAAGCACTATCTGTTGTAGCACCACACAAGGTACTTGGTGTTTACAAACCTCTTTCCGACACCTCTTGGGATAATTATTTAAAAAAAATCAGATCCCGCTTTCGTATTCATCTTGTGCCTATGAAATTAATCACACGCGAAGTAGTTAAAAATAAAAATACTCCTACCCTCACGGCACTTATTGTGGATCAAACCCCCCATCGTGACGAAATAAACTACCGCACTACTTTTCTAAATCAGGATACGGCTGTATTTCTCGGAACAGAAAAACTTGCTAAGCTCACAGGATTTCCGGTAATATATTTTTCAATGCACAGGATAAGAAGAGGTTTTTACGACATCACTGTGCTGCCCGTGACCGAACATCCCGGTGAAGAACCAGATTACGCCATTACACATAAGCATCTGGCTCTACTCGAAAATGATATACGCCAGCAACCACCAAACTGGCTGTGGAGTCACAGAAGATGGAAGTATTGAACAGATGAATAAACGCTGGTATTTTCATTTCTTTGCATCCTGATGAAAGTTGCCGTAGTAATACTTAATTATAACGGAGAGCAATTGCTAAAACAATTTCTGCCTTCGGTGATAAAACACACCCCTTCCTGGTGCGAAATAATTGTTGCCGACAATGCTTCTACCGACAATTCCATAGTGATGTTAAAGAATGATTTTCCAGATATAAGGACAATTGCTTTAACAGAAAACACAGGTTTTGCGGGAGGGTATAACCACGCCTTAAAACAAGTTGATGCAGAATATTACGTATTATTAAATTCTGATATTGAAGTAACAGCACAATGGATAGAGCCTGTAATTGCATTTATGGATACTCATCAGGATGTTGCTGCCTGTCAGCCTAAAATTTTATCATATCATCAAAAAGATGAATTTGAGCATGCCGGTGCTTCCGGTGGATTTATTGATTATCTGGGTTATCCTTTTTGCAGAGGCAGGGTGTTTTCCTCGATTGAAAAAGATATAGGTCAGTACGATAACCCGGTTGAAATTTTCTGGGCTACTGGTGCTTGTATGTTTATACGAAGCAAAGAATATCATATTGCCGGTGCACTGGACGAGTGTTTTTTTGCTCACATGGAAGAAATAGATCTGTGTTGGCGACTCAAGCGAAAAGGATTAAAGCTGTTTTGTATTCCTCAGTCGTGCGTTTATCATGTTGGAGGAGGAACATTACATAAAAGTAATCCACGAAAAACCTACCTCAACTTCAGAAACAACCTGATGATGTTGTATAAGAATCTTCATCCGGGAAGTATGTTCTCTGTGTTTTTTATCAGAATAATTCTTGATGATATTGCAGCTATTAGATTTCTGTTTTCCGGAAACATAAAAGATACCTTGGCTATTTATAAAGCATATTTTTACTTTATAAAAAACCTGAAACGGCTGAGAGCGCAACGAAGAAATTCAGGGATACCTTTCATGGAAGTATCGTGTATTTACAAAAAAAGCCTTGTTGTGGCTTACTATTTTAAAAAGAAACAACATTTTTCGCAAATTGAATCAACACAAATTACACAATGAAAATAATCTGTATAGGCCGCAACTATGCTGCACATGTTCTTGAGTTGAAAAATGAAATTTCAGAGGAACCGATTATTTTTCTTAAACCTGAAACGGCACAATTACAACCTCGCATGCCTTTTTTTATTCCCGATTTTTCAACTCAGATTCATCATGAAGTTGAAGTTGTTATTAAAATCAACAAAACGGGGAAACATATACAGGAAAAATTTGCACACACGTATTATGACGAAATAGGCATAGGAATTGATTTTACTGCACGCGATAAGCAATCATTCCTGAAATCAAAGGGCCTGCCATGGGAGCTCGCCAAAGCATTTGACGGAAGTGCACCTACCGGTAAATTTCTGAACAAATCCTCATTTGATTCGATACAGAATATTTCATTTCATCTCGATAAAAACGGAGTTACCGTACAACAGGGCAATACTTCAGCCATGATTCATTCGGTTGATAAACTGATATCTTTCATTTCAGAATATTTTACTTTAAAAAAAGGAGATCTTATATTTACAGGAACACCGGAGGGTGTTGGTACAGTAAAGGCTGATGACATTCTTGAGGCTTACATTGGTAATGAAAAACTGCTCACTGTAAAAGTAAAATAGCCACCACTTGTGTAGCATATTTTTATGAAAGCATGTTTAAAAAGCAGTAATTTCATCTGTTTTTAAAAAGGTATTTCCATAACTTTACGGCCTTAAAGGACGGGGTTTTCTTATTACAATGTCAGAGCAAATAAACATGGAGGAAATTAAAGAATTACTTCAGCAGGAAAACCTTGCCGGATGTAAAGCCTATCTCGAAAAATGGCTTCCATCAGAACTTGCAGAACTGATTATTGAAAGTGATGAAGCCGAACGGGCATTCGTTTTTAAATCAATTGACCGCGAACGGGCTTTTGAAACTTTTGAATCGCTTGATGTAAATCTTCAAAAATCACTTCTTGATGTGTTGCCTGCACGACAGGTACAGCTCATACTTAACGATATGAGCCCTGATGACCGTACTGCACTGCTCGAAGAAATAGACCCGGAACTGCTCAACCGTTTGCTTAAACTGCTTACTCCTAAAGAACGTGCCATTGCACTTTCGCTCTTAGGTTATCCTGAAAATTCCATCGGTCGTTTGATGACGCCTGATTATATTGCCATACACAAACAGTGGAGTGTGCGTTATGTGTTGGATTATATAAGAGAAAACGGAGAGAATTCGGAAACACTGAATGTAATTTACATAGTTGATGAACGCGGGCATTTGATTGACGATATTAAAGTTGCTGAAATTCTTTTGGCTGACTTGAATACTCCTATAGAAAATCTTATAGATGGCAAATACACTGCTCTATCGGTTACGGATGATGAGGAGGTTGCAATTGGTGTGTTTAAAAAGCTAAACCGTGTAGCATTACCTGTAGTAAACTCATCGCACATGTTGCTGGGAATTATTACAATTGATGACGTACTTCAACTGGCAGAAGATGAAACTACCGAAGACATTCAGAAGCTGGGAGGTGTGGAAGCACTTGAAGAACCTTATATGGAAATGCCCTTATTTAAACTGTTGCGAAAACGTGCACCCTGGCTGATAATTTTATTCATCGGAGAAATGTTTACTGCATCGGCAATGAGTTTCTTTGAAAATGAAATTGAACGTGCTGTAGTGTTGGCATTATTCATTCCGCTGATAGTAAGCAGTGGAGGTAACAGTGGCTCACAGGCAGCTACACTTATCATTCGTGCACTGGCACTGGGCGAGGTTACGCTTAAAGATTGGTGGCGGGTTGTAAAAAGAGAAATAATTTCAGGTTTGATATTAGGTTTGATATTAGGAGTTATCGGTTTTTTACGTGTGGCAGCATGGGCAACTTTTACAAACATCTATGGTCCGCACTGGCTTCTTATCGGAATAACTATAGGGATTACGCTCATAGGTGTCTGCACATGGGGCACTGTGATGGGCTCCATGTTACCTCTCGTACTTAAACGTTTTGGAGCAGATCCTGCAACCTCTTCAGCGCCATTTATTGCTACATTGGTAGATGTTACCGGTCTGGTAATTTATTTCAGTATTGCAGCAACTATTCTTTCTGGAACATTGCTATAAATAAATATTTCTAAAATTTAATCATGAGTAAAATTATTGTTTTAGGCTCAGGTATGGTTGGCCGTGCTATGGCCTTAGATTTAACTAAACAACATGATGTTACCGTAGCTGATATTGACAAAGCTGCTTTGGATAAATTGAAAGCCAGAAACAGCAGTTTGGATGTTTTGCAATTAGATGTTCGCAACTCCGAACAATTAATTAATGCCCTGCAACCTTATGATTTAGTTGTATGTGCAGTACCCGGATTTTTGGGGTTCAATACTTTGAAAAATATAATTATTGCAGGTAAAAACACGGTAGATATTTCTTTCTTTCCCGAAAACTGTTTAGACCTCACAACTCTTGCAGCCGAAAAAAATGTTACTGCAATTGTTGATTGTGGTGTTGCTCCCGGAATGGGAAATATTATTCTGGGATATCACAACGAACATTTGAAGATAACCGATTTTGAATGTTTGGTAGGTGGATTACCTAAAATAAAAAAATGGCCTTTTGCTTATAAGGCTCCTTTCTCACCCATTGATGTGATTGAAGAATATACGCGACCTGCACGTTACGTTGAAAACAGTCAGCTTGTTATAAGAGAAGCACTAAGCGATGTAGAAATGGTAGAGTTTGACGGTGTTGGTACACTTGAATCGTTTAACAGTGATGGGCTGCGCTCACTGTTGTTCACCATGCCACACATAAGGAATATGAAAGAAAAAACTCTACGTTATCCCGGACATGTTGAATATATCAGAGTGCTGAAGTCAACTGGATTTTTCAGTACAAAACCTATTGAGTTAAATGGTTCACAAATAATTCCTGTTGAATTCACATCGCGTTTACTTTTTAATGAATGGAAACTGGGAGAAACAGAAGAAGAAATAACCGTAATGCGAATCACCATAAAAGGCTCAGATAATAACGGTAAAAAACAAACATTGACTTATCACCTTTACGACAGGTATCATCAGGCCACCAACACATCGTCTATGGCACGAACCACAGGTTATACAGCCACTGCTGCTGCCAATCTTATTCTAAACGGAACATTTTCAGGCAAAGGTGTTTTCCCCCCGGAGTTAATTGGCAAAAACGAAAACTGTTTTAACTTTATAATGAATTATCTTAATGAAAGAGGTGTTCAATATGTAAAGACTCAATTTGTGAATGAGTAAATTTAATGCTGATTAACTTCCAAGGATTTTTCTGATGATGGTTTTTGAAACCGCTTCACTTACGGAATGTACCTGTAACTTCTGATAGATTCTGCGGATGTGCGAATGCACCGTTTCATAGCTAATATTCAATTGTGTGGAAATCATCTTGTAGGATTTACCTTTTACCAACAATTCGAGTACATCCTTCTCACGGTTGCTTAACTTGTAATCCTCAGCTGAGTTTTGTTGTGTATGCGATTTGGCAAAGGCATTCAGCACTTTTCTGGCAATGGTTGGTGTCATAGGGGCTCCGCCTGTATGCACTTCCTGTATATGATGCAAGAGAGATTCCATGCTGGCATTTTTCAGAATATAACCATTGGCACCCGCACAAATTGAATTAAACACTTTATCGTCATCTTCAAATCCGGTAAGCATCAGGATGGGTAATCCAGGAAAACTTTTTCTTATAATTTTTACTGCTTCAATGCCTGTCATTAGCGGCATGTCTATATCCATAAGCACTACATCAGGCTTTAGTTTTTCAATATTCTCTAAACATTCCTTTGCCGACCCATAAGCTGCTACCAATTGAATAGTTCCGGAATCCTTTATCAATGCTTGCACTGACTCAAGTACTGTTTTATTATCATCGGCAAGAATGACTTTTATGGGTTTGTCTTCCTTTTTTAAATTCATGATACAAATTTGACAACGATTGGTAATTAAAGCAATAATTAATATGAAGTATCAGACTG
Source organism: Bacteroidota bacterium (assembly GCA_018268195.1). Classification (GTDB taxonomy): domain Bacteria; phylum Bacteroidota; class Bacteroidia; order AKYH767-A; family OLB10; genus OLB10. Next base: position 43,458 of record JAFDWZ010000034.1, on the reverse strand, counting down.
GTTAATTTATGGTTATAAGAATTTCAGTGCCCCTTCCTTCCGTAGATGAAATTACAAAATCAGCTCCAATCGCTACTGATCTTGCTTTCATATTATTAATACCGTTTCCTGAATAATATTTTGAGTTACTTTCAGATGTCAACCCGCATCCGTTATCAACAATTCTGAACTCTGTTTTATTCAATTTCTTTAATATTGAAATTTCTACCGAAGTACATTTAGCATATTTAACTATATTATGTAATGCTTCTTTAAAAATCAGGAAGAGGTTTTTTCTTGCTGTCATTGACAGTTTATTGTCGAGAATTTTTTCGTCCGTAATAAACGTAAAGTTAATATTAGCTTGACCCAGAATATTAGCGGCATAACTTTCCATTCGTAGGCTTAAATCAGAATAGTTGTCATTTTTTGCTTTCACAGCCCATATCGTATCACCCGTTTTTTCAATGATTTCTTCCGAGAAAACTTTTATTCTATCTAAAATAGACTGTGCCTCCACTGTTTCCTCCTGCGACAATTTACTTTTCGCTATCTGGCTGTATAAATGAATACTTCCTAGTGTACTTCCAATTAGAGGCTTTTCCTGAATATGTTGTTCTCACTTGTGTTTGATATAAAATATCTGATGAGGCATCGTCCATGAGGTCATTACACCATGCAGAGAGTGCCTGATTTGGAGCAGCGGCAGCAACTAAATTTGTTTTATTTGCATCGGGATTAGGTTCAATGGCATCAAACCAAACCAAACCAAACCATTTGTATTTAAACCAACCGTTGTATATGAACTGTCTGCATAATCAAAACTGAAGCCGATAGGAATTCCGTTTTGATTGACATCGTTACCTGTTGCTGTCGAAGATGAAGCTCCACCACCTATGGTAATTGGGGTGTATGCTGCACTAAATGTTGTTCGCGTAAAGCGTGGTTGTGCTGCAGTTATATTTACCAATCCTGCAACAAGAGAAGCGATGACAAAGAAAGAAAACAATCTTATTCTTGTAATTGCAGTGTGTTTTAAGTTTTTCATATCTCTTTGATTTTAGATCTATTATTTTATTTCGTCAAAAATCCACAAGAGATACAAACCGGTCAATCACCAATTATGGTGAATTTGCTCGCCATTCCTTTTTCGTGATTTAATTAAAATAGCTAAATAATAAACTTCTGTTATCTGTGCAGGTGTTTACTGAGCAATATTAAATTGCTGTGATAAAATTTGGCATGTAAAAATGTAATCGTTGGAGGGGAAATCCAAAATTTACATCGGATGATGTTGCTATTCCGTTTATAAAATGTTACAAATCGGAAGCAATGCCTTGAAGAATTTTTTCAATTTTTTCAAATGCTTCCTTATCCTTTATAATATAATATTCAGCACCTTTTTGTAATACCTGCATGGCTACACCATAACGTTCCTGTGACGAAAGAAAAATAACATGGATCTCCGGGTGTACTTTTTTAATGGCTTTCAATACTTCCATACCATTGGAAGCATCAAGATTCTTTGAGTTCAGAAAGTAATCAAGAATTATCACATCAGGTTTTTCGCCTACATGTTTGATGCATTCCTCTCCTGTATGAAACAACAATACCGTATGAGTCGTGTTATCTGAAATCTTATCACGAAGCATTTCTGCCATCATCACATCGTCATCTACAATAAATATTTTTAAAGGTGAGGAAACTTTCATAATCAATTAATTTATTTACAAATCTACGTTTTTAATTCTAACCGAGAAATTTTACTGATGTCGTTGGGTTGGTTGCCACACACCGCTTTTTATTCCTGTCAGATATCGCAACAAACCTTTGAGCATAGCCATATTCATAACAATAAAATGCGTGTTCAGCCTCAATATGCTTAAATGAATACCTACCATGTTCAGCAAACGGTCAACCATGACCAAGGCGAAGCTGAATGTCAACCCTAAAAAAACAACAATGAAGAACAGGATGCTTCTGTCTGAATAAACAACTACAGCAGAACAGCACCATGCCATTAATAAAAATAAAGGTCCCAGCCAACGTAAGACCTTATGTGAAAAAAAGCAAAATCCTATTCCTTTGCCTTTCAGCAGGAGATGACTGAATATTTTAAGATTTTGAAAATTTCCGGAGGCAATTCTTGTTTTTCTTCGGTATTCCAATTTCAGATTATTAGACACTTCTTCAAAAACTACTGCTTCAGGAACACTCACACATTTATAACCCTGCTCCAGCACTTTCATGTTAACATAAAAATCATCTACCAAATTACTTTCCGGCACCGGCCGATACAATGATTTTCGCACTGCATAACATCCACCGAAAGGCCCCATCATGCTTCCCCATATTTTTCCTTCTGCGTATTTGGTAATGACTTCGGAGCCGATGTATGCTTTTTCCTGATGTGATATTCCTGATTTTTTTAACCCTGTGTTTACCATTCGGGTGTCGCAAAGCCCTACAGCATCATTTCTAAAACCTGTAGCCAGTTGCCGAAGCGTATCTTTATCAAAAAACACATTGGCATCGGTAATTACCAACACTGAACCATTGCTTTGTGATGCAAGGTGATTAATAATTGCCGGTTTACCACTGCGCATGTTAAAACGAATCAGCCTGATGAAAGGATATTTCTGTGACAATAATTCCACTTGTTCATCCGTTCCGTCTGTTGAACTGTCGGAGCCTACCAGAACTTCTATTTTTTCTACCGGATACTTATTACCAATAACACTTTGCAGTTTATCGCATATAACTTTCACTTCGTTGTGGGCGGCTATGAGAATACTGATATACGGCAGTTCATCATCCTGTAAAATATGTCGTGTTTCCTTAGATGAAAAAAACAGTAACAACCTCATCCATAAAGGAAAAACAACATAGGTATGGAGAAGGCACAGTACTGCCACCACACATAAAAACATAAAAACTGCCTGTATCATATAGGAATGGCAAAGGTCATCATTTCTGTTTAAATTAACATTGACGTATGAATAACATATCCATAAAATAGGCATTTTTGCAGCCGTTTCAAAATATAACATGCAATATAGATCTGTTTTAATAATTCTTTTTATGGCAGTATTTGGTGTACAAGCTCAGCAGACCAAAGGCCCATTTACTAAAACAGATTTATTTACCCTTAACCGTGAGGAATTATTTGACGGAGGCATATTTACCTATCGTATTGCTGTTGATGCCGATGAAATCATTGCATTCAATTCATGCAACCAGCCCCTTGTTTTTCTCATCAACCAGCAAGGTAAAATTCTGGATGAAATAAAAATCCCCTATGAAGGCTGCATCCGAAATATGGAATTTGATGAGTTTGACAACCTCTTGATGATGGACAACGAAGAAACACGTATTTTTAAATACGTTCGCAGAACAAAAAAAATTGAAATTCTACCTTATAACAAACCTGAAGACTGGTACAAAAATCTGAACCACTTTTATAAATTTTTTGAAATAGCATCCATTCCAACTTATTATAACAACCCTGATTATTACCAAGATTTTTATAAAACTCGCTTTCCTTATTCTTATAACTTATGGTTGAACTATCAGGATGGTTTTATTTATCAGTTTGCCTATAATTTTATTAAAAAAGTGGGGAACCGTAAAACATACCTTGCTCTTAAACGCAGCGACCTATGGTTTAGCGACAGATTGAGTAATAAATGTAAACCATTGCTCATAAATCTTGAAAAAGAAACCGCTGTTTATTTTGATCGTTCACTCACTTTATACTACGAAGATTTCAAGAGTGGATTACTTTACACATGGCCAATGGCAGAGGGTCATGACGAAGCTGTACAATTAGACTATTCAACCAATAGTCAGCAGAAAAAAATATGGGGCGTAAGTACTTTTGATACTACACATGTGACTTTTGCCGTGTGGGAGGTAAAATAAACATCCTTTACAAATCTGTACTTATTGACTTTAACCTGTTCATAAGCCAATCTAAGACTATTAATGTTTCAATACATTGGCTATTAGTTTAGCAGAAATTTAAACAGAATAAATATGAAAAAACTCATGTTCATGGCATCAGGTATAGCCTTATGCTTATCGGCTGCACAAGCCCAGGATTTTAAACAAAAGGGTGGGTCGAATAACCTGCAATTGTTATTTGCTCCATTCAGCAGCAACCCGGTATCGTTGAATGAAGGTATCACCTACAGAAGATTTCTTAAAGATGGATCAATGGCTTTAAGACTGAGCTTATCGGTAAGCAGTTCAAAACATACTGATGTTTTGCAACAAGCTGATGACACGCTTTCTTATCCAAAAACTTCTTTCTATGGTGGTCCTTTTGTAGAAGGTCCGGGGATTAATTTGATTACCGGTATGAATCCTGAAGCTAATCTGGTAACTAAAGAAAGTGGTTTTAGTATCAGACCGGGATTTGAAAAGCATTTTGCCGGAACAGACAGACTTTCTCCATATTTAGGTGCTGAAATTGTATTCTCAAGTTCCAAAACAAAAATCTCACGTGATACGATTGTAGCAAGTAATTTTACAGGTACTGTTTATGATACTTCATCTGTTGACCTTTCGGTATCTGCACCATGGACAACCCAAACATTGGGAACTTCATATGGAAGTAAAACTTTTGGTGTAAACCTGATTGCCGGCATGGATTACTATTTTACAAAAAATCTTTCATTGGGAGCTGAATTTGGTTTTGGATTTTACAGCACAAAATATACTGATTACACTTCCGAATATCTGAAAGAAACCGTTACAGCGCCTATAGTCGGACCAGATTCGCATGGTGTTTCTTCCGCAACAATAACACATTCAACCTCTGTGGAAAGCAACCCTTCTATGAAACGTGGAAAAGATTCAGGCTTTGGCCCAACAGTTACAGCACGCCTCAAATTAGGATGGCTGTTCTGATAACTTAACCGGTTTGGTTTAAATACCGAATTTTAAAAAAGCCCCGAAGTGAATACTTCGGGGCTTTTTTATGTGGAATAATGTTAATGGAATTGAGTATGTTCGAAATTAAAATTGCAGTGCGTTGAAAATTACACTTTCATTTCGGATAGAATAATATTCTCGTCAATTTTGAAACAAATCAGTTTACGCTTCTTTCAAACATTTCTTTTTGCCCGAAACTTAGTAAAGCAAATAAAGTATTGTTCAGCCTTATTTGGTAGACATGTAAAAAATAAAATCCCCGAAGCATTCACTCCGGGGATTTTAAAATTATTCTGTTACTCTATTTAAGGAATCTGTAATTAACTATTTAATATTTCGTAATCATGAACGTACTGAAAACAATAATTCTGACAGGAACGTGTCTGTCTTACTTCAGCAGCTCACGTGCAATAACCAGTTTTTGTATTTCGGAAGTGCCTTCACCTATAGTACAAAGCTTACTATCGCGATAAAATTTTTCTACCGGGAAATCTTTGGTATAACCATATCCTCCGAAAATCTGTACTGCCTCAGTGCTGGCATAAACAGCAGTTTCAGAAGCATAGTATTTGGCATACGCTGATTGTTGAGTAACTTTTTCGCCTCTGTTTTTAAGATCTGCTGCCTGAAGTGTGAGCAACTCTGCAGCTTCAATGCGTGTAGCCATATCAGCAAGTTTAAATCCTATTGCCTGAAAACCTGCAATAGGTTGACCAAACTGATGACGCTCTTTGGAATATTTTACAGCAGCATCAAATGCTCCTTTAGCTATTCCTAATGATAAGGCTGCAATAGAAATTCGTCCACCATCAAGAATTTTCATTGCCTGCTTAAAACCTTCACCTTCTTTGCCCAACATATTTGCTGCAGGAATACGGCAGTCTTCAAAAACCATTTCTGCAGTTTCGCTGCATCGCATTCCCAGTTTATTCTCTTTTTTTCCTGCTTTAAATCCTTTGGTACCGCGCTCCACCACAAATGCTGTTATTCCATTCGAGTCGAGTAATTCTCCTGTACGTGCCAATACCACTGCCACATCACCACTTTTGCCGTGAGTAATCCAGTTTTTAGTACCGTTAATCACCCAGCTATCGCCATCTTTTTTTGCTACACATTGCATACGCATAGCATCACTTCCGGTGTTAGCTTCGGTTAGTCCCCATGCACCAATCCACTCGGCAGAGGCAAGTTTGGGCAACCATTTTTTCTTTTGCTCATCATTGCCAAAGGCCATGATATGCCCTGTACAAAGTGAGTTATGTGCAGCCATTGAAAGTCCTACAGAACCACATACACGTGCAACTTCAACAATAGCTGTTACATATTCGAAATAACTAAGTCCCGCACCGCCATATTCAGTTGGAACCAACACTCCCATGAGGCCTGTTTCTCCCATTTTCTTAAATACATCCACAGGAAATTCCTGCGATTCATCCCATTTCATCACATTTGGGCGAATATGTTTTTCGGCAAAATCCTTCACTGTTTGAGCGATAAGTTGCTGATTTTCTGTTGGTGCAAATTCCATTGGTAAAAAATATTAATGTTTAATCTGTTTTTTTAAAGAAGTCTGCAAAGATAAAAAATGCTTTTTGATGAAAGTATAAAGCCGTTATTTTATCTGATTTACGTCATAGATGCTTTGCATCCTCATTTATTCTGAATACTTTCGGAAAAAATTAAGAGTAATAGCAACAATTTAATGGAAGATACTATAGAAAAAACGGATGTACGCTCAGCTTCACTTATGGCTGAAACGCTTATCGGTTCGGAAATTATTAAACTCGCAGGTGAAGTAAATGAGAAAATAAAACAAGGTGCCACCGTTCATAACCTGACCATTGGAGATTTTAATCCAAAGATTTTCCCCATACCTGATGATTTAAAAAATGAAATTATTAAAGCCTATCAGGAAGGTATTACCAATTATCCGGTAGCAAACGGCCAACCTGAATTGCGAAAAGCTGTTTCGGCTTATATCAAAAAATATCAGAAACTGGATTATACGGCTAATGAAATTCTGATTTCGGGAGGTGCGCGCCCGTTGATTTATGCCATATATAAAACCATCATTGACCCGGGAGATAAAGTGATATTTCCGATTCCGTCATGGAATAACAATCATTATTGTCATTTATCACAGGCACAGGCAATAGCTGTTGAAACATTGCCGCAGAATAATTTTATGCCCAGTGCAAATGAATTGAAAGAACATATTTCATCTGCTGCATTGGTAGCTTTATGCTCACCACAAAACCCTACAGGTACGGTTTTCAGCAAGTCGCAGTTAAACGATATATGCGAACTTATCATAGCCGAAAACAAAAAGCGCAAAAACAAAAAGCCTTTGTACCTGATGTATGATCAGATTTATATGGCCTTGACTTTTGGAAACACTCATCATGTGGACCCTGTAACATTACATCCTGAGTTACGACCTTACACCATTTATGTGGATGGTCTGTCAAAAGCATTTTCGGCAACAGGATTGCGTGTAGGCTGGGCATTTGGTCCTGAAAATATCATTGACAAAATGAAGTCTATCCTGTCACATGTTGGTGCATGGTCGCCTAAACCCGAACAGGTAGCCTCTGCACATTTTCTGAATCATGAAATTGCAGTTGATGATTTTTTAATACATTATAAAAGTGAAGTTGAAAAAAGACTGAATGCTTTTTATGAAGGATTCATACAACTAAAAAAAGATGGATTGCCTGTAAATGTGATAGACCCTCAGGCAGCAATTTATCTTACCGTACAGATTGATATTCTCAATAAAAAATTACCTGATGGAAGTATGATTAAGAACTCATCTGACATTACTTCATTCCTTATCAATCATGCACAGGTAGCATTGGTTCCATTCTCAGCTTTCGGTGCCTCTGATAAATCTGCATGGTTCCGACTTTCTGTAGGCACTGCTCGTATGGAAGATATTCCAACCATATTCAGTAACCTGCGAAAAGCACTATCGCTGTTAAGCAACTGATTTGTTGGGGTTGCGATATTGCAGATAGCTGTGTATAAAAACAGAACTGATGACAATGGCAGCCCCCAAATAAAAACCACCATTGAGTAACTCATCTTCCTTGAAAAGAATAATGGCGAGTATGATGCTGTAAAGTGGTTCAAGGTTTACAGAGAGGTTCATTGTAAAAGCACTTATTTTCTTCAGCGATTCGAGCGATAGTGTAAACGCAACGGATGTGCATACTACACTTAAAAGCAGAAGCCATAACCAATCTATTCCTTTCGGGATTTCAAAGTTGAAATTAAACAAAGGCAACAACCAAGGCAGGCATAGCGACAGAAAAACAAATCCGCTTATCAGTTCGATAAACGTTACGGGTGCTGGCTCGTCCTGATATACAAACTTCTTATTGAGAATAGTGAATAATGCAGAGAGAAATGCGCTGACAAGAGCAAGAATAATTCCCATAGCATACATTTTCTGAAATGCAAAAATGATATAGATGCCTGCGATAACAAATAAGGCAAGAATGATATTTCCTCTGTTTAGTTTTTGGCGGAAAAATATTGGCTCCAGAAATGCAGAGAATAATGATATAGACGAAAAACAACTGAGTGCTATTGATACGTTTGAGGCTTTAATAGAACCATAAAAGGTGAGCCAGTGCAGACACACTACAAAACCTGTTATGATAATAGATGCAAGTCTTTTGCGTTCGGGAAGTTTAAAACTTTGATTTCTGACCATAAAAGGTATAAGCGCCACAGCACTAATTATCATCCTGTACCAAACAATCATCATTGCATTCATACCAATGGCTTTACCAAAAACACCGGTAAATCCCCATAGCAATATGGATACATGCATTTGAATGTACGCTTTGCGCATCTTCTAAAAATGATTGAGGTAGCGGTAAACTTTTCGTGTAGGAAGACCCATCACATTATAAAAACATCCGTTAATTTTTTCAATACAGGTAAGTCCAAACCAATCCTGAATACCGTAAGAGCCGGCTTTGTCGAAAGGTTTGTAATGTTCTATGTAGTATAGTATTTCCTCCATGCCGTAATCTCTGAAATAAACTTCACTCCTGTCGAAAAATATTTCTTTCTTTTCTGTTGATGAAATGCATACTCCGGTAAACACTTCATGCATTTTACCACTAAGCATGGTTAACATGTGTATGGCTTCATCTTTATCGGCAGGTTTGTTAAGTACTTTTTCGTCATAAACCACAATGGTGTCGGCAGTTACCAGCAAGTCATTTTCCTTCAATTCTTTTTCTGCAGACAATGCTTTTTTAAGAGCAAGGTGCAATACAATTTGTTCGTTTTTAAGATGTGGCGGAAATGTTTCGTCAGTATTGGTACTGCGAACTTCAACAGGAATATTCATCATGTCGAAGAGTTGCTTGCGCCTTGGCGACTGCGATGCAAGAATTACTTTCCGGTTTTGCAAATTTGGAATCATACAATTTTAATCCATGCAAAGTAAAGCATTTCAAAGGATGAACCATAGCCACATGCCCATACGCTACATGTCGTCTTGCGCCATTCTAATCATATCAATAGTGCCGGTTATTACTTTAACATATCAGCGAATAAGAATTTTTCTAAAATCCTCTTTGCTGCCGTTAAACACATTGGCATCGTAAGTGCCCGGAGAATTAATAATACCTGCTCTATCGGAGTGCTGCCAGAAAACCCAGTTGATAGATTTCTCAACTTTAAGTTCTGTTTCGTAATAGTGTGCAATCCAGAAGTCATAATCAGGAAAATCATCAGCCAGATAATCTTCAATAAAACTGATGTTGGAATAAAGAATAGGCTTTACTTTATATTCCTTTTCGATAAGTGCAATAAACACCTTTAGTTTCTTTACCAATTCTTTTCTGGTAAGACGCCCTTTTTCTTCCACATCCACCACAGGAGGCAAATCACCCTTAGCAAGGTTTACACTGGAAATAAAATTTTTTGCCTGCAATGTTGCATCCAGCGATGGAAGAAAATAATGATAAGCCCCTCTGGTAATGTTATTTTTTCGTGCAGCTTCCCAGTTGTCTCTGAACATGGGGTCTTCAAGTAAAATTCCCTCTGTAGCCTTAATAAATGCAAATGCAAACCGAATGGTATCTCCTTCAAGGTTGACTGCCCGAAGGCTTTCCCAGTTAATATCCGGTTGCCATCTGGAAACATCTATGCCATGAATTTTATATCCTTCGGGATAATCAATACGGTTACCTACTGAAGTTGTTTTATTGAATATCCTTTTCTGATAACGCCATGCTTTATAGCCTAAGCGAATCATCTGCTTGTGATAAACAAAAAGTGTTGCAATAAAAATTACAATAATAAATATTGCAGTCCCTTTCCTGAAAAATGATTGCTTCTTAGCCATGCCGATGAAACGAATAAACAAAAAAAAATGTTATTAGGTTTCCGTTAAGATTTTTTTTATCGTTTCGTAATATAAAATTAACGTTGAAAATTGAAATGTTGAGCATAATCACTTTAGTGTGAAATGAAGTGGATCGGAAAGAAGGACAGGACAATTCTTTTGTTTGTTTAATGTGTTGTTATTCGGGTTTTGCGGATTCAAATTTTGTTATTCAAAATTTTTAATAGTCTAAAACTTTTGTGCTCACAACTAATAAAAAAGGCTACCGGAATGACCGATAACCTTTTTAATATGATATAAATTTTATTCAATAACTTTTACGGTCATTTTAATATCCTGCAAAGGTCTGTTTTGTGGATTGGTAGTTACTGCTGCTATTTTATCAAGCACCTCCATACCGGAAATCATTTCACCAAAAACAGTATAATCCATATCGAGGAAAGGTGTTCCTCCAACTGTTTCATACGTTTTAATCTGTTCGGGAGTGTAAGTGATTTTTTTTCTGGCAGCCATCATATTCAGCTCTGCTTGTGTCAATGGCTTTCCCTGCACAATGTAGAACTGACTGCCTGATGAAGCTTTCTGTGGATTCATTTGATCGCCAAGGCGAGCTGCTGCAAGCGCTCCTTTTTTATGTATGAGTGACGCATTAAACTCTGCAGGAACTGTATATCCGGGTCCTCCATTTCCAAGCATCACATCAGGTGCTGCATTTTTTGATTCGGGATCGCCACCCTGAATCATAAAATCTTTTATTACTCTGTGAAATAATGTTCCGTCATAAAATCCCTCTTTGGCCAGTTTAATGAAATTATCTCTGTGCAGAGGTGTTTCATTATATAATTTGAATTTCATTGTTCCGTATTCGGTACCTATTTCCACTATGGTTTCTTTCTTAAGGCTTTTTTCTTTTTTTGCTGATGCATTAGCTTTTGTTTGTGCCATAGAAGCAAAGGGCATTACCAAAGCCACTAAAATCATTAGTTTTTTCATTTCTATTTTTATTTATTTTTGAAGTGTAAAACAATATTACGGTATTCTCCGTAAAAAACAAAACAAGTACAACAAAATACCATTCTCATGAAAAGTAGCTTACTGAAAACTCATCTTTTACTAATTGCAGTTCTTATACTTACTACAGGAATATTTTCCTGTAAAAAAGAAGGTCCCTGCGAAGCAGTAATTACCGTAACCGATTCGGCAGGGGTTGCTGTTAAAGGTGCTACAGTGGTTTTGCGTCAGGATGATGTGATTAACCCAACCACCGGGGCACAGGCCAATATACATGCAGAAGGAACTACCGATACCTATGGAAAAGCCACTTTTGAGTTTAAATTGGAAGCCGTTTTGAATGTCGAAATCACCAAAGGCACCAAAACCGCCAAAGACTATATCCGTTTGGAGCAATCGAAAACCGTTTACCGTACAGTAATCCTCAAATAGGCTGATTTTCAAGGTCAAAACCCTGAAGTTCGAAATACCTTATTACATTTTTTTTCAGTATTAAGTCCTGATCTTTCAGGCTCATCTGTGGTGGGTTTTTCACCATATCGTACTGTGGCCATCCGTCATCATCTAGCTCTTTAAACTGATAGTATCCATCAAAACTCAGTAGCTTGCAGGTGGCTATATGCATTAAGTCTTGTTTTTCATCTTTGCTGAAGTTTAAAGGCCCTTTACCCAACTCCTGCACTCCAATCAGGAAAATCAGACCCTGCAAATCGGGCTTTTCACCAAATATATTGTTGAGTTGCCGTAAAAGTTCGCCCCACTTATGCTTGATTTTCTGAATATTTGTCTCGTCCATAAACAATAAAGTGTTCAAAAGTACCACAAACAGATAATAAAGCGCATGTAGAAAAAACTATTAATTTTGAAAAACCACAGTAAATCCCCCATAAACAATGAACCTCAAAAGATTAAAATCTGTAGTTATAGCTACAACCATAGCTGTAACACTAAACAACCATGCCATTGCAGCAGAAAAATCTGCCCCTGTTGATGTAGTGTTTACGCTTGATATGAGCGGAAGTACCAACGGGTTGATAGATGATGTTCGCGATAAAATTTGGGATATGAATAATGAATTATCCCGCCTAAGTAATGCAAGTACTATCCGATATGCTGTGGTAGGTTATGGAAGACCGAGTTTTAACAGCAAAAATCAATATGTAAAAGTACTTTGCCCACTAACTACTGATATAGATTTTCTGGCCGGTGAGTTGTATAAACTGAAACCTAATATTGAAAAAGGCGATCAGTTTGTTGGCGCTGCCATAAGAGCTTCTGTAGAAACACTAAACTGGTCGAGTGAAAAAAATGCCGTGAAAGAAATTTTTCTTACGGGCAATGGATCTACTTTCCTTGGAGCTTTCAGTGTGCAGGTATCTTGTGAACTTGCTAAGAGCAAAGGCATCAGTATTCAACCCTTGTATTGCAGCAGTTCGTTAAGAGCTAGAGATATTGGAGGATGGAGTCTTGTTGGCGGATTCTACAATAATACTGTAACTGATATTAAAATCAATAAACGTTTGCCATCGTACACAACCGTTCAGGACAAAAACCGCTTACTTGATTTGGCATCTGAACTCAGTAAAACCTATATTTATTATGGCAAAAATGGTTTAACAAAATTTAAGACCATGATAAGTAATGAAAAAAATGCGATGAATTCAGGACAATCTACCTTTGAAGCATTGATGTATCATAAAATTTCAGATGAGTATCAGGGTCAGCAAGCCGACTGGGACTTGGTTGATTTGATTAAATCGCGTAATGGCAATCTTAAAAATATCAACCCTACAACCCTTCCTGATTCGTTAAAGACTACCAATCCTGAACAGTTGCTTACAAAACTTATGGAACTGAAAGAAAAAAGAAATTATCTAATCAGTCAACTGCGTCAATTGCTTCCATATAACCGTCAGAATCAGGTTAACGCTTTCTATGCAACTAAAGAAGACGAAAGCAAAATGATTTTCGATCGCGTAGTTACAACTGCGTTAAAAGCAAAAATTAACGGAGATGTTTTGGCTGCTAACTAAATAGCAGATTTTTACACTGTAAAATTTTTCTCCGCTTCTTTCCAGTTCACAACATTCCACCATGCTGTAATGTAATCAGGTCTTCTGTTTTGGTAATGCAGATAGTACGCATGTTCCCACACATCAAGTGCTAATACCGGTTTACCTTTTAAATCACAGATGTCCATCACAGGATTATCCTGATTGGCAGTAGAACCAATTTCGAGTTTTCCTTCCTTATTTACAATAAGCCATGCCCAACCTGAACCAAAACGGCTTTTTGCTGCCTCAGCGAATTTTGTTTTAAAATTATCGAATGAGCCGAATGTGGAGAGAATTGCTTCTTTGAGTTTACCCGTTGGCTCACCACTTCCTCCCGGTGATATCAGCTTCCAGAATAATGAATGATTGTAATGGCCGCCACCATTATTGCGGATTGCAGTAGTGTATCGCGAGCAGTTTTTCATCAGTTCTTCCAATGATACATTTTCAATTTTTTCAGCAGTAAGAGCCTTATTCAAATTGTCCACATAGGCTTTGTGATGTTTGGAGTAATGTATCTCCATGGTCAATGCATCAATATGTGGTTCCAAAGCGTTGTATTCAAATCCCAATGCAGGCAATGTAAATTCAGAGGTAGTATTCAACTCTGACAAGCCTGCTTTGGCTTTTATACTGAATAATGCCAATGAACCTGCTGCTAAAGCGCTGTTTTTAATAAATGTTCTTCTATCGCTCATGATTAATTTTTTTTATTCAAGTTCAATTAATATTTCATTTTTTTCTACTCTGGCGCCCTTACCAACCTTAATCTTTTTTACAACAGCATCGTTGGTGGCCTTCAGGTTATTTTCCATCTTCATTGCTTCAAGCACCAGCAGGTTTTCTCCTTTTTTAATTTGTTGCCCTTCCTGTACCAAAACGTCCAAAACCAATCCAGGCATGGGCGCTTTCAGGTCGTTCACCTTAGCACTTAACATTTTGTCCATACCCAGCTGCTGAAGTAATTCATCATACTTATCCTTCAACTTCACGGTGTAGCTGTTGCCGTTAATTCTTACCCTGAACTGTTTCTCGGCAGGGAGAGCCTCAATCAACTCAGCTGTATATGACTTATGGTTGACGATAATATGCAACCTGTTATCCGACACAGAAACAATATCAGCATTTTCATGCTTCTTACCATGTAAGAAAGTTCCTGATTGTTTTTCGTATCCTGATGTAAATTCTTTTCCGTTAATAATTGCTTTCACAATAAGAATGTTTACTGCAAAGATATGATTCTGAAAGATAGCAGGTGTAAGAGTTTCTAACCGTTCAGCATGGTTACAGACTAAAATGTTGGTTAAACGTAATAAAACCTCCATTGTTTAAAGTATTTTACATTCATTCATTATTTTTACCTTGTTATGATGCATTTTTGCAAACAGTAAATAAAAGTTTTTAATGAAGGTTTTTAAGTTTGGTGGTGCTTCGGTAAAGGATGCTTCTTCTGTAAAAAATGTTGCAACAATACTTCAAAAATACCCGGGCGAAAAATTGCTCGTTGTAATTTCAGCTATGGGTAAAACAACCAATGCGCTTGAAAAAGTAGTGAACGACTATTATTACAACAAAGGCAATGCGCTACAATCGCTGGAAGAAGTTCATAATTTTCATCTTTCCATAATGGAGACGCTGTTTCACAACACAGAGCTTTCAGTATTCAAAGAAGTCGCTCAGTTGTTTGAATCCACTTCACTATTACTGAAAAACAAACCTGATGGATTGTTCGCATATTATTACGATCAGATTGTTTCTTTGGGCGAATTGGTTTCTACAAAAATTGTAAGTGCCTATCTTAACAACAGTGGTATTTCAAATACGTGGCTCGATGTGCGAACTGTGATTAAAACCGACAGTACCTATAGAGAAGGCAATGTTGATTGGGTGCAAAGCAATGCTTTGGCACATGAACATGTGCTCCCTTTGTTCACAACAGAAAAAACGATAGTGCTTACACAAGGATTTATAGGTTGCGATGCCGAAAACCATACTACCACCTTAGGGCGTGAAGGTTCCGACTATTCAGCAGCAATATTTGCTCATCTGCTCGATGCCGAAGAAATGTACATCTGGAAAGACGTGCCCGGAGTACTTAATGCCGATCCGAAATTTTATAATGATGCACAGAAACTCGACCAGATAAGTTATAATGATGCAATAGAGCTTGCCTATTATGGAGCATCCGTGATACATCCAAAAACTATTAAACCCCTTGAGAATAAAAATATCCCTCTTTATGTAAAATCTTTTCTAAAGCCTGAAGCAAGCGGTACGGTAGTGCGCACAGGAGTACAAACCAAGCCCCTTATACCATCCTTTATTTTCAAAAACAATCAGGTTCTTATAAGTATTGCGGCAAAAGATTTTTCATTCATAGCTGAGCATAATCTTTCTAAAATATTTGCATTGTTTGCCAATTCGGGTGTAAAAATAAATCTGATGCAGAACTCTGCTATCAGTTTTTCAGTGTGTGTGGATATGGATGAATTTAAAATTCCTCCTCTTACTGAAGCATTGATGCAGGACTTTAAAGTGCGTTATAATACAGGATTAATGCTGTGTACCATACGTCATTATTATCAGAACACGATTGACACTTTAACCGCTGGCAAAGAAATACTTCTTGAACAGCGAAGCCGCAATACCGCACAACTTGTTATACGCGAAATCATAAAATAATTCAGAGATGAATACATTGCAGACACTACCTTCCATGCGCAAATCCATAATCATCTGGTTGCTGACGGGTTGTTTTCTTATAGCAGCAATGGTGGTTATTGGCGGAATCACACGCCTTACAGGCAGCGGCCTTTCCATTACGGAATGGAAACTAGTACGTGGAACTATTCCTCCGCTAAACGAACAACAATGGCAGGAAGAATTCGATAACTACAAAGCTATTCCACAGTATCAAAAACTCAACTATCACTTTACACTTGACGATTTCAAACAAATTTATTTCTGGGAGTATTTTCATCGTTTGATAGGAAGATTTATTGGTATGGTATTTATCATTCCGTTTGTGTTTTTCTGGCTAAAAAAACAGTTTGACAGCAAACTGATGAAAAATGTTCTACTGCTTTTTGCTCTCGGAGCTTTTCAAGGTTTTCTGGGTTGGTTTATGGTGAAAAGTGGTCTTACTAAAAATACTTTTGTAAGTCATTACCGGCTTGCCATACATTTAATTTCGGCATTCATCACCTTTGGTTTCACATTTAAGGTTGCTCTCGATTTGATTTATCCTCAGGAAAAACCTTTTGATTTACACCTTAAAAAACTTTATCGCATAGCCTGGATAACACTATCCGTTATTACACTGCAAATTATTTACGGAGCCTTTGTTGCAGGATTACATGCCGGGCATATTTTCAATAATTTCCCTAAGATGGATGATGACTGGATTTCATCCTCGGTGTATTTTGCTTTGCATAAAAACGGATTTATGGCCTTGTTTGATGCTATTCCGGTGGTGCAGTTCATACACCGTTATGTGGCTTATGCGGCCGTACTTTTGATTTTATACTTATTCTTCCTTGCTAAAAATTTCAACCGTTCGCGAATGAACAATCTTTTCACTCCCGAACTAAAAAATGCAGTAAACTTACTTCCTATAGTCGTGTTGTTACAGTTTTTGCTGGGAGTTTTTACCTTGCTTTATTCAGTGCCCGTTTGGCTAGGTGTACTCCATCAGATTGTAGCATTCATTCTGTTTGCACTGATGATTTTTCTCATTCATCGCCTTCATTCAGGCAAGACTCCCGTAGCAGGATAACAACCTTTACTTCCCTAAAAATGTTACATGCTTAGCATAGAGGCTAACAGCAACACCTTTGAATTATGAAGTTCGGATGCAAGTCATATTATTTGCAGCCTTCATGAATAATAATCTGTGTTTTTGAGGTAAAAACTCTATTTCAAATTCCTTACTTTCGCAAGATATTATGGCCGGAACATTAAGAAATTTTTTCTTCAGAGCAATACTCACTGCAGTGTTGTTTTTTCTGCAAAGTACTTTTTTATATGCACAGTTTTATCAGGGTTCGCAAATGACTTTTGGTAAAAACAGAGTACAATACACGGATTTTTACTGGACCTATTACAAGTTTAAAAACTATGACGTTTATTTTTATGTAGGCGGAAAAGAACTTGCTGCTTATGTGGCCGAGCAGGCACAGAATGAAATGGATGATCTTGAAAAGCTACTCGACTATCGAAGCACCAATCGTTTTCAGATTATTATTTACAACAAACTCAGCGACCTAAAGCAAACCAATATTGGTCTTGAGATGGATGACCTGTCGTATAACATAGGAGGATTCACCAAGGTAATAGGAAATAAAGTACTTATATATTTTGATGGCAATCATCAGCATTTACAACAACAGATACGTGCAGGAATGGCACGTGCATTACTCGATCAGTTGATGTATGGCGGAAATATTCGTGAACGTCTGCAAGCATCTATTCTCCTTAATCTACCACAATGGTTCAATCAGGGATTGGTAACATATCTCGCTAAAGGATGGACCGTGGAGGATGATAATCGTTTAAGAGATTTGCTGTTGTCGCATAATGTTAAAAGCATGAGTCAGCTAATGGAGCTGGACGAAGTTTTTGCAGGACAGGCATTATGGAAATATGTTATTGAAACCTATGGACAAGCTTCACTGAGCAATTTGGTGTATATGACGCGCATTAACCGCAGCCTGGAAAGTGGTTTCGTATATGTGCTAGGCACCCCTTTGCGTCAGCTTTCAAAAGACTGGTATAAAAACAGCGTGCAGCATTATGAGCAATTTGATAAAGATAAACTTCCGGTTAGTGAAAGCCCGTTAAAAATTAAAGAAAGAAAAAAAATTATCACTCAGCCTACACCGGATCCTTTTGGAAGCAGAGTGGCTTATGTTTCCAACAACAAAGGGAAATATAAAGTGCGGGTTTTTGATGTACAAAACAATAAAAGGTTTACAGCTGACTGTGGCGGATACACTTCCGTGACCACAGAAAATGATCTTTCATATCCAATAGTGGCATGGCATCCTGCAGGAAAAATGCTTGCAATCATTAAAGAGAAGAAAGGGAGATTATGGCTGAATTTATATAACACTGAAACAAAAAAATCTGACATCTCTGAACTGATGTCTTTCAGTAAAATATTAAGCATCAATTATTCACCTGATGGAAGCAAACTCCTGATGTCTGCCGTTCAGAAAGGACAAAGTGATATTTATCTTTTTAACCTGCGTGGCCGAAATTTTGATCAGCTTACCAATGATATTTATGATGATTTATATCCAGCATTTGATGTAACCGGAACAAGAGTGCTTTTCAGCTCAAACAGGCCTGTTGATACGTTGGGAGTGGACATTAAGACACATCCTTCACAAAACAATCTTGACCTCTTTGCTCTGGATATTTACAACCGCAGTGGAAATCTTATCCGAATAACAAAAACACCGGAAAATGAACTAAATCCGGTTGCATACGATTCATTGCATATTGCATATCTGTCAGACAAAAATCAGGTGATAAACCGATTTATCTCTGAGATGGACAGCACCATCAGTTATATTGACACAACAGAACATTACCGATATATTTTCAGAAGCTTCGCAACTACCAACAACAACAGAAATATTTCCAGTCAGTCCATCAGCTATCGTAAAAATAAAATTGCCGATTTGATTTTTAATAAAGGACGTTATAACATCTATCTGAAAAATGCAGAGCGTTTTGATAAAAGCAAAACTTACACTTTGGCATCAACCACCATGTCTTTTCCGCCAAAAGCAGAACCTTCATCGTCAAAGGTGTCAACAAAAGATGTAATCATTATAAACCGTGAAACAAAAACAAAAGACACTACGGCAATTGATGTTAACAATTATGTTTTTCAGAGTGAGTTCTCGTCAAAGAAAAAGAAGACTGATGACCCTGTGAAAGAGCAGCAGGTGGTAGTTGATACTATTGTTAAACCACAACCACCCACCGAAACAATTATTGCAGAGCAACAACCTACGGAACTACAGGACTCAACCGGTTTCAGAGTACCTAAGCAACGCAATTACGATATTTCATTCGCATCGGATTATATACTTACTCAGCTTGACAACAGTCTTTTTAATACTACTTACCAGACTTATACAGGAGGGGCTGTATATTTTGATCCGGGGCTGAACGCTTTGTTTAAAATAAGCATGAGCGACCTGATGAATAATTATAAACTCACGGCTGCCGTGCGACTGGGTTTTGATTTCAACAGCAACGAATATCTGGTTTCTGTTGAATCATTAAAAAAGAGAATTGATAAGCAACTGCTCTTTTCCAGACAAACAAAATTGTTTTCTATATCGGATATGGAAGTGATTAAAACGCATACTTACGATATAAAATACAGCAATAAATATCCATTCAGTGAAGTATCGGCAATCAGAGGTACCATTGACGGGAGAATGGATAAAACGGTATATGTTTCTACCGATATTAATTCGCTTCATAAAAAAGATTTCAATGACTACTGGGCCAGTCTGAAAGGCGAGTATATTTTTGATAACACCGTAAACAAAGCATTGAATTTATATAATGGCACAAGGCTTAAACTGTTTGCTGAAATGCTTCGCAAACTGAACAAACCTGACAAAACCGTTTATGTAGTGGGTGCAGATATACGTCATTATTTAAAAGTACACCGACAAATTATCTGGGCTAACCGACTTTCGGCAAGCACATCACTCGGAAAACAGAAACTGATTTACTATCTCGGTTCGCAGGATAATGTGATTGTTCCGGGAAGTAATTTTAATCACAACATTAGCATTGATAATAATGAAGAATACGTTTTTCAGACACTAGCTTCACCAATGCGTGGCTTCAAACAGAATATACGTAACGGAAGCAGTTTTGCTCTCATCAACTCGGAGTTGAGGGTACCGGTATTTCAGTATTTATTCAACCGCCCAATACGCTCTGATTTTATCCGGAATTTTCAAACCGTATTATTTTTTGATGCAGGCACTGCCTGGTCGGGTGATTCACCTTTCTCCGACAAGAATGGACTTAACGAAGAAACCATCGGTGGAGTTGGCGGCAATCCCATTACCGTTACTGTTGTAAAACAAATTCAACCTGTGGTAGCAGCTTATGGGATTGGTTTACGCAGCAGACTGTTTGGTTATTTCATTCGTGCCGATTGGGGCTATGGCATTGACGACAAAGAAATTCAGAAACCACTTTTCAATCTTTCTTTAGGCCTTGACTTTTAAAGAAAGTGTTACTGCTAACGTAACATAAATGTTCGGTGACTGTCTAATTTTATCAGAATAAACAACAATATTGTAAACCCCCAAAGCGAAGAACCGCCATAACTGAAAAATGGAAGAGGAATTCCAATCACGGGCATAAGACCAATAGTCATTCCCACATTTACAAAAAAGTGGAAAAATATAATGCTGGCTACCCCATAACCATAAATGCGGGAGAAAGCAGATTTCTGCCGTTCGGCAATAAAAATGATGCGATAAAGCAATGCAAGGAAAAGCAGAATTACTACCGTGGTTCCAACAAAACCCCACTCCTCGCCAACAGTACAAAAAATAAAATCGGTGCTTTGTTCAGGCACGAAATTATATTTGGTTTGTGTGCCTTTCAGGAACCCTTTCCCCAACAAACCACCTGAACCAATGGCAATCTTACTCTGATTAACGTTATATCCGGCTCCTTTGAGATCGTCCTCCATACCGAGCAACACCTGAATACGTTTTTTCTGATGCGCCTCCAGAACATTATTAAAAACATAATTCACGCTGAAAACTACTCCCACACAAACCAAAGTAACACCTATTACCGGAAGTATAAATTTACGTTTACGTGCCAGCAACAGAAAAATTCCTGCAAGGGAACAAAGTATAATAATCAATGTTGTTTTGGGCACTAAAAGAGCAATGATGAATAATGCCGTAGCAAGTATTCCCAGTAATAAAATCCATCCGGGAATAATCCCTTCACGATAGAGCACAAAAGTAAATGCAAAAAACACCAGTGCCACACCGGTTTCGTTTTCGAGAAGAATAAGAATAACGGGAAGAAGAAAAACAGCAAATGCGTAAATACGTACCGGCCATGTATCTTTTTTTAAACCAACAGGGCTGAGCAAACGTGCCATCATCATTGCGGTTGCAAATTTTGCAAATTCGGCCGGCTGAATTCCGAAATCACCAAACCGGAACCACGACTTACTACCAGCCACCTCATGACCCAATACTAGCACTGCAACAAGTGAAATCATGCTTAGGCCATAAATAACTCCTGAGAAAGCTTCGTAAAATTTACCGTCAATTATTAAAATAAACATGGCAAGAACCAGAGATGTTATTATCCAAATCATCTGCTTTCCATAGTTCTGGGTTAGGTCAGAAATGCTGCTGTGATCTTCGTTATAAACAGCAGCAAAAATATTTATCCATCCGGCAATGACCATTACCAGATAAAGTAAAATGGTGAGCCAATCAATATTCTGAAAAATACTTTTCTGCTTTCTCATCTGTCAGTCGTCTTGGTTACTGTCATTCATTGGAACCACCACTGCATCGAGCATTCTTTTCTCAAGATCAGGACGCTTGATTACGCCTAGCAGATATTTCTGTACCATAAGACTGGCAATTGGAGCCGCAAATTGTGCGCCTTGCCCGGCATTTTCAACCAACACGGCAACGGCAATCTTTGGATTTTCTCTTGGTGCAAAACAGAAAAACACCGAGTGATTTTTTCCGTGCGGATTTTGTGCAGTTCCTGTTTTACCACACATCACTAAACTGTCAACGCGTGAGCCGCGAGCAGTGCCTCGCTCAAATACCCATTGCATACCGTCCTGAATAGCATCATAATATTTAGGGTCAATTTTTGTGTAATTTTTCTGTTTAAAGTGATCCGGCAGGTAATGCTTAGCACCTATCTCTTTCACCACATGAGGCACATAATAATATCCTTTATTAGCTACAATACATGCAGCATTAGCCATCTGCAGTGGAGTAATTCCCAACTCGCCCTGTCCTATAGCAAGTGAAATAATTGTGGATGATTTCCAACGGCCTTTACCAAAAAATTTATTGTAATAATCCACCGTAGGAACATTTCCTTTCAGTTCATGAGGCATATCCACGTCTATTTTTTTCCCGATACCAAAACTTAAAACATAGTCGCGCCATTTATCAAAAGCCAAATCCGTATTCGCATATTTGCGATTGTCAATTACCGCACGGAATGTCTGACAATAATAGCTATTACATGAAACAGCAACTGCAGTACGAAGATCGAGTGGAGATGCATGCGGATGACAGTGCACGAAAATAGGACCTACTCTATAACCACCGGCACAGCTGAAATAAGTTTCGGGAGTAATAACTTGCTCTTGCAACCCTATCAGTGAGTTGATGATTTTAAAAGTAGAACCGGGAGGATAATAGGCCATCATAGCCCGGTTAAAAAGAGGTTTATCTTCTTGCTGCAGCAAACGTCCGTAATTACGAGAGCGCTCACGCCCAACCATCAGATTAGGGTTGTATGCAGGGCTGTTTACCATTGCCAAAATTTCACCTGTCTGCGGATCTATAGCAACGGCACTCCCTCGCTTGTTCTGAAAGAGCAATTCGGCATACGCCTGTAATTCCGCATCGAGTGAGAGTTTTAAGTCTTCACCTGATACGGAGAGGGTGTCATACTTCCCATTTTCAAATCGTCCTTTCTCTCTGTTAAAATTATCCACCATGATAAAGCGGGTTCCTCTTCTGCCACGCAGTTCTTTTTCGTAACTCTGTTCAATTCCGCTTATTCCTATATAGTCGCCCATCTGATAGTAAGGATTTCTGGCGGTAATGTTTTCATCAACCTCTCCAAGATATCCAAGCAGATGTGCTGCCGTGTTGTAAGGGTATTTTCGGATGGTACGTGGCTGCACGGTAAACCCTTTGTACTTGAAAAGTTTTTCCTGCAAGGTGCCGTATGTTTCTGCTGAAATCTGTTTTTCAAAAATAGATGCTTTGTATGGCGAGTATTTTTTAGCCTTCTGAAATTTACTTCTGAAATCTTCGAGTGAAATATTAATAATCGCACAAAATTCAGCAGTATCAATTTGTTTTACTTCACGTGGTGTAACCATCAGATCATATACTGTCTGATTAAATACCAGCAGTTTGCCTTTACGATCATACACCAATCCTCTCGAAGGGTAATCAATTATTCTGCGAAGCACATTTTCATCAGCCGAAAGTTTATATTTATCTTCAACAATCTGGATATAAAACAAACGGGCAATATACACTACAGCCACTATGGTGATGGTAAATAAAAAAATGGTGCGCTGTGTAGAACTAATTTTTCTCAATGTATTTTTATTAAACGCAGATTAACGCTTTTCCTTCTGTTTGTCGAAAAGATAAAGTATAACAATAATAAGTAGTACAGAAGTAAGGGTGCTGAGAATAACCCGTAAAAAGGTGTACCAGAACTCGTTGAAACGAAATACTTCTGTATAAAATAAAAACAGGTGATGCGCAAAAATGCTTATCAGCAGATAGTAAAGAAACCAAAGGATGCCCATATCATGAAGACGTGGCGAGGCTTCTGCTTCGTATCCATCACGCGGAGCTAATATCTTGAGAATAGTTGGTCGGAGGAAACCAAGGAAAACCGTTGCGGCAGCGTGCATCCCTAATGTGTCGGAAAACACATCAATGGATAATCCGGTGATGAATGATAACAACAGGAGCAATGTTTTTGGAATCCGTACGGGCAGTAACAAAATGAAAAGCGGATACACAAAAGGATTTATAAACCCTGCAAATCTGATTTTATTAAACAGCAATACCTGCACCAAAACCAGCAAGATGAAACGAACAATCGATTTAATTACCTCACTTAGCATCTTTCAGATTATCTTCAAGTTTTTTACGTTCATTTTTCAGCAGGTTGTTAATCACATATACGTAGGAAACATCATTAAAGCCTGCACTCAGTTTAAGAATAATCTGGTAGGAGTTGCTTCCCGGATCGAGAAAATACTCTTTTACAGTGCCCACCATAATACCTTCGGGATAGTAGGCGGAGTATGCTGTGGTTACCAGTGTATCGCCAATTTTAAAAGGCACATGTCGTGGTATGTCAATAACGGTAGCTTCTGTAGGCCCATTGTCGCTGTCCCAAATCATAGAGCCATTGTAATTGTTCTTTTTAAACCTAACGCTCACCTTGCTTTGTGTATTCAGAAAGGAAATGACCGTACAGTAATGTGCTGACACATCTTTCACAATACCAATAATTCCATGTCCTGTGATTACTCCCATTTCAGGAGTTATGCCCGCATCAGCACCTCTGTTAAGCGTAAGATAATTGTTGCGCCTGTTGGTGCTGTTATTAATTACTCGTGCTTCAATGTAGCTGTATTGCTGATTGTGTAAAGAATCCTGAACTGTACTTTTAACCAGCGTGGTGTCAAAATGAGATTCAGGAATCATGGCTCTCAACTGTGCATTTTCCTCCGCAAGTCGTCTGTTATTCTCTGCAAGATTCAGATAATCGGTAACCTTACTTACTCCGTCATACATGGTTGCTACAACCTGATTGGCAGAGTTGAGCATGCCTGCGTTATGATAGCTATTGTTCTGAGCAATGAGGTAAAAGCAGAGTGCTTCCATTAAAAGAAACAGAATGGAAAAATAATGTCGGCTGAGAAATAAAAATAAATTGCGCATGCCTGCTTTTTAGCTCCGAAATAATTACTGAATACGAGTAACCGCTTTTACAAGGTTGCAAATTTAAAAAGCCAAAGTATTAAACCGGTAGGTTATGCTATATTAACTTAAAATACTTTTCAGCCATTTCAGTAACAGCAGTTCCAATAGCAAGTGAGGCCGTAGCTGCCGGAGAAGGAGCATTGAGCACATGAATGGCATTACCGCTGTATTCAATCTTGAAATCGTCAATTATATTGCCGTCACTGTCGAGTGCCATGGCGCGCACGCCTGCACGTCCGGGAGTAATATCGTCCATTTGCAGAGATGGAATGAGCCGTTGCAGCCTTTCCAGAAACAATCGTTTTGAAAAAGCTCTTCTGTATTCATCCAGTCCGAAACGCCAGTGTTTGAAAAACAGTTTCCATGTGCCGGAGTATGATAAAGCCTGGAGAGAGTCCATCAGGTTAAAATCAGTTTTTCCGTAACCTTCACGCTTAAAGGTAAATACCGCATTGGGGCCACATTCCACACCATGCTGTATCATTCGAGTGAAATGAACTCCCAGAAAAGGAAACTCAGGATTTGGCACCGGATAAATGAGGTTGCGTACTTTATGCATTCCTTTTTCGGTAAGGTCGTAATAGTCTCCTCTGAAACCTACAATCTGCATTTTTGGATCTACGCCATCAGCCTTTGCCATACGGTCGCTGAACAATCCTGTACAACTGATGACATATCGGGTTTTGAATTTTTGTTTTTCGGTAATTACTGTTGTGTAGCCGTCTTCTTTTTCAAATGAAGTAACTTTCTGTCCGGTGAGGACTTTGCTTCCATTAAATTTCTGATTTATCAGTTCGGCCAGTTTATTGGTGAGTCCTACATAATCCACAATACCGGTACATGGAACCCATATTCCTTCAATACCGGTGCAATAAGGTTCTATTTC
Source organism: Bacteroidota bacterium (assembly GCA_018268195.1). Taxonomy (GTDB): domain Bacteria; phylum Bacteroidota; class Bacteroidia; order AKYH767-A; family OLB10; genus OLB10. The sequence goes on along the minus strand of JAFDWZ010000034.1, from coordinate 17,436 downwards.
CTTTATCTGCTGTGAGGTAATTTTTTCAATACCCTCAACACCGTTCTGCAAACCATTGTTGAATACGCGGTTCATGTGTGGCAGCTCCTTGGGGTCTGTGGCAACAATAATTTTTCCGCACACATCGTGAGCTACCTGATGTTCCTTACAGAATGCTACCAGCTCTCTTCGTCCTTCCACACAGTTTTTGGCTTTATAAGAGCCCGGTTTATAATATAATCCTGAATGAATAACTCCTGAATTGCGTCCTGTCTGATGTGCAGCGAGACGGTCTTCTTTTTCAAGAACGGCTATTTTAAGTTCGGGATAACGAAGGTTCAGTTTATAAGCAGATGCCATCCCTACACAGCCTCCGCCAATAATCACAATGTCATATTCTGTCACATCATTCATCTTAATGAAAAAATTTTTGCAAAGTTAACTGCTTAACACGGATAGACAAGATGAATTAACAAAGTCATATTTAAAACTCTCTACTTGAATGCTCAATCGGTTCGGCCTGATGTTTAGTTTTGTTACAATGAAGTTAAAAATGACCATTTCCGTTTTATGTTTAATCCTTTCGGCAGGATTAATGAACGGACAAACCCAAAAAACAACTAAAGACAGTATTGAACATCACATACTGCTTATACCTTATGACCCACGGTTCTATCTGTCGGATGCCGACAGGGATATTGCAGAAGTGACCCGAAAAAACCCTGACCTCATTCGGGAAACGTTTCATAACAGAAGTGAATGGTTCACCTGGCGGGAGCTTAAGCACCACTACCCGACAGTATCATTGCTACAACACGATTCTCTTGAAGCTTATGTGGAAGCAGCCGGCTCGATATTCGCAGTTACGGCTTTTGAGTATGCCAAACCAACCGTCAAATCCTTTTCATCAAATTCTCCCAATCAGAGTAAAGAATCGCTTGACTCCAGGGTTGCCACTAACTATCTGAATAATGATGAACATAATCGCTATATGAAAGCTGATATCAGGAATAAAAGTGTGCTTGATTCGCTTGCAAATAAGTTTGGTACAGACATTTTTGTTTTTCTGACGCAGTTTGAAATTAAAACCAATTATAAAAGCTGCCTTGATATAGCCAATCAGGTATATGAACGTGAAATACGATTGCACTTTACCATTTATGACCGGAAAGGAAAACTAATAAACGGCAACTATGCTGTGGCTACCATACCCTCCAACGTGAATCAGATGGATGAAATTATTCTGAAGTGTTTTACGCAACTTGCCCAGGGTGTAGCATCTGCACTGTAATGCCATTATTCCGATTTATTACTTCGTTATTACTTCATTCAGAGGATGGTATAATTAAACCATTTACTTTAGCATTAAAATCATAAACATGACAAAATTTTTACTCACTGCAATAGCATGTGTAACCGGCATTACTTCAGCATTCAGCTCCGGTAATTCAAATTACTGGATAGCAAAAACCGAAACTCAGGAGATGAAAACTTCGGTGAGACAGTTGGTGCCTGACAAATACTTAGTTTACTCATTAGATGTGCAGGCTATGCGCACCGAATTACAGAATGCGCCAATGGAATTTACGGCTGCGGCAAATCAACCATTGGTAATTTCATTGCCTATGCCCGATGGTAGTTTTATGGATTTTGAAATGGTAGAATCGCCTGTAATGCATCCTGAGCTTGCTGCAAAATATCCTTCTATTAAAACCTATTCGGGAAGAGGAAAAACCAACCGCTCGGCCTGGGTACGTGCCGATTTCACTCAATGGGGGTTTCATGCCTTTATTCGTGCCGGTGAAAATGATTGTTACATTGACCCTTACTCTATGCAAAACAGCAATGATTATCTGGTTTACTATCGCAATGATTTTTCTACCACAAAAAATTTCTCCTGTGGCTTTGATGATTTGAACTCCGGTCAGTCTTCACAGCGTAATATGCAAACAATACTTCCTTCTTTGAACCGCTCTATCGGAACCAATCTGCGCACCTACAGACTGGCACTTGCATGTACAGGAGAGTATGCCGCATATTATGGCGGAACTGTTTCAGGTGCTTTGGGAGGCATGGTAACTTCTGTTAACCGAGTTACAGGAGTTTATGAATCGGAAGTGGATGTACGACTGGTATTGATTCCTAATAACGACACTTTGATTTTTTTGAATGCCTCTACCGACCCTTATGATAACAATGACGGAAATGCTATGCTGGGGCAGAATCAGACTACCGTAACTGCACGTATTGGAAATGCCAATTATGATATAGGCCATGTATTCAGCACCGGTGGAGGAGGTATTGCATATCTCGGATGTGTCTGCAACAATAACAACAAAGCCCGTGGTGTTACCGGTTCAGGAGCACCTATTAATGACCCCTATGATATTGATTATGTAGCTCACGAA
>JAFDWZ010000034.1:0-14941 GCA_018268195.1 Bacteroidota bacterium | reverse complement strand
ATTGCATATTTCCACACCAAGAGTTTTGATGAAATAGTAAATTACACTACTCTCTCAACAGGGAATACTTGTGCTGTGAATACTTCTACCTTCAACAATCCTCCTGCTGTAAGTGCAGGAAGTACATTTAATGTTCCCGTAGGCACTGCTTTCAAATTAGACGGTAGCGGATTTGACCCTGATGGTGATTCGATTACTTTTAGCTGGGAAGAGTTTGATCTTGGTCCTTCAGGTACATGGAATGCTCCTTCGGGTAATGCACCCATTTACAGAAGCTATGCTCCCTCTGCATCAGCGTTACGTTACTTTCCAAAAATAGCAGTCGTGCTAAACAACGCCAATCAAAAAGGTGAGCTGATTACTACCTATGCACGTACACTTTCCTTCAGACTTGTTGCACGCGACAATAAACCAAATGGCGGAGGAGTAACTTATAATGACACCATCACTACTGTACATGTTTTACAGACCACTGCACCTTTTGCAATAACCTATCCTAATGTTACAGGAATTTCATGGCCTGCACTAAGCACACAAACCATTACATGGGATGTTGGCGGAACTGATGCAGCTCCTTTTAACGAACAGTTTGTAAACATTTATCTCTCTATCAATAACGGAACTACATTCCCTATCACTATTGCAACAAGTGTTGCCAACAACGGAAGCTATACGTTTTCTGTTCCTAATAATCCTTCCAACACCTGTCGTGTTTGGGTTGAAGGTGCAAGCACCGGTTCTATATTTTTTGATATCAATAACAAACCTTTTGCAATTACAGCTCCTGTAGGAATTCATGAAATCACATCTCCGTTAAGCAATGTTTCGGTATATCCAAATCCTGCCAAAGAAAAAGTTACTATTTATCTGGGAAATAATTTCAACGGAAACACTACAGTCACCATTCTGAACACACAAGGTCAGGTTGTACAAAAGCAATCATTCAATAAAGCATTTCAGGCTGCCGAAACAACTCTTGATGTAAGTCAACTTGCAGCAGGAATGTATTTTGTTCGAGTTGAAAATGTTTCAGGAATTGCAGAACGAAAACTGGTGATTGAATAAAAGATTTTATTCTTGTTGAAATACTAAAGAGGTTTTCTAATACCGAAAAGAGGTCATAGTTGCGTACTTTCATAGTCCCGCGAAGGGACGGAGACTATGAAAATACGAAAATGGATACTTTCGGCAAATTATTGCTTAAAGAACTTTATTGTCTGGTCAACTACTTGCTGATAGTGTGGTGTAAGCAAATGATTGGTGTAAGGGTGTTGTGCGCCAAAAGAATGATTGGCATGATCTATGGCAACAAATTCTGCACGTTTATTCCATGAATGCAAAATGAGAGCATCGGCAAAATTTACGGTTTCATCTTCTGTACCATGAATGATTACATGAGGAATAACAATTTGTTTTGAGGCTCTCTCTATGTTGATACGTTCAGGATTACTCATCACATCTTCTGCAAGCTGATAGTATAAAGGCATTTGTTGCAGCGTTCTTGAATTTTCGACATAAATTACTCCACTTTGCCTCCACACCGATAACTGCTCTTGCGAAATGTACTTGGTGAAATCAACAGGTGATGCCCAAGTGGCTAGGCGCGAGATACGAGAATCTTCTGCGGCCTTGATAATTGCTATGGCACCTCCACGAGAGTGTCCGGCAAGAGAAATATCAGAGAGATTGAAAACCTCTTTCTCAAGATTATATTCTGCCAGCCAATCTAACAACGTTTGCAGGTCGTCAAGCTCCTTAGTGAAATTATTGTTTCCAAATGCATCCATATCGGCAAACTCATCCGGGCTTTGCGCAGTAGTTCCGTTATACGAAAAATTAAATTTAATGAATGCAAATCCTGCTTTTGCAAAACTTTCGGCTACAAGAGGAAATGTTCCCCAGTCTTTGAAGCCTTTAAATCCATGAGCAAAAAGTACTACCGGCAACGGGTGCGAAGAATCGGGATAATATAAATCCGCTATCACCGGTTTGTAATGCCGGCCCGGGATAATAATATTTCTGATGCGGTTCATGTTTTTGGTTGCAATATAATAAAAAACAATGCTGTTGCCAAATGGTTCAGCAACAGCATTGCACAAAAAAATATTTACTTCTTGTCTTTCTTAGACTTATCGGGAGGCACTGTCAATGAAAAACGAACGGGCAGTGTAAATTTTACACTTACGGTTTCGCCACCTTGCATTCCAGGTTGCCATCGCGGCATTGCATTTATCACACGCAGTGCTTCACGATTCAGGCTTTCGTCTGCACCGCGAAGAATCTGTGCTCCTGTGACTTCTCCGGTTGATGAAACCACAAATGACACAAAACATGTTCCTTCAGTTGCATTTTTCTTTGCATCCTCAGGATATTGAATACTTTTTTTCAGGTACTCATTCAATCCCGTTTTGCCACCGGGAAACTCAGGCATTTTTTCTGCCACTGTTAAAACTTCGACTTGCTGTGCCATCGCAAAAAGGCATCCTAAAGAGAAGATTACTGAAAGGATATATTTTTTCATTGTTGTGTGCTTGAAAAGTAAAAGTACTCTAAAAAAATTTACAATCCAACCATTTCTTCCGGTTTCACCCACTCATCAAACTGCTCGGAAGTTACATATCCCAAATCTATGGCTGTTTGCTTTAACGTTTTATGTTGCTTATGTGCTGTCTGTGCAATCTCTGCAGCTTTGTAATATCCGATTTTGGTATTAAGCGCTGTTACCAGCATAAGTGAGTTTTCCAGATTTCTTCTGATGTTCTTTTCTATCGGTTCAATACCTGTTGCACATTTATCGTTGAATGACACACACACTTCGCCAATAAGACGTGCACTATGCAGGAAGTTATAAATCATCACCGGTTTAAAAACATTCAACTCGAAATGTCCGGTTGCACCACCTACATTAATAGCAACATCGTTACCCAGCACTTGTGCAGCAACCATGGTCATGGCTTCGCACTGTGTTGGATTTACTTTTCCAGGCATGATGGATGAACCCGGTTCGTTATCCGGAATATGTATTTCGCCAATGCCACATCGCGGACCACTGGCAAGTAAACGAATATCATTGGCAATTTTCATCAGTGAGCATGCTACTGTTTTTAATGCACCATGCGATTCAACAATGGCATCGTGGGCAGCAAGTGCTTCAAATTTATTTTCAGCGGTAATGAAAGGAAGCTTCGTAAGTGCAGCAATGTGTTTTGCCACGTTTACCGCATAACCTTTAGGCGTATTGATACCCGTTCCGACAGCTGTTCCTCCGAGGGCAAGTTCAGCAAGATGCGGAAGTGTGTGCTCTATGGCACGCATACCATGATCTAATTGCGAAACATATCCGCTCAGCTCCTGACCGAGTGTTAGCGGAGTAGCATCCATCAAATGTGTGCGACCGATTTTTACAACATGCATATATTGCTCTGACTTAGCCTTCAGTGTATCACGCAGCTTTTTAATTCCGGGAATCGTTACTTCCATCAGAATTTTATATGCAGCAATGTGCATGGCTGTAGGAAATGTATCGTTGCTGGATTGCGATTTGTTTACATCATCATTAGGATGAATAATTTTTTTCTCGTCAAGCAAGCTACCTCCGTTGATTACGTGAGCGCGATAAGCAATAACTTCGTTAACATTCATATTGCTTTGTGTGCCGCTGCCCGTTTGCCATACCACCAGCGGAAACTGATCCATGAGTTTTCCTTCCAGAATTTCATCACACACCTTACTTATCAGGTCACATTTTTCCTTTGGCAACACACCTGCATCAAAATTGGTGAGTGCTGCCGCTTTTTTCAGATAAGCAAATGCTTCTATAATTTCGCGCGGCATTTTATTGGTGTCGCGGGCAATTTTAAAATTTTCTACTGAGCGTTCTGTCTGTGCACCCCAATATGCATTGGCAGGAACTTCTACAATTCCCATGGTGTCTTTTTCTTTTCTGAATTCCATTGTTATGTGTTTATAATAATTATTTCTTTTCTTTATTTAACTGTACTTCCATTAGTGATAATTTCTTTCTGAGGAGTGATAAAAGAAAGCTCTCCTTTTTCATTTTCTGCCATCAGTATCATCCCTTTGCTTTCTATTCCTTTAATTTTTCGAGGAGCCAGATTCGCAAGCATCACCACTTTCTGTCCGATAATTTTTTCAGGTTCATAATATGCTGCAATACCCGAAACAACCGTACGTTTATCTATGCCCGTGTCGAGCAAAAGCTTTAGCAGTTTATCGGTTTTGGGCACACGTTCTGCTTCCAGAATTGTTGCTACACGTATATCCATCTTGCTGAAATCGTCAAAGGTAGTTTCAGCCATTTGGGCTTTTACGGCTTCCTCTGACGGTGCTGAAGGCTGCTGATTCATAGTTTTCTTTTCAAGAAGTTTCTGAATTTGTTTTTCAATCTGCTCATCTTCTATTTTCTGATATAGAATAACACTTGATGTGTTGATTTTGATTTTATGTAAATCCATAAAATCATCAACTTTAGCGAGGTTAACTTTATTCGTCCATATTTGCTTATCAGCAGCAATATTTAAAAGATTAAATATTTTTTCTGCCGTGCGCGGAACAAAAGGTTTAAAAAGCAATCCCATCTGAGCAATTATGCTGAAACAATTAATTAAAACCGTTCTGGTTTCCGCTACACTTTCAGCATTTGAGGCATCATATTTTTTCCAGGGTTCTTTTTCTGTAAGATATTTATTTCCTATTCGTGCCACTTCAACTGCACAACTCTGTGCTTCTCTGAACTGATAGTTGTTCATGGCTTTTGTATAACGTTGAAACAATTCATCCATTTCCTTTTGATAAGGATGTGATTCAACTGCAGAAGAAGTATTTAAATCGCCAGCAAAATATTTATTCGTCAGCACCACTACTCTGTTTACGTAGTTTCCTACAATGGCACAAAGTTCATTGTTAACTCTTGCCTGAAAATCTTTCCATGTAAACTCACTGTCCTTGGTTTCGGGTGCAATGGAAGTAAGTACATAACGCAATTCGTCTTCGCGACCGGGAAAATCCTGCAGATATTCATGCAGCCACACAGCCCAGTTGCGTGAAGTAGAAATTTTATCGCCTTCAAGATTTAAAAACTCATTGGCCGGAACATTTTCAGGCAACACATATCCGCCATGCGTCATCAGCATCATCGGGAAAATGATGGCATGAAATACGATATTGTCCTTTCCGATAAAATGTATCAGTGTAGGGTTGTCCTTTTTGTCAGGTTGGTTTTTCCAGTATTTCTCCCAGTCGGCAGTTAAAAATTCCTTGGTAGCAGAAATGTAACCTATAGGAGCATCAAACCAAACATATAATACCTTACCCTCTGCATCAGGCAAAGGCACCTTAACTCCCCAGTCCAAATCGCGTGTCATGGCACGGGGTTGCAATCCTTCATTAAGCCAGCTTGCACATTGCCCTTTGATATTCGGTTTCCAGTTATCAAATCGTTTGATGTACTCCTGAAATTCTTTCGACTGCTGAATTTTATCCATTGGCAGAAACCAGTTTTTAGTAGGTTTCAGTACCGGTGTTTTTCCGCTTAATTTTGATTTAGGATTAATTAAATCTGTAGGGTTTAATGAAGCACCGCAGTTTTCACATTGGTCGCCATAAGCATTTTCGTATCCGCAACGCGGACATGTGCCAGTGATGTAACGGTCGGCCAGAAATTGTTTTGCCTCTTCATCATAAAACTGTTGTGTGATTTCTTCAACAAAAACCCCTTTGTCATAAAGTGTTTTAAAAAACTCCGAAGCGGTTTGATGATGGATAGGTGCTGAAGTGCGCGAATAATGATCGAAAGAAATTCCAAACTGAAAAAAAGCATCACGCATGATGGCGTGGTATTTATCAACCACATCCTGCGGAGTAATGCCCAGTTGCCGGGCTTTAATGGTAATAGGCACACCATGCTCATCGCTGCCACAGATAAATTTTACATCCTCACCTTTCATTCTGAGGTAGCGTACATAAATGTCGGCAGGAAGGTAACATCCGGCAAGATGACCTATGTGTACAGGTCCGTTGGCATAGGGAAGAGCAGCAGTAATTAAATATCGTGACATGAAAAATCGGAATATTATCAGTTGTAAGTTGAAAAGTCAAAGTGAGAAAATCTGTAATCTTTGAATATCATACCACAAACTGTATTTCTTTGCAAAGATAAAAAAGTAAAACGCAAATGATTTTTCCTCCTTTACTGAAATCCGGAGATACTGTTGCCCTCATAGCAACAGCGCGCAGCGTAACCCGTCAGGGTATGGAGCCTGCCATCAGGTTGCTTACGTCCTGGGGGCTTCAAGTTGCCGAAAGTTCTGACCTGTATGCCTCCGATAATCAGTTTGCAGGAACCGACCGTCAGAGGGCTGCCGGCTTGCAGCAGGCGCTGGACGATGACAATATAAAAGCCATACTTTTTGCTCGCGGAGGCTATGGTACGGTTCGCATTATTGACGCTTTGGATTTCACCCGATTCCGGAAAAAACCTAAATGGCTTATTGGATTCAGTGATATTACCGTGCTACATTCGCACATAAACCAAAATACCGGCATTGCTACCTTGCACGCTCCTTTGGCGCTCACCTTGCCCGATGCTCCTGAAAGTGTGCAGAAACAACTTTATAGTATTTTATTTAGCGGCATCATCTCTACACAACAAATCGAAGCACATACACTAAACCGGCCAGGAGAAACCACGGCAGAACTTGTCGGGGGAAATTTATCGGTATTAGTTTCACTCGGAGGTTCTGTTTCTATGCTGAACACTGATGAAAAAATTCTTTTTATTGAAGACATTGGTGAATATCGTTATCATCTGGATCGCATGATGATGTTTCTAAAACGCTCAAATAAGTTGCAGCATCTGAAAGGACTTATTGTTGGAGCCATGACCGATATCACCGACTATTCAGGATATCCTGTTCCCTTTGGGAAAGATGCTTATGAAATTATTGCTTCTCATGTTGAAGAATTTAATTACCCGGTATGCTATGGTTTTCCGGCAGGGCATATTTCCGGTAACTATCCACTGATAACAGGAGGCACCTACCGCTTATGCGTAAATGCCACACACGTTGAGCTATCGGCTAACATTTCTGTTTAACGATGAAAAACTTTATTCCGGGAATAACTACCGTAATGTTGCTTTGCATAGTGTGCTTTTTCCTTCCCCACTCTGCTACAAGTGAGTTTATTCGAACGCTATACTTTTATTATATGGCAGTCATGGTAGCTGCTGCATTTTTAGGTGTGGCAGCAGGTTTGCTGAAATGGTTACTCACCGGCAGTACCACCACGTTGTTAAGTGCAGTAAGAATTTTTGGCGGAAATTTTTATACTGATGACAAGCAGACTTTTCTATACTCTGTATTTAAGGGATTAATCCGTCACACATGGGAAATATTTCAAACTGCAATGGGGCATATTTATTTACAGACACAAAATGCTTTTAACTCTCAAAAACGGGTAGAATATTGGGGCGGAGCTACTTTTCTGATTCTGGAAAATCAAAAAACAAGAAAAGGAGTTTCCATTGGTACTTTTATTAATGTATATATCAAAGATGTGTTAAAAACTGATTTTGAAACGACCATTACATCTGGACTTTTGTTCATGCATGAGTACGGCCATACTTTCGACAGCAGAAAATTAGGAGTGTTTTATCTTCCTTTTATCGGGTTGCCAAGTCTGATAAGTGCAGCCACAGCAAAACCTGTTGAATGGCAAAAAGGTATGCTAACGCACGACTACCGATGGTATGAGATGAGCGCCAACCGACATGCTGCGCGCTACTTCAAAAAATATTACAGTTTTGACTGGAAAGTATTCGAAGATTTATATCCATTGCAAAAACCTTCAGACTATGCCTGAAAAGTTACACAGAAACCTCCCAACTGATTTCGGTTCTTAACCGACTTCATATTTTGATTTTAAAAAATCTATAGTTACTTGCATTATTTTTTTGAGAGCATCGGTGTTGATGTCTGAAAGTTTCCTGACATAAATACATGCTTTGCCCATTTTGAATTTCCCCAAATCATTCAACAGATGTTCATGTTCCTTTTGGCCGGTATAAACATAGAGAGAGATGGCTGTCTTACGTGGCGAAAAACCCACCAATGGCCAGTCGCCCTGCTGACTGCTTCTTTCCGACTTGTAATGATACTTTCCAAAACCTATAATGGATGCTCCCCACATTTCAGGTTCATACCCTGTAAAATCCTGCATAAGCTTTAGCAGTTCAAAACTATCTTTTTGTTTCTGATCTGTATCGGCAAACGTTCTTATAAACTTGCGAACGTCTTTTTCTGTTTGTTTGGCTTTTAACTCAGCCACTTTCAGTGTTTTTAGTCAACGGGTTCCCAAAGTTCAATTTTATTGCCTTCGGCATCGAGTATGTGAACAAACTTTCCGTAGTCGTAGGTTTCAATGGCATCCACAAAAACCACATTCTCTTTTTTCAGTTCCTCCACAAGAGCTTCCAGATTCTCTACTCTGTAATTAATCATAAACTCTCTGGCAGATGGCTCAAAGTATTTTGTCGTCTCTGAAAATGGCGACCACTGTGTCTGTGCTTTCCTTTTTCCTTCAGCATCTTCATACCATTCAAAAGTTGCTCCGTAAGGATTGGTTTCAAGGCCCAGATGTTTCTGGTACCATTCAGTAATTTTTTTAGGGTCTTTGCATTTGAAAAACACACCCCCGATGCCTGTTACTTTTTTCATCACCTTATTATTAGCTGTTCATGCAAATGTATTAAATGCATTGAAAGGAAAACGTTTTTATATTGTTAAGATTACAAAATCACTGCCTCCCTTTTTTTAGGATTAAATATTAAAAATCATCTTCAGACTAAAATTCCTGCCCATATTAAACACCCCTTCTCTGTCTGTCAATAGGTTTTCGCCTGCATACTTTAATCTGCTTAAATGATCCTGATAAGCAATATTCGTAAGGTTGTTACCACTTAAATACACATTAAGAAAATCCTTCTTTTTGAAAACTTTAAAACTAGCTCCTACTCCCGCACTCAACAAAGTATAGCCCGGTGTTGGTGTTTCCGTACCGTATGCACTGTAAATATGATTCTTTGCGAAGTAGTAATCTACATTAAACTTCACATATAAATTTGATTTTTTAAACTGAGCTTTTAATCCTCCTCTGTAATGTGGCGCAGGAATGTATGGAAGATACTTGGAACTGTCGGTACTGTTACCCTGTGTTGCACTGACATAAGAAAACATATTTTCGATGTGTAGCCAATCCAAGGGATGAGGATGTATGTCAAGATAAAATTCTCCTCCTGCAAGAGTAGCATAACCGGATGCATAAGTAAAAGCAGGAACTGAATCTTCAGGGTCAGGGAAAATATCGTTTCCATTGGTGTCTTTCATTTTCTCAATATGTGAATAATGACTTATGTAGTTTACAAACGGAGTTACCTGAAGGCTTACATGTTCAGAACTGAAATAATAAGATACATCCAACTGATGACTAAATTCAGGTTTCATTTTCGAATTACCTATTTCATATCTAAAAGTACCTTCGTGTTTTCCATTGGAAGACAATGATGCTATATCCGGAGCTCTGAAACCATTAGATAAATTCAACTTCAGTGTAGATGAATGCGACATCTGATATGACAAGCCTATACTTCCGGAAAGTCCATAATAGTTTTTGCTGAGAGGAGTAAATTTTAATTCAGAACCTGAATCGGGAGTTGAAACAGGCATTCCTTCTGCATCTAAATACAACTCCTTTGTGTTTAAATGTCGGTTATCCATTCTTATTCCTCCGGCAAGTGTCAGATTTTTAAATTCCTTTTGCGTGAATAGGAAAACTCCAACATCCAACAAATGATAATCGGGAATTAAAAATTCTCGTCCTTCATTTTTATTGTTTTGCATCATACCATTTATTCCTGCTGAGGTTTCCCAGTTTTTTATTCTGTCAAAATTGTATCTGAGGTTATAGGTTAGTGTATATGATGAAAGATAAAGCCCTACCTCATCAGGGTTGGTTCCTTCTTCAAACTCTCTCCTTCTGTTGTTTTGTAACCCTATATCAGCATGAATGATTCCTTTTTTTAAAATGAATAAGTTTCTTACTGCAACACTTGTATGATTTACCAACTGATAAGGCACACCTATAGCGTATCCTGATAAATCATTTGATGTTGCACTTTGTTCAACTCCCTGATGGTTCTGGTATGTAAAACGCCCCAAGCTATCTCTTTCGCCCTCTATAATTCCTAATTTGGTGTTGAAGGAGCTTATTTCCAAAAACGTATGCCCCCAGTCTTTTGTCAAGCCCAATGACAGCCCGCCATCATACTCTCTATAACCCGAATTATAAACTTTTCCATCAAATTTGTTTTGATAATTTCCGGCATATTTTCCTGAATATCGCCCCAACCACTGAAAGCTGTTTTTATTTCCAGCGTTTGAAAAAGAATAGCCAATTAAGTTGTTATTCGTCTGATAATTTGTGGTGATTTGTGATTGAATGGTTCCTTCAAGAGGAGGTTTTGGAGGTAAAAAATTCAATACACCTGCAATACCATCGGAGCCATACAAAAGGCTTCCGGGTCCCATAATTATTTCAGCCCTGTCAACAGAGTACTGATCTATTTCAATTCCGTGTTCATCGCCCCATTGCTGTCCTTCTTGCCTGATGCCATCATTTAATGTAATAACTCTGTTATAACCCAAACCACGGATAACAGGTTTGGAAATGTTGGGACCTGTTGTAATCTGACTCACGCCCGGCAATTCCTTCAGTGCATCTATCAAATTGGTTGATCCTGCATTTTGACTGAACTCCTTTTGGCCAATTGTAGAAATAATTACAGGATTGTGTTTAAGATCGGTAGCTCTTGTCACACCTGTAATAACAACTTCGTCCAGTTCTTTAACAGAGGTCTTTAGCGAAACATTCAAAGTTGTATCTCTCTCTAACTTTAATTTTATCGGCATACTCTGATAGCCCGTATAGCTTATTTCCAACAAATACGAGCCTTGCTTCAAATCCGGAATTTCAAAGTTCCCGTTCATGTCGGTTACGGTACCTATTTTAATATCTGAAATGTAAATGGAAACTCCCGGTATAGTTTCATTGGTTTTAAAGTCCCTTATATTTCCGGAAACCTTTAATTGCGCAAATACGCTTACCGTTGGTAATAAAAATATACTTAATATGATAATAGTTTTTCTTAATTGCATATCCATTAGTTTAAATAAATCATTCTCTGATAAATAGTGTGACCAACTGAATTTAACTCCTACTGCAAAATCAGTCGATATAAATCAAATACGGTGATTGATTTTTGAATTCAGCTAATGCGTAAAATCCTGACAGGAATATTCCTGCAGTGAAAAGGAATGATTATGCCAAAGGCGGACCACGGGTTGTGGTAGTTGCTACGGATACGGCAGCAACATTCTGATAAAAAACAAAATATTGTAAAAAATATCCAACCGGTGGTTTTATCCCGCTGGCTACATCAAAAAGAATTTGGGGAAGAATGGTATGATGGCTGCACAACAAACATTTTTCAATAGTTGTACTGAAATGTTCTTTATGACTGCAAAAATCTTCTTTGGAATCATGATAAATGGATTTCTCACACAGGGTTGCTTTTGCAAAACTCACTCTATCTCCCTGATGATGGTGTATAATTATTGAAGGAAGTACTCCCATAAAATACACCAGCAAAAGCAGATATGCCAGAGCTTTATTCATTATTTTTTCCTGTACTTTAATCATTCCCGGAAACCATGATGCAAATTAAAAGTAAAAAAACAAAAACAACCTGAAACACCTACTCTTCAGAAGACATTTTAACTTCTATTTCACAAACAAAATTTTGGGCATTACAATGAACTTTTAAATTTAACGATGTGTTTTATCGCACATCTCCAATAGGTGTTGCCTTGAATCTTATAAAAGGTCCAATACCGAATTACTTTCCGGAATAACGGGGTTAAGTTTTATGATATAATGTTAAAATCTTATATTTGCTGTTTATATCATTACACTTCAAATAAGTAATTACCCTTTAAAAACACATAGTCATGTCAGGAGTAAATAAAGTAATCCTCGTAGGTAACCTCGGTAAAGACCCTGAAATACGTCACATAGAAGGAGGAATCAGCGTTGCAAAATTTCCATTGGCCACTTCTGAAGTTTATAAAAACAAAGACGGACAAAGAGTAACTCAAACCGAATGGCACAATGTGGTGTTATGGCGCCAGTTGGCCGAAACGGCTGAAAAATTTTTAAAAAAAGGAAGCCTTATTTACGTTGAAGGTCGTTTGCGCAGCCGTTCCTGGGACGACAAAGAAGGTAACAAACGTTATATCACAGAGGTGGTGGGCGATACTTTAACATTATTGGGTCGTAAGCCCGAAGAAGGCGGACAGCCACAACCTGCAGCCGACAGAGGTACCATGGAATCTTCTGCTCCTTCAACTACTGAAACTCCGGGTGAATTTGCTGATGATTTACCTTTCTAGATTATTAAACTCACCTTGTTACCTCCGGATAATTATGGCATGTATATTTGCCCTTGGTTAATGATGCCTCATAACTTTACTTAATCGAATTACTTAATGCCTCCTGTCGTCAGTTGCCTGATGTTTACTTTATCTACACTATATGCAGTTAGTGGCGACATACTGATGATTTTAATTCTGCTTCTTTTTTCTGCTTTATTTTCGGGCAGCGAAGTAGCTTTTTTTTCATTGTCGCCTACGCAACTCGATTATCTGCACAATCAGAAAAAAGGAAGTATCAGCCAAACTATTCTACAGCTGCTTGAAAAACCTAAGAAGTTACTGGCCACAATTCTTATTTCGAATACACTGGTAAATATTGCCATTATTATTATTTCATCACTGATGTTTAACAACAATGGTCTGCTTAACGATAATCCGGTTTTGAAGTTTATTGTTCAGGTAATCACTGTTACTTTTCTCATAACATTATTTGGCGAAGTGCTGCCTAAGGTTTATGCTGCCCATGCCAACATTCAGATTCTTACCGTTATGGCCTATCCCATATTGGTCATCAGCAAAATATTTACTCCTTTAAGTGTTCCACTTGTTAAGTCAACCACTTTATTTGATAAACTGCTTAAAAAGAAAAAACCGGAAGTAAGCCTTGATGAACTGACGCATGCAATAGATATTACCAGCGATGAAGAATCACCACCTGAAGAAAAAAGAATTTTAAAAGGTATTGTGAGTTTTGGCAACACGGATGTGAAACAAATCATGCGTCCGTTACCTGATGTGATTGCATTCAGCATACAGACACCTTTTAAGACCCTGCTCGAAAAAGTTGTGGAAGCCGGATACTCCCGCGTTCCTGTTTACGACTCGTCCATTGACCAAATTGTGGGAGTGTTGCACATCAAAGATTTGCTTGCACATATTCATAAAGACAGTTTCGACTGGCATCAGCTTATCCGCAAAACCTATTTTATTCCCGAAGGAAAAAAAATTAATGATTTACTTCAGGAGTTTCAGCAGCGAAAAACACACATGGCCATTGTGGTTGATGAGTTCGGCTCTACACAAGGTTTGGTAACCATGGAAGATGTGCTTGAAGAAATTGTGGGTGAGATAAAGGATGAGTTTGATGACGAAGAACCTGTTTACTCACGTATTGACGAACACAATTATGTTTTCGAAGCCAAGACAGCTCTGAACGATGTGTGCCGTATTATAGGTATAGAATCTGAAATGTTTGATGAAATTGAAGGTGAAAAAGGTACGCTTGCAGGTCTTTTACTTGAATTGCACAAGACCATTCCCAAGGTCAACGAAACCATCCGTTTCAAACATCTCGATTTTATTATTGAAGCTGCCGATCGCAGAAAAATAAAACGTGTTAAAATACGTATTAACCCTGTAGCATCTGAACAAGAATGAAGAAGTTATATGCGTTTCTGATTATACTCATCGCAGGATGTTCGGGTAATCCGGTACCTAAGCCACGAGGTTTTTTCAGAATTGATTTGCCTGAAAAAAAATATACTTCGTTTGCAGACTCCTCATGCCCCTATCAGTTTGATATACCCGATTATGCCGTGGTACTTCCTGATACCAACCGTTTTGCAGAACCGTGTTGGAAATATGTTTTGTATCCTGCTTTCAGAGCGCAGCTTTACATCACCTATAAAACTTTGAACCATAACCTTGCTGCCTATGCTGAAGATTCAAGAGATCTGGTTTACAAACACACCATCAAAGCCAATGCAATTGACGAAACAGTAATTCATACCCCTCATAAAGTTTATGGCGTGATGTATGACATTGGAGGCAATGCTGCCAGCAATTTGCAGTTTTATGCTACTGACAGTGTTCAGCATTTTATTCGAGGATCACTGTATTTTAATACCGCCCCCGAAGCCGACTCGCTGAAACCTGTTGTTGAATTTATCAGAAAAGATGTGCTACGATTAATAGAAACTTTACAATGGAAAAATTAAAGCATAAACTATTTCCGGTATTAATTTTTCTCTCTGTTTGTATGGCCGTAAGTTCATGTAGGCTATTTAAAAAGAAATGCGATTGCCCAAAATGGGGTAAACAAAACACATCGCAGCCCAATAATCATCAAGCAGTTGCACATAAGTGATTAGAATTTGCATTTTGTACACATCAAAGTGCTGTTTATACAATCATGCCCATTTTCATTGGGGAGATATGATATGGCTCATATTTTTGAATCATAATAACTCCTTATCCGTATCCAACTTTCTAATCCCAACTTCAAAACGAGTTTGAAAACAGAAAATAAACCGTTTTGGAAAGACCAACTAACCCTTTGAAGAAACAAGAGCATGAGGCGGCACTAAGCCGCCTCATTCGTTTTATGTTATAATAAGTGTTTCGGAGCTCAAAGCTCCAAGATTGCACTGCCCGCC
>JAFDWZ010000033.1 GCA_018268195.1 Bacteroidota bacterium | reverse complement strand
GGCTGACCGATATTAAGATGATAAATTTTCACTCCGTCCTTTTTTGCTTTTTCAGCAAAGGGAACTAATTTACGTATGGGCGAGGCAGGCATGTGTTTGCCTTTTTCTGAAACTTTTGGCATGTCTATTAAATTTAAAAAACAAGGGACAACTCTTTCGAATTGTCCCTGCAAATTTATAATTAATCTCTTAACTAAACTTTATTTGGTAGGTTCAGCAGCCGGAGCAGCCTCAATGTTACCTTTGATGTGTAACACTACCGGATTTGTTTTAGCATTAGAGTTAATGGTAACCGTTTTATCCTGCAATCCCATTTTACCGGCAGAATTAAAAGTTACATGTATTTTTCCGTTTTCGCCTTTTTTAATTGGCTCTTTTGGCCACTCAGGTACAGTACATCCGCATGATCCCTGAGCGCTGGTAATGATTAACGGCTCTTTACCGGTATTGGTAAAGTTGAAAGTGTATTCCACTTTATCACCTTGCTTAATAGTACCGTAATTGTACTCAAGGTTTTCAAATTTAAACTCTGCCTGATTTTTGTTGTCGTTGGCAGCAGGGGCCGCTTTAATTTCCTGAGCATTAGACAAGGATGCCATCCCGATTACAAAAGCAGTTAATAGAATTGTTCTCTTCATTTTTTAATTGTGTTTTTGTGATTTAATTTTTAATATTTAAATTTATTTAATTAGTAAATGGTGTTGTTGAAGTCTCTTTTGGAGCCATACTGTTATCTTTCTTCACCGGAGTTCCACTTTGGGTTTGCTCCTGTGTTTCCACTACCCCTTTTATGGTTAATACTTTATCGGGTGTAGTACTACTATTGGATGATACGGTAACTGTTTTGGAAAAAGGACCGGGACGTTTAGTATCATAGTGCACACTTATAACACCGGTATGTCCCTTTAAGATAGGCTCCTTAGGCCATGAAGGAACTGTACAACCACAACTGCCTCGTGCATTGGATATGATTAAAGGTTCTTTGCCTGTATTGGTAAACTTAAATTCATAAGTTCCGTTTCCACCGTAAGGTATAGTGCCATAATCATGCATCTCATTTTCAAAAGAAATTTCTGCTGCATTGGGGTTGGCAACGGATGAAGTTTTTGCATTATCCTGTGCTTTTAGCCCTAATGTTACCAGACTTAGAATCACCAGTGAGTACAATTGTTTTCTCATAATCGTTTATGTTGTTATTTTAAGGATGTAAATATAATGACTATTGCTTTAACGACAAATGATGCGCCAAAGTTAGACCTATGCAGTGAAATTAAAATGAACTGTATTATAATTCCTTCTCCCATTTGGAAACTACTGCCGTAGCAACAGCATTTCCCAACACATTGGTTGCCGAGCGTCCCATATCAAGAATCTGATCTATTCCCAAAATTAACAACAATCCGGCTTCGGGTATATTGAAAGATGATAACATGGCCGCAATAACAACCAGGCTTGCACGTGGAATACCGGCCATACCTTTACTGGTTACAAGCAGTATGAGCAACATGGTAATTTGTTGTTGTACATTTAAATCCATCCCATAAGCCTGGGCTATAAACTGTGTGGCAAAAGCCATGTACATGATGCTGCCATCCAGATTGAAACTATATCCTATAGGTAAAACAAAACTGATGATACGGTTGCTGCATCCATATTTTTCGAGAGCTTCAATTGTTTTAGGAAATGCTGCCTCAGAGCTTGCCGTTGAAAAAGCAAGCAGTGCAGGCTCTTTAATATGTTGCAGCAGTTTAATAAATGGTATTTTCAGTGAGTAACAAATGAGACCGAGAATAACTATTCCGAAAAAAATCAAGCCTCCGTAAAAAGTAAGTATCAGATACAAATAACCCGAAATAACACTCAGTCCCTGTTTGGCTACTACTGCTGCTATTGCTCCAAAAACACCAACAGGTGCAAATTTCATCACATAGTTAGTTACTTTAAACATGATGTGCGACAGTGCATCAATTCCATGTATTAAAGGTTTTGCCTTATCGCCCAATGAAGCAGCACCTACTCCAAAAAACAATGAAAAAATTACAATCGGAAGAATATCATTGTCGGCCATACTTTCTACCACACTTTTCGGAATTACATGGGTAATAAATTCTTTTGGGTCGAACGACTTAGGGCTGACACCTGACTGTTCTGTTTGTGCAGGCAATGGCAGATTCATCACTTTTCCCGGCTCAAATAAATTAACCAGTAATAAACCTAACGTCAATGCAAGAAGTGTTGCAAACTGAAAATACAAAATCGTTTTTAACCCGATGCGGCCTACGCTTTTAAAATCACCAACCTTGGCTACTCCTACCACGAGTGTGGCAAATACCAATGGTGCAATAATCATTTTTATCAGCCTGAGAAAAATATCACTGAGTATGCTTATTCGCGAAGCAAACACTTCCCACCCTGCAGCGTCATGTGTAACATGATACCAGTGCCCCAGCAAAATGCCAAGCAGCATTCCGATAAAAATTTGCGCAGTAAGATTTATTTTGGTCATAAATGGATTTAACAGTGGCAAATCTAATGTTCTGTTTCTTATTATGAAAGTTTACCTCCATCCACTGAATTCACTCAATTCTTAAAATCCTCAAGTCCTATTAACATTTGATTAACCTCTTTCTGTAATTGCAGAAAATAGATTTGTCGTGATAATAAAAATATGCGCAACACACTCCTGATTCTTTTTTCTGCCTTTTTGTTACTGTTTCATCTTACAGTACATGCTGCAAGTGATACTCTGAAACACTATAAGGCAGTACGCATACATGAGAAACTAAAGATTGATGGCATACTGGATGAGCCTTCATGGCAGGAAGCTCATACCATTAGCGATTTTGTGATGTTCAGACCAACGGAAGGAGGAACACCGACTCAACGAACAGAAGTTAAAATAGTGTATGACAATTCGGCAATATATGTTGGCGCCATACTATATGATTCATCACCTGACAGCATACTGCGTGAATTAGGACTCAGAGATGGTGCTGACCCTGCCTCAGAAAGCGGATTCAGTGACATCAATGCTGATTACTTCTTATTTGCTTTCGATCCTTATAATAAACGTCAGGATGGGTATTACTTCGGTGTTTATGCATCAGGAGTGCAAGCTGACAGTCGCATCAGCGATGAGTTGTTTGATGGTGTTTGGGAAAGTGCCGTAAAAATAACTGATGCAGGATGGGTTGTTGAAATGAAAATTCCATATTCAGCTATACGATTTCCGGCAAAAGCAGTTCAGGAATGGGCTTTTCAGATAAACCGGAATATCAGGCGAAACAGAGAAGTTCAGAAGTGGTGCCTCACTCCTTCTACAGCTTCCAACGGCCAGAATTACTGGGGCCTTTTAGATGGGATAGAAAACATAGAACCTCCTTTGCGTTTATCTCTTACCCCATACATGAGCCTGGCTTATGAAAGACAACCTACTGAAGATAAAACATCAAACACCTACTCTTATCGTGGCGGTGCAGATATAAAATACGGACTTGACGAACGTTTCACACTCGATATGACACTACTGCCGGATTTCGGTCAAGTGCAGTCGGATAATAAGATTAAAACGCTCAGCTATGAAGAAGTTATGTATGATGAAAACAGACCTTTTTTCAAGGAAGCTACCGATATTTTTTCGAAAGATGGTTTATTTTACAGCAGAAGAATAGGGCAACTTCCTTCCGGTTTTTTTAATGTTTACAACAATCTGAATGCAAATGAGAATATAAAAAATAATCCAACTGAATCCAAACTGATAAATGCCACAAAAATTTCAGGAAGGATGGATAATGGTGTAGGTTTAGGTTTATTTAATGCTATCACCAATAACACCTATGCTACCATTGAAAATACAGAAACAGGTCTCACACGAAAAGTGCTGACAGAACCACTAACCAACTACAATGTGATGGTAGTTGATAAACAATGGAAAAATAATTCCTCTGTATATTTCATCAATACCAACGTTACACGTGGAAAAGGATTCAGCGATTCGGATGTTGCAGGTGCAGGATTTGATTTAGTTAATAAGAAGAAAACTTATGGTGCACAGGGAGCATTCGATTTGAGTATGTTGTTCCTGTCAAGTCCATCTGGAGATTTTCCTAAAAAACAAATTTCAGGTTATCGCTATAATATGAGAATAGGCAAAACGAGTGGCGCCTTGAGATGGGGGCTTTCACAAACAGCACAAAGTCCCGATTACAATCCTACAGACCTTGGCTATTACAGAACGGCAAACAGAATTACCACCAATGCCTATGCTACCTTGTTCAGGTTTAAGCCTTACAAAAAAGTTCAGGAAGGAAACACACAAATTGGAGCAACCTATAAAAATTATTTCAGCAATGGAGATTTTATGTCACTGATGTTTAACAACAACACGTATGTATTGTTTAAATCATACAACGCAATTTTCGGAGGTGGTGGTTTTACTCCGCTAAGTGGTCACGAATACGACCCTCGTTTAAACGGACACTATGTAAAAGCCATGCGTTATTGGTGGGCAGATATTGGTGTAAGTACGGATTACAGGAAACCCCTTGTGCTTGAAACAACATTTAACGTCAGTAATTTTGTTGACCGTTTTCTATCTGAAGGATATAATTTAGATGCTATGCTGCGTTATCGCATAAGCGATAAACTTACGGTAAGTGCTTCAACATCGTATTATTTCGACCCTTATAATTTCGGATTTACGGATCAAACAGATAACGGATATTTATTCGGATTGAGGCGAATGAATACTTATGAAAATAAATTTTCAGTACGATATATTTTCAAAAACGACCTCTCTCTTTCTTTAGTTGCGCGTCATTACTGGTTCAGTTATAAGTATAGGAAATTCTTTGACCTGGAAGACAACGGAGATATTTCGCCATCAACGGATGATTATGGCAATAACTATAACGGCAGTTACAATTTTTTTAATGCTGATTTATTGTTCAACTGGCGCTTTGCCCCCGGAAGTACGCTCACTTTGTCCTACAAAAACATATTTGACAACGGCAGTACTGAAATTTTATCCTACCGTAAAAATTTTGATACGGTGTTTGATAATCCTCATACGCATACTCTATCCCTCAAAGTGCTTTATTATCTTGATTTTCTTCAGCTACGCAAGAAGAACTAAACGTGATACTTTACTTAACAACAGCTTAAAATAGTGGAGAACTATTCCTCTCCTCTATTTTCGTATTTTTGGCGCTAAATTGAAGATTCCTGTATGTCTGAAATAGCCAAAGTTTACAGTCCGAAAGAAGTTGAAGAAAAATGGTACGCACACTGGATGAACGGAAAATTTTTCCGCTCCATTCCTGATGACCGCGAACCATATACTATTGTTATCCCTCCACCCAACGTAACAGGAGTGTTGCACATGGGACACATGCTGAATAACACCATTCAGGATGTATTGATTCGCAGAGCACGCATGACAGGCAAAAATGCCTGCTGGGTTCCCGGCACCGACCATGCTTCCATTGCCACTGAAGCAAAAGTAGTGCAGATGCTGCGCGAACGTGGAATAAAAAAATCAGACCTTTCGCGTGATGAGTTTTTAAAATATGCTTGGGAATGGAAAGATAAATATGGTGGAATCATTCTTGAACAATTAAAAAAACTCGGATGCAGCTGCGACTGGGATCGTACGCGTTTCACCATGGAAGATGAGCTCAGCGAAGCAGTAATTGATGTTTTCGTTGACCTGTATAATAAAGGCCATATTTATCGCGGCATGCGAATGGTAAACTGGGATCCTGCAGGACTTACTGCCGTGAGCGATGAGGAGGTGATACACAAAGAGGTGAACTCCAAATTATACTACGTGCGATATAAAATTGTCGATAGTGATGATGAATGGATTACCATTGCAACGGTTCGCCCTGAAACCATTCTTGGCGATACTGCCGTGTGTGTGCACCCTGACGATGAACGTTACACACACCTGAAAGGAAAGTATTGCATTATTCCTATAGTTAACCGCAAAGTTCCTATCATCTTTGATGATTATATTGATAAAGAATTTGGAACAGGTGCATTAAAAGTAACACCTGCACATGATATCAATGACTATAATCTCGGCATCAAACATCATCTGGAAGTAATTGACACCCTCACACCTGACGGGAAACTGAGTGAAGCTGCAGGCCATTACATTGGAGAAGACCGTTTTGTTGTTCGTAAAAAAATTGTAAAAGACCTGGAGGCTTCCGGTCATCTTGTTAAAACAGAAGATTACAAAAACAAAGTAGGATACAGTGAACGTACCGATGCTGTAATTGAACCACGATTAAGTTTGCAGTGGTTTGTAAATATGCCCGGCATAGCAAAGCCTGCATTGGATGCCGTTATCAATGGTGAGGTAAAACTGATACCTGACAAATTCATCAACACTTACCGCTATTGGATGGAAAATGTTAAAGACTGGTGTATATCACGTCAGTTATGGTGGGGGCAACGAATTCCGGCATGGTATGATAAGAATGACAACTTCGTAGTAGCAAAAACCGCTGATGAAGCTGTAAAAAAGTTTGCGGAAAAAAATATCAGCGTGTCTGCTTCCGAAATCCATCAGGACGAAGATGTTCTTGATACTTGGTTTTCATCATGGCTATGGCCTATCAGTGTGTTTGACGGATTTAAAGACCCCAACAATAAAGACATCCGATATTACTATCCTACCAATGACCTTGTGACAGCTCCTGAAATTTTATTTTTCTGGGTAGCTCGTATGATCATTGCGGGATGCGAATACAGAAAAGAAATTCCTTTTGAACGTGTATATCTTACCGGGATTGTTCGTGATAAACTTGGCCGCAAAATGAGTAAATCGCTTGGCAACTCGCCCGACCCGTTGGACCTGATAAGCAAATTCGGAGCAGATGGTGTGCGCATAGGTATGTTGCTTTGTTCCCCTGCAGGTAATGATTTACTTTTTGATGAATCGTATTGCGAACAAGGAAGAAACTTCTCTAACAAAATGTGGAATGCATTCCGATTAATAAAATCATGGAATGTAGATGATGCAGCAAAACAACCTGAGTCATCAGCCACAGCCATTCAATGGATGAACTCAAGGCTGAGTGAACAATTGCAGATTATTGATGATGGTTACAGCAAACTTCGCATCAGTGATTTGCTGATGACCAGTTATAAATTATTCTGGGACGATTTCTGTGCGTGGTATCTTGAAATGATAAAGCCGGTGTATCATGCAGAGAACACTGTTATTGATCGCGCCACATATAATGCCACCATTGATATTTTTGAAAAACTTTTGAAAATATTGCATCCTTTTATGCCATTCATCACAGAAGAGTTGTGGCATGAACTGAGAGAGCGAACAGATAAAGATTGTATCATAGTTGCTGCATGGCCACAGGCAGAAAAAATCAATCAGCAGCTGATTGATAAAATGGAGTTGGCTAAAAGTATAATTACCGAAGTACGCAGTTTCAGAAATTCCAAAGGAATGTCGCCAAAGGAGACATTGGCATTGCAATATAAGTCGGGGCATCAGAGCACTTTTGATTCCACTATAAAAAAGTTAGCCAACATCTCTGAAATCACCTTGGCTGAATCGTTTGAAAAATGTTACACATTTCTTTCAGGAACGCAGGAATATGCCATTCCGTTTAATGCAGGCATTGACAGCGAAGCCGAACGTCAGCGTATAGAGAAAGAAATTGCTTACAACAAAGGATTTCTGGAAACGGTGATGAAAAAACTGGGCAATCAGAATTTTGTAAGCAAAGCAAAACCCGAAGTGCTTGCCAATGAAGAAAAAAAGAAAGCCGATGCCGAGCAGAAAATCAATGCACTGCAGGCGCAACTGAAATTGCTGGAATAAATTTATGGAGAATCACGCTGAATGGGTAAAAGTATATTCAACAACACAACCTCATAAAGTAGAAATTGTGAGGGCATTGCTGACAGAACATGACATTGAGAGTATGGTAATAAATAAATCAGACTCCAGTTATCCGGGCATTATCGGTAACATTGAAGTTTATGTGATTGACAAAATGGAAGTGTTAGCAAAGTTTATCATTAACGACAGCGAGCTATGAGCAACTTCTGGACGAGAGCATTCACCGGAGCCGTATTTGTGGCACTGATGGTAGCAGCCATAGTTTGGAGTCCGTATAGCTTCATGGCACTTTTTATGACGGTGAACCTGTTAAGCATTATTGAATTTTACCGTTTGTTTATCAAGAATGATTTCACTCCGCGACTTTTCTCAGGCATTGCGCTCAGCGCCATACTTTATGCAACCAGTGCGTTGGTAGCATCAGGAACATCAAGTCCTAAGCTGATGTTGCTGAATGTGCCCATGGTATTTTTGATTTTCATTTTTGAATTATTTTTAAAATCAGAAAAACCTTTTGAAAACATAGCCTATACTTTACTGGGAGTTATTTACCTTACTGTGCCTCTGGCATTGTTTAACTCACTAGCATTTTTACCTGGAGAAAATTCTGTGTATCACAGCGGCATCATCATAGGATATTTTCTGGTGTTGTGGGCAAGCGACACAGGTGCATATCTCGCAGGAATGTCTTTTGGAAAACATAAATTATTTGAACGTCATTCGCCAAAAAAAACATGGGAAGGAAGTATCGGTGGAAGCCTCTCTGCCCTGCTTCTCGGATACATCAGCTCTTTGTTTTTCACTCAGCTGTCATTGCCTCAGTGGCTGATGGTAAGTTTGCTGATAGTGGTTACAGGAACCTTTGGCGACCTTATAGAAAGCATGCTCAAGCGCAGTCTGAAAATTAAAGA
This sequence comes from Bacteroidota bacterium, assembly GCA_018268195.1. Lineage (GTDB taxonomy): Bacteria > Bacteroidota > Bacteroidia > AKYH767-A > OLB10 > OLB10. The sequence goes on along the minus strand of JAFDWZ010000033.1, from coordinate 67,724 downwards.
TTCAGGCTCCATACTTCCGGGGCACGGTGGTATTTTAGATCGTTTTGACGGATTGTTTATTTCAATACCTTTTATATTCAGCTATCTGGTATTGATAGAAAAAATTTAGTGCCGGAAAAGCAAAAGCACACTTAACATCAGAATACCTATCAGCACAATGATTAGAAGTTTTCTGTTGAAGGCAGGAGAATTTACTACCAGATGGCCTTTGAGATGCCTGATGATATCACCCAATTTAGCAAAGCTTTCTGACGATTTTACAACATAATCATAAGCACCCATCTTCATTGCAGCTGCTGCCACTTCAGGGTCTTCCTGTCCCGTAAACATTACCACCCTTGTGGATTTATTCAGTTGACGGATATGCGATAACACTGTTAATCCATCCATAGCACTTTTGTCGTACTGACTTAAATAATAATCGAGCACAATCAAATGTGGATTCAGGTTCATATCAATGAGTGCATCCTCACCTGTTTTGTATAAACTTATTTCAATATCAGGAAATTCATGATTTAAATAATCAAGTAACATCTTTTGCAAGTGTTTATCATCCTCAATTACGAATACATGAAATTTTTCCTGCATAATCAAATTCTTTTTTCTGCCAGTAATCTTAAAAATTCGCTGCGTGTGCGGTCATTCTCAAACTCACCTGTGAAAGCTGATGTGGTGGTGATGGAATTTTGTTTCTGCACTCCGCGCATCTGCATGCACAAGTGTCGTGCTTCAATAACTACAGCAACACCGAGGGGTTGCAGTGTTTCCTGTATGGCATCGCGAATATCAACTGTAAGTCTTTCCTGCACCTGCAGCCTGCGTGCAAAAACATCCACAATACGAGGAATTTTACTCAGACCTACAATATAATTGTCAGGAATATATGCCACATGTGCTTTTCCGAAAAATGGTAACAGATGATGTTCGCAAAGCGAATACAGTTCAATATCTTTAACAATCACCATCTGCTTATACTCTTCTCTGAATTTGGCTGATTCAAGAATTGCCTTTGCATCTATCTGATAACCTTGTGTGAGATATTGCATGGCTTTGGCAACACGTTCAGGAGTTTTAAGTATGCCTTCGCGGTTGACATCTTCACCTAATTCCAGGAGTATATTTTTATACAAATCGGATAACCGTTCCACAGACTCCTCATTGTAATTTTCAATTTTATGATATCCGTGATACTCATCTTCGGGAAGTTCTTCCCTGCTATTTTGGTTCAATTTTGAAATATCAGCCATAATATTCTGCACAATTATTTTCAGTTTCCTTAAGCTTCACGCAGTGTAAGGTTGCACCCAGTTTACTTATTTCATCATTCAACTGATTCCATATTTCAACTGTCAGGATTTCTGTGGATGGCATTTTACCAATCATAAAATCCACATCTAAATTAATGTTTTTATGATCTAGTTTATCAATCACCTTCAATTTTATTAAAGTACTGAGTTTTTTCAGGTCAATCACAAAACCAGTAACGGGGTCAGGATTTCCCTTTACGGTTACAAACAATTCATAGTTATGTCCGTGCCAGTTGGGATTGGAGCATTTGCCAAATACATCCATATTTTGTGCATCGTTCCAATCAGCTTTGAACAACTTATGAGCTGCATTAAAATGTTCTTTGCGAGTAATAAAAACCATTCAATAAAAAATTGAGCCGCAAAGGTAGTAAACCATTCTTTAGTAGAGGGCAAAAGTCATTACATTTGTCATCCGTCCATAAATACTCCGAGCAGAATTCAGATACCCCTAATTTTCAGATGAATTATTTCACCAAAAAGAAAAATGAGCAAACACAAAAAGTCATCATTCCGCGAGGGCTTGAGATACTGATTGCTGAAGGTGAGGGTGATATGTTAGATTATAAAAAGGAAATCACAAGCGTACATAAAATTGCAAAAACCATAGCTTCATTTGCTAATCATAAAGGAGGAAAAATTCTGGTTGGTGTAAACGACAATAAAACCATCAGTGGCATTCGCTCCGAAGAAGAAAAATTCATGCTGCAACAAGCTGCCGAAACTTATTGCTATCCGGCTGTTGAGTTGAAATACAAAGAGTGGCATTGCGGAAAAAAAACAGTACTTGAAGTGATCATTGATGAAGGTATGCTCAAACCTTATTACGCAGTTGATGAGAACGGAAAACGCTGGGTATATATCCGAATCAAAGACCAAACGGTGCTTGCAAGTAAGGTTTGGGTTGATGTGCTGAAAAAAAATAATAACGATAATCCGATTTTGATTCGCTACACTTCTAAAGAAAAAGAATTATTGCAATATCTCACCACCCATCAGCAGATTACGCTCAAGCAGTACTGTAATTTGTTAAACATTTCGCGGTGGCGGGCCATTCGTATTTTATCAAATCTGATAAGTGTAGGAGTTTTAAAAGCGGTAAAGAATAATAATGAAGAATACTATACTTTAGCCTGAATGGAATTATTTTACAGTTCGCAAATTTCAGGGCAGGTGGCATTGCTTGATGAGCAGGAATCGAGGCATTGCATAAAAGTGCTACGTCACCGGCTTCATGACGAAATACATTTTACGGATGGCAAAGGCCGGATTTATTCCGGAGTGCTTACAAAGGCCGACATGCGGCAATGTGAAATTACGGTAAGCAAGCAACAGCAAGACAAGCAACGCAACTTTCATTTGCATATTGGCATTGCTCCTACAAAGGCTATAGACCGCTTTGAGTGGTTTCTCGAAAAAGCTGCTGAATTAGGAGTGGAAGAAATCACACCTTTACTATGCCGGCATAGTGAACGAAAAAATCTGAACCATGAGCGTTGCGAAAAAATTCTTATTTCCGGAATGAAACAAAGCAACCGAAGCCGTGCTCCAAAACTGAATGAACTCACTTCATTCAACACTGCAATTAATTTTTCTGAAGGCACAAAAGCTATTGCACATTGCAGCAACGGCAACAAACATACACTGAATGAAATTATTGTTTCCACAAATTCGCTGTTGCTGCTTATTGGTCCCGAAGGAGATTTTTCAGATGAAGAAATACTTCTTGCAACCGAAACAAATTTTGCTCCGCTTACATTGGGCAATGCACGTTTACGAACTGAAACTGCTGCTGTACATGCTGCAAGCATAACATACTTTTTAAAAAATTAATTTCAACAGTTCTATTGTGCAGCACATTTCAGTAAAGGCTTTTAATATAATTTCGCAACCGCAAAAAATGATTCCGCATATCGCAGCAGCAAACCTTCATTCGCCACATTCATCATTATCGTTCCGAAAAGTTTTTCGCGGCACAATAATGCTCTTTGTTATTTTATTCTGTCAGCTGAATGCTTTTTGTCAGGACACTACAACAACTAAAGAAAAAATTCCATTCTTAGAACCTTCGCCCGTTTACTTAAAAAGTCGCGGGCAACTTGCAGGATACACCACACTGGGGCTTTATGCGCTTACCTCAGCAGGCTTGTATCATTTGTGGTACAGCAATTATGATTTGATGGGATTTCATTTTTTTAATGATGATGGTGAGTGGATGCAGATGGACAAATCAGGACACACCTTCAGTGCTTATATTGCAGGTCGTGCGGGCTATAATGTGTGCCGATGGACGGGGCTTGACGAAAAAAGAGCTGCTCTGATAGGAGGAAATTTAGGATGGGTTTTTCTGGCTACGGTAGAAGTGATGGATGGTTTTTCAAGAGGATGGGGATTTTCGCCAGGTGATATGATTGCCAACACTACCGGGTCGGCATTGTTTATTTCACAACAGTTATTATGGCATGAACAACGCATGGAGTTGAAATTTTCTTTTCATCAAACCCAATATGCACAATATCGCCCCGACCTGATGGGGAGCAACTTTAAAGAACAATTATTTAAAGATTATAACGGTCAGACTATATGGCTCTCGGCCAACATCCATTCCTTCTTAAAAAAGGATTCAAAATTTCCTGCCTTTCTGAACCTTGCATTTGGATATGGTGCTGAAGGAATGACCGGTGCTTTCAGCAATTCCACTGTTTACCATGACAAAATTATTCCGCCATTTGAGCGATGCCGTCAGTTTTATATTTCACCCGACATTGACCTTACAAAAATTAAAACCAATTCCAGAGTTTTGAAATTTATTTTCGAAGCCACACGTTTCATTAAATTTCCACTGCCTGCATTAGAATACAATACCAAGCAGCAATGGAAATTTCATCCGGTTTATTTCTGAGTTTCCTTTTCCACAATTTTAAAACTCAGTGTAGTTATTTTTTCTACATCGGCATTTTCATTATTTGCCAATTCCACACCTTTTAAAATCACGGTATCGCCATTCTTCAGATTATTGATGGCTTTACGTGCCAGAATTGGAATCATACGATCATCACCCACGCCATAAGTTTTGTTTTCAAAGGGGTTTAAGGTGAGCACCGTAAATTCATAAAATTTCAGGTGATAATCCTTATTGTTATCGCACTGCAACCTGAAAGGCGGATGGTCAACCCAGGCAGCAAGGTCTTCTTTGGTAAGTTCTTTAATGATCAATGAGTCCGTTTTTACCCAACATTTTCCTATTGACAATGCTTTGTGCTCGGAAGCATTCGTTTTAGCGGGTTTTACATTCTGCGCATTTACTGTTATTGCGCTGATAATGAACGCAAACGAAAACGCAAAAGGTAGAAATAGGCTTCCTTTTTTGGTTAAATTTTGATTAACTAGTTTCATAATTTGCCGGATTTTTAAATTAAAAAATGGTTAAAAGCGAAGCAATTTTAATTAAAAAGCAAACATAATAGTTTGACAGACAGAATGCTACTTAAAAGGCAAAAAATAAATGTAGCGTAAGGGCTATTGGCGTATTATATTTGCAGCGCTTTGAAAAAAAAGTAACAATTTAAAACTATAAAATTCGTTTTTTGTTCTTACATTGCGATAAAATTAGAAAACAATAAAAACATATAAATGAGACAGCTAAAGATTACGAAGTCAATTACAAACCGTGAAAGCGCATCGTTTGAAAAGTACCTTCAGGAAATTGGAAAAGAAGAATTAATTACCGCTCAAATGGAGGTAGAATTAGCCAGGAAAATACGTGCAGGAGACCAACGTGCTTTGGAGAAATTAGTGAGAGCCAACCTGCGTTTCGTAGTATCTGTTGCCAAGCAATATCAGTCACAAGGACTTAGTCTTCCCGATTTGATTAATGAAGGTAATCTTGGTTTGATTAAAGCCGCAAAACGATTTGATGAAACCAGAGGATTTAAGTTTATTTCTTATGCCGTATGGTGGATTCGTCAGTCAATTATGCAGGCATTGGCCGAGCAAGCACGTATAGTACGTTTGCCCCTGAATCAGATTGGTGCAGCCAATAAAGTAAAAAAAGCATTTTCGAATCTTGAACAAAAATTTGAACGTGAACCTACTGCTGAAGAGCTGGCCAACGAACTGGAAGTTGATACAGAGCGTATTTCATACACCATGAAAATGCCGGGTCGCCACGTTTCAATGGATGCCCCTTTTGTTCCGGGAGAAGACAATACCTTGCTGGATGTACTTACCAATCCTGATGCTCCTCATGCAGACAGTACTCTGATGGCTGAATCGTTGCATACCGAAATCAATCGTTCATTGGAAACTTTACCTGAACGCGAAAAAGATGTCATCAAATTATTTTACGGCATAGGCGTAGAGCACGGATTATCATTGGAAGAAATAGGTGAAAAATTTGATCTCACCCGTGAGCGCGTACGTCAGCTTAAAGAAAAAGCCATTAAAACACTTCGTCAGAATTCGAAGAGCAAGTTGCTGAAAGCTTATTTAGGTCAGTAAAATATTTTAGTTACCCATTTTAAATGTGCTCATCCGGTTCAATATGGATGAGCACATTTGTTATGTGGGGTAATTCAAGAAGCAGTTTATCTTTAAGGTGGTGCGAAATACGATGGCCTTCGCTCACAGTGATATGAGAGTTGACGGTGATATGTAAATCAACCAGATAGTGAATGCCTGACTTGCGAACATAACATTTTTCAGTATTAATAACGCCTTCTACAGTGGCAGCCACTTTGCGTATATCGGCAATCACATCGTCATACACATGCTCATCCATAATTTCGCCAAGAGCAGGTCTGAAAATACGATAGCTGTTATAATAAATAAATCCTGCAGCCACCAGTGCAGCCCAGTCATCGGCAGCCTCGTAACCCTTGCCCATGAATATGGCCACAGCTATGCCAAAGAAAGCCGCCAGAGAAGTAATAGCATCACTGCGATGATGCCAAGCGTCAGCTTTAAGAGCAACACTTTTCAGCTCATTACTTTTTTTATTCACAAAACGATAAAAAAATTCTTTCCCAAAAATAATCACAGCAAGCACTATGAGTGTGTAAGGCTTCGGTGTGAGATGCGGTGTTCTAATATGAATGATACTTTCATAAGCAATAAAGGTTGCAGCTATCAACAAAAAACCCACTACCAGAAAAGTAATAAGCGGTTCGGCTTTGCCATGTCCATAAGGATGATTGGCATCGGCAGGGCGATTGGCATATTTAAACCCGAAAAGCACCAATAAGGAAGAAAAAATATCGGTTGTAGATTCAATAGCATCAGCAATTAAAGCATAGGAATTGCCAAAAAAACCCGCAAGCCATTTTACCACTGCAAGTGAAGTATTACCAATAATACTCACCCATATTGTTTTAACTGCCTGCTGCTGTAAAGTCATTCGTATGGATTATTGGATGACGAAATTAGAAAAACCATCGTTACCACTGTTGCATCCGAGTCAACTGAAATAAAAAAGACAACACCGAATTGAACTTTATGTTTCTAAGTGATAGCACCTCCACACTAACCATGCAGCCACAAATATAGCCATGTTATTTACTTACAAAACACACTCGAGAAAAGCTATCTTATGACCGCAAGTTTTTTTGTAACACGATTAAAACCTCTTTGAATTACACAATTGTGTTAAATCAATTTCGACCATTATATTCCAAATTCGGATAATACCATCGGTATTACCATTTCGCAAACTCAGAAAATTTACAACAATTTATCATTCGAGTGATGGCGGTTATTATCGCGTTTTGTTTTCTTTTCAATATTTCGTTCCATTGCCTGCGTTAAATCTACTCCTGTTTGATTCGCTAAACAAATTAATACAAATAACACATCGGCCATTTCATCAGCAAGGTTTTTTTCTGACTCGCTATCTTTAAACGATTGCTCACCATACTTTCGGGCAATAACTCTTGCAAGTTCTCCTACTTCTTCAGTCAGTAATGCCATATTGGTAAGTTCATTAAAGTATCTTACGCCATAGGTTTTTATCCAATGGTCAACTGTTTGTTGTGCTTCTGCTATTGTCATTTATTATTTTTTTGAATCCATAATGATGGTTACCGGTCCATCGTTCACAAGATGTATTTTCATATCCGCACCAAACACTCCTGTTTTCACAGGTAGGTCACACCCTTCACGTACCTTCTGAACAAAATATTCATAGAGTGGGATTGCCTGCTCGGGTCTTGCGGCATGAATAAACGAAGGTCTGTTACCTTTGGAAGCATCGCCATAAAGTGTAAACTGCGAAACAATAAGTATTTCTCCTTTTATATCTGTAACCGAGCGATTCATTTGTCCGTTTTCATCACTGAAAATTCTCAGGGCAGTAACTTTTTTTGAAAGTTTATCGGCATCCTCTGTGTTGTCATCTGTTGAAATTCCCAGAAGAATAAGTAATCCGTTTGCAATGGAAGCATGCATTGCGCCATCAATGTTAATCTCAGCCTGTGTTACACGTTGAATTACCAATCTCATTGTTTAGCGATAAATATCTTCGTTATTTAATATACTGATGTAATTATGGTAACGCGATGCACTTACCTCTCCTCTTTCAAGCGCAGCAAGTACAGCACAGCCTTCTTCGTTGACATGAATACAGTTGTTATAGCGGCATTGCGGCAGCAATTTAAAAAATTCAGGAAAATAATGAGTAACTTCCTGTTGATTGAAATCTACAATACCAAACTCTCTGATTCCCGGTGTGTCAATTATAAATCCTCCAAACGGAAGCTCCGTCATCTCGGCAAAAGTTGTTGTATGTTTTCCGGTAAGGTGTTGTTCCGAAATGGGCGCTGTGCGCAAATTCAATCCCGGTATAAGTGCATTAATGAGTGAAGTTTTGCCCACTCCCGAATGTCCTGAAAAAAGACTGACCTTGTTTTTGAGTTTTTCTTTCAACCCATTCAATGTTGACTCATCGAAGGACGAAACAACATAGGTTGCATAACCTATTGCATTATACATTTGAGTAAGTTCCATTACATACGCGCTAAGTTCCTCATCATACAAATCAGATTTTGTAAAAATTACAGATGCCGGAATGGAATATGCTTCGGCAGTAGCAAGAAAGCGATCAATAAATCCGGTAGAAGTGCGCGGCAATATAGGAGTAGCAATAAGGTATGCATGGTCCACATTAGCTGCAAGAATTTGCACCTGCTTGCTTAACTTTTTTGACTTTCGGATGATGTAATTTCTGCGGGGCAAAAGTTGGGTGATAAATCCGTTTTCAAATGCTACTTCATCACCTACGGCAACAGGGTTGGTGGCATCAATATCTTTTATTCTGAAATTTCCTTTAATGCGACACTGAACTACTTCCTTATCTGACCTTACAGTAATTATACTTCCTGTAGTTTTGGTTACAATTCCATGTTGCGATTTCATTCTTATTGTCAGAGCAGTTTAATAAGCTTTTGCAAATTGTCGGCTTCAAATGTCACAGGCAGGTCGTGAATTACGTTGGTCCGATTCAGATAAACACAATCCATTCCTGCAGCAATAGCACCTGCAATATCTGTTTCAGCATTATCGCCTATCATCAAACAATCTTCAACAGGTGCATTTAAAATTTCAGCCGTATGAATAAAAATACGCGGGTCGGGCTTATGATATCCCACTTCTTCAGATATGACTACCTGCGAAAAAAAATGTGCAATGTCTGACGATTTAAGTTTGGTGTGTTGTGCTTCGGCAAAACCATTGGTAACGATAGCCAACTCATAACGCCCTTGCAGATGATTTAATAATTCGGTTGCATGTGGCAACAAATGTTTTTTTAAAGGTGTTCGATTCACAAAAAAATCTGCTAACTGCTCTACGAGTTTTTCATCGCTTATTCTAAAATGTTTGAGTGTTTGCTCAAACCGTCCTGTGCGCAGATAGGATTTTTTTATCTTACCTAAAGAATAATCTGTCCACATACGGTTATTGATAGCCGTATATTTATCAACAAACTCCTGATAGTCCGAAATACCATATTGTTTCAGGTTATTTTCCTCATAGAGTTCAATCAGTGCCAGGCCTGCATTTTTATCGGTATCCCAGAGGGTATGGTCCAAATCAAATAAGAGATGCGTATAACTTTTCTTTAATTTCATGGTTCAAGCATTTTTTGCTGAAGGGCTTTGATGGAGTAAGCATGATAAAGTTCGAATGACGAAACCATCACTACAGACCAGAATGATATGCTTACAAACATAAAAAGAAAAACTTTCTTTCGACTACTTACTAATCGTGATGCTATGATAGTGCCAATGGGAATGGATAAAATTACGGGAGTGATGAATGCAATTCCAAACAAACCATATTTGCGCCACAGCGTGATGATTCTGCGGTTTCTTTTAGTAAAAATTTTGGGTTTATTTTCGCCTTTGCCTTCCACATAGGTATAGTTTACCATAATTTTTTCATCCGAATCTATCGTAGGCTTTGAAAAAAGTCTGTTTTTCTTCTTTACAGTATTCGATAAATTATTTTTGATGTAAGTCCAAAGTTTGCCAACCTGATCGCTGAAAAAACTAAACACAAAAACACCGAGCATTCCTCCGATAACAGGATAAATAACCGCTTCGAAAAAAGTGAAATCGAAATTATCATCGTAATAAGCAAAGGCAGGCCCTACAACAAATTTTACACTGCTGATTAAGATAACCATCAATATTTTTAGCGGCTCACTCATGAGAGGATTAATGTCTGTTCCGAAAAATACTGATTTTTTTTGTCAGGTGCTATTTTTTCTCACCATAGGCCAGGTCACCGGCATCGCCCAATCCGGGAACTATGTATGACTGTGCCGTTAATTCTTCATCAATAGCACCTACCCAGATGGTCATATCATCAGATACATTTGCTTTCACATATTCTATACCCTGCCTGCTTGCCAATGCTGCAACAATGTGGGTATAAGCAGGAACACCCATTTCCAGTAAAGCTTTGTAAGTTTCTACCAGCGACTGACCGGTAGCAAGCATGGGGTCGCAAAGTATTAATATACGTCCGGCAATAGGAGGTGTTGACACATACTGCAGGTGAATATCAAAAGTTGAATCCTTATGATGTCTGCGATATGCCGAAATAAAAGCATTATCAGCCTGATCAAAATAGTTTAACAATCCCTGATGCAGTGGCAAACCTGCTCTTAAAATAGTTCCCAAAACCGGTTGGCTCTGCATGAGAGGTACAGTAGCTACACCAAGCGGAGTGGTTACATCCGTATTTTCGTAGTTGAACGTTTTGCTGATTTCATACGCTGCAATTTCGCCAAGGCGCTCAAGGTTTCTCCTGAAACGCATTCTGTCATTTTGTATTTCAACATCGCGCAGCTCAGCAACGAACTGGTTTACTAAAGAATTGTTTGGACTGATAAGGTTTACCATAATTATTTTTTAAGCAGCCTAAATGGAAAGGAAAGTGTGTTTTTTTTCAGGTGTAAATATACGAGTTCATTTGAACCGAAACTACTGTAATATCGTGCAAGTCCGGGGTTATTGGAGCCTTCAAAATCAAAAATCATAGGTTTTTCGCTGTGTTCCTTAATTACCGAATCAATAAGAAATGACATGGCGCCTCTTGCTTTACCCTCATCGCTGTTGCCCGAAAAGATAAAAATTATCCGCTTATCCGTTTTAATAAATAAGGCACCGCAATAGTTTTTCTGCCCGTCAGAAACGGCTCTTAAAAAACACATTTTTTTATTCTGTAATACCTGCCATAGTTCTGTTAGCAGCAGGTAATGTTTAGGTTTCATGGTTTCAAGTCCGGCACCTCTGTCGAGTTTGAATAATTCAATAATTTCTGAAATAGAAATTTCATCTGTCAGCTTCAGTCCGCTTTTTTCTGCTTTTGCAATGTTTCTTTTCTGATTCTCGGAATAAAATTTTTTTATTTCCGAATATGGTTTCGCCAGATGTAACTCAAAGTTTTTTCTTTTGCTCACCACGTAACCAGCATCATGCATAGCATTTGCATAATTTAGATTTATCTCAACCAACTTGTAATAATCAGGAATTGCATTTAGAAAATGGTGCATAATTTCTGAAGATATTTTTTGTGATGAAAACAAACCGAGTTGCTGCGCAAAATATGGCTGATATAAATAGCTGATTCCGAATTTCCGGTTTTCGGTAAGAGGAAAAACAAACTGATAATTTTCACTTATTAAAGCATTCCATCCAGGGCAAACACAGTCGAGATACCAGGAGTAAGCATAAGGCAAGGAGTTGTGAGCAGAAGCTATTGCTTCATCCCACATTGTTTTGTCAATATCATTATGTCTGAGAAAAACTATTTCCATTTATGCCGAAGCTATTCTGAGTAACTCTTCGTAAACACTGCGGTAACCTTTCCAGATATGGTTTTCGCTGAGCGATTCATTATGCCATAAACTGATGAAGGTTCCATTCACTGCTTTCACCTCATCTACCAATGGCTTAATCATATCAATCACCTGATAAGGTTCTACTTTCAGATAATAACGGAAGGTGGCATCCATCACTGCAAAAGGATGAACACGCAGTGTAGTTGACGTTTCATTGTCGAGGTCGTAAAAATTAAATGGTGAACAAATTCCTGCACGAAAACCAATGTTGCCTGCATAACCCATGGTGAAATCATCTTTAATATCCACATCAATAAGTTTCCTGTAAGTATCAGGAAGTTTAAGTTTGAGGAAATGCTGACGGCTTTTCTTTACTTCACGTTTAAGTATGCGTGACAAAATCTGCACTTCTTTCTGCAAACGTCCCGGCCTGCTGTTGGAGCCATAGCTGGGGTGTATTCCGGTCTCGGCATAGTCAGCCAACGACTGAATAAGAGATTGAAAAGTGCGACTGTCAACCGATACGTTTTTATCATTCTCACCATACTCACCCATCAGAAAAAAATAAATAGCATTCACTTTATAACGTTTATGCAAATCGAGCATCAGGTCATAGGTATCATAAGGGTCGTGTGCCAGACGCAACAATACCTTGGTGCGTTCAACTATCTGCTGAAAATCGAGGTTGATAACCGATCTGCCATAAGCACCTGCCGTGCGCATAAATCCTTTTTCAAGATACGCATAAGCATTATCAATATCAATGGTGCTGATATAACGATAACGTGAAGGAGTGTAAGACAATGCCGGATAGTAACTGAGTAAAACTTCGCGAAGATTTTTTGCCCAGATATTTATTAAAGGTTTCTGCAAAAAACCGCGTGTGTAAGCAAGGCTTTCTGTTTCATTGTAGCGATCATGTGAATCACGAAGGTGAGGCAAATATTCCTCGTAACGGCTGACGAGATAAAAGGATGCTGCAAAAACATCAAATGGGATGAGGTATTTGGGATGTGTTGCATAAAATGCTTTTTGTCCTGCCCATTCAGTAAAGCCAAACTGCTGATCTTCTATTCCTTTTTCAAAAAGAAGCTTCTCCGAAAAAATAAAAGGCTCATTTTCTATTGGCGACTCAGAATAATTCAGCTTAGCTCCGCTGTAGCTCTTAAAGTCTTCTCTGTTATGAGTGAGCTTAAAAGGAATTCCCATCAACTCTTCAATAAAGAGTTTTAAAATATATCGGAGCCTTGGTGACGATTGTTGTGTAAATACCAGTAACATGGTGCTATATAAGTGCAGCTTAAAATCTGTTAAATCATAATCCCGAATAATACAATACCGGCAAAGACAATATTCCTCCCAGCATGGTGAGTTTAGCAAGCAGACTTGCTAAATGAAACTGTTTTTTCTCCTTTGCCAAAAACAAATATATGACAAGTGCCAACAATGGTAATTGAATGGCTGCAACCTGATAAAAGAATGCCATAGTCTGACTCCACCACTCGAAATGAATTTGTATCATGACCAGCAATATGAATATCAAAAACAGAAAAAAGATTGCTACATATTTTGCAAGTTTTGTGCCTGCTACCACAGGCAATGTTTTGCATCCATACATTCTATCGCCTTCCATATCTTCCAAATCTTTTATAATCTCACGCACAAAGGTCATAAGAAAAGCAAAGAGCGAATACGCACTTGTAATAGCAATAATCAAACGAAGGTTATACATCCGCTCGTTAACAACAGGTAATTTAATATCACGAAAAGCATATTGCATTTCATAGTCGGCAAATGCCGGCAGAAAAATGGCTAATGCCGACAGAAAAGCTACCACAAAATTTCCGACAAGTGGTAATCGCTTATATGAAGCTGAATAAAAATACAGCAATGCAGAAGTGAGCAAAAATATTAATGCAAACTGACGTAATTTTAAACCATAGGTAAGATATGCGCCAATAGCAACAGCAATCAGCGAAAATGAAAAATAAATTGTTTTCATTGCCCATGGGCTGATGTTCGGTGTTTTTCTGATACCGTTGGCAGCGTCAATATCTTTATCAAAAAAATCATTGATGGCATAACCTCCGGCAGTAATGAGTGCCGTACATAAAACAATTAATGCAAACTGCCATGTGTATAATGATGGCGTAAATTCCGAAACTTTAAGCAGGGGCACTACCACCATGTAATACACCAAGCACTGTGCCAGTGCAAGCATGGCAAGATTACCGATTCTTATGAGTCTGAAAAATTCCATTTATGCCCAGTCTTTATTTAGCGTTAGCACTTGCTCAATAACATCTCTTACACATCCTTCACCACCTTTGAAAGGTGATATGTAACTGCAAATATCTTTTATCTGAAATGCTGCATCCTGCGGACAGCAAGGCAGACCGGTATATTGCATTGCTTCAAAGTCGGGCATATCATCGCCCATATACAATACCTGTTCTTTCTGCAGATGATGCTGTTGTGTTACCAAAAGTAACTGCTGCAACTTATCTCCCACTCCCAAATACACTTCTTTAATACCGAGCTTTTGCAGGCGGATGGCAACACCTTCGTCCTTACCTCCTGAGATGATAATGACATGATACCCTTTCTTAATAGCCAGTTGCATGGCATAACCATCCTTGATATTCATCTGGCGCAATAATTTTCCGTCATTGGTAATGTGCAGCATACCATTGGTAAGTACGCCATCCACATCAAAAATAAAACATCGGATGTCTTTAAGTTTCTGTTTGTAGCTGATACTCATTTTCTGTTTTTCTCAATAGATTTTGTCATTTTCTTATAAACGTCAGCAAGCTCAGGGTTATTTTTCAATAGCTGCAAATGCCGCTGAATTGTCTTTCTGTCGCCTCGCAATGCAGGTCCGGTTTGTAATGCTGAAGGGTTGCTGCTTTCAATTCGCAATGCCGTATTTTCAATGAGTGGCTGAAGAATATTAAAATCAATTTTATGGTGTTTCAGATAATCGTAAGCAAGGCTATACAAATGATTGGTAAAATTATTGACAATAACTGCGGCAAGATGCAGTTTCTCACGCTTTGCTGAATTTAACTTTACGAAACGGCAGTTGATATTCTGCAGCACCTTTTCAATTATTTGCATCGCTTTTTTTCCTGATGCCTCCACGCAAAATATCAGTTCCGAAAAAATTTCAGAGTGTGCCGTTAGTGATTGTACGGGATACATCACTCCACAATTCCTGAATTTCTTCTTCAGCACATCTATCGGCACAAGACCTGAAGTGTGCACTACGGTGGTTTTCATCTCCGGAAGTTGGCGAACTACTTCGGCAATACTGTCATCGTTAACTGCAATCAGACAAATATCGGCATTGGTTTTTGCTGCCTTCACTTCTGCGTTGAAATCGCAATTGCATAGTTTGGCTAATTGTTTTCCGGTTTTACTATTACGGCTTACGACCTGAACAACTTTATTCCCTGATATATTCAGCAGCATTGCCAGTTGCATAGCCACATTGCCCGAACCAACAATTACCACATTTAAAACATCAGCTTTTGCCTGCATAGCGAACATTTTCTTTAAAACGCTTCACTGCAGAAATCCAGGCGCCAACAATCATCAGAATACATCCTGCCCAAAGCAAGTTGATATGAGGGAAAATGATGGCTTTCATGATAATAAAATCTCTCTTGTTGGCTTTCTTCTCTGCAATTTCAAGTTTTATTTTTCCACCTTCAGGGTCGAGACCTGTGAAACGGATTTTAAGACCGAGTTCGTCAATAAAATAATTTTTTGAAACCGCCATGCGGTCTTTTACCAGAAACACAGGATCAATTTCATGCTTCTTCTTGTTGACATCGGTAACTTCCAGTTTTGCTTTCACCCCAAAGCTGTCAAAAGATTCAATCTCTACTTCAGAATTATCTTTTGCAATACCTTTCAGCACAATCAGGCTGTTGGAAGTTGCCAAAGTATCTCCTGTAGCCATTTCATGTTCTACCGGCTCATCATATTCCTCAGCTGATTCCTTACCGGTAAACTCATCCAGATTGGCATAGGTGATGTGTGTATAAATATCTTTATCAGGGAACCATTTGGTTGCAGGCTCGGCACTGTTGCCCATTCTTTCGTTAAGCTGAATGATAGGTTTCAGCGTGAAAGCTTTTTTCAGGCTGCCGTCACGGTTATTAGGTTTGAAATAATCAATATTGAAATAAACGTTAACCCCGTCCTTCTCACGACCGGTGTAGGTCACAAAGTATTTTCCCATCTGCAAGGTATCGCCTTTGGCGAGCATGATGTTTTCATTATTCGGAAAATCTTTTCCAAGATCAATATTGAGTTTGTTCTTGGAAATAATTCTTGAATTGGCATTTGAAATAAGCGCACCGAGGATAATAAATGCAAAACCAATGTGAGCAATGGAAGCTCCGCTGAAAGATAATTTACCTTTGATGATACGGAAAAAATAATCGGTATTGGCAATGACACTGAATACACATGCAAATGCCAGAGATATAAAATGAATGCTATGCCATTGCAATGCAAGTGCAATAACTGTTGTTAATCCAACCGAAATCAAGAAAGAAAGCATCAGTTTCTTAAACACTTCCTTAGAATCACTGTGTTTGTACTTAAAAAACTGACCTATGGCCATGAGCAAACAAAGTATCATTGCTATAGGAATCTGCCATGAATTAAAATGCTCTTTCACATCCACAGGAGGTGCAAGCTTTAAACCGAATAATTTATTGAATACCGGAATGCTGGTGGTAAAGGTTACCTGCACTGCTGAAATACAGAGCACGAGCATGCCAATAAACATCCAGAATTCGCGTGATGTAATGCTGTCATCACCTTCTTCCTTTGGTAGTTTTTTCCAGTTTGCAGCCAGCAGCACCACTGACAAAACAACAAAGAACAACATGTAAAAAATCAACTGACCACTCATTCCCAAATCAGTAAATGCATGAACAGAAGTTTCCCCTAAAATTCCGCTTCTGGTGAGGAATGTACTGTAAAGGACCAACAGAAACGACAAAATACTCAGCACATAGGTACTGATTAATGCACGTTGTCTCTTCAGGTAAACCAACATCACGTGACCTGCTCCTACAAGAATGAGCCATGGCACCAGTGATGCATTCTCAACAGGATCCCATGCCCAGAATCCACCAAAGCTTAATGCCTCATAAGCCCATGCAGCACCCATAAGAATTCCTGCACCTAAAATCATGATGCCGAAAAATGTATAAGGAAGAGCTGGTTTTATCCAGTCAGAAACATTTTTTCGCAACAGTGAGCCAATAGCAAAGGCGAAAGGAATAACTGTGGATGCAAATCCGAGAAACAATGTTGGCGGATGAATGACCATCCAGTAATTCTGTAATAAAGGATTCAGACCTCTTCCGTCTTTAATTCTTTCGAGATAATTGGGCATCTGAATGAATGGAAGATTAGCAAACTGCTCGTGATGACGAAGAAGAGAAAACGGATTGCTTCCTATTTTATAATCGAACACATAAACTCCAAGCAACATGGATGCAAGAAACACTTGTACCATTGCAATGATGCCTACGACAGGAGCTTCCCATTGTCTGGTTCTGCGCGTAATGAACAATGCAATGAGCACATGCCACAACATCCAAAGTAAAAAACTTCCCTCCTGCCCTTCCCAGATACAGGCAAGAATATAATGCATGGGCATGGTTAAGCTGGAATGTTGCCATACATAAAAATACTCGAAGCGGTGATTAAAAATAAGATAGAGCAGCAAAAAGAAAACACCATAAACGGCAATGCCATGAACCGCAAAAAACTTTCGTGCCAGCGGACGCATCCACGTAGCTTTAGTTTCATTAACTGTACTTATGATGTATAATATGGCCGCAAATAATGCACTCACGAAGGCTGTAAAAATCAAGCCACTTCCTATCTGTCCCCATATCAGTTGTTCTCCGATATATTTCATCTTGTTTCTCCTCTGAAAAGTTGTGCGAATGTCTGAAAAAAAACAACGTCATTACATGAAAAATGCTTATATAAGACATTGTCATGAAATTGTATTGAAATAAAAGAAGATAAAGTCTGTTAAGTTAAATAGATATCGAGGAGACCGTCAGGTAATTGCACGGTGAGGATGTTTGTGCTTTTATTATAATTCAGAATAAAGTGGTTATTCAACGGAATAAGCACTTCCTGCCCTTTGTCGGTAAAAACCTGTGCAATGAGTTGTTGTGGAAATTCCAGAATACTTTTTATGTTTCCTATAAAGTTCTTGTTTTCATCTTCTACTCTGGCGTCCTGCAACTCGTGTTTATAAGGAGTGTGGCTTTGTGCAAGAATATTCAGAGGCAGGTAAACATCCTTTTTTAAGAACGATTCAGCTTCAGTCATGTTTTGAACTGTTTCGAGAAGAAATCGTGTAAAAGGCGGATTAAAAGAAATTTCTTTCAGCGTGAAAGCTTTCAGGCTGTTGTTTTCACTGATAAAAAACTCCTTAGGTTCATTTTTCTTAAAGCTGAAGGTATCGGAGCATTTTAAAATCAAATGCCCTTTGATACCGTGAGTACGACCGATTGTTCCATAAAAGAAATAACCGTCAAAACCCATCATCAAAGGGCATTATCAAAAAAGTTAAACTTATGCGTTTTCGGCAGGAGTTTCACCACCTTCGGCAGCAGGTTCCTGTGCAGCGCTTTCTGCAGCGGCTACGCTTGCAGCAGCACGTTTCTCAGCAATAACCTTTGCAATAGCTTCACGTTTCTTAGCTTCTTCAGCAAGGCGATTTTTTGAATCGTCAGCTTTAGTAGCCTGTACTTTCTGCGAATGCTGAAGCACCTTCAGGTTTTTGCTTTCCATCCAAGCATTGAATTTAGCATCGGCCTGCTCCTGAGTAAGAGCGCCTTTTTTCACACCACCTTGTAAGTGATGTTTGTACAATACGCCTTTATAACTTAAAATGGCGCGAGTAGTATCAGTAGGCTGTGCTCCGTTAGCTATCCAATGAGCTGCACGGTCGATATTAAGATCAATGGTTGCCGGAATGGTTTTTGGATTGTACACTCCGATTTTTTCAATGAACTTACCATCTCTGGGAGCACGCGAATCTGCCACCACTACATGGTAAAACGGCTGGCCTTTTTTTCCGAACCGTTGCAATCTGATTTTTGTTGGCATGTTAATTAATTTTTATACCGTTAAACATAATCCCGAAAATCTCCCTGAATTCGGGGCTGCAAATATCGGTTTTTCAATGAAATAAAAAAATAGTGTTTTCTGATTTTTTTACAGAACTCCTTGCTCAGGGTTTTTACCCTTAAACTGACGGAAATAATTCTTAATGTGCTCAATATCAGCCTCCGTGTTTTCTGTTGGCATAAAAGGGGGAGCTACAACAACCGTTTTTGAAGGATAATCAAAGGCTATCATAAGGATAGGAGTTTGCGTTTTGAGGGCAATTTTGTGAAAGCCCGTCTTCCAAACGGGTGAATACTTCCGTGTACCTTCAGGGGTGATGCAGATTGAAAATCTTTCATGCTGATTATAGATTTCGGCTACCTTATCAACCATGTTACTGTGCTTGGAACGGTCAACCGGGTAACCTCCCAAAGCATAAAACAACCATCCGAAAGGAGGTTTAAAGAGTTCCTTTTTTGCAAGATATTTGGTGTCAATCCGCAGGATACTTCTTGCCGCCAGCCCCACCAAAAAATCAACATTGCTGGTATGCGGTGCCACAATCATCACATACTTTTTCAGTTCGGGAGGTATTGCGCCTTTGATTTTCCAACCAAAAAGCTTAAAAAATAAATTATAGATGAATCTCGACATCATGTAAAAGTAAAAAAGTATTCTGAATTAGCTTCTTTTATAGTATATTTGCAGGTACACAAAATAATATTTTAAAAAAAATGAAAAAGATATTTGCTTTCATCGCATTTATTGCCATCACTGCAAGTGCTTACAGTCAGGCAAACAAAACTACAGGTAGCTGGGCTGAGTTGAACTCATTCAAAAACATTCTGTCTGATTTCACCAAAGCCAGTAAATCCGGAGACCTTAAACCGATAAAAACCAATATTGAATCGCTCATTAATGCTGCAGTAGATTTGTATAAAGCAGAAGTTCCTGCAGGTGTTGATGCCACTCAAATGAAAGCTGCAACCGTTACTCTTGCAAATTCTTGTAAGGAGTTATATGGTTCAATCAGTTTAGAGCAACCTGATACTGAAGTAAAACAAAAACTAAGTGTGGTACAAACTGCTTTTAACGATGTATCAAAATTGTATTCTACTGCTAGTAAATCAGTCACAAAGAGTAAAACCAATTAAGCAAAAGAGATAAAACACTTATAAAAAAAGCTGCTTTAAAAGCAGCTTTTTTTATTTCGATACGTTTTATTTTTTAAGTCTGAATAACGCCAACGTTATATTGTTTTGTGATGGGTGCGTGATTGGCCATTTCTATTCCCATGCTAATCATTTTTCGTGTCTCCACAGGGTCAATGATTGCATCAACCCACATACGTGATGCGGCATAGTAAGGCGAAGTTTGCGAATTATATTTATCGGTAATGGCTTTTAGTTGCGCATTTTCATCTTCTTGTGAAATAGTTTTGCCCTGTGATTTAAGTGCAGCAACATGTATCTGCAACAAAGTTTTTGCTGCTTGTGCACCACCCATTACAGCAATCTGTCCCGAAGGCCATGCTGCTATCAGTCGCGGATCATAAGCTTTGCCACACATGGCATAATTACCTGCTCCATAACTGTTGCCCACAATGATTGTAAATTTAGGAACCACACTATTGGCCATTGCATTCACCATTTTAGCTCCATCTTTAATAATTCCGCCATGCTCACTGCGGCTACCTACCATAAATCCGGTTACATCCTGTAAAAATACGAGAGGCATTTTTCGCTGATTACAGTTCATGATAAATCGTGCTGCTTTATCGGCACTGTCACTGTAAATAACACCGCCAATCTGTAACTCACCTTTCTTGCTTTTCACCACCTTGCGCTGATTGGCAACAATGCCAACGGCCCATCCGTCAATGCGAGCAGTACCGCAAATCACACTCTGTCCATATTTTTCTTTATACTCATCAAACTCGCTGTTATCAACCAATCGCAAAATCACTTCGTGCATATTGTATTGCTTGCTGTTTTCAGCAGGTATGATACCATAAATTTCTTTGGGATTAAGTTTAGGTTCAGCAGGCTCAGCACGGTCAAATCCGGCCTTGTCAAAATCACCAATCTTATCAAATAATCTTTTGATATAATCGAGGCAAGATGCATCATCTGGAAATTTATTATCCGTTACACCTGAAATCTCAGAGTGTGTGGTAGCACCGCCCAGCGTTTCATTATCTATGTCTTCGCCAATGGCAGATTTTACCAGATAACTACCTGCAAGAAATACCGAACCTGTTTTATCCACTATCATGGCTTCATCACTCATAATAGGAAGGTAGGCACCACCGGCAACACAACTTCCCATGATTGCCGCCACCTGAATAATGCCCATGCCCGACATGATTGCATTATTGCGGAATATGCGACCAAAATGTTCTTTGTCGGGAAAAATCTCGTCCTGCATAGGCAGAAAAACTCCTGCACTGTCAACCAGATAAACTATAGGCAAACGATTTTCAATACTTATTTCCTGAGCACGCAAATTTTTCTTTGCAGTCATCGGAAACCACGCCCCTGCTTTAACGGTTGCATCGTTGGCAACAACAATACATTGTTTTCCGCTGATGTAACCGATGATTACCACCACACCTGCTGAAGGGCATCCTCCATACTCTTCATACATACCATCAGCCACAAAAGCACCTACTTCAAACTGTGGTTTATCTTTATCGAGCAAATAAGCAATACGCTCACGTGCCAGCATTTTGTTACGTTCCTTTTGTTTAGCAGCACTTTTTTTACCACCGCCTTCAAATACAGTACTCAGTTTTTTCTGAAGTTGCGCCAACAGTGTTTTGTAGGCATCTTCGTTAATATTAAATTCGAGATTCAGTTTATCGGACATATCACTTTCTTATAAATCAGACGGCAAAAGTAAACTAATGAAGCAAAGTTATAGCCTCATTTTTCAATGGGATTAATAATCAACCATGAAAAGTTCGAATACGGAACTAAGTTTGTTATTTAAACTTTCGTACTATCAACGCTGAATTGGTACCGCCAAATCCAAATGAATTGGATAAGAAGCAATCAATATTTTGCTCTTTCGTTTGTGCTATCACATTGATGTTGCGGGTATCATCATCCGGTTCTTCAAAGTTGATGTTGGGAGCGATAAAATTATTTTGCATCATCAGCAATGAGTAAATAACTTCACTGGCACCGGCCATCCAACATTCATGTCCTGTCATTGATTTGGTAGAACTTACCGGCACCTGATGACTGATAATTTCTCCAATAACCTTTGCTTCAATACCATCACCTGCAGGCGTAGAAGTAGCATGAGCATTTACATAATCTATTGCAGAAGGTTTAATACCTGCCTGATTCATTGCCATGATTAAAGAGCGTTGCTGTCCTTCAAAACTTGGATTAGAAATATGGTCGCCATTGGAAGAAAATCCATAACCTACAATTTCAGCAATAATTTTTGCTCCTCTTCTTTGTGCTGATTCAAGTGATTCGATGATAACGGTTGCAGCTCCTCCTGAAGGGATAAGCCCGTCACGATTTTTGTCGAAAGGTCTGGAAGCTTTTAGCGGATCAGATTCTCTTGTGCTGAAAGTTCCAAGTCCGTCAAAGCTGGTCATGGCATAAGGATTTATTTCCTGCGCTCCTCCGCAAATTACTCTTTCCTGCAGCCCCTGCCTGATGAGCAGATAACCCATACCGATAGAATGAGAGCCACTTGCACAGGCCGCACTCAGTGTAAAGTTGATGCCTTTAAGTTTGTAAATGGTTGCAAGGTTCATATTAACCGTACAATTCATATTCTGAAAAATATCACCACTTCCTATCAGGGTATTATCTTTCTTCTTACGGGCTTTGTCAATCGTTTCGATAACAGAACCTGTAGTGCTGTCATTCCCAAAAATAATTCCAGTTTCATTCTTTTCCAGGAAGTCAACATCTAAATTAGCTAACTCCAAGGCTTCGCGTGTGGACATATATGCAAACATTGCAGGCTGGTGCATTCCAAGGCGATCGCGCCTGTGAAGAAAATTTTTGAGGTCAGGATTTTCAACAAAGCCTGTTAATGCTGAGCGAAATCCAAGTTCTTTGCGTTCAGGGTCGTAAATAATTCCACTTTTCCCTTCGTAAAGCGACTGCCGTACTTGCTCAAGATTTTTTCCTATGCAGGAATAAATGCCAATACCTGTTATAACTACCCGATGCATGATTACGAATAAATTCCTCCGTTAATATTGATTACTTCACCCGTAATATAAGATGCCTTGTCGGATGCGAGAAAACTTACTACGTGTGCTACTTCTTCGGGAGTACCAAATCGTTCCATTGGCACCATTTTACTCAACATTTTTTCGTCAAGACCTTCTGTCATGTCACTTTTAATAAATCCGGGAGCTACTGCATTGACAGTAATTTTTCTTTTAGCTACTTCAAAAGCTAATGATTTGGTGGCTGCGATGAGTGCACCCTTTGCTGCTGCATAATTGGTTTGTCCTGCATTACCTTTCAACCCCGATAGTGAAGCCACATTGATGATTCTTCCTTCGCGCTTGCGCAACATCTGCTCAATGACACTTTGTGTAACATTGTAAAATCCTTTAACGGAAATATTCACCACGTCATCCCAATCTTTCTCAGGCATCCACATCAGCAATCCGTCCTTGGTAATGCCTGCATTGTTTACCAACACTTTAATAAAGTTATCCGGATTTTTCTCCTGCCAGGATTTTACAGCATTTGTTACCTCTTCTTTATCCTGAACTTTAAACGGCAACAACTCCCCACTTCCGCCTAAAGCTTGTATCTCCGCAAGTGTTTTCTCGGCAGCTTCTTTATTAGAAGCATAATTTATGAGAATATGCATTTTATGGTCTGTTGCCAGTTGCAAAGCAATGGCCTTTCCCAACCCTCGTGAGGCTCCTGTTATCAATGCACAATTCATGATGTAAAATGATTTTCTTTTAGAAGTTCAACTACCTTTCTGATATTTTCAAACTGAGGGATATCCTCTTCAATCACTGCTGTGTGACTGCGTAAATACTTGTGCAGTTGTTTAGTTTTTGGTGCTAATTTTTCAAATTCGTTTTCGGGCAGCAGGTCAATAGCCTGAGCTACGGCCATCATGAGTACTGCCATCACTTCATATCCGTTATCAATAACTTTTTTGGCAATGAGAGCGCTGTTTGTTCCCATACTTACCACATCTTGATTATCGTTATTGTTGGGAATACTATGAACATAAACCGAAGTACACAAGCTCTGGCTCTCGGCAGTGGTGCTGGTAGCCACAAACTGCATTCCCTGAAGTCCGAAATTAAAGCCCAGTTTCCTTTTGTTAAGGAAAGGAGGAAATTTACGGTTTAGTTTTTTATTCAACAGAAAATTAAGCTGTCGCTCTGCAAGAACCGTAAGCTTTGTCATAGCAAGTTTCAACTTATCCATTTCAAGTGAAATATAATCGCCATGGAAATTACCTCCGTGAAATACATTATCAGCATCAGGAATAACCACCGGATTATCGTTGGTGGAGTTCAGTTCATTCTCAGTAACAGCAATAGCTGCCATACAGGTATCGAACACCGGTCCGAGGATTTGTGGAACACATCTGATGGAATAATACTCCTGAATTTTATTTTTAAACTCAGTTCGGCTGAGTTCCTGATGGTCGGAAAACAATTCCTTGCGGCTGCGTACCAAATGGCTGCCCTCCAGAAACTGACGCATTTGTGATGCTATTTGTTGTTGACCATGATGTTGCTTTACGGCATTCAACTCTTCAGAAAAAGAATCATCAAACGACTCAATTACTTCGTTGATGACTGCAGAAGCTACTGTCCCCCATTTAAGAAGGCGCTGTGCATAAATCAGATTTACTGCAGCAATACCTGTCATGCAGGAAGTGCCATTGATTATACCTAATCCGTCACGTAATTTCAGTGTGAGAGGTTTTAATTTCAACCGATTGAGAACATCTCCGGTTTTTTCTCTTTTGCCCTGATAATAAACATACCCTTCTCCGATAAGGTTAAGTCCAAGATGCGCCAACTGCACCAAGTCGCCACTGGCACCTACTCCGCCATGTTCAAAAATTTCAGGTATGATATTATGATTCAGAAATTCTGTAAGCAGTGAAATTACCTCAGGACTTATTCCGGAATGACCTTGTAAGAAATTATTCAGTCGGGCTACAACAACTGCACGTGCATAAACTTCGTTCAGCACGTTTCCTGCTCCGTTGCTATGGCTGCGGATAAGATTATATTGCAGTTGGTTCAACTCGTGACTTTCAACCTTAAACTGCACCATCGGCCCGAAACCGGTGTTGATTCCATAAATGATTTTATCCTTCGAAAAATCAACCAGGAAACTAAATGATTTATTGATGTCATCACGTGTACTTTCACCGATAACAACCTGTTTACCTTTGAACGCTATTTGTTCAATTTCGTCAATGGTCAATGTGTTAACCATACTATTTTTTTGCATAAAGATGGCAAATTTACATTTTTAGGCAATCTGTGAAAGTTTAAATGCATTACACTAACAAATCAAGTACTTCCGCTCAATATGCTACCTTTGACAATAAATATTAAAAATCATACTTATTCAATATAAGCTAAAAGTAGTGATGATTATCAATCCTGGAAATCATGAACCTTGTTATTGATACACAAATAATTTTATACGTGAGAGATCAACAGGCGAGTACGGAATTTTACTCTGCCATGTTGCAACAACAACCTGTTTTAAATGTTCCGGGTATGACGGAGTTCCTGCTATCCGATCACTGTAAACTGGGATTGATGCCTGAGAATGGTATTGCAAAAATTCTTGCGGGAAACACTCCTCATCCGTCAGAAGGTTCAGGAATTCCGCGCTGCGAACTTTACTTGCATGTGGGAAATGTTCAAAAAGAATATGAGCATGCTCAAAAATGCGGAGCTAAAATTATCAGCCCTCCTCAAAACAGAAACTGGGGAGATAAGGTTTGTTACCTTGCCGATTCGGACGGACATATAATTGCATTTGCAGAGAATTTATGAGAGGAAAAAAAGTTCCATTATTCGGCAAGTGGGGATACCGGTATCTGTTTGTCATTGCCTTTCTGGCATTGCTGATAGTTTTCTTCTACAGGATTACCATAATGTTTAAGTTTTAAACCAATTATCTACTGACTGGAATGAGTTTTTTAGACTGGATTGTACTTTCCATTACGCTTATTGTAATCATAGCCTATGGTTTGTATAAAAGTCGCACAGCAAAAAATCTGGAGGGATATTTTCTAAGTAGCCGCTCCATGCCTTGGTATCTTGTATTGCTGAGCATTATGGGCACTCAAGCCAGCGCCATCACTTTTATTTCAGCACCCGGTCAGGCATTTACTGATGGAATGCGATTTGTTCAGTATTATTTCGGATTGCCGCTTGCCATGGTGGTGTTGTGCATTACGTTTGTCCCTCTGTTCAGCAAACTTAAAGTTTTTACAGCCTATGAATATCTGGAAGAACGTTTCGATAATAAAACCAGAACTTTCACCTCATTTCTGTTTTTGTTGTCGCGAGGTTTAAGCACCGGTATCAGTATTTACGCACCTTCCATCATACTTTCTTCGCTGATGGGATGGGATATTTTTTTCACCAATATGGTGATGGGAGGCATGCTGATTATTTACACAGTTTCAGGAGGGGCAAAAGCGGTGGCTTATACACAACAATTGCAACTGTTTATCATATTTACGGGAATGTTCTTTGCAGGATTTATGATAGTGAAATTGCTGCCTGAAGGCATCGGATTTACGGATGCACTGAATATCGGAGGTAGCAGCGACAAGATGAATGTCATCACCACAGGCTTTGACAAAAACGGATTCAACTGGAAGGATAAATACAACATCATAAGTGGTGTGATTGGCGGATTTTTTCTGGCTTTAAGCTATTTCGGCACAGACCAAAGTCAGGTGGGAAGATATCTGACCGCAAAAGATACCACTGAAAGCCGAAAGGGATTACTCATGAACGGTTTGGTAAAAGTGCCCATGCAATTTTTTATTTTACTCATCGGAGTGCTGTTGTTTTCATTCTATCAGTACAAGCCGCAGCCCATCTTTTTCAATCCTGTACAGCAACAAAAACTAGAAGAGAGCAGCAAGAAGGACAGCGCCATGATTTTGGAACAGCATTATAACGAGTTGAATAAATTGAAAGCGCAAGCATTAAAAAACTATTCTCAAAATAAAGAGCAAACACGTATAGCACTTAGAGCGCTAAATGACTCTTCGCAAGTTATAAAACAACGGTATAAGAAATTGTTTAAAACAGCAGGCATTCAAGGTGATGATAATGATACCAACTATATTTTTCTGAGGTTTGTGATTGATTATTTGCCTAAAGGATTAATCGGATTGCTGATTGCCATCATCTTTTTGGCCGCTTGGGGAAGTATAGCTGCTGCGCTAAACTCTTTGGCAAGTTGTACGATGATAGATTTCCATACACGATTCAGAAAAAACACCCTGAATGCTGAGCGAAAACAAAAAATCAGTGACTTCAGGCTTTCACAACTTTACACCTTGCTCTGGGGTTTGTTTTGTATTGTAGTTGCACAAATGGTTGTAGGCATGGGCAGTCTCATTGAGGCAGTGAATGTGTTAGGTTCCCTATTTTACGGAGTGATTTTAGGCATTTTCCTGGTTGGATTTTATGCTAAAAAAATAGCAGGAAATGCCGTTTTTATAGCGGCAATCATCAGCGAACTAGCAGTAATTGCGTTATTTATTCTCGACAACAAAGGAATAATTGGTTTGGGATTTTTATGGCTGAATGTTGTGGGGGCTTTGCTGGTTTTTGCACTCAGTATTCCACTGCAGTGGATGAGTAATTTATTGAAATCAAAAACCTGAAAACCAACTTCATCTAAAGTCCTGTTTTTTCCGGATTTTATAGTTGGACATGACGGACCAAACGTAGTTTACATCACAGTTTACTAATGATTAAAAATAAACTCTGTTATAATCAACAGAAGATTGAAAATCACTTTTTAGTCGAGAAAAACAATTTCTTTGATATCAAAAGTCTGTTGACCTGACGGAGTATCTATCAGTAATAAACCCTGAGCGTTTACCGACTTTATCACTCCGTTGAACACATGGTTATTACTCCGGAATTTTGAGGGAATATGGAGGCGATATAACAACCGATGATAGTCATTATCCAAAAGCTCAAAAGCATTTTGCTTCAGTTGTGCATAGCGATGCTGAATACATTCAAACAGCTCCTTGCCCGAAGTGCGCACATCGAAATTTTTCCCTGAAGCTATTCTCATTGAAGTAGCTTTAGAAAGTTGTTCTTCAAAACTATACTGGTTGAGGTTTAACCCTATTCCTACAATAGCTGCATAAATCTCTGAACCACGGAAAGTGTTTTCAATTAAAATTCCACCGGCCTTTTTGCCTGAAACATAAATATCGTTCGGCCATTTGATCTGTACTTCATGGCAATGATTAGCCACAAAATCGGTTGCCGCCAGCGCAATAGCTTTGCTCAGCCAAAATAGGCTTTCCGCCTTTAGAAAAACCGGGTACAGCACCATACTGAAAAGGAGGTTTTCACCGGGATTGCTTTGCCAGGAGTTTCCCCGCTGCCCTTTGCCGCTGCTTTGATAGTCTGCCAAAACTACAGAGCCTTCGGGCAGAATGCCTTGAGCTAACTTTTGTTGAATTGCATTGTTAGTGGAATCGGTTTCCTCAAGAAAAAACCATTGTGCATCATAAAACATTGTGCAAAGGTAGTCTAAAGTAATTTTTACTACTTTTGTATTATACTGAATTATAAATATTAACGAAACTTGGCGGTTAAAAAAGAAACAAAAACAAAAAGCTCCAAAAACGTAGCACTTAAAAAAACTACACGCAAACCGGTAAAACGTAAACCAAAGGATAGTACGGCAAAAATGCTGTCGGTAATTGTTGACAGTATTGAAGATAAGAAAGGTGAAAACATTGTAGTTTTAAACCTAAAAGAATTGAAGAATGCTATGGCAGATTACTTCGTAATTTGTCAGGCAGGAAATAAAATACAGGTTGACGCCATAGTGCGTAATATTGAAGAAAATGTTTTTAAGAAAGTAAAAGAGACAGCTTTCAGCATAGAAGGAAAACAAAATGCAGAATGGATACTGATGGATTATTTTAACGTGGTGGTGCATGTATTCCTTGCTGAAAAACGCGAGTTTTATGGTCTTGAAAATTTGTGGGCAGATGCGCAGGAAGAAAAAATCGCTGCCATATAACTAACAAATCTGCCATTTTGCCGTTTGCATGATTGTTGATACAAAGAATTTCAAATAAAGAAAATTAGTTAAAAAAATAATGTCGGAAGAAAACAAAGGCGGAGAAAAGAAAAAGCCATTTAACAAACTACCAAAACCTCCTGGGAAGGGATTCAATTTTTCATGGATATATGCCATTGTATTCCTGTTGATTTTTGTGATATGGGTATTGGGGCTGGGTGACAAACCTAAACTGACCAACATGAGTGAATTCGAGAAAACAATGCTCTTGAATCATGATGTAGAAAAGGTAGAAATTGTAAACCGTGAACGTGCTGAAATAACAATTAAAAAAGACAAACTGGATCAGGATCGTTATAAAGCCGTAAGTCACAAACCTTTTGGCAACGGGCTTAATCCGGGGCCACATTACTATATGCCCATTGGTGATGTTGGCAATTTTGAAAGAAAGATGGAGGATATTCAAAAAGATTTCCCTGACAACGAAAAAATTGTTCCTGAATATAACAACAATGACCGCTCTATTCTGGAAGTGTTGTTATGGAATCTTCTTCCATTTGCGATTATTGTTGTGGTATGGATATTTATCATGCGCAGAATGGGTGGCGGAGGTACCGGAAGTCAGATATTTAACATTGGAAAATCAAAGGCACAGTTATTCGATAAGGACTTGAATGTGAAAGTTACTTTCAACGATGTGGCGGGACTTGAAGAAGCCAAAGTAGAGGTAATGGAAATTGTTGACTTTCTGAAAAATCCTAAAAAATATACTCAATTAGGAGGTAAAATTCCGAGAGGTGCATTGCTTGTAGGCCCTCCGGGAACCGGAAAAACCTTACTTGCAAAAGCAGTTGCCGGTGAAGCACAGGTGCCGTTCTTCTCTCTCAGCGGCTCCGATTTCGTGGAGATGTTTGTAGGAGTTGGTGCATCACGTGTACGCGATTTATTCAGGCAGGCAAAAGAAAAAGCGCCAAGTATCATATTCATTGATGAGATTGATGCAATTGGTCGTGCCAGAGGAAAAGCACCTTCCTTCAGTGCAAATGATGAGAGAGAAAGTACATTAAATCAGTTGCTGACAGAGATGGATGGCTTCGGAAGTAATACAGGAGTAATCATTCTTGCAGCAACAAACCGTGCCGATATTCTTGACCGTGCACTGTTGCGACCCGGACGTTTCGACAGACAAATTTATGTTGAGTTACCTGACCTGACAGGTCGCGAAGAAATATTTAAAGTTCATACCAAAGGTCTGAAGATTGACCACACGGTGGATATAAAATTCCTTGCGCGACAAACACCCGGATTCTCAGGTGCCGACATTGCCAACCTTTGTAATGAAGCAGCATTGATAGCAGCACGCCTTAATAAAACTGCTATCGGAAAAGAAGATTTTCTTGCTGCTGTTGACCGTATCATTGGCGGATTAGAAAAGAAAAATAAAATCATCACCAAGCATGAGAAGAGTGTAATCGCTTATCATGAATCGGGACATGCTACGGTAAGTTGGTTGCTGGAATATGCTCACCCGCTGGTGAAAGTTACCATTGTTCCGCGAGGCAACTCGCTGGGAGCCGCTTGGTATCTGCCCGAAGAAAGACAATTGACCAATAAAGAACAGATATTTGATGAGATGTGTGCTGCATTAGGAGGTCGTGCTGCCGAAGAGGTAGTATTCGGAACAATCAGTACAGGAGCACTTTCCGATCTTGAAAAAATCACCAAGCAGGCTTATGCTTCCGTGAGTATTTTCGGACTCAATGAACGTATTGGCAACATCAGTTATTACGATTCGTCAGGACAGCAGGATTATAATTTCAACAAGCCTT
Source organism: Bacteroidota bacterium (assembly GCA_018268195.1). GTDB lineage: Bacteria > Bacteroidota > Bacteroidia > AKYH767-A > OLB10 > OLB10. The sequence continues at coordinate 36,811 of JAFDWZ010000033.1, read as the reverse complement.
ACAGCGAAAAAACCGCTGAGATTATTGATGAAGAAGTGAAAAAGCTGATTGATGCTGCATATAAGAGAACTAAAGAATTGCTGAGAGAAAACAAGGATAAATTGGATAAATTGGCAAAAAGGCTTCTCGAAAAAGAAGTAATCTTCAAAGAAGATCTGGAAGAAATTTTTGGTCAGCGCCAATGGGCAGAGTCAGAAAAAGCTACTTTCAATTCAACAATACCCAATGGAGAGAAAGTAAAAGAAACTGAAACACCTGACACCACAACAATATCACAGGGAACTATATAGGATAAAGGTATGGACGAGAGTACCAACAGAGAGAAAGTTCTTAAAAAGGTACGAAGTGCGTTAATTTCGAAAACACCTAACCCCTTCCCTAATCTGGATATGGATACCTGCGTGTATCATCAGTCGGGATTACCTCTTGAAGTAGAATTTGCAGAGAAGTTTACTGCTGCCAACGGTCAGTTTGTATTATGCAATGGCAGAATAGAACTGATGGAAACCATACTGATGACTTGCGACACAAACAACTATACCGATGTGGTTTGTATTGACAGAAACCTTTCCGCATTTTTTGATGAGTTTGAATTTCCACATCAAAGTGTTTTCGAAGCGGAAACCGACACCGATTTGCAGGTTGTAGTCTTGCCTTGTGAATGTCTGATATCCGGTCAGGGTACTATCGTTTTTTCTAAAAACATGACGGGCGATATGCGTTTAATGTCGTCAGCGCGAAACCTGATGGTGATTGCACATGCACATCAGGTAGTACCCGATTTAAAAGAAGCATTAGATTTTATAAAAGCACAAAATGAAAACAAACTGCCTGAAGAAATTCTTGTGATTGACGGCAATCGAAAATTGCTTGCTCATGCTGGTGAATTAAGCCGCATTACGGTAATTCTTATTCAGCCTTTTGATGAGAATATTTAAGGGTGGGTAACCCACTGTGTAAGTTCGTCAAACTGTTGCCAGCTTAATTCTTCAGCTCTTTTTTCTTTGAAAGGTAACATATCGGCAGATTGAGATGGAGCAAGTATTCCTTTCAGTGCATTGCGCAAGGTTTTCCTCCGTTGGTTAAATGCAGTCTTAATGACCTTGCGGAAATCAGCCTCGCTGCTTATGATTTGTTTTTCTTTATTCAACCGCAGTCGTATCACTCCTGACTGAACTTTGGGAGGAGGAATAAAAACATTGGGCTCAACCGTAAACAAATACTCACAGTCGAAACACGATTGCATGAGCACACTTTGAATTCCATACACTCTGTTACCCGGAGCTGCACATATACGCTGAGCTACTTCCTTCTGAAACATTCCTACCACTTCGACAATGCTGTCGCGGTTATCATACACACGAAAAATAATCTGAGTAGAAATATTGTAAGGGAAATTTCCTATCACCGCTGTGGGACCGGTCAGAAGCTTCGATAAATCCATCTGCAGAAAATCATCCTGAATAATGTTCAGTTTCCCTTCGGTGAAGTGCGATTGCAGAAAAGTTACCGATTCGGCATCAATTTCAACAACGTGCAACTTCCCTTCTACTCTGCCTGCAATTATTTCGGTAAGCACGCCCATTCCCGGGCCAATTTCAATAACATCTCTGTAACCATTGAAAGATAAAGCATCTACAATTCGTTCCGCAATAATCTTATCCGATAAAAAATGCTGTCCAAGAAATTTCTTTGGTCGTACTTGTTGCATAATGCAGTTTGTTTTTCAGAATTAAAATCCTGAAATCTTATTGTTATTGATAACTCCCGTAACTTTTCCGGTAAAGGTGGTGTTGTCGAAAGGATTGTTATGTGAGCGCGATACCATTTTATCGGCACGGAAAGTCCATTCCTCATCTGTAGAAAATACAGTCATATTTGCTATTTCTCCTTCGGAGAATGATGGCATCGGAAGTTTTAAAATATTTCTAGGGTTGAGTGCAAGTTTTTCTACAAGAATGTCAACCGGTAGCTGTCCTTTGAAAGCTGTATTCAGTGTTGCAAAAGTAGTTTCGGCTGAGGCAATGCCATGAGCGGCAAAATCATATTCAACATTTTTCACATCGTCCTCATGCGGTGAATGATCGCTGCATACAACGTGAATCACTCCATCCAGAACTCCTTTCTTAAGTGCTGCAATGTCCTGCTTGCTTCTGAAAACAGGTTTCACTTTCAGATTAGAATCAAAACTTTCTACCTGCGAATCGTCAATCAGTAAATGATGTGCAAAAACTTCAGCAGTAAAATTTATTCCTTTTGATTTTGCATTGCGTAGCAATTGCACGCTTCCTGCAGTTGAAACACCACTTATGTGAACAGGTACTTCTACATATTCAGCAACCCGTAATATTTTACTCAGTCCTATTTCCTCAGCCACAGCGGGACTTCCTTTCATACCGGTATTCACGCTGTAAACACTATCGTTAATGAGGTGCTTACCACTTAGCGAAGGTTCATCAGCATAAACGATGATAGCAGCGTTTACCGACTGACCGTATAAAAAACAGCGGAGCAACAAGCCCGCATCATGTGTAGCAAGTTTATCATCGGTAAAAGCTATTGCACCACCCTGCATCATGTCAAACATCTCAGCCATATCTTTGCCGGCACGGTTTTCAGTAAGGCATCCTGCAACATGGCAGGTTACCAGATTACTTTTACTTTTCTGCAACAAATATTCAACCTGCGCTTTAGACTGCACGGGCGCATGCACCGAAGGCATCAGCAGTACTTCGGTAAAACCTCCTGCTGCTGCTGCACGTGAACCACTCGTTAAGTCTTCTTTGTATTCATCACCAGGGTCGCGAAAATTGGCTTTCATATCGAGCCAACCTGGAGAAACGTATTTGCCTTTCAAATCAATGGTCTTTACCGAATCTGTGTCGGTAATGCTTGCTGCAATTTGTCTGATTCTGCCATTGATAATTAAAATATCACGCACCTTCTGATGGTGGCTGTTTCCCGGGTAAACTACCCGTACCGATTTCAGCAATGCATCCATACGACAAAATTAAGTTTTACATTTCAAACTTTATAATATTTCAACAACAACGTTTCAGCTAACAGAAACAGTAACCCGGCAATAACACAATACTTCCACAACGGAATTCCGCGGTTGCGTTCATTCAATTTCTTTTCAAACACCGATGTTTTATCTTTGAGTAATTCTACTGATTTGAATGCTGTGGGAGTATAAATTCCCATCAGGTCATTGTCATCACAAAATTTCATTGCCGATTCTGCACGGTCGTAATTAATTGCTATTTCGGCAACTGTGCTGTCGCGCATTAACAGTTTGTAAATACCTGCATCAGCAATATTATTAAAGTTCACCACTGTTTCTCCGGCTGAAGATTTAACATCAGGAATGATATCCGTTTTCAAATCGTTGTTGACTAAATGAAATACCGCATCACCTGTGTTTGAAATATTTAATTTATAAGCATCATTTTTTCCGGCTATAAAGGTCGGCTGTACGGAAGGAATACTTTGCAATGCTATTTTAAATAATACCGGTGCAAAAAGGGCATGTGCCACAAATGCTCCAGAAGTAAATTGTGCCGGAGAAGTGAACTGATAAACCTTACCTAAACCCACATGATACAAATTCAGGAAGGCTGCACCGCTTTGGAGTTGCATGAGCTTTATACTCCCCGACTGAAGTCTGTTGTTTAAATCGTAATGCAATTTTACCGAAGGAAGATTCATATTTTCATCAATCTTCTCGAACATGTTTTTGAATAAACTGTTCTCGAAATCAAGTTTACCTACTTTCTCTTCATTGCCATTGATTGAAAGATAATCTTGCAGGTTCAGCTGTTGTGAAAGAGCCGCATAACCTCCGGGATTCACCACGCTATCGGGAAAAATCATCAGCGTTCCGCCTTGTTTCACAAATTGAGAAAGCTCTTCACTCATGCCTGAAGAAAGATCTTTGAGGTCGGTTAGCACTACGGTATTAGATTGCCGAAGTTGAGAAAAATCAACTGCCGACTGCATCGCAAATGCATAGTTTATCATGTCATTGTTTTCAAACAACTTGCTTACATATACATTTTTACTGCTACCGATGTGATATACTGAAATTTTTGCTGCAATACGAAACGTCAGATAATAGGAATCGTCAAATGTTACAGGATTATCATCAATACTGATCATGGCTTGTTGCCATCCGGGCTGCGACACCGTAAAGTTAAGCGTAGTGGTTGCTTCGCTTTCTGCATTTACTTTAACAGTAGCAACAGCCTTCTGCGTTTTGTTGAGATAAAACTTTACCGGCACCTCTGCTGCTTCTTTTGAATCATTAACCACTTTTATACTCAGTTCAGCAGGTACATTCATTTGCACCACCGGAGTATTCAGCCAGCAGGAATCCACATAAATGTTGGAAGGTGATGATGTGCTAAGGCTTACCAGATTCAACTGCAAGGTAGAGTCCTTATCAGTGAATGGTTGTCCAAAATAATTCTTTTGAAAGTCAGACACCCAGAATGCCGAATGGTTTTCGCTATGATCTTGTTTAAAGAAATCATTTTGTCTGATAAAAACATCTTTCGCATTGCGTGACGAGGAGGATATTTTTATTTTATCCGTCAGCTCCAATGCCTCTTCTTTGCTGAGCACACGCTGTTGCTCTCCTCTGAAATCGTTTGTCAGCAGTTGAAACTTTGTTGAAGAAGGGAAAGTGCTTATGATACTTCTTGTTTTATTTTTTGCTTCATCCAGCAGCGTGCCATCATCGCCTTGCAGGTTCATGCTGAAAGAATTATCTACATACACACTTACCACATTCTGCCCTGAGGTCATTTGGTCCTTATTCTTTGGAATGAAAGGCTGGGCAAAAGCCAGAACAATAAAGGCAATGGCCAAGAGTCGTGAAAACAATACGAGCAAATGTTTAAGCTTCGACTGGGATTGCGTTTCTTCTTTAAGCTCTTTGAGAAACCTTACATTGGTAAAAAGAATTTTCCTGAAGCGCCTGAAATTGAATAAATGAATAATTACAGGAACTGCGAGAAAGGCTAAAAACCAGAGAAAAGAAGGTTGTACAAACTGAACAGACATGGAGCACTTACGGTGTGGCGGCAAATATACTTAATTACTATTGGGCAAATTCTGAAAAATGTCTATAGCATTAAATACCTTTGTTGCCGATATGTTAAAGTCGGCATACAGCAAATTTATTGAAGCAGGAGTAGATGAGGCCGGCAGAGGCTGCCTTGCAGGACCGGTTTATGCTGCTGCAGTGATTCTTCCTGAAAAATATCAACATGAATTGCTGAATGACTCCAAAAAACTTAGTGCTGCACAACGCCAAATGATGCGAATAGAGATTGAAAAAAATGCAGTGGCATGGGCTGTAGGCAGTTGCACACATAAGGAAATTGACACTATTAATATTTTGCAAGCATCATGGCTTGCCATGCATCGCGCTATAGCTCAACTGAAAACAGTTCCTGAATTATTACTCATTGACGGCAATCGTTTTAAAACTTATCCTGAAATAAAACATGTGTGTATAGTAAAAGGAGATGCCACCTACCTTTCAATTGCCGCAGCATCTATACTAGCAAAAACACACCGCGATGAGTATATGGAAAAGCTGGATCAACTTTATCCGCAATATAACTGGAAAAAAAATAAAGCCTATGCAACAAATAGCCATGTGAAAGCAATTATGCAACATGGTTATTGCGAATACCATCGAAAAAGTTTTCAGCTGAAAGCCTTTCAGACAAAACTTACGTTTGGTACGGATTAGAGTTTCTATTTAAAACAGAGGCTGTCCACACTCAGGTAATGTTTGACAACCGGTTTGGATAAAGCTGAAATACTGAGATTGTCAGAAGCAGATGCTATATCTTTTACCTCTCCGTTTTTGAAAAGGATATTGATATTTTCCTGACGTGTGGTATAAGCGCTGTTCTCAATTTTTCCGGTGAAGACAAAATATTTCTGAAGGTCGCCATTGATATTGTATTTCTTACTCAATACACTTCTGAATTCATTTAACTCATTATCATCAAAAGGATTTGAACGAAGTCGCAGCTTATACAAATCCCTGTTGACCATTCCTTTTGAGAGATGAGAAAGAATCATATCCTCATGATCAGCCCACTCCTTTATACTGGCAAAAATGTCGAAATCATCAAGCTTGCAAAACAGACTTATCAGTTCCGGGTTCTCAACAAAATCCTTTTCAGTATAATTATGAGTGAGGAATTTTTTAAAGGTGCCGGTGGCAAATAAATCCATTCCTGATTGTGCTAGTTCTCTCGCTCTTTTCAGAATTTGAATGAGTTGATTTTCGGCTGCAAGCACTGTTTTGTGCAGATAGACCTGCCAGTACATCAGTCGTCTGGCGACAATAAATTTCTCGACTGAATAAATACCTTTTTCATCCACCACCAGTTCATCATTTGCCACATTCAGCATTTTCAGAATACGGTCAATGCTGATAACTCCCTCTGAAACACCTGTAAAAAAACTGTCTCTGGTAAGATAGTCAAGACGATCCATGTCGAGCTGACTGCTGATTAACTGATGCAGAAATTTTTTATGATATTCATTTCTGAAAATCGAAATCGCCATGGTAAGCTTTCCGCTGAACTGGCGATTCAGTACATCCATTATTAACATTGAAATGTGCTCATGTGGCACTTTTTTAACGATGGAATTTTCAAGAGCATGCGAAAAAGGTCCATGACCAATATCGTGCAATACAATAGCAATGCACAATGCTTCTTCTTCTTCTTTGGTAATTTCATGGCCTTTGCTACGCAGAGTGTCTATGGCCTGCATAGTTATATGCATAGCACCCAGCGCATGATGAAAGCGTGTATGTATGGCACCCGGGTACACATAAGGAGCAAGCCCGAGTTGCCTGATACGTCTGAGCCGCTGAAAAAAAGGATGTTCAATTATGTCAAAAATCAGTTCGGTAGGAATGGTGATGAAACCATAAACCGGGTCATTGATGATTTTATTTTTATTCATGCAAAATATTGAGTCGGTAAAATTACATTAAAAACAAACGGGGCTTGCACTGTTGGTGCAAGCCCCGAAAATTCTATTTTCAATACGATTTATTTCACTTCTTCAAGTGCTTTCTTAATCTTTTCGTAGTTCACCGTATCGTTGAGTGTGGCATACAATTGTTTCAGAGAAAGCAATGTGCTCTGATCTTTAGGATTCAGGCTATAAGCTTTTTCGAGATAAGGTTTAGCTTCGCTAAATTTAGCATCAAAAACCGCTTTGGCCTTTGCATATTTTGCATTATCCTTAATGCTGTTGGCTTCATTGGCAAGACGGGCACCATCGTTAAAATACAGCGCACCGAGGTTGTAATAGGCATCAAAATAATCATCCTTCAGTTCAACCGCTTTTTTATAAGCTGCAATGGCTGCATCTTTATTGGTATCGGACTTTTCGCATAAAGTTCCTTTGGCAAAATACAGATTAGCGTTGCCCGGGTCTTTTTCAATTGCAAGATTGATAGCTTTCAGTGCCTCGGCAGTACGTCCTGACACTATGTAAATATTGGTTTGTGTGATCAGAATAGATTTTTCATCGGGATAGCGTGCCAATCCTTTGGACAAAATTTCAAGGGCTTTGGCTGTATCGCCTTCAGTAAGGTACAACTGTGCATAAGGTTGATAAATTTTAGCATCATTGTATTTCATTTCGTCCAATTTAGCATAAAACAGTTTTGCCTTTGAAGGTTCATTAGCACGTTCCGCACAGATGGCAGCATTATAATAAACCCCTGTATCATTAGGTGCAATACTCAACAGACCTTCATAATCAGAAAGTGCTCCTGCATAATTTTTTGAGAGATAATCAATATATCCCTGATTGGCGAATTGTTGTGCAAGTTGTTTTTTCTTTTCTTCAATATCATCGCGATACTCAAATTTAGGATTTAACTCCATAGCCTTATTATACGACTTCAGTGCTTCCTGCAATGGATTTTTATCCAGATTTCCGAATTTCTCATTCTTATACAAGGACTGATAAATCAATCCGCGATAGTACCATGCTTTATCATAGTTCATGGTGTTTTCGTGGTTCACTGCAATGTCAATTGCTTCCTTTGCCTTGTCGAGCTGTTCGTATTTCAGATAACTGTAAGCCGACTGTACCTGTGCTTTTTGTGCCATTGCTGCTGTGGATACACATGCCAGCAATGCGATAATTAATCTTTTCATTTTTAATTTATAGCTTATGATTTTATTTATTCATTAACGGGTGGTTCATTATTATCTGTTTCAGGAGTTGTATTGTCCGAAACATCGTTGTTGTTTATTTCTCCTGTCGAATTTTCGTCTGTAATATCTGTTTCTACTTCAGCTTCTGCGTCATCAACATCTACTTTAGCAACCGATGCAATGGAGTCATCATCATCCAAGCGGATGAGTTTTACTCCTTGTGTATTACGTCCCATAATTCGGAGGTCTTTCACTTCCATGCGAATGGTGATTCCCGATTTATTAATAATCATCAGGTCATCGCCTTCGGTCACACATTTAATGGCAATAAGATTTCCTGTTTTCTCGGTAATGTTCATTGTCTTCACTCCCTTACCACCTCTGTTGGTTACACGATAATCTTCCAAGTCGCTTCGTTTTCCAAAACCTTTTTCGCTAACTACCAAAATGGTTTCTTCCTTCGGATTTTGTACGCATACCATTCCTATCACTTCATCCGTTTCGTTGTCGAGCGATACTCCTCTTACACCTATGGAATTTCGTCCAACAGTACGCACTGTATTTTCATTAAAGCGGATTGCGCGTCCTGATTTTACGGCAAGTAATATTTCATTATTACCATTGGTAAGTTTTGCTTCAATAAGTTCATCACCATCATTAATGTTGATGGCATTTATACCGGTTTGACGTACGCGTGAATATGCTTCAAGAGGTGTTTTCTTTATGACACCTTGTTTGGTACACATCACAATGAAATTATTATTGATATACTCTTCGTCTTCGAGTGTTTTTACATTGATAAATGCAAACACCTTGTCATCAGGTTCAATGCTTATAAGGTTTTGAATAGCCCTTCCTTTAAATTGCTTGTTGCCTTCAGGGATTTCATAAGTTTTAAGCCAGAAACAACGTCCTTTCTGTGTAAACAAGAGAATATAATTATGATTGGTTGCCACAAAAAGATGTTCTACAAAATCTTCATCGCGTGTGCTGCTTCCCTTTGAACCGCGTCCGCCTCTGTTTTGAGTGCGGTACTCGGTAAGCGGTGTTCGTTTGATGTAACCCATATGCGAAATAGTTACCACCACAGCCTCATCTTCAATCATATCTTCCATACTGATATCATCAGCGGCATATATAATTTCTGTTCTGCGGTCATCCCCATATTTTTCAGCAACTTCAGTAACTTCCTTTTTCAAAATTGACATTCTGAGTTCTTCGCTGTCCAACACCTTTTTCAGGTAGTCAATCAGTTTCATCAGCTCAGCATATTCTTCTTTGATTTTATCGCGTTCAAGACCTGTCAAACGTTGCAGACGCATGTCGAGAATGGCCTTAGATTGAATTTCGGATAACGCAAATTTTTCCATCAATCCGGCCTTGGCTTCATCAGGCGTTTGTGATGCACGTATGAGGGCAATAACTTCATCAAGATGGTCAAGTGCAATAAGTAATCCTTCGAGGATATGAGCTCGTTTTTCAGCTTCAGCAAGTTCAAACTTCGTTTTGCGAACCAGCACTTCATGTCTGTGCTCCACAAAATATTGAATCAGGTCTCTGAGATTGAGCAGTAACGGGCGTCCGTGAACCAATGCAATGTTGTTTACACCAAAGGATGTTTGCAGCGGAGTGTGTTTGTATAAATTGTTTAACACCACACTTGCCATTGCATCGCGTTTTATTTCATACACAATACGCATACCATCTCTTCCGCTTTCATCTCTGATGTCTGATATTCCTTCAATTTTCTTATCATTTACAAGGTCAGCCGTTTTCTTAATCATCTCGGCTTTGTTAATCATGTAAGGGATTTCAGAAACGATGATGCGTTCTCTGCCGTTTTCCATACTCTCGATGTTGGCTTTGGCACGCATTACCACACGACCTCTTCCGGTAAGCAAGGCTTCTTTCACACCACTATAACCATAAATTATTCCACCGGTAGGGAAATCGGGAGCTTTTACATACTGAAGCAACTCATCAACCAGAATCTCCTTGTTGTCAATATATGCGATGATGGCCTTGCACACTTCTGTGAGATTGTGAGGCGGCATATTGGTGGCCATACCCACGGCAATACCGGCAGCACCGTTTACCAGCAGGTTTGGAATTTTGGCAGGCAACACGGTAGGCTCCTGTAAAGTATCATCGAAGTTCAGTTTAAAATCAACGGTATCCTTGTCAATGTCGGCAAGCATTTCTTCGGCAATTTTCTTCAGTCGTGCTTCCGTATAACGCATAGCTGCCGGGCTGTCGCCATCAATACTTCCGAAGTTTCCCTGTCCGTCAACGAGTGGATAACGCAGGCTCCATTCCTGAGCCATACGCACCATAGTATCGTAAACTGATGCATCACCATGTGGGTGATATTTACCAAGCACCTCCCCTACAATTCTAGCTGATTTTTTATAAGCGCGGTTGGATAGTACACCCAACTCAAGCATTCCGTAAAGCACCCTGCGGTGTACAGGTTTAAAACCATCGCGCACATCAGGTAATGCACGTGACACAATTACCGACATTGAATAATCAATGTAGGCTGTTTTCATTTCCTCCTCAATGTTAATACGGACTATTTTTTCTCCTTCTGACATAATAAATTTAATCGTTTATAAAAGCTTTAAATAATATCTTAATTTTTAGAATCTAAAGTGTAAAGGCTGTCACATTTAGTTTAGTTCATTGCGCCAATACTACCTCTTTTGTCATGTTTGCGAAGGTAAGGTTTTAATGGCACATTTTATGTTCAAAACGAGTGAAAATGTTATAAAGATTTACTAACAGGTTGTTTGAAAAATAATTGTTAGGTTTGTTGTTGGTAATTTAATGAAATTACCTGATTATAATAAGTAAACTATTTCAGATTTTTACCGTTAAAATATATTAAAACTCAGAATAATGGAAGCAAAATTCAGCCCCCGAGTAAAAGACGTTATCACTTACAGCCGTGAAGAAGCACTGCGTTTAGGTCATGATTACATAGGTACAGAGCACTTGTTGCTGGGCCTGATACGTGAAGGTGAAGGAATGGCTATTAAATTCCTGAAATCACTAAACATAAATCTGGTAGAACTGCGTAAATCCGTTGAGAATGCAGTAAAATCCAACTCAGGAAATGTCAGCAACCTGAACAATATTCCTCTGACCAAACAAGCCGAGAAAGCATTGAAGATAACCTATCTCGAAGCTAAAATTTTTAAGAGTGATATCATCGGCACTGAACATCTTTTGCTTTCTATACTGAAAGACGAAGACAACATTGCAACGCAAATTCTCAATCAGTTTGGTGTGAATTACGAAATTATGCGTGAGGAACTGGAAACCTTCAAATCCAATTTTAAATCAGAAGCACCACAATCGCCCTCTGACGACCCGTATAACAAAGATGATGACGAAGGTCCGGGATTGGGAAGCGGCTCCACCTCTAAAAAAGCAGGTGATGCCAAATCCAAAACTCCTGTACTTGACAACTTCGGGCGCGACCTTACCAAGGCTGCCGAAGAAGGAAAATTGGATCCTATTGTAGGCCGCAGCAAAGAAATTGAGCGCGTATCGCAAATACTTTCGCGCAGAAAGAAAAACAACCCCATTCTCATTGGTGAACCCGGAGTAGGAAAATCGGCCATTGCCGAAGGTCTTGCATTGCGCATCATTCAGCGTAAAGTATCAAGAGTATTGTTTAACAAACGTATTGTTACATTGGACCTTGCTTCACTGGTGGCAGGAACCAAATACCGTGGTCAGTTTGAAGAGCGTATGAAAGCGGTGATGAATGAACTTGAGAAATCGCCTGATGTAATTCTTTTTATTGACGAGATACACACCATCATTGGTGCCGGAGGTGCCAGTGGTTCATTGGATGCTTCCAACATGTTTAAACCCGCATTGGCAAGAGGCGAAATACAATGTATAGGTGCTACCACACTGGATGAATACCGCCAGTACATTGAAAAAGACGGAGCACTTGACAGACGTTTTCAGAAAGTAATTATTGACCCTACTTCGGTAGATGAAACCGTGGAGATTCTTAACAACATCAAAGACCGTTATGAAGAACATCACCATGTAAATTATTCCCCTGAAGCACTGAAAGCCTGTGTGACACTGACAAACCGTTACATCACCGATCGTTTTCTGCCCGATAAAGCCATTGATGCATTAGACGAAGCAGGCTCACGTGTGCATTTGTCCAACATACATGTTCCGGCAAATATTGTGGAACTGGAAGGAAAAATAGCGGAGATAAAAACAGAAAAAAACAGAGTGGTACGCAGCCAGAAATACGAAGAAGCTGCACGCCTGCGTGATTCTGAAAAACAACTGATAGATCAGCTCGAAGCTGCCAAAAAACAGTGGGAAGATGAAACAAAAAATCAGCGTTATGCCGTAACCGAAGAAGATGTGGCAGAAGTGGTATCCATGATGAGTGGTATTCCTCTGCAACGTGTGGCACAGGCTGAAACAGCACGTCTGATAAAAATGCCTGATGAACTGAAAGGTAAAGTGATTGGTCAGGACGAAGCTATTCAGAAAGTGGTACGCGCCATACAGCGTAACCGTGCCGGATTGAAAGACCCCAACAAGCCGATAGGCTCCTTTATTTTCTTAGGACCTACAGGAGTTGGAAAAACAGAGCTGGCGAAAGTACTTGCACGTTATTTGTTCGACTCGGATGATGCACTCATCCGCATTGACATGAGTGAATATATGGAAAAATTTGCCGTATCGCGCCTTATTGGAGCGCCTCCGGGATATGTAGGATATGAAGAAGGCGGACAGCTTACTGAAAAAGTAAGACGTAAACCTTATGCAGTAGTGTTGCTTGACGAAATTGAAAAAGCACATCCTGATGTGTTTAACCTTCTGTTGCAAACTTTAGATGACGGGCAACTTACCGACTCTTTAGGACGTAAGGTAGATTTCAAAAACACCATCATCATTATGACAAGCAACATTGGCTCACGTCAGTTGAAAGATTTTGGTTCGGGAGTAGGTTTTGCTACAGGAGCCAAAACAGCACAGATGGACGATCATGCTCGTGGTGTGATTGAGAATGCACTGAAAAAAGCATTCGCTCCTGAATTTCTGAACCGTATTGATGATGTAGTAGTGTTTAATCAACTCAACAAGGATGATATCATACGAATCATTGACATTGAACTTGAAAAACTTTACTCACGCATTACTGCACTGGGATATAAGATTAAGCTCAATGATGAGGCAAAAGAATTTCTTGCCGACAAAGGTTATGACCAAAGCTACGGTGCACGACCATTGAAGCGAGCTATTCAGAAATATGTGGAAGATATGCTTGCTGAAGAAATCATCAAATCCGAATTGCAGGAAGGCGACAGCATTGAGGTAGTATTTGATAAAGAATCAAACACACTAAAAGCTAATATTTCCAAGGCAACACCTCCGGCAAAGCCGAAGAAGAAAAAAGAAGAGAACAATCCATAATTGTGAAAATTGTTTTAGCAGAAAAGAGTCACCATCATAGGTGGCTCTTTTGTTTTTATAGTTTGCATTAGAAATAATCATCCCACAAGAGAAGTAATACTATTTTCAAAGAGTGAGAATTGAAAAGAAAAAGGAAAATATCGTATCAGGGAATGTTTACTTTTGAATACTGATTTCAATCATTAGAGCATTTAAAACAGATATCATACATCGAATTCCAAATTCAAATTCTCTTGAACTAAGAAATGAAATACAAGGTTTTAAATCTGTTGTTAATTCTTACTTCACTGATTGGTTACCTGCAATGGAGTGGTAACAACAGCGCCTTCTTGTTTGAAGCTGAATACGAGGTTATCAATAAATTATTCTCCGCTTCGAAATCAGTAATACATCCGTTTACAGTTATTCCTCTATTAGGTCAGCTGCTGCTTTTTATTACTTTGTTTCAAAAGAGACCGGGTAAAATTCTTACTTACACAGGTATAGCATGTTTGGGATTGCTGTTAGGGCTAATGTTTATTATAGGTCTAATGGAAATGAATTTGAAAATCCTTATTTCTACGCTTCCTTTTCTGTCAACAGCGGGTATCACTCTGAAAAATATTAGTAGCAAGTAAAATAACCAATCTAACCAACATCATTTAACACCATGAACACAACAAACAACACTGAAGATTTACCCAATAAATTTTACATCGTAAGTGTAAGTGTACTGACATTTGTGTTGCCGATTATTTTCCTTTTTTCTGATAATCTTATTTCCGGTTCATCTCCTACATTTTTTCTGTTCATCAAGTGGTTCCTTTTTTCAGCAGTGGGGCTTCGTTTATTCTTAGCAGGAATAAAGCAAATAAAAAATCCGGCCTTCACAGCCAAACATATTTTTCATATTGACAACACGGAGAGTTTCCCTATTCTTCGGGAATTAGGTTTTGCAAATATTTGTTTCGGCTTAGTGGCACTTATTTCATTATTCAAACCTGAGTGGCGAATTGTAAGTGCTTTTGCAAGCGGACTATATTTTGGCATTGCAGGTATTCAACACACTCTCCAACAAAATTCAGGCGTAAATGAAAAGTTTGCCCAATGGACAGATCTGATAATTTCGATTGTACTATTCGCATTTTTTATAAAAGTGATTTAACGATTATTTTACATGATTTTTTAGGCTTACAGAAATGACATTCCTTCTTCTTAGGCTACAGCTGATCCATGCAACAAATTCTTTTAAAACCACAACTCATGAATTCATTCTCCATAAACCATAATATGGTTTCGCGAAAAATGTAATCACATTGTAACAATCCTGAAACAGGCGCGCAATAAGCCCTCTGTTCTTTTGCATAAAATATAACGAAAATATTTAATGAAAAGAACAATGATTTATCTAAGCTGTATGCTGATGGCCACTACAGCAACTATTGCGCAACAAACGGAAGAAACCGTTGACTCATTAAAACAATTAGAGCAACAGGTTCAGTCACACGAGAGTGATATCAAGCTATTGCAACAACTGAAGATTTCAGGCTATGTACAAACGCAATTTCAATATGGCGAAAAATACGCTTCGCTAAAAGTTGGTGGAGCTAACACCAATACCAATGAAAGTTTTAGCCGTTTTGGAATCAGGCGAGGTCGTGTAAAACTGGCTTATGAAAAAGGCATTGCCGGTGGTGTGTTTCAATTGGATATTACTGAAAAAGGAATCGGGCTGAAAGATGCCTTTATTACTGTTAAAGACCCTTGGGCAGGAAGCAGTTTCATAAAAGCGGGTGTATTTGATCGCCCATTTGGATACGAAGTAGCATACTCTTCTTCAAAAAGAGAATCGCCCGAGAGAGCTACCGTTACCACTACTCTGTTTCCTGAAGAAAGAGATTTGGGAGCTATGATTACTTTGCAAGCAGCCAAAACTTCTCCATGGAATATTGTTAAATTAGAAGCAGCTATCATTGGCGGTAATGGTATAAAACCGGATATGGATAACCGCAAAGATTTTATCGGACATCTTAGTTTCAAAAAGAACTTAAGAGAAATAACCAATATCAGTGGTGGATTATCATACTACGGAGGTGGCGTATATCAGGGGTCGTCAAGTGTTTACACCATGAATGGAAAATCATTTGTTGTGAATAAAGACACTGCAAATTATAGGGCTTATGCCAAGAGAGAATATTTTGGGATAGACGCACAATTTGCTACCATGTCCGTATTGGGAATGACAAGCATTTATGGTGAATATGTTTGGGGCACACAACCAGGTAACAAGAGCGATTCCAAAAGTCCTAACTACTCTACCCTGCCTACCAATGATACCTATATCAGAAATTTCAGCGGGTACTATATAACTTTTGTTCAGGATTTGGGAAATATACCATTATCGCTGATAGTTAAATATGATTACTACGACCCGAATTCCAAGGTTTCGAAAAATGATATTGGGCTAAACGGCACAGGAAAAGGCGACATTGCATACAGCACACTTGGAACAGGTTTGATGTGGCGTATCAATGGCAGTTTGCGCCTAACTGCTTATTACGATAAAACTACCAATGAAAAATCTACTAATCTGAGTGGTTACGATAGCAACCTTTCAGACGATGTATTCACTTTTCGTTTGCAGTATAAGTTTTAAAAACGTAACCAAATCGTAATATAATCTACTATCCATTGTAACAACATCAAAAGAATTTTGCAACGAGAAATAAAAATAAAAATGAAAATGAAAAATCAAATCTTATTCGCGTTAGCCCTTTGCGGAATTGCATTCAATGTAAATGCTCAAAAAATTAAAGGCTCCGAAACCGTATTGCCAATATCAGAGAAAGCGGCACAAGTATTTATGAAAACCAACAGCGATAATAAAGTAACTGTTACCGGTGGCGGTTCGGGAGTAGGTTTAGCTGCTTTGATTGAAGGTACAACTGACATTGCACAGGCTTCACGGAAAATCAAATTTTCGGAAAAACAAAAACTTCAGGAGAGTGGGAAAACCGTTAAAGAAGTAACCATTGCTTTGGATGCTTTAGCTGTAATTATAAACCCGAGTAACAAAGTTACTAAACTTACCAAAGAGCAATTAGAAGGAATCTTTACCGGGAAAATAACAAACTGGAAAGAAGTTGGTGGTGAGGATTTAAAAATTATACCTTACTCCAGAGAAACATCATCAGGTACTTACGAATTTTTTAAAGAGCATGTATTGAGTAATAAAAACTACATGTCAGGGATTATGAGCATGCCTGCAAATGGTTCCATCATTCAATCGGTAAGTCAAACTAAAGGCGCTATTGCTTATGTAGGGTTAGCATATCTCAACAGCTCCGTGCAAGCAGTATCAGTTTCGTTTAACAAAGGAAAAACTTATACCGCACCCTCAGTGGAGAATACCAAAAACAAAACCTATCCGGTTGTAAGACCACTATTCTACTATTATCTTGCTCAATCAGAAAACAAAGTTAAAAAGTACATTGATTTCATCCTCTCACCTGCCGGACAAAAAATAGTAGAAGAAGTAGGATATATCAACATTAAGTAATTCGTTGATTGAAAAAACAGAAATGCAAAAAAAGAAAATAATCAGACGCATACTTGACAAAACAACAGAGTATTTATTGACCTTTAGCGGTGCCATAACAGGCATCGCTATTGTTTTTATAACTATCTTTTTGTTTACCGAAGGTGCTGCACTTTTTAAATCACCTGAAGTAGAACAAGGTTATGAACTTTATGTACATGCTCAGAATCCGATAAACACATTAAGCCCTGCAGAAACTAAAAAAATATTTGACTCAGAAATTACAAATTGGAAAGATATTGGAGGTAAAGACGGTGAAATAAAAATATTCCGGATTGATGATGCATTTTCGGTATATCCGGAAGATGAGTTAGGCGAAAACTATGCATTGCTTCCTCAAAAGCTGGGAGAACTTATTGCTCAGGATGAAAATATTCTTGCCTTTTTGCCCAAGCAATATGCACCGATAGGAAGTTCAGTAAAAGCATTAGTATCTCACAACATACAACCCTCCGATTATTTCCTTGGTAAAGAATGGATGCCAACTGCAACTCCGGTTCCGTTTTTCGGTGTAATGCCTTTGGTATTGGGTACGCTGTTGGTGAGTATTGTTGCATTAATCATAGCACTACCACTAGGCTTAGGCGTTGCTATTTATTTATCAGAATTAGCAAGTGAAAAACAGCGTAGGTTATTGAAGCCGGTAATAGAATTGCTTGCCGGAATTCCTTCAGTAGTCTATGGATTCTTCGGATTGGTAGTATTGGTTCCTGCAATACAGAAATCGCTTCACTTGCCAGTTGGAGAAACAGCATTTACAGGAAGTTTGCTTTTAGCAATTATGGCATTGCCTACCATTATTTCAGTTGCAGAAGATGCGCTGAGAAACACACCAAGAGCGATGCGTGAAGCAAGCTTAGCTATGGGAGCCACACAATGGCAAACTATTTACAGGGTAGTTGTTCCTTATGCCAAATCAGGTATATCAGCAGCCGTAGTATTAGGTATTGGAAGAGCTATTGGTGAAACGATGGCTGTAATGATGGTAACCGGAAATGCAGCCGTAATGCCTCATTCCATATTTCAATCTGTGCGAACCATCCCGGCAACAATAGCAGCAGAGTTAGGTGAAGCTCCTGCCGGAGGCCCTCACTATCAAGCCTTGTTTTTACTGGGATGTATTCTGTTTGTGTTCACCATGATTATTTCTATATCAGCTGAAATCATTTCAAAAAAGAAAAATTACAAACCACATTAATCTCATGAATAAAAAACACAGTCAGTTTGTAGCCTTCTTGATTTTTAAACTTCTGGGAATAATAGTAGTCCTCATCCTTTTTAGTATTCTGGGCTTCATCATTATCAACGGAGTTCGTGTAATTAATTGGGAATTTCTAAGTAAATTTCCCGGAGAAGGTATGACTACGGGAGGAATATTTCCTGCAATAGTCGGTACGCTATATTTAACCATAGGCAGTTTGCTGTTTGCATTTCCTTTGGGAGTAATGTCTGCACTTTACACACAGGAATACGCAGGCAAAGGATGGATTGTAAAAACCATTCGTATGATGACCAATAATCTTGCTAGTGTACCATCCATTGTATTTGGATTATTTGGTATGTCGTTGTTTGTAAACAAACTCAATTTTGGAGATTCATTGCTTGCGGGTTCATTAACCTTAGGACTATTGGCATTACCTGTTATCATTCGCACAACAGAAGAAGCATTAAAAGCTGTACCGGATACATATAGAGCAGCAAGTTTGGCATTGGGTGCTACTAAATTACAAACTATTAGCAAAGTAGTTTTACCTGCTGCCATGCCCAATATAATTACAGGTCTCATATTATCCATCGGAAGAGTATCTGGCGAAACAGCTCCTATTTTATTTACCGTAGCCGCATATTTTTTACCCCATCTGCCATCAGGAGTTTTTGATCAGGCAATGGCTCTGCCCTATCATCTGTATGTATTGGCAACCAGTGGAACCGATATTGAAGCATCGCGCCCAATGGCTTATGGAACTGCATTAGTGCTTATTTTAATAGTGCTGACAATGAATTTGCTTGCAACGTTTATAAGGAGAAAATTAGAGAAGAAACGCTCGAAATAAAAAACAAAATTCAAAAGACATTAATAATGATAGAAACAAGAAATATAAACTTTTACTATGGCGATTTTCATGCAATCAAGAATATCAGTATTGCAATAAAACCAAACACCATAACTGCATTTATAGGACCATCAGGATGCGGAAAATCTACTTTCCTTCGCTTGTTTAACCGAATGAATGACCTTATAGAAAATACCAGACTGGAAGGCGAGTGTCTGATTGACGGAAAAAACATCTATGAGAAATCTACCGATGTGGATGCATTGCGTAAGCGGGTTGGAATGGTGTTTCAAAAACCCAATCCCTTTCCAAAAACTATTTTCGAAAACGTTGCTTATGGATTGCGGGTGAATGATATGGGCGATAAACATTTTATCAAACAACGAGTGGAAGAATCGTTACAGGCAGCCGCTCTGTGGGATGAAGTAAAAGACAAGTTACAAAAGTCAGCTTATGAATTATCAGGCGGACAACAACAACGACTTTGCATTGCGCGAGCATTAGCAGTGGCTCCATCGGTAATCCTTATGGACGAACCTGCTTCTGCATTAGACCCCATTTCAACTTCTAAGATTGAAGAACTGGTTCATGAGTTAAAACAACACTATACCATTGTAATTGTAACCCACAATATGCAACAAGCAGCCCGTGTGAGCGACAACACCGGATTCTTTATGCACGGTGAATTGGTTGAGTACAGCGATACCAAAAAAATGTTTCTAAATCCCGATAAAGAATCAACTCAAAATTATATTACAGGAAGATTTGGTTAAAAAAAATCAGTAAATGAAAAACACAATTAAAAAATATGAAATTAGTTAAAAGAATTGCCTTAGTTGCCCATGATAATTGCAAACAAGAATTGCTCGATTGGGTAAGATGTCACTGGATTGAATTAATACAGTATGAATTGGTTTGCACTGGCACAACCGGAAATTTAGTGGGAGAAATGTTTCAAAAATGTATGCTTGAAAACGGAGTGGAATTTCCCTTGAATATGACAAAACTAAAATCAGGACCTCTAGTTGGCGACCAACAATTAGGTGCTGCAATATGCAATGCAGAGATTGATGCACTATTTTTCTTCTGGGATGCCATGGAACCGCAGCCACATGATGTAGATATTAAAGCTTTACTCCGCATAGCAACTTTATACAACATCATTTATGCTTGTTCACGTTCTACAGCCGATTTAATTATTACATCACCACTATTTACAAATGGATTCCATTTTGGAACAAACGAACAGATTGATAAATATAAAAACCGAATACTACAATGAAGCATAACCAACAAGAGGTATTAACTCTCAAAGAAGACATAAGCCAAATGTGGCGATTAGTAATTTCTCAGGTAGAGAAAGCTAAGCAATCGCTGCTACACAACGATATTGAAACCGCATTGGAAATTATTCGATTAGAAAAACGTGTAGATGCCTTTGAATTAAAAATAGAACGCTCCTGCGAAAACTATATCGCATTGTTCAATCCCGTAGCTATAGACCTTCGGTTGATATTGTCTATCATGAAAATCAGCATAACCTTAGAACGTATTGCCGATTATGCTGAAGGAATTGCCAAACATATAATTGACAACGACTGTGCACCAATAAACCAGGCGTTAATGGAAGAATTGCAATTAGAAAAAATGTTCGAAATGTTGCTTCACATGATGTCAGACAGCTACGTAGCGCTTAGTTCAGAAAGCACCAGAACATCAGGAAAGATATTAATGAAAGATAAAGAAGTGAATGCAATATACCATGCTGCCTTTCGCAAACTGGAAGCCTATTTGACTCAAAATCCTTCACAAATCAATTGCGGTTTAAAACTGATATTGCTAATACGTAAAATGGAACGAATTGGCGACCATTGCAGCAATATTGTGGAAGAAATTGTTTTTTATTTGGATGCAAAAGTTTTGAAACATAAAGTTAAGTCTGAATAATAATTAATTATTATTGCAACCAATATGTAAAGCATCAAATGCCACACAAAATACTATTAGTAGATGATGATAAAAACATTTCAGAGATACTGGAATTTAATCTGAAGAACGAAGGTTTTGAGGTAGAAGCTGTGTATTCTGCCGAAGAAGCATTAAAAAAACCTTTGGCAGAATTTCATTTGATATTATTGGATGTGATGATGGGTGGAATGTCGGGATATAAATTTGCTGAGCAACTACGAAAACAAGAAATTACCACCCCTATAATTTTCTTAACCGCTAAAGACACCGAGAACGACATGCTAACAGGGTTCTCTGTTGGAGGTGATGATTACATAGCAAAGCCTTTCTCTATCAAAGAAGTAATTGCACGTGTTAAGGCAGTATTGAAACGAACCAAAGACAAAATAGCAATAGAAGAAAAAATCAACCGGTTGACAATAGGAGCACTTACTATTGATTTGAACGCAAAAGAAGTTTTTATCAATCAGGAGAAAGTTGCTTTAACAAAAACTGAATTTGAATTACTTGCACTTTTTGCACAAAAACCGGAAACATTATTCTCGCGTGAGCGAATCATTGATATCATCTGGAAAGAAACTCCCTACATTACCGAGCGTACCGTAGATGTACACATTGTGCGGTTGCGCAAAAAACTCGGAGCATACAGTGATGTCATCTCCAGCCGTACAGGTTACGGTTATCGTTTTAACCCTGATGTGTTATGAAGTTGAGTTTTCGTCAACGGCTATTTCTATATTTTGCATTGTTGTTTACAGCATTCGCAGTTGGCATTGCATTGTTAGAGCAATCGCGTGAAAGCACTTTTAAAACAGAAGCCTTAGAAGAAAAACTCGATATCTACACCCAAATCATACAAACCACAATTGGCAACACTCCTATTTCATACGACTCTGCAATCAACTCCGTTCAATCCTTTCTGCCAAATGACCTACGCATCACAATTATAGATGCGCATGGCAAGGTGCAGTATGATAACATGGTGGCAGATATTTCTAAAATGGAGAATCATGCCAATCGTCCGGAAATTATTTCATCAGCACAAAACGGAAAAGGGAAAGATATAAGGGAATCTGTTTCTAATCACCACCCCTATTTATACTACGCAAAAAAAAATGGAATTGTTTTTATACGAGTGGCTCTCCCTTACAACATCCAATTGCAACATTTCTTAAAAACTGACAACCTGTTTTTATATTTCTTATTTCTATTGTTTGTGTTATCTGTATTTGTTATTCATCGCATTACTCAACAATTTGGCACGTCTATTAAACGGCTTAGAGATTTTGCGGTGCATCCTTTCGATAATCAGGTATCTTTCGGCAATGATGAGCTGGGAGAAATCGGAAAAAAAATATCGGAAAGCTACCAGCAAGTGGAAGCAAGTAAAAAGAATTTACTATTAGAGAAACAGAAATTATTGCAGCACATTCAAATCTCTGAGGAAGGAATTTGCTTTTTCTCAGCATCGCAGCAAGTAGAATTTCACAACGGCCTATTTGTACAGTACCTCAATCAACTCACCGATAAGCCTCAAAGCAACCCGGAAATCATACTTCATGACGAACTGTTTTTTGAATTGCATCAATTTCTATCAACAAGAAACGAAAGTTATTTTGAAACACAAATAAAAAAACATGGAAAAATATTTTCCTTACGCACTACCCTATTTAATGATAACAGTTTTGAAATAATACTTAGCGATAGCACCCAACAAGAAAAAACGAAACAACTTAAACTAGAGATGACAGGCAACATTGCCCATGAGTTGCGCACACCCATTACAAGCATCAGAGCCTACTTAGAAACCATACTGGAACAACCTTTAACAGAAGAAAGGAAACTCCATTTTACCAATCAGGCTTATGCGCAAACACTCAACCTCTCCGAAATGATTAAAGACATGAGCATACTTGCTAAGTTAGAAGAAGCTCCTCAATCTTTTGAATCTGAAAGAGTAAAGTTAGAACCTTTATTGCAAAAAATTCGAAGTGAATTATCCGTTGAACTTTTACAAAAGGACATTCAATGGGATTGGCAACTACCCGACAACATTACAATACAGGGCAATTTAAACTTATTAACTTCCATTTTCAGAAACCTGATTGAGAACGCCATTCGTTATGCCGGTGAACATATAAAAGTCCATCTTTCAGTTTTCAACGAAGACAGTGAATATTACTATTTTTCATTTTATGATACCGGCATAGGTATTTCTGACGAAACGCATTTAAACCGTTTGTTTGAACGATTTTATCGTGTGCAGGAAGGCAGAACAAGAGACACAGGCGGAAGCGGATTGGGATTATCTATCGTAAAAAATGCTGTACATTTTCACAAAGGAAACATCACAGCTAAAAACAGAAAAGAAGGCGGATTGGAATTTATTTTTCAGTTGCATAAGTAAAACTACCTTCATGTAAGCCTATGTCATTTAACATACCTGCACATCTTTCCGGTTTGAATGATTCAGAAGTTGCCGCTTCGCAAAAGAATTATGGCTACAATAAAATTTCCTCCTCTTCAAATAGTTCATGGATAAAAATTCTACTTGCGGTTTTAAAAGAGCCGATGCTGATTTTATTATATACCATTTCAGTTATATATTTAGTTGTAGGAAATTATGGAGAAGCCTTATTTATGTTTCTGGCAATTTTAGCTGTTTCAGCAATTTCTTTTTATCAGGACAACAGAAGTAAGAAAGCATTAGAAGCGTTGAAAAAACTTAACGAAGTTCAAAGTATTGTTATTCGCAATTCAAAAGTGATTCAAATACCAACTCATCAAATTGCTGTAGGCGACTTATGTATTATTGAAGAAGGGAAAATGATAAATGCCGATGGAAAAATTGTTCACAGTAACGATTTCTCAGTTAATGAAGCTTCGTTAACAGGAGAATCATTTTCAGTATTTAAAAGTCAGGAAACTGAAGACCGAAATGTGTATAGCGGCACAGTGGTAGTTTCCGGATTAGCGGTTTTCGAAGTAGAAAAAATTGGTAGTGAAACCAAGCTGGGAAAAATCGGACTATCTATTCAGGAAATTCGCGAGGAGCAGTCGCCTTTGCAAATACAAATCACAAAATTTGTTAAATGGATGGCTGTGATTGGAATAGTTGTTTTTATGTTAGTGTGGGGATATAGCTTTTGGCAATCACGTGACATCATTGAAAGTATGCTGACAGGATTAACTTTGGCGATGTCAATACTACCCGAGGAAATTCCTGTTGCATTCACCACCTTTATGGCATTAGGTGCTTGGAAATTAATGCAGGAAGGGATCATTATCAAGCGTAGTACTGTGGTTGAAACTCTTGGCAGCACTACCGTTATATGCACAGACAAAACCGGAACGATTACCGAAAACTCCATGCACCTTAAAGTGCTGTATGATTACCGTACCAACAAAGTATTTGAAGATACTGAGTTTAATACTCCTGTTCTTTCCGAATTGATACAATATGCAATGTGGAGCAGTGAACCGGTGCCTTTTGACCCAATGGAAAAAACATTGCATCGCGTTTACGAACAAACTCAATCCACTGATCAACGGAAAGAGTTTCAGATGATACATGAGTATCCGCTGGAGGGAAAACCTCCAATGATGACACATTTGTTTGAAAATGCATCAAGCATAAGAATAATTGCTGCAAAGGGTGCTCCGGAAGCCATACTAAGCGTGTGCAATTTATCAGCAGCTGAAAAAGAGAAATTACAGAAGCAGATAAAACATTTCGGAAGTCAGGGTTATCGTGTTTTAGGTGTAGCCAAATCATCATTCAGTGGAAATAATTTCCCCGAAAAACAACAGGACTTTAGTTTTGATTTTTTAGGATTTACCGTCTTCTACGATCCCCCTAAAAAAGGGATGCATGAAGTGTTTCAGCGAATTTACGCTGCAGGCATTAAGGTAAAGGTAATTACAGGCGACAATGAGGATACTACTAAAGCAATCGCTCAACAAGCCGGTATTACTCAAACATCAACTGTTGTAAACGGGTCAGAAATTGCTAACCTTTCAGACGAAGAATTGATTAAAGTGTCGAGGCAAACTACTTTGTTCACGCGTATGTTTCCGGAAGCGAAATTAAAGTTGGTAAATGCTCTTAAACGTGACGAAGAAGTTGTTGCAATGTTAGGAGATGGCGTGAATGATGCTCCTGCACTTAAAGCAGCTCATATTGGAGTAGCTATGGGAAATAAAGGAACAGAAATTGCCAAAGCCGCTGCTTCATTGGTGATTATTAATGATGATTTAGAAAAACTGATAATAGGAATTGCTGCCGGAAGAAGAATTTATAGCAACATTAAAAAAGCTGTTCAATATATTATATCCATTCATATACCTATCATCTTAACAGTATCACTTCCATTATTTCTTGGCTGGCTTTATCCGTATATATTCACTCCGGTACACGTTATTTTTCTTGAATTAATTATGGGGCCAACCTGTTCTATTGTTTATGAAAACGAACCTTTGGAGAAAGGTGCCATGCTACAAAAACCCAGAAAAATGACTGACACTTTTCTAAACTGGCGCGAGTTAGGAATAAGTATTGTGCAAGGATTACTCATTACAATCGGTGTGCTTTGTGCGTACCAATATTCCGTTCATTACAATGGCAATGAGCTGACCACAAGAGCAATGGTTTTTACTACTATGATTTTTGCAAATATTCTTCTGAGCATGTCCAATCGCTCGTTCGTTTTTAGCATTTTTGAAAGCATTAAACATAAAAACAAATTATTCCCTATTGTAACAGGAGCTACACTTCTTTTACTTTTTGCAATTTTGAATATTGATGCATTTGCAGATTTTTTTAAAGTCAGCAGTTTAACGATGAAAGAACTATGGATTTGTCTGCTTATTTCTGCTGTTTCGGTATTATGGTTTGAAGTATATAAATGGATAAAACGACCTAAACGGGGGACATTAAGATAATATTACAGAAGCCCTTGTGCTTTTTAGGTTATTCCGTATATGCTCGATATTTTTCTGCTAGGTCTTAAATTCTATCATTAACCTGAGTTGGTCAACTGCCTGTCACATCCATATCATCATTACCTCTTTGCAAGGCTCATTTCTGAAAAACCGATGAATTGATTTACTTCTAAATGAGAATTATTATCTTTGGCGAATTATTGCCATTTTATTCATGATGACAGATGAACAGTTAAGGGAACAGCTAAAGCAAAAGGGATTAAAAATAACTCCTCAGCGTGTAGCTATTTACCGTGCGGTGATGAAACTCAAAAATCATCCCACTGCCGAAAACATTATTGAGCATATCAAATTAAATTATCCTAATATTTCTATAGGAACGGTATATAAAGTACTCGACTCATTAGTAGAGAATCAACTTTTGAAAAAAGTAAAAAACGAAAAGGATGTGATGCGTTACGATGCCATTATCCATCAACATCATCATCTATATTGTATCGAGACTGAGAGAATTGAAGATTATGATGATCCGGACCTGGATAAATTAATTACAAAGTATTTCAAACAGAAAAAAATAAAAGGGTTTAAAGTAAAAGACATAACCCTTCAGATAAACGGTGAATTCAAAATTAAATAATAAATTATATGGAAAATAATAATGGAAAATGCCCATTTCATCATGGAGCAAATACAGGAACAAAAGATAACATTACAGCATGGTGGCCGGAGTCGCTTAATCTGGATATATTGCATCAGCACGACACCAAGAGCAATCCTTACGGAGAAACATTTAACTACAGAGAGGAATTTAAAAAATTAGATCTTGAAAGTTTAAAAACAGATTTGAAAAAACTAATGACAGACAGCCAGGACTGGTGGCCTGCCGACTGGGGACATTATGGTGGGTTGATGATACGAATGGCATGGCATGCTGCAGGTACTTATCGTATTGCTGATGGTCGTGGTGGAGCCAATACCGGCAATCAACGTTTTGCTCCTCTCAACAGTTGGCCTGACAATGTGGGGTTAGATAAAGCACGAAGACTTTTATGGCCTGTCAAGAAAAAATATGGTAACAAAATTTCATGGGCCGATTTAATCATCCTTGCGGGTAACATGGCTTACGAATCCATGGGTTTTAAAACATTTGGATTTGCAGGAGGACGTGAAGATATCTGGCATCCGGAAAAAGATATTTATTGGGGTTCAGAAAAAGTATGGCTTGACAAAACACGTTATTCCGATAAATCGAACAGTGAGTCATTGGAGAATCCACTCGCTGCAGTGCAAATGGGTTTGATATATGTAAACCCTGAAGGTGTGGACGGAAAACCCGATCCTTTAAGAACTGCACAAGATGTTCGTTCTACTTTTAAACGTATGGCCATGAATGATGAGGAAACTGTAGCAATTACTGCAGGAGGCCACACGGTAGGTAAAGCTCATGGCAATGGCGATGCTTCTAAATTAGGTCCTGTACCCGAATCTGCAGATATGGAAGCGCAAGGTTTAGGATGGATTAATCCAAATGGAAAAGGAAATGCAGAACATTCTGTATCCAGTGGATTGGAAGGTGCATGGTCGTCAACTCCTGACAGATGGAATCATACGTATTTTCATTTGTTGCTGAATCATGAATGGGAACTGACAAAAAGCCCTGCAGGTGCATGGCAATGGGAACCGGTAAACATGAAAGAAGAAGACAAACCATGGGATGCTCATGTGAAAGGTGTTCGCAGAAATCCAATGATGACAGATGCTGATATGGCATTGAAAATGGACCCTGAGTACAGAAAAATTTCAGAGAGGTTTTATAAAGACCCTAAATATTTTGAAGAAGTATTTGCAAGAGCGTGGTTTAAGTTAACCCATCGCGATTTAGGGCCTAAGAGCCGCTATCTTGGTGCTGATGTTCCTAAAGAAAATTTGATATGGCAGGATTATGTTCCGCAAGCGGACTACAAATTATCTGACGCTGAAGTTGAAGAACTAAAAACAAAATTGCTCAACTGCGGACTCACACCTTCCGAGCTGATAAATACAGCATGGGACAGCGCAAGAACATTTCGCGGTTCCGATTTTCGCGGTGGCGCCAATGGTTCGAGAATAAGACTTGCTCCTCAGAATAAATGGGAAGGCAATGAGCCACAACGCTTGGAAAAAGTACTCACCAAGCTAATTGAAATCCAAAAAGGTTTTAATAAAAATGTGAGCTTGGCAGATTTAATAGTATTAGGCGGAACTGCAGCTGTAGAAAAAGCAGCTCACAAAGCTGGAGTGAAAATTAATGTTCCTTTCAGCGGTGGCCGTGGTGATGCAACACTGGAAATGACCGATGTAGAATCATTTGCTGTGCTTGAGCCATTGCATGATGGGTACAGAAACTGGTTAAAGAAAAATTATGCAGTAAGGCCGGAAGAATTATTGCTCGACCGCACACAACTCATGGGACTTACAGCTCCTGAAATGACCGTGCTTGTGGGTGGCATGCGTGTGTTAGGGACCAATCATGGCGGAACAAAACATGGGGTATTTACTGACCGTGAAGGCTCACTGAGCAATGACTTTTTTGTAAACCTTACAAACATGAACTATACTTGGAAACCTGTGTCGGATAACTTATATCTCCTTGTTGACAGAAAAACCGGAACAACGAAGTGGACAGCCACACGAGTTGATTTGGTGTTTGGTTCGAATTCGGTTTTGCGTGCTTATGCGGAAGTTTATGCGCAGGATGACAACAAAGAAAAATTTGTTACCGACTTTGTTAAAGCCTGGACAAAGGTGATGAATGCAGACCGTTTTGATTTACAGTAAACCATTAAATAAAATTATCTATGTATTTAAATTTAATCAAAACAACTTCAGCACTGGTGGTGACAAGTTTCATGATATCATGCAGCACAAAAAATGCTAATCAGAATGATGTACCATCAGCCGAGAATCCTATTTCGCAAAACGTGTTAGATTGGAAAGGTGCGTATTCAGGCATCATGCCTTGTGCTGACTGTGATGGTATAGCAACAGAACTTCAGCTTAATAGTGATAGCACTTATACATTGACGACAATCTATCTTGGAAAAGATACCACTGCACACACTTTAACCGGCACTTTCAAGCGGGAAGGAAATAACATTAAGCTTAGCGGAATAAAAGAAGGTGAAGGATCGGACAAATTCAAAGTAGAAGAACATCAGATAAAACAGTTAGACTCAGAGGGCAATGAAATTCAAGGAGCGATGGCATCAAATTATATTCTCGTAAAAAACGGAAATCCTGAAGTTGAAGATAAACGCTGGCAGCTGACAGAAATAAATGGCAAACCTGTTAACGGAAGTGCGGAAACACATTATCTCATTTTTCATTCTGCGGATGGAAAACTTGAGGCAAAGGCTAATTGTAACATGCTGCAATTGAATTATAAAATCAAAAATCAGTTTAAGCTCGAAATCAGTGATGGATTGTCAACGTTGATGGCATGCCCTGACAATTTAGAACAAGAATTTTTAGCTGCACTCCATGAAGCTGATAATCTTACTACGGGCGACAGCACTCTTTCCATAAACAAAGGTCGCATGGCTCCTTTGCTCCTTTTCAAACGCGTGAAATAAAATTTATCACGGATATATCAGTCAAACAAAAAAGCTGCTGTAAAATCTTACAGCAGCTTTTTATTTTACAGGCAAAATGTTTAAGCTTTCACTTCTTCACCTGATTTTATTTTATCCATAATCCACTGTGTGGTTACTGAACTTGGGCGCTCTATTGGTGAGCCCAAAGCTCTGTCCCAAAGAAGTGAAGTCAGTACGCCTATAGCACGTGACACACCAAACAACACAGTATAAAAATCATATTCTACCAGGCCATAGTGCATGAGAAGAATACCTGAGTGAGCATCTACGTTTGGCCATGGGTTTTTAATCTTACCTGTAGATTTCAGGATTTCAGGTGTTACCTCATACAATAACTGAACTATTTTAAAGAGTTCGTCATTGGCCATGTATTTCTTGGCAAAATCTTGCTGTGCTGTATAACGGGGATCGGTTTTACGCAGTACTGCATGACCGTAACCGGGAACTACTTTTCCATTGGCCAAAGTATCTTTGATAAAATCAGTCAACTGTTCACGCGTAGGTACTCCGTCATATTTATCTCTCAATTCAATTATCCAGCGGGCCACTTCCTGTGCAGCCAAACCATGCAATGGTCCTGCCAGTCCGTTCATTCCTGCTGCAAGCGAAAGATAAGGATCGCTTAATGCACTTCCAACAAGATGGGTTGCATGAGCAGAAACGTTTCCGCCTTCATGATCGGCATGTATAGTAAGATACAGCCGCATGAGTTTACGGAAGTCAAGTTCTTCGAAGCCGAGCATGTGTGCAAAGTTTCCTGCCCAGTCTAATTTCGGATCCGGTTCAATGTGTTTTCCGTCTTTGTAAGTGGAGCGATAGATGTAAGCAGCAATTCTCGGAAGACGTGCAATAAGATTCATCACATCTTCGTACATCGGGTCCCAATAATCTTTTTTATTCATGCCTTCACGATACTTGCGAGCAAAAACCGATTCGGTTTGCAAAGCCATAATAGCCATTGAAAACTGAGTCATGGGATGTGTTTTCTCCGGAAGCATATCAAGCATATCAAACACATGTTTGGGTACTGTGGCACGTTTCATCCACTCATTGTTCACCTCAATCACGTCTTTTAGCTGCGGCATTTCACCGGTGAGCAGCAAATAAAAAATTCCTTCAGGCAAGGGTTCCGGACCTTCCTTTGAAACAGGAAGTTTTTCTCTTAATTCGGGAATGGAATAACCGCGAAAGCGAATGCCTTCATTGGGGTCGAGCTTACTGGTTTCTGTTACCATACCTACCATGCCCTTCATACCCTGATAAACCTGCTCTACTGTATATTGTCCTAAAACAAAATTGCCATGTGTCTTGATGACATCTTTTATGGCAGCAGACATTGGCAATGCTTTCTCTTTAAACTTTTCTTTTATATTATCCATACTTGTTGTATATTATCTATATTGTAACGTTAAATTGAGCTGAATGTTTAAAGGTTTAAAAAAATTGGCACTTTATTAAAAAATTCAGTTTTTACCTTTTGTTTTTTTGTTTGTTGGTAGGTAATATCTGATTCAGAGAATAAAACTACTATAGTTGCTATAAATGAAATGATGACAAGAATCCAAACAATTATCCTGAATATTTTTTTCATTTTCTTTTTCGGGTCGCTCTTCTTCTTTATCCTGATTCTTTTTCTTACACGTATGCGTTTCCCTTTACCTTCTTCTTCTTCAATTTGTTTTTCTTCTTCCATCTCAGATTAATTTTCAGGCTTTAAAAATATACGTTCTACTCTATTAAATCAAGTTTCTGAATTTTTTTCCGGGAAACTCAGCGGTGCCACCAAGCATCTCCTCTATTCTTATCAGTTGGTTGTACTTTGCAATCCTGTCGGAGCGTGAGGCGGAACCTGTTTTAATTTGACCTGTATTCAAAGCAACTGCAAGGTCGGCAATGGTTGAATCTTCCGTTTCACCTGAACGATGGCTCATCACCGAGGTGTAGTTATTATTCTTTGCCATTTCCACTGCATTGATGGTTTCTGTGAGTGTGCCTATCTGATTCACTTTAACCAAAATGGAATTTGCTATTCCTTCTTTTATTCCTCTGGATAAACGTTTGGTATTGGTAACAAACAAATCATCGCCTACCAGTTGAATTCTGTTTCCTAATACAGTAGTCATTTCCTTCCAACCGTCCCAGTCATCTTCTGCAAGGCCATCTTCAATGCTTACTATTGGATATTTATCTACCCATTGTTTCCAGTACTGTACCATTTGCGAAGGTGTAAGTTTGTCACCTGTTGATTTTTTAAAATGATACACTTTATTCTCTGCATCATAAAATTCAGAGGAAGCTGCATCCATAGCAATGGCAATATCATCACCGGGTTTGTAACCTGCCTTTTCTATTGCTTCCAACACTGTTTGAATTGCTTCTTCATTGGACTTAATATCAGGAGCGAAACCTCCTTCGTCACCTACATTGGTAGAGTATTTCTTAGACTTCAACACACTTTTAAGTTGATGAAAAACTTCTACTCCCATGCGCAATGAATCAGAAAAAGTTTCAGCACCCACAGGCATAATCATAAATTCCTGAAAATCTATGCTATTATCCGCATGTGAGCCACCGTTGAGAATATTCATCATTGGCACAGGCAATATATGCGCATTTACTCCGCCTACATAACGATAAAGAGGGAATCCCATTTCATTGGCAGCAGCTTTGGCAGAAGCCAGCGACACTCCAAGAATGGCATTAGCACCAAGGTGTGATTTATTTTCAGTACCGTCAAGGTTAATCATTACAGTGTCAATACCACGCTGATCAAAAACAGGAAAACCGTGAAGCTCCTTATTAATTATGGTATTTACATTATTCACCGCTTTGAGTACACTTTTACCCAGATACATTTTCTTGTCGTTGTCGCGCAGTTCTACTGCTTCGTGCACACCGGTAGAAGCTCCTGAAGGTACGGCCGCTCTTCCTACCACACCATTGTCGGTATATACATCTACTTCAATTGTTGGATTTCCTCTTGAATCAAGAATTTGTCTTGCGCGGATTTCAGCTATATTTCCCATGAATAGTACTTGTTTAAAAACGGCTGCAAAGGTACATCAATGAGGGGTTAATTTCCTTATTTTTGGCAAATAATTTTTATGATTCATCTTACTGCTTCTTTGCCACTGTTATGAAAGTGCTCAAAGTTCTTTTTGGTTGCTATGCCACAATCATTTTTTCACTCTCATTACTGATAGTTTTTCCGGCTTACTTCCTGATATTTACACTATCGGGCAAAAAGAATGCTGCCTGTTATGCACATAATCTCTCGAGGCTGTGGGCACTATTTCTGTTCCGATGTTTCTTTATCCGCTACGAAGTGCGTAACACACATTACATCCATCCGGAGCAATGTTATGTTTTTGCTGCCAATCATAAATCAATGCTGGACATACCGCTGTTTGCAAGAGCTTGTTCCAATACATTCAGGTTTTTGTCGAAAGAAGAGCTTGCACGTATTCCGCTTCTGGGCTATGTTATCAGAAGATTATACATCACCGTAAAGCGCAGCGACAGAAAAGACCGTCAACGCAGCATTGAAGTGATGAAAAAAACTATTGATGAAGGAATTTCTGTTTTTCTTTGTCCTGAAGGAACACGAAATATTACCGATGCTCCTCTGATGCCATTTAAAGATGGAGCTTTCAGGCTGGCAATAGCCACTCAAACACCCCTTGCCGTGCTCACTGTTGTAAATTCCGATAAACTGCTTTCGCCTAAATCGCCTATAGCATTGATGCCGGGAAAAATTATTGCTGAATGGAGCGAACCGATTAGCACCAAAGGTATGACGGAAGCTGATGTTGAAAGTTTAAAAAACAAAACGGCAACATTGATGCTGGAAGTGTTACAAAAAATTTCCTGAAAATATTTTCAGAGTTTAGCAACTTCAAACAACACTGAAAAATAAACCAAACGACCCACCAATGGTCCTCCGTAAATTTCGTAATGTTTGTTGTTAAGCAAATTCATTGCTCCCAGTTTAAAGGTAGTACCGGCTTCTTTGAGATGATAATTAATCTGTGCATCTACCATATCATAGGAAGGAATTTCTCCTGTAAATTGCGGTGAACCTTCATACTTGAATCCCTGTACCCACTTGTAATTGATGTTGAAACCAAATCCGTAAATATCACGTCCATTCACACCCAAGTTAAATTTATGTTCAGGTGTATTGAATGCAGGAATC
Organism: Bacteroidota bacterium; assembly: GCA_018268195.1. Taxonomy (GTDB): domain Bacteria; phylum Bacteroidota; class Bacteroidia; order AKYH767-A; family OLB10; genus OLB10. Next base: position 2,777 of record JAFDWZ010000033.1, on the reverse strand, counting down.
AAAGGATCATCCGTTCCAGCTTTATTAAGTTTATTCCATGAATAATTTCCGGTAAGCGCATAATATTTTCCGATGTAATAATTTAAGCCTATGGAAACGCCCTGTGTAGTTACTTGTTTTTTGGCATTGGAAGCAACACGCACTGCGCGGTTAAACACCAGATCATAAATTGTACCTCCGAAGGAGTTAATAGAAACGGTATCGGCATCAACACCTATCTGATAACCTATAAAATCGCGATACCATGAATAATAGCCGTTGACATCTACATAAAGTTTATTAAACAAAGTAGCGCGATAACCTGCTTCAAGTGTTTTTACTTTTTCGGGTTTTACAGGCCCAACATCAAAGTAATTTAAAAACCTGAAAGATGATTTGCTGCTATCGAAAAAAGTGGTTACTGACTCAGGAGTGAGTAAATCATGATAGCCGTATAAATTTCCGAGAAGTGTTGCACGACCTACCTGATAAAATAAATATTGGTCGGTTAAAGTAGGGTTGCGAATGGCTGATGAGAAAGATACTCTTAAAACGTGATTCTGATTGGGAGTAAAAACCACAGAACCTGCCGGTGATATCAGATAATTAAAATTCTGATTTTTATCGAGGCGGCAAGTAACATTGAGTTTCAGTTTTTCTTTCCATATTTTCTTTTCCAAACCTGCATAAAAACCAAACTCCTCCACTGAAATGCGTTTGCGCAAGGTATCCAATCCAAGTGTATCATTTCCTGAAATTCTATACGACACATAACTTGTATCGGAAAAAATAGTTCCTTCGGAATTAGGTTTGTAAATGCGGTAATTGCCACCAATAACTACATCAACCCATTTGTTTGGATATTTGTATTCGCCTTGCAGATGATACAGTTTTGATTTATCAAAAAAGCGAGAGCCTCCCTGTGAATAGGATTTGCGTGAGGTGATGGCCTGAAATGCCGAATCGAACCTTGCAGTTCCCGGTTCAAAGTAAGCCAGGTTTTGATTTTGCGGATTACCTGCTCCACTTGCATAAGCTTGTGCCTGCTGATGATAATATAGCAGCGAATCATAATAATTCGTCATCAGAAAAGGGTTGATGCCCTGAAGCCATTGCACATAGGCCGGGCCGAATGCAGGAGGTTGAGGAAATCCGGGAAGCTGTCGGAGTTTGGGAAGACTGTAGTTGGCATTCCAGAAATTTTCGTAGTCAATTTTCCAGTCGCCATCGCTCTTTGCTGAACGCTGCAACAACAGAGCAGTAAAATAGGCATCATAGGATTGCCCGGCATCTTCTTCAGTTGAATAAGCGCGGATAAACCAACGGTCTTTCTGCCTGAGTTCGATACGGTTTTGAAGGAACTTGATATTTTTGAGTACATATCTGTTATCACCCTGATAAATGGTTGAACCTGTGCCGTAATTAGATGCAACAATAGCCTCAATTTTGGGATTCAACATATAATGCAAAGCAATACCGGCCTTGGTATTGTCGCTGTTGTAATCCACCAAATCTTCTTCTTTGTAACCCTTACGGTTGAAAGACATCAGCCCCGGATATGCACCGGGATATTTATTATAGTCGGTGCCATTCATATCTTCATCGCCATACACATTTACTGCATCGTAGCCTCCCGGGTTATAGGATGTATTTCGTGAAGCATCTGTAGGAGCATAATTATCCGCCTTCCAGTCGAGTGCCGACATGCGGTAGAAGTTTAGTTTGTATGCAAACTTATCTTCACCTTTTTTATTTTTAAATACTTGAGCAAAGCGCAATGCATATTCATTCAGTTTGCGGTCTCCCATTTTAATCATAAACTGCAAACCGGGCGACTCAAAAGGGCTTCGTGTGGTCATGCTGATAACTCCGTTGAATGCATTAGGTCCGTAATAAGCAGAGCTTGCACCAACAATCAAATCCACTTTTTGCACATCCAACTCACTGCTTCCAAGAAAATTTCCAAGAGAAAAATTCAATCCGGGAGACTGATTATCTACTCCATCAATCAGCTGCAGTGAGCGTACCGGTGAGCTGCTGTTAAATCCGCGTGTATTTACAATTTTAAATCCAAGACTTGCCGATGTAAGGTCCACTCCTTTCAACTGCCCTAGTCCTTCGTAAAAACTCGCTGCCGGTGTTTCTTTTATGGCAATATAATCCATAGCTTCAACCGTAATGGGCGATTCCTTTTGTTTCTCTGAAATACGACTTCCGGTAACGGTTACATCTTTCAGTAACACTTCGTTTTTCTTCAGTCTGATGACTACAGGAGTTTCATTGCTTACCGTTAATTCCTGATTTATATATCCCACAAATGAGGCCACCAACTGAAGAGGGAAATTCCGGTTTGTTTCGAAAGAAAATTTTCCATTAATATCAGTAGGCGAACCCTCGGTAGTGCCTTTAATAACTACTGTGGCACCGATGAGGGTTTCACCGGAAGAAGCATCTTTAATAATTCCTGAAATTCTGGTCTGACTATAAGCAAAGGTTGTGACAAAGGTCAGAAGAAAAAGTCCGTAAAATGATTTCATACAACTTATTTAAGCATAGGTAAAAGTACCGCAACGGATTTGATTTTGCAAAGTCTGCAACAGATTTGTTAATAGCTGAGGTTGATATGGCATACAAAAATAAAGTTAATCAACCTCGGCAGGTCGTAAGATTGTGTGATTACGAAGCTCCGGTGGGCAGGCTGGGTTTTAGTTTATTTCAGGGTAAGTTAATTTTTATAAGTACAACTTCGCTGATAAGAGTACGTGTTCTTCTTTCTTACGTTCTTTTGTCTTGATACA